>CAIVQB010000113.1 GCA_903907925.1 uncultured Verrucomicrobiota bacterium
ACTCTACGTCAGGCAAGGCCTCGAAGACTACGAGCGCAAATACCGCGAAAGAATGCTCCATCACCTCAACAAAACCGCCGCCAATCTCGGCTTCCAGCTGACTCCCCAACCGCCATCCACACTCGCAGTTTCTTAGAAGGAAAAGGCGTCGAGAAAGAGCTGTTCTGCACTGAACCATTGCTGCCGCCGAACTCCCGGGCGTCAATTCAACGCAAGATACGATCGGACTTTCCGTTCCGGCTTTCCTGCTTTCCGGATGATGAACTCAGTTGCCCCCGAGCAGGGCGGAGACGCGGCTGAGATGGTTGGTGAGGAAGGGCAACAATTGCTTTTTGCGGGAGACGACGCCGGCCAGTTGGAAGATTCCCGGCGACAATTCGGGGTAGGGAATGGAGCTGATAAACCGGGTCGGACCGGCCACCAGCAGCAACGAGGTTTGGAGGACGACATCGGTCACCAGCAGCGCTGAAAAGAGGTAGCCCTTGGAGGTGCGATACGCGTCCAGCGCGGCCTGAATCTCCGCCTGGCGTTTGTAGAAATTGTCGAAACCGAGTTCTTCGATCTGCGCCACGCTGAAGACATGGCCGCCCTCGGTGTATTCCTTGCAGTCGGTGGTGATGGCCTGCGGGATGGGACGGGAGACCAGCACTGATCCCGAGCTGAACAATTTCTCGGTGAAGGCGGTGGCATCGACCTCGGCGCACCGTTCCAAGCGGGCGAGGATTTCCACATCACGCTCCGTGGTGGTGGGCGATGTGAGGTTCAGGGTGTCGCTGACCAAGCCGGCCAGCAGGAGCCCGGCGATCGAGGGTTGGAGTTGGACGCCGTGACGGAAGAAGCAGTCCGCAACGATGGTGCTGGTGGATCCGACCGGTTCATTCCGGAACAGAATCGGCTGAGAGGTGCTGAAGGAGCCGATTCGATGGTGATCAATGACCTCGAGGATTTCCACCTGGTCCGCCCCGTGGACCGCCTGTGAAAGCTCGTTGTGATCCACGAGAATCAACTGGCGCTCCACCTTCTTCAAAAAGTCGGACTTGGAAAGAATCCCCACCACGCGCTGCTGTTCGTCCACCACCGGAAAGGCCTGGAATTGGGATTCAGCAGCGACGCGCATGACGGCGCTGAGCGATTCATCGGCTCCGAAGGTGAGGAAATCCTCGCGCAGCAGATGTTCCACGGCGATGGCCGCGCGGCACAGCATCGAGGTGGTTGCTGAATCGTGCGGGGTGAGGAGCAGGGTCACCTCGTTGCGGCGGGCCAGTTCGTGGATGTCGTGAGCGACATCACGGCCACCGGTTACGATCACGATGCGTACCCGGTCCTCGATGGCCAGACGTTGGATGTCCTCGCGATCTCCGACGACGACCACCAGTTTTTCCGGGGCGTAGGTCGCCAGTCGGGCGGCGAACGAACTCGCCTTCATCGCGCCGACCATCAGTACCAAGTCCTCCTCCTTGTCGGGTTCGAAGGCGCAAATCATCCGGGCCTCGAGGACGTGCGCCATGCTGCGGACTGACGCGAGAATCCGGCGGGAATCGTAGAGCCGGTTCGGGGACGGGAAGAAAAACTTGCTGGCCTTGAAGACCGACATGAGGCCGCGGCAGCGGCGTTCGGCGTCGAGAACCGGAAGGACGCGGATGTTCTTTTCGTCCATGACCGCGAGGGCTTCGACCACGCTGGTGCCGGGCGGAACCCCGATGACGTTGGACTGCATGACATCGCGCACCTTTGGGGCGACGTCGCCCACGAAGAGCGGGGCGGGGACGCCGAAGGTGCGCAGCACGAAATCGATCCGCTCGTTGGTGTCACCGCACCGTGCGGCGATGGCGTGCGGCGATCCGGTACGCCGTTTGAACTCGGCATAACCGATCGCCGAACAGATGGAGTCGGTGTCGGGATTGCGGTGGCCGATGACGATGAGTTCGCTCATGAGGCGCGTTTGGGATAGGCGAACCCGGGCCGGTGTTCAATCGCGGAGGCGGGAAAAAGGTGGTCTGTTTCAAAATCGGTTTGGATTTCCGGGATATTCCACCGATATCTCCGGGCGTGCCTATTCACGTCCTCGCCATCGCCAATCAAAAGGGCGGTGTCGGCAAAACCACCACCGCCATCAATCTGTCGGCGTGTCTGGCCGCCCGCGGCCGGCGAGTCCTGCTGGTCGATCTCGACGCCCAGGCCAATGCCACCAGCGGTTTGGGACTGGATAAGACCGAGGGCGGCAGCGTGTACCGGCCGTTGCTCGGCGAAGGCGGCCTGCAGGAACGCATCAAAACCACCGCCTTCCCCGGACTCTCCGTGTTGCCGAGTGAAATGGATTTGTGCGGTGCCGAGGTGGAGCTGGCGCGATCGGACGACTACCTCAACCGCCTGCGCCACGCGCTCCAGCCGGTGCGCGACTCCGGGGCTTTTGATCTGATCATCCTCGATTGCGCCCCGGCCTTGGGGATTTTGACCCTCAACGCCTTCGCGGCGGCCGACCGGCTCATCGTTCCGTTGCAGTGCGAGTATTACGCGCTGGAAGGCGTGGCGATGATCACCCGCATCCTGGCGCAGGTGCGGGAGACCGGGATCAATCCGGGACTGGAATTGATGGGTGTGGTGATGACCATGTTCGATGGTCGGACAAAATTGGCACAGAATGTCGTTGCCGAGGTGCGTCAACATTTTGGTGCCCTGGTGTTCGACACCATGATTCCCCGGACCACGCGGATTGCGGAGGCGCCCAGTTTCGGAAAGCCGATCATTGCCTACGATCCCTACAGCGCGGGCTCGTCGGCGTACGAAGTGCTCTCCGGTGAAGTCGCCACCCGGCTGGGGCTGTAGGCCGGAATGATTCAGAAGAAGCCACAATAGGACGCGGATTCACGGATCGAGACGGAATGGACAGAATGAACTGGATGAGTCGGATTGGACCGGGTCCTCTGGAATCGGTGACAATGCTTGCCCTCCGTGCCGGCGTTCCCAATTTTCAGACGCGCCATCAGAGTGTTGATGAACGAATCGGATTCCGTCTATTCGGTTCATTCCGTCTAAATCTCTTCTGGATTCGATCCTTGTCCCCGCTTCGAGGCCGCAGCCGAACCGGCGACACTGTTGGATTCCCGTGGTAAATTGAGATTCACCCTTCCGTGAACGGAATACCCGGAGCCGAATGCCCAAAGGACTCGTGCCCCTTGAACTGAATTCGTGTCGATCCGCTTTTCAACTGTATGGATTTCGGCCAGGACCGGCAAAACCGCCCTTTGCCCCTTGACCCATCCGCCGGATCGGGAGAAATGTACGCCTGCGTATGAAGCTGTCTCCCGTCGGTGTCGCCCAAGTCGTTGCCGGTGTCCTCGCACTCTCGTTGCAGGGCGCCGATTGGCCTCAGTATCGCGGGCCCAAATCGGACGGCTCTTCACCGGAAAAGGTCTCGGCCTCCTGGCCCGCCGCCGGTCCGGCGGTGGTGTGGAAGGTTCCTTCGACTGGCGGTTTCAGCTCATTTGTGGTTTCCAACGGAAGGGCCTTCACCCAAGAGCTGCGCGAGGTCGACGGTGCCCAGCAGGAGACGCTTGTGGCCCGCGACGCCGCCACCGGCAAGGAACTGTGGCTGCAGGCGCTGGGGACGATGAAGATCAATGACGGGGGTCAGTCCGGGGCCAAGGGCAATGACGGCGGTGACGGCCCGCGCTCCACGCCTTCGATCGACGGTAACCGGGTTTTTTCGCTGTCGGCAAAGCTGGTTCTCAATTGCTTCGAAGCCGCCACCGGCAAGCCGGTCTGGAAACACGAACTGATCAAGGAATTCACCGGCCGCAACATCTCGTGGATGAACGCCGCGTCGCCGGTGGTGGATGGAAAACTCGTCATCGCAGGCGGTGGCGGACCGGGAGAATCACTCCTCGCCTTCAACACCGAAACCGGGGATGTGGTTTGGAAGGCGTTCGACGAAAAAATCACCCACGCCACGCCGGTGATCGCCACGCTCCATGGCAAACGTCAGGTGATCTTCTTTCTCCAGTCGGGTCTGTTGTCGGTGGACCCCGGAACCGGCACCGAACTCTGGCGCCATCCGTTCCCCTACAAGGTTTCGACCGCCGCCTCGCCGGTGGTCGCGGGTGACATCGTTTATTGCTCCGCCGGTTATGATGTCGGTGCCGGTGCCGCGCGCATCACCCGGACCGGTGACAAATGGACCGCGGAACCGCTCTACCGTTTCCCCGGCAACAAGCCCCTCGCGAATCACTGGAGCACTCCGGTGCTGAAGGACGGCCATCTGTACGGAATGTTTCAGTTCAAGGAATACGGCAGTGGCCCGGTCAAATGCGTCGATGTGAAGACTGGTGCCGTCCTGTGGGAACAGGCGGGATTCGGTCCCGGCCATGTGATTCTCGTGGGGGATCAGGTGATGGCCTTGTCGGATGCGGGTGAACTGGTCCTCTTCAAGGCTGACGCCAGCGGCTATCACGAGACGGCTCGTGCCACGGTGCTTTCCGGGAAATGCTGGACGACCCCGGTGGTGAGCAACGGCCGGGTCTACGCGCGCAGCACCAAGGAAGCCGTCTGCCTCGACCTCTCGTCGAAGCGCGCTTCCCGCTGATTCCAAGTTCGCGGAGTTTGTTCGCTCGGCCTGGGTTGCGTCTACCGGGCGGCGGAGACTTTCCCGACAGTGGCTCCGCGCGTGTCGGCGCTGAGGATCTCCACGCGTGAATCCGGCAGTGCCCCCAGCATCGCCCGCGCCACCGCCGGTGCCTTGTCCACGGTCATGCAGATGATCGTCGAACCACTTCCGCTCAACCATCCGCCAATCGCTCCGGCCTTCTCGCCGGCGCGGATCACTCCGGACAATTGAGGAATCAAGGCCTCGCGATACGGTTGATGAATCCGGTCATCGAAACAGCCGCGCAGTTGATCCGTTCGGCCGGCGGCGAAGGCGGCGGTGATGAAGGCCACCCGGGTCAGGCAGTGAACGGTGTCGGCCTTCGAGAATTGCAACGGCACCAGCTTGCGGGCCGCCGGGGTACTGACTTCGAAATTCGGAATCAGCGTGACGAACTGCACGTTGGGTTTCACCGAAAAACGAACCGCCCGCGCTCGTCCCTCCACCACGGTCGCCGCGGTGAACCCACCGAACACCGCCGGTGCGGCGTTGTCGGGGTGTCCTTCGAGTTCACTGACGACTTCGAAAAGCGCCTGTCGGTTCAGTGGTCCCCCCGCCAGTGCGTTCAATGCCGCCACACAACCCAGCCGCGCCGTGACACTCGATCCGAGTCCGCGGGCGATCGGGACATCTCCCTCGAGCCAGATGTCGAATCCGTGATTTGCCCATCGGGCTCGCTTGAAGAATCCATTCGCCGCCTCACCGAGCATGGCCGTCGCACCGGCCCGGGCGTCATCGGCGATCGTTGAGCGGATGTTGATCGTCTTGTCGGAGTTTGGTTCGACCCTCACCCGGTTGTAGAGGCGCAGGGCGATTCCCAGCGTGTCAAAACCGGGACCGAGATTGGCGGTGGTTCCGGGAACGCGAACGGTGACTGAAGGACGGCGTGTTGAAGACGATCGGGGGACAGGCATAGAAAAAGTGGTGAAGAAGTCGAAACGCCGAGAGCCGTTCAATCCTCGGCCTTGGGTTCGCGATCCAGCAGGTCGATGACGGCTCGTCGCGGTTCCTTGCCCTCGAAGAGCATGGCGTGAACTTGGGCGATGATCGGGCAGGGGATACCCTTGCGAAGCGCGAGTTCGTGGGCACTGCGCGTGGTGGGATGGCCTTCCACCGCCGACGTGCTGGCCGCGAGAATGTCCCGCGCGGATTCGCCACGTCCGATGCGTTCACCGAAGGCCCGGTTGCGACTGTGCCGGCTGAAGCAGGTGACGGTGAGATCACCAAGACCGCTGAGACCGGAAAGGGTTGAAGGCTCAGCGCCACAGGCCACGGCCAGACGGGTGATTTCGGCGCGCCCGCGGGTGATCAGAGCGGCCTTGGAATTGTCGCCGAAGCCCAAGCCGTCACAGACGCCCGCGGCGATGGCGATCACGTTCTTCAGGGCGCCACCGAGTTCGACGCCGACCAAATCCGTCGTGGTGTAAATCCGGAACGAAGGCCGGTGGAACGCGGTCTGGATCCGTTTTGCCTGCGCGGGATCGACCGACGCGGCCACCACGGCGGTTGGGATGCCGCGGGCCACTTCGACGGCGAGTGAGGGGCCGGACAACGCTGCGGGCAGTGCGCGTGGGATCATCTCCGCGATCAAACCCGACATGGTCAGGCCCGTCCCCGCTTCGATGCCCTTGGTGACGCTGACCACCAATCCTGCCGCGCTTGAAATCCGGCCGGCGATGGAACGGAAGGCCGTGCTGGGCACCGCGAGAACGATCAGGTCCGCGTCCGCAACGGCCCGTTCGGCGTCTGCTTCCAGTCGAAGCGCCGCTGGAAATGCGAATCCAGGAAGATGACGCTCATTGGTTCGGGTTCGTTCCAGGGCGGCGACATGGTCGGAATTGTGTCCCCAGAGTGTGACGGTATGACCGTTCTGGCAGGCGACGATGGCCAGAGCGGTTCCCCAGGCGCCGGCACCGATGATGGCGGTGTTCATGGCTGGGTGCCGCTCGGGTTTCCGGATTCGGCAGCCGCGTTCGCTTTGGGCTTTGGTTTTCCGATCCGGTTTTCAGTTCCGGCCAGCAGGCGTTCCATGTTCGGGCGGTGTTTCCAAATTGCGAGCAGCGCCAGCAGCAGGGTGAGGCAGACCACCGGCAAGGGCTCGCGATGCAGCGCCGTCGCCACCGGCAGAACCGCCGCGGCCACGATGCTGGCGAGGGAAACATACCGGCTCAGCGCGAAGACAAGGATCCAGGTGGCGAGCGTGATCAGAAATGGAATCGGAACCAGCGCCGCCAGCACTCCGGCGGAGGTGGCGATCCCCTTGCCGCCCTTGAACCCGAGCCAGCAGGTGTAGTTGTGTCCGAGCACCGCCGACAAGGCCGCGATCATCGGCACCAGGGCGACCGACGGGTGGGTGTCGGCGAGCGGGACAAAAAACGTCCGGGCCACGATGACAGCCGCTGCGCCTTTGAGGGCATCGATCAGGAGAACGAGGATTCCGGGACCTTTTCCAAGCGTCCGAAACACATTGGTCGCCCCCATGTTTCCCGAGCCCACCGAACGGATGTCGATCCCCCGGGAACGGGCGACGAGAAAGCCCGTGGGAATCGATCCGAGGAAATACCCGGTGACGACCGTTAAGAGATGGCAGAGCCAAAGCACCGCGCAGTTGTAGCCGGTAGGACGCCGATGCGACCAGTGCGGACTTCCCGAAGCCCCACCCGCACGGAGTGGATAGCTCTCCGCTTGGTATTCTTGACACAGAACTCGACCTGGACAGGATCCTGTCCATATGAAGGCGATTACCTACACAGCGGCCCGTGAGGAACTCGCTGCGACGATGAATGAGGTTTGCCGCGACAGGACCCAGGTCATCATCACCCGAAATCGGGATCAGTCGGTCGTGATGATGTCCCTCGACGACTACGAGGAATTGGAAGAGACGGCGCACCTGCTTCGAAGCCCCGCCAATGCCCGTCGCCTCCTCACCTCCATCCAGGCGTTGGAAGCCGGCAAGGGGAAGGCCCGGAAGATTCCAGCCGCTCCATGAAGGTCATCTTCTCCGAGGAAGCTTGGGAGGATTACCTATTCTGGCAGCGGACGGATCCCAAGGCGTTGAAGCGGATTCACGAGCTGATCCGGGACGCCACGAGGCATCCACTCGAAGGCATTGGCAAGCCCGAACCGCTGAGGCACGCGCTGTCCGGCTATTGGTCGCGGCGAATCACCCAGGAACATCGCATGGTCTACCGGGCGACCGGCGACGGGCTTCTGATCGCCCAACTCCGTTACCACTACTGAACACGGGCTCTAGGATCATGGACTCTTCAGCAACATTCGGATCTGTTCGAATCGGGGATCGGTGGGGAACAGCTTGCGCAGGCTCGGTGCGGCCGGATTGGTCCGGGATTGGGCATCACTCGCGGTGAAAGCCTTCTCCAGACTGGCTTTCGCCTCGGGTACTTTCCCGAGCGCTGCCTGCACCTGCGCCAGATTCAACCATCCATCGGCGCTTCCCGGCACAAGTCGGGTGATCTTCACGAAGGTCGCCTCCATGCCGTCGAGGCGGATGATCTCCCGGTAGCCTTCGGCGAGTTTGAGCAGTTGGGCCGGTTCCGAGGAGGCGGCGAGCAGGCGGTCGAAAATCGAGACGGCTTCATTGGATCGACCGCTCTGATACAAGGCGGCGGCGGCCTGGAATCCGGCATCGAAGTTTGTCGGTTGACTGCGGACCTGGGCTTCCAGGCTGGCGAGGGTTTCCGCCGTCACTGGAGTGGTGCCGGCGCTCTTGCGGACGCGATCGAGTTGGATCACCAGGTCACGAATCCCGGCGTTGTCCGAATCAAACGCCTCGCAGGTCTTGGCCACGAGGTAGGCGTCTTCGCTATGGCCGGTCGCCGCCAAAAGCGAAGCCAGGTTCCAGGTGGATTCAGGGCTGTAAGGACAGAAGGCGAACGCCTGTTTCAACGCGAACTCGGCCTCGCGCAGGTACCGCTGTTGCGCGACTGGATTGGTGGAGGTCTGCGCCCGCCAGCCGTAAATGCTCTTCCCCTGCGCATTGCGAAGTTTGCTGAAGGCCTTTTGTCCGTTGTCATCGCGAATGAACTTCGGGTCGCCCGTGAAGCCGGTCAGGTCGCGACGTTGATAGGTCTTCAACGCGAAGGCGCAGATGTCCTTGGTCGGCGTGGAGTCGGTGATCCAGTTGCCGATCAGGCGGGCTGAATACTGGCTCCAGAAGTCATGATCCCGCTGCATTTGCTCATCGGTGAGATCCACCACCGGCTGGCGCTCGATCTTCATGATGATGCCGTATGGAGTCAGATGCGGGTACATCCACTTCAACGGAAAACTCTCCTCGATGTAGAACTCGTGATCCGGGTTGTTGTCGAACATCACCTTGGTCAGGAGGCCGTTGATGGCCATGACCGCAACCTGTCCCGAAACCGAGATGCGGCCGTCCTGCAACGGCGTGACGACCTCGCCGGACTCGAGCTGACCAAGGGAATAGCGGCGGGCGGCATCGTCGGTGTATTCGCGGTAGCAGCGGGAGAGATCATCGATCGATGCCGTCAGGATCTCGCGATCGGGAAAGAGTCCGCCCAAACTGGCCCGGATGAGGCCCGGATAGGATTCCTCGAGCAGCAACCGGTTCAGACGAACCCGGTTGGCGGTGGGCGGAGTCTGTCGGGCGAAAGCCCGGACCCGCTCACTGAGTTTCATCTGGGAAAAGCGCGCGGGATCGTCGAATAACGACGGACCGTCGAGGACGCGATTGAGCGCAGTTGCCAGGGCGGTGGCATCGGCGGGAACGGTTCCGCCGAGCTTCTGACGCAGGTAGGCCGAGAGTGGATCGGTGCCGGTCCCGAGGCGGTTCTTGAAGGCGTTGAAATCCGCGAAATGATCGGCTTGGAAGAACGAGGAACCGGCCCGGCGTTCCTTCTCGATCCGCGCGCCGAGGCCGGTGAAGAAGGTGTCGAGCGGCGTCGCCAATTTGGCCAGGAAATTGGTCCGACCGCGGGACGCCGACTTGGCGTCGTTGAGGAAGCCCTGGAAAAACGGTGGATCGACCTGCGCGCTCCGATTGTAGTGGGCGCGGATGTAGTCGAGGTAGGTGTTGTCGGCGAGGGCGTTTTGGGTGATGAGGTACACGTCCCGGCGATCGAATGCAGGGTTCCGGCGTTTCGCGGGCGGGATGAAGCTCTCGCAGAAAATCATGTACGTCGGGCAGAACCGGCCGGGATCCGTGCCGCCGTAAAGGACCGCGTCGCGGGCCATGGGCGGGTAGAGCGGCTTGCCCGCGCGATCCTTGGGCGCGGGCGCGGCCGAGGTGTCGGCACCGGGCTCGAACATGTCGTGCCCGAACCAGAATCCGAAGTAGTGACCGCGCTGCTCGTTGTCAGCCCAGTGCGAAAAGATCGAATCGGCCGGAACCAGCAGGAACAGCGCGAGAAACGGAACAAAGATGAGGCGATACTGACGCAGGAATAGAAGGGCGATGAACGCGATGGCCACCACAACGCTGATGCCCGCCCCGACACGGAGGGTGGTGAATTGGGTGTCGATCAGGACCAGCGCAAATTCGTAAAGGTTGAAGGCAAACACCACGAACCCACCCACGAACAGCGGTAAACGAACCTGATCAAACTGCGTCAAAATGAGCGCACCGATGATCGACAATCCGTAGCCGACGGCCAGGGCGATGATCACGTGCGACGAGGTGAAGAACACCTTTACCATTTCGCGGCTCTGACGATCGACCCCGGGGTTGAGGAGAATCAGCAGCATGAAGGCGAGGCAGAGGTAGATCGCCGTCAGGCCAAAGATCCAGGCGCGCTCGCGGCGTTGCATGCGGCCGAGGAAAACGAACGGCACCAGACCGATGAGCAGATTGGCCCAGTTGAACTCCTCCTTGCAGCCCTGGGCGTACATCTGGATTTGCGAAAAGAGCATCCAGATGTTGAGGCTCGGATTGGTCTTTTCATATTGACCCCGGGTGAAGGCGTGGACGAAACCCTCTGCCGTTCGCGGGTAGCCCCAGTTCATCGGCGGATTGGTCATCGAAGCGACCGGCATGTAGAAGTAGAAGGCCGCGCCGGCGCAGAAGCATAGGAAACAGGCAATGGCAGGCCACCAGTAGCGCAGCACCCGCTTCTCCTGCTCGGTGCCGTACGAGACTCCGAAAATTCCCACGACGGCAAGGATCGCAGCGCCGGCCAGAAGCTTGAGACTGGCACTGACGGCGGTTTCGAGTCCGTGAAGTTCCTGAACCACTTGTTCCGCCGACCGCCCTTGGGCGACCAATTGGCCGGCCTTCGACGATTGCTCGACCAGCGTGATGGCTGAGAAATTGTAGTTCAGGAAAAGCAGGGCGAGAACGCCGGTAACCACACCGGTGATCCAGAGCCGGGACTTGTTGGACATCTCACCGGAGGCGGCATAGGCACCGGCAAACATCAGGATTCCGACTCCGTTGAACACCGTGAACACGCCGGGGTTGTCGTTGAGGATCCCCGTCAACGAGAAGGCGCGGCCCACCACCACCAGGGCGTAAAACAAGGCACTGCAGAAACAGAAATCCCGGCCGAGTTTCCGGTCCGCAGCCAGCACCAGGAACACGATGCCAATGGCGGCGACGATCAGCGTTTGGTGGTTGCAGAAACACAGCCCGAACAGGAACAACGCGATGTAAAGATACCGTCGCTGCTCGGGCCGGTGGATCCACCGCAGCAGGAAGGCCAGCATGCCCATGAAGGTGAGGACGGCGAGGGTGTACACCTCGACGATCACCGCCTGGCTCCAGATGTAGCCGTTGAAACCGATGAGAAGGCCGCTGACCAGTCCGGACACCAGGCAGAGCGGATTCTCCCAGCGTTTCTCGAGGGCTTTGAACAGGTCGACTCCTTCGAGAATCATGCTGCTCCCACGGGAAACCAGGAGCCCCACCAATCCGGCAGAGGCGGCGGCCGCAACGGCCGATGAAACGGAAACCCGCCAGGCGATGTTCGAGAAGGGCAGCAGTTTGGTGAACAGCCAGGTGTAGAGCGTCCAGACCGGATAGCCGGGAGGGTGCGGGACGCCGGCATACATGGATCCCACCGCCAGTTCGCCGGAATCCTCAAGCGTGAGATCTGGGGACAGCGTCAGCAGGTATCCGATCAGGACCAGTGCGGCGGTGACTAGGAAGGTGAGCCAATCGACACGACGGAAGAGGGCGTCAGGAGTGGCGGGAACCGGCGGTTGCGGCTCGGCCACCGCCGGTGCGGGGCGGGGCTTCGAACGGGCGGCGGCGGAATTCGGACTCGACATAAGTAGACAAAAAATCCTTCAGACAGGTCGGGCGGGAGGCCTAGCGGTCTGCCGAAGAAGAACGGGTAGTGGAGGGAGCAGGGACGTGGTTTGTCCACGTAAAACTGGCCGTTGGAAGTGCATTCTGCGCGCTCTGTTCGGTGGCGTAACGCAGGGCGGCCAGCAGCGGGGAATTGGTGGCGGGGCCCCCTTCAAACCCGATCGCCCGCACCGGGGCAACCGAAGGAATACTGAGGGTCACCAGCAACAGGCAGGCCGCCGCGGGCGTCATCCACGCCATCCAGGGAATCGGAGTCGGCCGCATGGTCGCGGCCACCGGCAGGCCGAAAATCGACCGTCTAAGCCCGCGGGAAGGGGATCGCGGTGTCCAGGAGGCCAGCAGTTCGGTCAGAGGATCGTCGGGATTCATGGGATTCTTCAGGTGCGGGGTTCCGGAGACAGATTCGCAGGCGCGCCAGGCCGTATCGATACCGACCAGCAACCGTGTTGGGGGAAAGGTCCAGCAGCGTGCCAATCTCCTCAAAAGTGTGTTCGTGCCAGATCTTGAGGACGATGACCTCGCGTTGTTCGGTCGGGAGTTCGTACAGACAGCGCATGGCGGCCTGTTCGGCGGGCGATTCCACCGGGGAAGGCTCAAACCAGCTTCGGGACTCCCATTCGCGCGCCAGTCGTCGCCAGAGTGAACGGCGGAAATTGAAGACCCGGTTGCGAAAGGCCCGGACCAGATAGTGTTCGGGGCGCTCGGGAGCTTCCCCGAGGCCGAGCAACGCAGCGAATACCTCCTGGACCACGTCCTCGGACTCGCCGTGAGACAGTCCCAGGGCGCGGCCGTAAAGGATCAGCTTGGCGACCTGCAGATCGTACAGGGCTTCGCACCAGTGCGGAATGGAGGGCGTTGGAGTCACCGTTCTGTGGAGAGGACACTGCCAGCGCCGACTTTGTATGTCCTCTCCCAACTTTTTTCCGGAATACGGGACAACCATTTCCCCGGATTGGTGTTGGATCCTTCATGCGATATGCTTCTGGCATGCATCGAGTGTCAGGTGAGGCGAAGGTTGCCGCCGGTCGTCCGGCCACAGCGATGGTTGTGGCCTCGATGGCAGCATTGGCGGTGGTACTGACCGCCCAGGCGATCACCCAGGACAGCCCGGAATCAGCCAACAACGCGGTGTCCGCGGGGGTCGGATCGGCCAATGCGACGGGAATGGGACCGAATTCCAACCCCTATCTGGTGATTACCAATCGCAATGCCTTTGGGATCAAGCCGCCGGCCCCGCCGCCCGACCCCAAGTTGTCCGCCCCTCCGGCTCCGCCGCCCAATCTCTTTGTCACCGGGTTCAGCCAGCTCCGCGGCAACAAGCGCGCCTTTTTGGTGATGAATCGCCCCGGAAAATCACCGGAGTTCCTGGTGGTCGACGAATCGTATGATGTCGATGGACTCAAGGTGACTGCCATCGATCCGCGCAAGGAAACGCTGACGGTCATCAATGCCGGGACCGAAGTGACCCTGAATTTCAAGGACAACGGCCTCAAACCCGGGACGTTGCCGATCAACCTGCCCGGCAACGGCATGGGGCCGGGCGGACCGGGCAATCCCATGGTCCGGCCGGTTCCCCAGGTTTTTGCTCCGGGTACACCGGGCGCGCCCACGGTGGTTCGGCGGCCGAGTTCCGAGAATCTGCCGATCAGCGATATTTCAGACTCGGATTCGGCCTCGGTACGGCCTGCGCGTCGGGGGGTCTATACCGGTGCCAACAATGGCGGTGGCGGGTTTAACGGCGGCTATCCGGGAGCCTTTCCGGGAGGCGGTACTCCGATGTCCACGGTGGCCGATCCGAATCCCGTCAATACTCTTCCTCCGCCCAGCTCCTCCGCGGTTCCAGCAGCCCCCGGAGTGGTCTCAAATCCCGGCTCCGGCAGAACCCCACCGCCGGTTCCATATATTCCGCGGTGAGAATGTGGGATCTGGGACCTTGGGTCTGGGGAGGCAGGTCAGGGGCGGATGAGGTGGGCGGCTTCGGTGGCGGTGGCGCCGTCGTGCACGATGGCCATCAAGGCCCGGGTCATCCCCGCCGGATCGGTGTGCTGGATGATGTTGCGGCCATAAACGATGCCTGCCGCGCCCTGCTGGATTAGCGTTTCCGTGCGTGCGAGGATTTCAGCATCTGCCGCCTTGCCACCGCCCCGGACCAGCACCGGAATCCGGCCTGAAATCTCCACCACCCGGTGATAGTCGACCACCGCATCGGTGGGATCGGCCTTGATGATGTCGGCACCCAGTTCAACCGCCTGACGAACCAACGGCAGGATCTTGTCGAGATCGCCATCGACCATGTAGCCGCCAGCCTTGGTGTTTGGTTGGAACACCAGCGGCTCAATCATCAGCGGCATCGAATAGCGGTCACACTCCGGTTTGATCCGCAAAATGTTCTGGATACATTGATCCGATACCTCGGGTTCGCCGGGAATCCGGAACAGGTTCACCACCACGCAGGTCGCATCCAAACGGAGTGCCTGTTCGACCGGCGCATCGATCATCCGGCTGAACAACGCCCGCGGCAGTTGGGAGCCATAGACGTTGGCCACGTCGGTCCGCAGCACCAGCGCCGGCTTCTCCTTGCCGCGAATCGATTGCAGGTATTGGGCCTGGCCGACGGTCAGTTGGATCGCGTCGGGCGCCGCCGAAACCACCGTCTGGACCGCTTTTTCCATGTTCTCAATGCCGTTGAGAAAGCCGCGTTCGTTGAAGAAGCCATGGTCGATGGCGACGTCGAAGCAGCGGTTGGACTTGGCGTTGAACAGGCGGTTGAGGCGATACGCTTTCATGAACGGGATCGGAGGGTGCCGGGAACCAGCCGGAAATTTCCACCGACAAATGCGGCAATTACAGGCTTTGAAAATTCCCGATCAATGCGGCCAGAGCCAACGGCCGAAGCCCGGGGTTCGGTCCTCTTGCACCTCGGTTCCGGGCTTGCGGAGGACCAGGGCTTCAACGCCGCGGAACCCTCGCAGCTTCGCCAGGCCCTCCACCGGTCCCAACACGCTGACCACCTTCGACAGCGCGTCGACGGTCATGCCCTCGGGACCGATCAGCGTCACCAATCCATGATCGGTCAGGCCGATTCCGGTATGCGGATTGACGATGTGAGAGTAACGAATGCCGCCGATTTCGGCCCGCTGGAAGACATCCCCGGAAGTCGCCAGGGCCTGCCGCCGCAGCGCAACGAACCGCGGCGCCGGTGCCGGCGTCGTGTCAAACACGCCCACCTCGACGCGCCAGCCCGGTTGGTCGGGCGGCGGTTCCCCGGCCACCATGTCGCCGCCGCCGCTGACCAGAAACCGGCGAACGCCCGCCGCACGGAGCGTTCGTGCGGCTTCGTCCAACGCGTACCCTTTGGCGATGCCACCCGGGTCGAGTCGCATTCCCGGCTGGGTCAACTGCGCGGTTCGTGACCGGTGATCGAGTTCGATAGACTGCCAACCGACTGATTTCAGGGCGGTCTCAAGTTGGGAATGGGGCGGGAGCTGTCGTTGTCTTCGTGCCCGTTTCCAAAGTTGAACCAGGGGGCCGACGGTGATGTCGAACGCGCCGTCGCTCGCCCGTGAGACTTGATCCGCGCGGACCAGGACGTTCCAAAGGTCCGCCGAGACAGGAACGGCTCGGTGGCTGCCGGAGGAACGCGAGAGGCGGGACAGTTCGGATTCCTCCTCATAATCACTGAGAATCGCATTCAACTGCGCGATTCGCGAAAAAGCCGCTTCCGAAGCGGTCCGGGCGTGTTCCGCGTCGGGAGCGTAGAGGACAATTCGGAACGGCAATCCCATTTCGGGACGATCAAATTCGAACCGGCTCGTTGCGACAGGCTGGGTCCGGCAGCCGGATGCAAGGCCTCCGATGACGGCCAGCAGGAACCAGATCTTCACGGAAACAACCGTTCGCGCAATTGGGCGACCGAGGCGGTTCCGGTGGTGCCCAATTGATGGATCACAATGCTGGCTGCTGCCATGGCCAGCTCCATCGCCTCCAGCACCGTGGCGCCGGCGGCGAGTGCCGCGGTGAGGTTTGCGGTCACCGAGTCGCCGGCACCCACGATGTCGATCGGGCCACGGATGGGATGGGACGCAACGTGATGAACGGAGCCGTCGGGCAGCGCGCCAACCATTCCACGTTCGGCGAGGGTGACGAACGCGGGTTGTCGGTTGGTTGCGGCCATATGGGCGCAGGCACGGCCGATTTCTTCGATCGATTCCACCGGAGCTCCGGCCAGCGCACCGAGTTCGCGGGCATTCATCTTGAACATCACCGGTGGCCAGCCCGAAAGGCCGCGCCGACTGTCCGCCACCCAGGGCGGGCTCAACGGGCGCTGCAATGAGCGAACCACATCCAGCAATTCCGGCGTGACGACACCGGTTTCAGCGACATCCACCTGATCGAGAAGAATCATCCCGCTCGAAACCTCCGCTGCCTGGATCAGGGCCGCGCCCAAAGCCGTGCGGAGAGCCGTTGGGGTCGGTGACCAATTTTTCAAGTCGAGCCGGCTCAGCTCTTCGGGCGGCATTCCCAAGCGGTGCAGCAACGGCTTGCTGTAGGTAAAAGTGTGACGATTCGCCGCGGTGAGAAACCCGTCGAGAACCACTCCGGGCCGGGCGGCCAGTGCACGCCGAAGTTCCCAGCCCTCGCCGTCATCGCCACACAGCCCGATGGGCCGAAGTTCGCCCACACCGAGCGCCGCGAGATTGTTGAGAATCGTTCCTGCGCCACCGGGCTGGCATCGGGTGCCGGTGACGTTATGGACCACCAGTCCGGTCTCGATGGATATTTCCTGGAGCGCCGGATCGATGTCGAAATAGCGGTCGAGGCAGAAATCTCCGGCAATGGTCAACCGGAGCGACGGATAGACACCGGTGATTTGTTCGAAGCGTTCGCGGTTCATGCCGGCACCAGTTCGCGGTGGAGATGATGGATGAAGTCGAGGTTGTCGCATTGCAGATACCGCATCGCGCCGCCCATCCTGGAAAAGCTTTTGCAGAAGCGCAGGTAGTACGCCGGATTCGACTTGGGCGGTTCGCCGGTGGTCCAATCCCATTGCCCGCCGTCCTGTAGATCGACGACGTAAATGTCGAAATTCGACACCGGCGGACGTCCGTCCTGAAAGCGAAGATTGTGAACGCAACTGAGGCTCTTTTCGAAGACCTGCGGGGCCATGATGGCGGATCCGACCGACATCACGACACCGCCGTGCAGTCCTTCGACCGCCCCGGCGAAGAGCCGAAAATCCTCGCCCGCCCCGCGACCGATCACCGCACCGTTGAACATCGGATGACAGGAGATAATGTCGTAACCGATGCCTGGATGAACGGTGACTGGAACGCCATTCCGCCAGGCCTGCGCCAGGATGCTGGCCTGTTTCCACGCATGAACGATTTCATGCCGACCTTCCGCGAGGCCGAACCGTTGCTGGGCGGCGAGCAGATCGCAGCAGGCGGCGGCCAGCGGGTCGCCAGGAAACTGTTGAATGATGGCGGCGAGTTCCTCACCCGTGGGAAGGGTGCAACCATCTTCGTAGATGAAGCGACCCAGCGACCGGCCGTAGCCCAATCCTGAAAGCGCCCCGGCCATCAGTGCGAGATGCAGATTGCGCCCGGTTTCGTCCCAGGTTCCGAAGGTTCCGGTCGCCACGTTCTGTTCCACGCTCTCGGTGGAGCGACCCAGCCAGGCGTATTCCCAGTCGTGAATGGTGCCCGCGCCGTTGGTCGCGAGATGGGTGATGAAGCCCCGTTCCATCAGATCGGTGAGCAACAGCGCCGCACCATTGCGGAGCAGATGCGCGCCGTACATCAGGATGATCTCCGACTTCCGTTCACGCGCCACGCGGATTTTTTCGGCGGCACCACGAATCACCGAGACGAGCTCGGCAGAAATCGGTCGCGGTGTCGCGGCGGGTGAAACCAGAATGTCCTCGACCCGGGTGAGACTCCGACGCTCCGCGAGCGGCAGGACTTTCAGCCGGGACAAATCCAGGGAAGGCATGGAGGTTTGAAGAATGAGGCCGGTTCAACCGGGAAACAGGCTGTCCATGAGCGGATCCAAATCCCGGTAGTCGGGAATGCAGACATCCGCGCCCACGCCGAGAAGGCGTTGTCGTTTCCATTCGTCCATCTGTCCCGAGCCATTGTTGGCCTCGTCGCTGGCCACCGCGACCGCGCAGCCACCCACCTGCTTGGTGTTCTCGATCTCCACATAGCCGTCGCCAAACGCCAGCAACGACCCGCCCGGAATCCGGTTCTCCGCGAGGATGCGGTCGATCACCATCTTCTTGCTGAACTTCCGGTAATCATCCTGCGCGCCGTAGATGTGACCCTTGAAATAATGGGTGATGTCGAGCGCCTCGGCCTCGGCCTTCACGAATTGCTCATCGGTGCCGCTGGCCAAGTACAGCGGAAGGCCGCGGGCGGTCAGCGCTTCCAGCAATGACCGCGTGCCGAAGACCGTGAAATCATCCCGAACCAGCGTCCCGGCACGGATGCCGTCCACCCGATGCCGGATCCGCTCGTCCAGGCGGCGCAGGTATTCGTGTTTGTACTCCAACGGTTCGAGCGGCGTTCCGCCACGCTCGCGAACGCGATCGGCCAGTTGGATCATCTGGTAGATCGTCTGCTTGCCGTTCAGGCGCATGATGTCCTCAAACGCCAGTTTGCTGCGCTCTTCCTCCGATTCGCCCGCGATCGCGGGAATGATCCCGGTGAACATCGGCACCATCACGTCGGGCCAGCCCTGACGGATCAACGACAGCGTGCCGTCGAAATCGAACAGCACATGGCTGATGCCCGGGCGTGGTTTGAACGTGGGGTGGAAATCGACCCGGCCAGAAAATCGAGCGGTAAGACTCATGCGTCGTTTGAAAGTGACCGTTCCCACCCGTGGCCGTCAATGACCCGGCTCGGAACGGTTTTCAACGGGAGTTGTTTCGCCATCGAGGGGACCGCCGTCTCACCGTGCGATCATCGCGGGTTGTCCGGAAGCGATCGATGCCGCTTCCGCCTCGCAGACGGCCACCGCGGCCGCGCCATCCGCCGCGGTCACTGTCCGCGGCGCGACGCCGGTCCGCACGCAGTTGAGGAAGTAGGTCAATTCGCCGACATAGCCGTCGCTGACGCCGGGTCGGATCACTTCCGCGGGTTGCCCCGGGACAAATCGCTTCAACGCCTCATCGCCGCGGGCCAGATCGAAGTCGATCGTCGCGCGTTCGAAATTGACGGTGAACGCCATGTTGAATCCGAAGCCTTCCGACATCGCCCAACTGCCTTCCGCGCTGACCGTGGTCCCGCCTTCGACCGAATAGAGGGCTACGACGTGATCGATGGCACCGCTGACCTTGGAGTACCCCGAGGCAAACACGCTGCGCGGTCGGCCGAAGCAGTGGAGGATGAAATCGACGTCATGGATGTGGAGATCCAGCAGCGCGCCGCCGCTCTGCCCCCCTTTGAAAAAGTGTTCACGGCCCCAGCCCGGCGGTTGCGCCACCCGACGAAAGCGGGCGTCGAGGACTCTTCCATGAACGCCCGAATCGATCAGACCTTTCACCCAGGAATAAGCGGGCCAGAATCGGATGCACATCGCCGGCATGAGAAAAACACCGCGCGCGTCGGCATCAATCACCGCCCGCACCAAGCGTTCCGCGTCGCGGCTGTTTCCGGCCATCGGTTTCTCGACCAACACATGCTTACCCGCCGCCAGGGCCTGAAGGGCGAGGTCGACGTGGGTGTGGGTTGGCGTGGTGATGTCCACGACGCGAATGCCGGGATCGACAAACAATGCGGCCGGATCCCGGTAGGTTTTCACCCCGGTCATGTCCAACCGGAACGCCTGGCCGTCACCCACGTTGCCCGCCACGCCCGAGAAATCGCCGTCGAGATGCCGTCCACTCGGATTGCACAGCGCGGCGATCCGGGCGCCTGGAATCTGGGTGTAAGCCTTCAAATGCGCGACCGCCATGAATCCGGTGCCGACAATGCCGATCGGGATGTCCATGGCGGAAGCGTGGGGTAAGCGCGAAGGGCAGGGGAGTTGAAAATCGAGACGGTTTGCCGTGTTCGGAAGGGGACATGGATTGCGGGGATGCTGAAGGGTTGAAAAGTCGAAGAGTTGAAGAGGGGAATCAGGGATCTGGAATCCCAGCGGATTTGGAATTGCGTTGCGGGCGTGTTGGGCACCGAATCCCGTCTTCCATGAGACGCCCGTTGCTTTCCCTCCTTTTGCTGTTGGCCGTCGGCACCGCAAGCTTGTGCGCACAGACGACGTTGCCGGTTCCCGGCACGAATGCCCCCGCCCGCCGTCCCCAGGGCAATCCTCCGGTGCGGTCGCCCGAGGTTCTTGCCGGCGGTCGGGTCACCTTTCGACTCCGGGCACCGCGGGCGACAGAAGTCGTGCTAGCGGGCCAATGGCCGAAAGGACGGACCAACATGCTCCGGGGCACCAATGACGTCTGGAGTGTCACGACCGATCCCATCGAATCCGGCGTATGGGAATACAGCTTCCAGGTGGACGGTCTTTCGATGATTGATCCGGGAAATCCGGCCATCAAGCCGATGCGGGAACCGAGAACCAGCATTCTTCACCTGCCGGGTCAGCCGCCGTTGGTTCATGACTTTCAGGATGTCGCCCATGGTGTTGTCCGAACCCACGCCTACCGTTCCCAATCGTTGGGCCGATTGCGGGAAGTCTCGGTCTACACTCCGCCGAACTATGACCACAGTGCCCGGGTCCGTTTCCCGGTGCTGTATCTTCAACATGGGTCCGGGGACAACCAAGCCACCTGGGTGGCCCACGGGAAGGCCCACTGGATCCTCGACAACCTCATCGCGAAGGGTGCCGCAACCCCGATGATCGTGGTGATGATGGACGGTCACGCTGCAATTCCTGGAACGGGCGGGGTTGGCCCGGGCGACAACACCGCCTTGTTTGAGCGCGATTTGCTCGAAGACGTGATGCCGTTCATTGACGCCAATTATCGCACCCGCCGTGATCCCGCCGGCCGCGCGATCGCGGGTCTGAGCATGGGCGGCGGACAATCGCTGACCATCGGACTCAATCATTCCGATCTGTTTGCCTGGGTGGCAGGATTCAGTTCGGCGGCTCCCGGCCGGGAAATGCTGGCGCCCGCCCTGATGCACCCCTCGGTGACCGGCCGCCACCTGAAGCTGTTGTGGGTGGGAGTAGGCAAGGACGATTTCTTGCTGAAACGGAACGAGGAGTTCATCGCCCTGTTGAAGGACAACAACCTGCGCCACGAATGGCACCTGACGGAGGGTGGACACAGTTGGCCGGTGTGGCGCCTGTACTTTGCCGAGCTGGCACCGAAATTGTTCAAGTGACCGGTTCGGTAACCAGTGGCAACCCCGGCGGTCATCCCTCGGTAGTCGTCCATTCCATGAACATTCCCCATCATCGCGTCGCCTCCCTATTCGGTGCGGTCACTCTGGCCGCTGGTGTCCTCGGCGGTTCCGCTTCAGCGCTGGCCGGGTCGGACTGGCCGCACTGGCTTGGACCGGACGGCAACAACCAGGTCGGCGCTTCGACCTTCAATCCGGATCTTTCCAAGTGGAAGGTGGCCTGGAAAGCGTCGGTGGGGCGCGGCTATTCCGCGGTCGCGGTGGCGGGCGGACACGCCATCACCCTGGGCCATGATGGGGACGCTCACGAGACGGTTTACTCGTTCGACATCAAGACCGGGCGGGAGGAATGGAAACAGTCCTACGAAGCCCAGTTGCTCCCGAAAATGCATCCGGGCGGCCCCAACGCGACTCCGACCATCCTCGGCGACCGCGTGATCGTGCTGAGCAAGGACGGCCAGGTGCGTTGCCTGGCTTTGGCGGACGGCCACGCGCTATGGGATCTGAATCTGACCACGGTCCCCGGGCTGAAACTCCCGCAATGGGGCTTTGCGAGTTCTCCGGTGGTGGACGGGAACCGCCTCATCTTCGCTGCCGGACGAGTGGTGTCGGTGGACTTGGAGAAGGGAGCCGTCCAGTGGAGTTCCAGCGGGGAATATCATCCGGGGTACACCACGGCGGTGGTCTTTCAGCGCGAGGGACACAAGTTCATCGCCGTTCTCGATGGGAAGGGATTCTCGATTCTGGAGGGCAACGACGGAAAGGAAGTCGCCCGGCGGCCCTTCAAGGCAATGTTCGACATGAACGGCACGACGCCGTTCGTGTTGGATTCCGGCAAACAGATCTTCGTTTCCGGCAATACCACTTCGGAACTGCTCGCGTTCGATGGCAAGGATCTCACCGCCGTGTGGACGACCACGGAAATCAAGAGCCCGATGAACGCCGCGGTGATTCGCGACGGCGCAATTTACGGCATCGACGGACGGCAGGGAACACCTTCGAGCCGGCTCGTGTCCGTGCGCTTGTCGGATGGGAAGGTGAACTGGTCCCAGGCGGATTTCGGGTTCGGAAACACCATCGGCGTTGGGAAAAGTCTCCTGGCGTTGAACGAGGATGGCTTGCTGGTGACCGCTGCCATGGCACCGGACGGCTATCACGAAACCGGCCGTCAACAGGTGCTAGGCAAAACCTGCTGGACGCCGCCGGTTTTTGCGCAGGACCGGATCTTCGTCCGCAACGACAGGGGCGATGTGGTTTGCTTGGTGGGCTCGTAAGGGTCTCGACCGATCGCACAACGATCGAAAGAAGGTCAGCGCCGTTTCAAATGCCGGTCGGCGAACGTCACGGTTGCCTGCCAGTCTTCCAAGGTGACGTCGTGTCCGCCGGGCCGCAGGAAATAGCCGATGGTGCTGTTGATCAGACGTGACGGTTCGGGCCAGTCACGGACCGCCAATCCGTCGGTTCCGAGCAGGCGGTACACTGGATCCGCTCCGAGCCCGCCGAGGAATTCGCCCTTGGGATCGCTGTAGAAATCTGTCGTGCCGCTGAGGATGAGCAAGGGGCGGGGTGCGATCAGTGCCGCCAGTTCGTGTTGATCAATCGGGAGCGCGGCTTCGTTGTCCGCGTATTTTGAGAATCCCGGAGTGAACCAATGGCCAAGGCTGCCCGCCAGGTGATCGATTTGTTCGCCGTAAAGCCGCTTGCTCAACGCGATGCCACCGGCGCCGGATGCGTTGGAGATGACCGCGGCAATCCGGGTGTCCTGGGCGGCGGCCCAGAGAGCGGCTTTGCCCAGACGGCTGAATCCGGTCACCGCGACCCGATGGGCGTCCACCCGGGGATTTGTCTCCAAATAGTCGAGCGCCCGGCTCAATCCCCACGCCCAGGCCCCGAGACAGCCCCAATCGCCCGAACCGGGTTCCGGACCGAGTCCGCGCGGGCCTTCGCGCCAGCGTCCGGGTTCGTCGGGTTCGATCTCGCCATAGCCGATCGTGACCAACCCGTAGCCACGCTCCAGCAGGTAGGCGGTCGGCCACATGTGTTGATGAATACCGCGGCCGGATTCGGTGGCTTTGTGATCCTTCACCCGATTCACGTACAAACCGTTCACCCAATGCTTCGGCACCGGCAGATCGGGTTCGTCGGTGGTGGTGTAGTTGCCGTCGAAATTGAGACCGAGAAAGACCGGGATCGGCCCTCGGGCGTGATTGGGTAGAATCAACAGCAGTTCCATCTGACGACCGTCCTCGCGGCCTTCGAAAAGAACTCCGATGCGGAGTCGAGTCGCGGCCCCGCCGCGCGCGTTCGACACTGTTTCGCGAACCACGAATCGCATCGCCGGCGGCCGTCCCACGCGGGTTTTCCCGTAAATCTCCGATTCGAAGAGCTTCAGCAGTTCCGGCCGGCGGTGTTCGAACCATTGGCGCCGCGTGGTGACCCGCGACCCATCGGCCTGAATCAACGGATCGGGCAGAGTGTAAGGCGGGACTTTCGATTCGTCGGTGATGATGGGCGCGGCGTGGATGGCGGGTCCAAGCAGTGCCAGTACCGCGGCCAGGATTCGAAAGCAGATCGAATCAACGAAAGGATGAACGGCCGGATTCGAGTCGGAGGACATGGGGTCCGGGAAGGATGCCGTCGCGCCGCGGAACTGGCGATGGGGAAAGAAAAACGGCGTCTCCGAAGTTCATCGGAAACGCCGTGAGAACGATTTGGACAAAGTTCCGGCGAACCGTCGTCCACCGGAAACGTGAATCACATGTGGGCGATGATGTTGTCGCCGAACGCCGAGCACTTGATCTCGGTCGCGCCTTCCATCAGGCGGGCGAAATCGTAGGTGACCTTTTTGGACCCGATCGCGCCGTTGAGGCCCTTGACGATCAGATCGGCGGCGGCATTCCAGCCGAGATGGCGAAGCATCATCTCGCCGGACAGGACCACTGAACCGGGGTTCACCATGTCCTTGTTGGCATACTTGGGGGCCGTGCCGTGGGTGGCTTCGAAGATCGCGTGACCGGTGATGTAATTGATGTTGCCGCCCGGGGCGATGCCGATGCCGCCGACCTGCGCGGCGAGGGCGTCACTGAGGTAATCTCCGTTGAGGTTGAGCGTGGCGATCACATCGAAATCGGTGGGCCGGGTGAGCACTTGTTGCAGCGCGATGTCGGCGATGCTGTCCTTGATGACGATGCCGGCGCCCGGCTTGCCCTCGGGAATCTTGCACCAGGGGCCGCCATCGATTTCCACCGCGCCGAAGAATTCCTTGGCCACCTTGTAGCCCCAGTCACGAAAGGCGCCTTCCGTGAACTTCATGATGTTGCCCTTGTGCACCAGCGTCACCGACTTGCGCTTGCTGGCGATGGCATAACTGATGGCGCTGTGGACGAGGCGGACGCTGCCGGAATAGCTGACCGGCTTGATGCCGACGCCGACTTGGACATCGGTTGGGAAATTCGGTGCTCCCACGGCTTTCCAGAATCCGGCGGCGGCCTCTTGGGTGCCGAAACGAATCTTCGAGAACTGCTTGGGAAACTCCGTGGCGATGAAGTTCAGAACCTTGGCGGCCTCGGGCGTTCCGGGCGCGTATTCGATCCCGGCGTAGATATCCTCGGTGTTCTCGCGGAAGATCACCATATCCACGGCCTCGGGCTTTTTAACCGGGCTGGGGACACCCTTGAAATACTGCACCGGCCGGAGGCAAACGTAGAGGTCCAGCATCTGGCGCAGCGCGACGTTCAAGGAACGAATGCCGCCGCCCACTGGCGTGGTCAACGGACCCTTGATGCCGACCAGGAACTCGCGGAAGGCGTCGACGGTGTCGTCGGGAAGCCAGTTGTTGAACCGCTTGAAACTCTCCTCGCCGGCGAAGACCTCCATCCAGGCGATCTTGCGGCTGCCGCCGAAGGCCTTTTCCACCGCGGCATCCATCACCCGCTCCGATGAGGCCCAGATGTCGGGACCGGTGCCGTCACCGCGGATGAAGGGGATGATGGGCTGGTTCGGGACCGTGAGAGTTCCGTTCTGAATGCTGATTTTTCCGCCCTGCGGGACGGTGCACGTGGTGTAGGCCATGAGGATGTTGTTTTACGGTGGCCGGAAGGTGACAGGAACAGCGACCGGACGGGAGATTAAAGCGAACTGCGGCAAGCGCCCGCAAGCCCCCTGTTTGAATCGAGCGGTTCCATTCCCGACCTTGGACCGAAGTTGCGTCGGTCGCGGGCCGCGGCAAGGATCGCCCCGCATGTTCGTTGACGTCCACCTGACCCGGCTCACGGTTTATCCGGTGAAATCCTGTCGAGGGATCGATCTTCAGGAAGCGTCGCTGACCCCGCACGGGATCGAAATGGACCGCGAATGGATGGTGGTGGATGAACAGGGCGAATTCCTGACCCAACGCAATCATCCCCGGATGGCATTGATCCACACCACGCTGGAGCCCGATGCGTTGATCCTGATGGCACCGGGCATGGGGCCGCTGTGGGTGACCCTTTCGACGGATAACCCGGCCGCAACGGTGCCTGTCCGGGTGTGGGAACATGCCACCCTCGCCCGGGACGCGGGGCGCGCGGCGGCGGAGTGGTTGAGCCGATACCTCGGGGTCAACGTCCGATTGGTCCGTTGGGGATCCGATCAGCATCGATACAGTTCGCGGGACTGGACTGGAGGCATTGAATCGGAGGCCCGGTTTGCGGATGCATTTCCCTATTTGGTGCTCAGCGAAGCGTCACTGGCCGGGTTGAACGCACGAATTGGCGCTGGCGCCACGCTTCCGATGGATCGGTTCCGGCCGAACCTGGTGATCGCCGGATGCGACGCTCACGACGAGGACCGACTGACGGAATTGACCTCGGCGACGGCCGCGTTTCGGGCGGTCAAACCCTGCACCCGATGCCGGATCACCAACACCGATCAGGAGACGGCGTCCGTCGGAATCCAACCCTTGGAAACCCTCGCCGCCTACCGTCGGGATTCGCGATTCAAAGCGCCGGTGTTTGGCCAGAATTTGATCCTCCTGCGCGGCGCGGGGGCGCGAATTCGAGTCGGCGATGCCTTTCAACTTTCGGCACTCCCCCCGACTGCGGCCACGCCTCATCTGTGAAACGGTTGCGACCCTCCTGATTTCAGCTTCATTCCACCCTCAATGCGCCCGAGTTTCCCCACTTCAATCGTTGCCCTCGCCGGATGTACGGCTGCGGCGGTCTTGTTCACCGCCCGGTCGGAGGACGCTCCGCCGCCGGAGTTTTCCGTTTCTCCGTATTTCCGTTTTTCCTCGCGGGCCAAGGTGGATCAGGTCGAGGCCGACGTCCGTTCGCCGCGGGTGGGCATCGATTGGACCGGCACCTGGCTGCTGCCGCCGCGCTGGCGGTTCAGCCTGGAGGCCGGGGTGGAGCACGATCATTACCGGCTCTTCAATTTTGATCGGGTCTTGGCCGGGGCCGCCGAGCCGTTGCGCGATGCATTCCGGGTGAAGCTCGCTCCGACGGTGAGCTATGGCTTAAACGACCATTGGGCCTTGATCACCAGCGGCAGCCTGGAATGGAGCGGGGATCCCGATGCGGAGAATGGGAAGTCGATCATCGTCGGTGGATTTGTCGGTGCGCGTCGTCAGTTTAATGAGAACTTCAGCCTGACCTTTGGCGGCCTTGCCTCCACACGCCTGGCCGACACTCCCCGATTCCTGCCGATGGTGGGCGTCGACTGGCAGATTTCGCGTCGATGGCGGTTGTTCACCCAGGGACCGGGTGGACAGTTGAGCTACGCCATCCGGACGAACGGCCATCCGCTGACCGCCTTTGTCCACATGGCCTACGAAAGCCGTGAATTCCGGTTGGCGCCGGATGCCTCCATACCCGGTGGTGTTCTGCGTGATCAATCCTACCCGGTGGGTGTCGGTTTGGAATGGCACGCAACACCCGCGGCCACGCTGACCGCTGAAGTGGGCTCGGCCATGTCGGGATCAATTCGCGTCCGGGATAGTCACGACCGCTCCGTGGTGGATCGCGACCTTCAATCCGCGTCGTTCGTGCGAATCGGACTCAACGTGGCGTTTGGTGGATCAGGTCGCTCCACCGCAAAGTCAGAAGCTTCGCCAGCGGCGGGCGGTCCTGCGTCGTCCGATGCGACGGGGCCTTCGTTGTCCGGATCGGTCTTTTCCGCGTGGGAAGAGAACGATTCCGTGACCGGCACCGATTCCGATTATTCGCAGGGAATCCAATTCGCCTACCTCGCGCCCGAGGTGGCCTGGGGTTCCATGCCGTCGAGCCTGGCGTGGTTTGGAGAAAACCTCCCGGCGTTCGGCTATCAGGTGGAACGGGCGCGATTCACGGTGGCCACGGGGCAATTGATGTTCACGCCGATCAACATCCACACCGTCGCCCTCCAGACTCAGGACCGGCCCTATGTCGGTTGGATGTATCTCGCGCCCGCCGTTCAACGTCGCGGACAAACCTCGAGTGGAAACGCCGTGCTGGAAGAATTGCGGCTCGGGCTGGGCTGGATCGGACCCGGGGCACTCGCTGGCGAAGCGCAAAACTTCATTCACCGCAATTTTGCTATCGGACTGGCGGAAGGCTGGACGCATCAATTGCACAACGAACCCACTGGTGACGTGACCCTGGCGCGTGCCTGGCGTCATACCCTCGCGGGTGACCGTGATGGCGGTGTGGTGGAATTCATCTCGCACGGTGCATTGACCGGCGGGACACCGCTCACCCAGGCCACCGCTGGTGGAATGATCCGCATCGGCGTCAATCTTCCCGACGATTTTGGTCAACCGACCATCCAATCCACGCTACCCATCTCAGCGGGAATCCCGCGAGGGTTCGGATTCCACGTGTTCGCCGGCATTGAGGGACGGGCGACGGCTTATGACAGTTTCGTCGACGGCAACCTCTGGCGATCCAGCCATTCGGTGACCGGTGTTCCGTTCGGCTATGAGAGCCGGGTCGGTTTTGCGGTGACCTGGCATTCGCTGGATCTCGGATTCACCCACGGTCGTCAGAGTCCCGATTTCAAACAGCAGACCGGTGGGAATCACGACTACGGCTCCCTCTGGCTAAACTGGAGAATCTGAGCCGAGCGGAAGCGGAGGAGAGAATCTGGAAAGCATGAAAGCAGGAAAGGAAAACGGCAGATCGGATTTCTCCTCCTGCTTTCATGCTTTCCAGATTATCTCTTCCCCGATTCACGTCCCGGCGAGGGAGACAGCGGGTTCGATGTCGCGCACCAGCACCCGTCGGGAGAGCCAGATGCTCAACAGGCTTGCGGCAACGGCGGCCCAACCCAGCCACTGATAGCCGATCAGGCGGTGATCCGGCGCGGTGGTGACGAGCCAACCGCCGAAACCTGAGGCGATGCCCGCGGTAATATCCCGCACACAACTGGTCAGGCTCATGAAGGATCCGCGATGGCTGCGCGGTACGGCCAGCGACAAAATGGCCTGGCCCGGGACAAACCGGCCACTGGCGAATCCGAAGAACAACGCCGCCAGCACGAGTACGCCCCAGAGCGGAAGCGGTCCTGCTTGGGTGAGGAACAGGGTGACTGCGCACGCGACGGCCACCAGAATCGTGAACACCCGGTGGCGGCCGCGACGATCCGCAACCCGTCCAATCCACGGGGAAACAATCACCGTCACCACCCCGCCCACGAAATAGACGAGGAACAAATGCCGTTCCGGCAGACCGACGTTGGCGACCAGGTAGGGTGAGAGAAAGGGGATGACGGTGAAGTGGCCGAAGATCATCGCCGCCATAAAGAGCAGGGCGCGCCCGGCGTTGGCGTCGCGGAGCAAATCGTGGAACGGATGAAAGCTTTCACCGGCGGGAATCTTGAGATGATCGCGCACTGGCGGCAGAACAAATGCCAGAACGGTCCACATTACGGTGGCGATCGCCGCGAGCAGGAAGAACGGTGCCTCCCAGTTGAAATGCTGGGCGAGATAAAGTCCGACCGGGATTCCCAGCGCGGCGGCGACCGAGAACGCTGTCATCACGATTCCGAGCCCCGCGGCACGCCGTTCGGGCGGCACGATGTCACTGACGATGGCCATCACCAATGACCCGGAAACGCCGCCAAAACCACCGCAGACGATCCGCGCCAGCATCAGCGAATGCGCGCTGTGGGACACCGCGCAGGCGAAGGTCCCGGCCGCAAACCCGGCGTAGGTGATCAGCAGCAGCGTCCGGCGATCCCACCGATCGATGAACGTGGCGGCGATCAGTCCGATCACTCCGGCGCTGATGGTGTACGCGGCGACGAGGCTGCTGAAGGAGCCCGGTCCAATGTTCAAATCCCGCATCAATTGCGGTCCCAACGGCATCATGATCATGAAGTCCATGATGTGGGTGAACTGCACCGCGGCGAGCAGGAGCAGCAGCGGGCGCTCGGGCTGACGGCTCATCCCGGGGTGCCGTGGGTTGGAGCTGGAGTTGGGCCGTGGCCGGCCGCTACCGGCACCGGAGCCGGTGTCCGCCGGACTCCAAACCGTTCCGCGAGCTGCATGATGACGGTGTAGAAAACCGGGGTAAGGAAAAGGCCAAAGACGGTCACGCCGATCATTCCCGCGAAGACGGCGACTCCCATGGCCTGTCGCATTTCGGCACCGGCACCGTGGGATTTCACCAGCGGGAAGACGCCGGCGATGAAGGCGATCGAAGTCATCAAGATCGGCCGGAGACGCAACCGGCAGGCTTCGAGCGCGGATTCAACAATGCCGGTGCCCCGGTCCTGCGCCGCGCGGGCGAATTCCACGATCAGAATGGCGTTCTTGCAGGCCAGTCCGACCAACACGATCAGGCCAATCTGGGTGAAGATGTTGTTGTCACCGCCCTGGATCAGGACGCCGGTCATGGCGCTGAGCAGGCACATCGGGACGATGAGAATGATGGCCACCGGAAGAGTGAGGCTTTCGTACTGCGCGGCGAGTACGAGGAAGACCAGGAGGATGCACAACGGGAAGACGTAGATGCCGGTATTCCCGGCGAGTCGCTGCTGATAGGCCAGCTCAGTCCATTCAAAGGCCATGCCCGGGGCGATTCCCTGGTGCACGAGCGTTTCGATGAAGGCTTCTGCCTGACCTGAGCTGTACCCAGCGTTGGGTGCGCCATTGATTTCGGCGGCCGGATAACCGTTGTAGCGCATCACGCGGTCGGGTCCGTACGATTCCCGAACGGTCATCAGGCTGCCGAGTGGCACCATCTGACCCTTGTCATTCTTGGTCTTCAACCGCGCCACATCGTCCGGTCGATCGCGGAAGGCGGCATCGGCCTGGGCGATGACCTTGTAGGTGCGTCCAAACCGGTTAAAATCGTTCACGTACAGCGACCCGAGATAAATCTGCATCGTCTCAAACAAATTCTGCAGCGGAACTCCCTGCGACTTGGCCTTCCGACGATCCACGTTGGCGTCGATCTGCGGCACGTTGATCTGGTAGGTCGAGTAGACGCCCTGCAGGACGTTCGTCTGATAGCAGCGACCAATGATACCCCAAGTGGCGCCATAAAGGGCTTCCGGTCCGAGATTTTGGCGGTCCTCGATGAACAGCTTGAAACCGCCGCCGGTGCTGAGGCCGTTGACCGGTGGGGCGTTGATCACAATTGTCCGCGCCTCCTGGATGGAGGAAAAGGCTTCCATCAACCGCGCCCGAATCGCCTTTGCCGAAAGATCGTGGGACCGGCGCTCCTCGAACGGTTTGAGCGTGATGAAGGTGATTCCGGAATTGGGACTGGCGGTGAATCCATTGGGCGACAATCCTGGAAACGCGACGGAGGCTTCCACGCCGGGAACCTTCAATGCCAGTTCGGTCATCCGTTTGACCACCGCATCGGTCCGATCCAGGGATGCGGCATCCGGAAGCTGGGCCACGCAGATGAGGTATTGTTTGTCCTGCTCGGGAATGAATCCGGTGGGCACTGCGTTGAAAACACCGCCGGTCAGGAAGAGCAACCCGACATAGACCACCAGACACACGACGCTGTACCGGATGACGCGGGCGACACCGCGGGAGTAGCCGAGGGAGGCACGCTCGAAAAAGCGGTTAAACGGACGGAAGATCCAACCGAAGAGCGCGCTGATCCCGCGGGAAAAGGCGTCCGGCTTCTCATGATGCCCGCGCAGCAACACTGCCGACAGGGCGGGGGAAAGGGTCAGGGAATTGAAGGCCGAGATCACCGTTGAAATGGCGATGGTGATGGCGAACTGCTTGTAGAACTGGCCGCTGAGACCGCTGATGAACGCGGTGGGAATGAAGACCGCGCACAACACCAGGGCTGTCGCGACGATCGGGCCGGTCACTTCATCCATGGCCTTGCGGGTGGCGTCGATCGGCGACAGTCCGAGGGCGATGTTCCGTTCGACATTTTCCACCACCACGATGGCGTCGTCGACCACGATGCCGATGGCCAGCACCAGGCCGAACAGCGACAGCGCATTGATGGAGAACCCGAGCGCGGCCATGACGGCGAAGGTGCCCACCAATGAGACCGGCACGGCCACCAACGGAATAATGGACGCCCGCCAGGTTTGCAGGAACAACAGCACCACCAGCACCACCAGCAGTACGGCTTCAAACAGGGTGTGAATGACGGCGTCGATGGATTTGGCAACGAAGACCGTCGGGTCGTACACCACGTTGAAATCCATCCCGGCGGGGAAGTTCCGTTTCAAGTCGGCCATCGTCTTGCGGACGGTGCGGGAGAGCTCGAGAGCGTTGCTGCCGGGTTGTTGGAAGATCGGCAGGGCAACGGCGGATTTGTTGTTGAGCTGCGACCGGAGACTGAATTCACCGGCTCCCAGTTCAATCCGCGCCACGTCGCGCAATCGGACCGTTTCACCGTGCGCACCGGTCTTGATCAGGATGCCGCCGAATTCCTCCTCGGACACCAGGCGGCCTTGGGTGTTGATCTGAAGTTCGAATCCCACCGGTCCGGCCACCGGTTGCTGGCCGACGGCACCGGCCGCGACCTGGACGTTCTGCTCGCGGATCGCATCGACCACATCACTCGCCGTGAGGCCTCGGGCCGCGGTTTTTTCGGGGTCGAGCCAGACCCGCATCGCGTAGTCGCCCGATCCGAACACCTGGACCTGACCGACGCCGGGAATCCGGGCCAGCACGTCCTTCACCTGGAGCGTGGCGTAGTTGCGGACAAAGATGTCGTCGTAGGTTCCGTCAGAGGTCAGATGGACCACCATCGTGAGGTCCGGGGTGGATTTGATGGTCAACACACCGAGGCGACGAACCTCTTCCGGCAGCTTGGGTAGGGCCTGTGAAACGCGGTTCTGAACCAGCACCTGGGCTTGGTCGATGTCGGTGCCCAGCTTGAAGGTGACCGTCAGCGTCATGACGCCGTCGCTGGTCGACTGCGAAAAGATGTAGAGCGAATTCTCGACGCCGTTGAGCTGCTGTTCGAGGGGGATGGCGACCGTTTCGGAGATCGTCTTCGGATTGGCGCCCGGATAGACGGCGCGGACCACGATCTGAGGCGGCGTGACTTCGGGGTACTCGCTGATCGGGAGGCGGAAGAGGCAGATCAATCCGACCACGAAGATCAGGATCGACAGCACCGCCGCGAAGATCGGGCGGCGGATGAAGAAATGGGAAAAATTCATGCGGCAGATCCGAAGTTCCGATGGTCGGAGTTCAACGGCTCGATGGTTCGGCGGTCGACTTGGGTGGGTCGATCGGTTTGACCGGCATTCCCGGCATCATGATCCGCTGGAGTCCGTTGATCACCACGCGATCGGTGGGCTGGAGTCCGCTGTGAATGATCCGCCGCGTCCCGGCAGCACCGCCGAGGCTGACGACATGTTTCTCCACAATGTTGGAGGCGTTGACCGTGTAGACGAACTTCAGGCTTTGTTCGGTCATCACCGCCACCTCGGGAATCAGGAGGACTTGTTCGCGTGCGGACCCGGGAACACGGACGCGCGCGAACAGCCCGGGCAGCAGGCGTCCGTCGGCATTCGGAAACTCGGCGCGCAGCAGAATGCTTCCGGTGGCCGGATCGACCCGGTTGTCGAAATGTTCGATGCGGCCGTGAAAGGGACGATCCTTCGAATCTTCCAATCCCATGTCCACGGCAATGCGGCCGTCCTCTGTCTTACTGAGTTTGCCAGCGCGATCGAGTGCCTGGAACTTGAGGAAGGACGCCTCGTCGACATCGGCGTAGGCATGGATCGGATCGATGCTGACGACGATGGCCAGAAGCGTGGTGAAGCCATCGACGCCGGAGACGTTGTTGCCGGCGGTGACCAAGGCGCGGCCGATGCGCCCGGTGATCGGGGATTTGACCTGGCAGTAATCGAGTTCGATGCGGGCTGAAGTCGCCGCGGCTTCGGCGGCTTGAACCGCGGCTGCGGTGTCCTTCGACTTCCACTGCCGGGTGTCGGCCTCCTCGGATGACAGGGTATTGTTGGTAAGAAGCTGGCTGCCGCGCGTCGCTTCACGTTGGGCGACTTCCGCGGCCACGCGGGCGCGGGCGAGATCGGCCTCCGCATGACGCAACGCGGTTTCCTTCGGTCGAGGATTGATGACGAAGAGGACGTCCCCCTTGTTGACCTGCTGACCCGCCGTGAAGCGGACCTCGGTCAGGTACCCGGAAACACGCGGGCGGATTTCCACGGTCTCCGCCGCGTCCAATCGCGCGGTGAACTCATCGTACTCCACGCGCTCCTCGCGTTCCGGCAAAGCGACAGTGACCTCTTCGGCGGACGGCGGGCCGCCGTTGGGATGGGGACGGCATCCGGCGGCCGTCCATCCGAGGGCCAGCAGCAAAAAACAAATCGGGAGGCGCAACATGGAATTAAAGGTGCGGGGATGAGGCAAAGGCGGCGGGTGATGGCGCGCGTCGACCGGGCTATTCCGTCAGGCTCACCACCGAGCGGTTTAAAATATCCTGCTGGCGACTTTGCCAATCGAGCGCGGACCGGACCTTTTCCTCGGCCAGGACCGGAAGGGCCAGCATCGGAACCGGAGTTTGGAGCGCCACCGCTTCTGCCTCCCGGACCAGGCGTCGGAGGCACCGGTGAGGCAGTTTTCCGTCAAATTCGAAGGCAAAAGCCACCACCAGACGGCGAGCCAGTTTTGCGAAATCAGGGGTGAGCCGGCCACCGGCAGAGAGGAGTTTGGACTGCCGTTTTGGAAGGCTGATAGTTGTAAGTCTTTGTAAAGGAGTGTTCTCCACCGCGATCATACCGGTATTTTGGCTTACTTTACCGATCGGTCAAGTAGGCCGGTTCAAAACGCCTCATGAAACCGGATGGAGCGGTGCCCGAATCCGGAGGAGTCGGTTGACGGCGGACTCCAATTCGAGGAGGACGGCCGGATCGTTTTGGATCTTGGCCTGGAGTAGGAGACCCAGGACGCAGGAGTAAACCTGGGTGGCGGCGGCGCGGGGCTGATCGACCTCCGCGCTGCCCTGAAGTTGTGCATCGCGGATGGTGGCTTCGAGGTAATCGAGCCAGCGGTCCATCATCTCCTGCGCTTTGGCGCGGATCTTCGGATCTTGGGTGGCCAGCTCGGATCCGGCGTTGGCATACGGACAGCCGACCACGTAGCCGTAGGTGAGGAATTTCTGGTGCTGGGTTTCGTGGAGCCGTGTGCACCACCGTTGCAACCGCTCGATGGGATCGGTGGCGGAGGAGAACAACCGGTCCAAATCGGGTTGCGCCGACTGCCAGTGGGCCTCGTAGGCCGCCACCGCCAGATCCGATTTGCTGGGGAAGAAATGGTAGAAACTCCCCTTGTTCACACCCGCGCGTTCGCAGATGTCATCGACGCTCACGCCGCCGTAGCTGCTGGTCCAGATCAGGTCCAGTGCGGCTTCGAGCAGCTTTTCACGTGCATCGCTGTGGCGTCCCATTGGGTTCCGGTTTGCAGGTGCTGACGCCGTTGTGCAAGACGAAAGCGTTTCGATCCGCGCGAGAAAGCGGGGTGTGAAGGGGCGAATCCAGCAACGAAGACTCAGGCCACCAGGGCGTTCAGTTTGTTGGAAATGGCCTTCTTCGAAGTGGCCCCGACGATCTGGTCGACGACCCGCCCTGATTTGAAAATCAACAGCGTGGGAATGCTGGCGATTCCGTATCGCGCGGCCGTTTCCTGATTCTCGTCCACGTTGAGTTTTGCGACGCGGGCTCGTCCTGCAAATTCGCGGCCGAGTTCTTCGATCGCCGGGGCGATCATGCGGCAGGGTCCGCACCACGGAGCCCAAAAGTCGACCAGCACGGGTTGTTGGGATTCGAGTACGTCCGGTGAAAACGTGAGGTCTGAAGTGGCAACCGCGGCACCGGGTCCGGGTTCTAGAAGCGTATTCATAAGTCGATCCTTTATCCTATCGGAAGGAACGTCGCCCATATTTAGCGGCGGTCAACCGGGGGGGATTCGGAACGACGGCGGGCGGAGGGCGGCCGTGAATGCGTTGCCCTCCACCCGCTTCTGAAAACGCGGATCCGCTCAGCGGGTGAGGTAAGACTTGGTGGTGTATTCCTGCACCATGCGCCAGGTGCTGTACTGCGGTGCGAGGGTGGCCATGGTGTGACGGATGCGTGTGATCCACTGGCGCGGGACGCCCGACGCATCGCGGTTGAAGAAGCCGGGAACGACCTCCTCGGTCAGAGTCTTGTAGAGGTTGGCGCTGTCGACCCGGTCCTGTTCGTCGACGTCGGCTGGGTGGGAATCGGGCCCGATGGAGAAGCCGTTCTGTGTGTCGTAGCCCTCGCGCCACCAGCCGTCCATGATGCTCAGGTTCATGCACCCGTGCGGCGTGGTCTTCATGCCGCTCGTGCCCGAGGCCTCCAACGGCCGGCGGGGATTGTTCAGCCAGATGTCGCATCCGGCCACCATCTGACGACACACGTGGATGTCGTAGTTCTCGATGAACACCAGGTGTCCCTTGAGCTCGCTGAATTTGCTGAGGTGAATGATTTTCTGGATGAACGCCTTTCCGGCGTCGTCGCGCGGATGGGCTTTTCCGGCGAAGATGAACTGCACCGGCCGGGCGGAGTCCTGGGCCAGCTTCACGATGTTCTCGAACTGGTCGAAGATCAGCGGGGCGCGCTTGTAGGTGGCGAAGCGGCGGGCGAATCCGATGGTGAGCGCATCGGGATTGAGGAAGCCGTCGAAGGTAATGAAGTCCCCCTGGCTGAACGTCCGGCCCTGGAGCAGCAGCCGGCGACGGGTAAACTCGACCAATTCGCGCCGCAGCTTGTAGCGCAATGCCCAGATTTCCTCGTCGGAAATGAATTCGGGATCGGTCACCCGGTTCCAGAACTCGGCCGTGTTGGCTTCGGTGACGAAGGCGGAATCAGGCCGTCCCAGCGCGGCGAACTTGCGGCGCCACACCCGGCGGGCGGGTCCCTTCATCCAGCCGACGAGGTGAATGCCGTTGGTAATGTGTCCGATCGGGACCTTGTCGGGATCGGTGGTGCCGAAGAGTTCGGTCCACATTTCCCGGCTGACCGCTCCGTGCAGTTCGCTGACGCCGTTGGCCGCCCGCGAAAGCTTGAGAGCGAGGACCGTCATGCAGAATGGCTCAGTCTTATCGTTGGCGCGGACCCGGCCGAGGTTCATCAACTCCTCGTGGGTGATCTTGAGGCTGGTGACGAATTTCTGTCCCGCATAGCCCATGAGATCGCTGCTGAACCGGTCGTGGCCGGCCTCAACGGGCGTGTGAGTGGTGAACAGGCATTCGCCCTTGGTGAGCGTTGACGCTTCGCCGAACGATTTTCCGGCCGCCAATTTCTCGCGGATCAATTCCAGGGTCAGGAAGGCCGCATGACCCTCGTTCATGTGGAAGGTCGAGGGCTGGATTCCCAGCGCCCGCAGCAGGCGGACGCCGCCGACGCCGAGCAGGATTTCCTGGAGAATGCGGGTGGTGGAATCGCCGCCGTACACCCGGTTGGTGAGGTCGCGGTAATGGGCCTCGTTTTCCGGACGGTTGGCGTCGAGCAGGTAGACCGGTACGCGGCCGACGTTCACCCGCCACGCGTGGAAGCGGACGCTGCAGCCCGCGAGACGCACGCTGCAAACCAGCGGTTCGCCGCGGGAATCGAGCACCGGTTCCAACGGCAGGTTGCGGGGATTGAGCTGGGTGTAGGTTTCCTGCTGCCAGTTGTCGTGGTTGACCGACTGCTGGAAATAGCCCTCGCGGTAAAAAAGGCTGATGCCGACAAAGCCGATGCCGAGGTCGCTGGCGGATTTGGCGTGGTCACCGGCGAGCGCACCGAGGCCGCCGGCGGCGATGGGCAGTGTTTCGTGAAAGGCGAATTCGGCCGAGAAATAGGCGACCGGATTGGCCTTGAGCTGCGGTGCATTGGCCGCGCCCCAGGTGGCTTTCTCGTTCAGGTAGGCATCGAAATTATCCAGAACCTTGCGGACCCGATCGGCAAATCCCGGCTCCTGCAGTCGGACCCGCAGTTCGTAGTCCGAGACTTCGTGGAGAATGGCGACGGCGTTGTGATAGAGATTCTGCCAGCCCCGTGGGGACAGCTCGTGAAATACTTCCTGCGCGTCCTGATCCCAACTCCACCAGATGTTGCGGGCAAGCCGGTTGAGTCCGGTCGTCAGTTGGGTGAGTTCAGTCGCGTTCAGCGGTTTGGTAGTCATGAATGGACAGGGGTCTGCGTCGGACGGTGTGTTTGGGAGCACCATCGACTACTAGGAACTACCCGCGGGAACGACGGGCAGTAAACAAAAAAGAACCCGCCGTCGGGCGGGTGGGGTCGGGTTGCGAGTGAAAAATCAGGAAGCGGCGGTCCATCACCGGGCCGGAATCAGGCCGCGGGCGTGACTTCCGCCGGGGTTGCAGCACCGCCCGGGCCGGCCGCGGCGGGAGCCGCGGATTTACCGCCCAAAATCTTGAACATCACCGCGCCACAGGTCGGGCACTTTCCCTTCACGGCCTTGCGGCCATTCTTCATCGTCTCTTCCACTCCATCCACGATCGGCTTCTTCGCCTTGCATTTGACACAGTATCCTTCGGCCATGGCGATTCCTTTCCGTTTCGGCACGTGAGCCGTGTTCATCGAATTCGAGGCCGAAGGTAGGTGCCGGGGTCGTTGGGTGTCAACCGGCGCCGGGTTTTGCCCCGACTCGTTAACGTCTTAAGTTCCACGAATCCAAGGCATAACGCGCTTCAATCGAGGCCTGAACCCGCGAGGGGTCCGGACTGGTTTCAGGGGCTTGAGCGTCCCATTCGCGGGTCCAAGCCTCCCGCAGCGCATCGGCGGAAACGGGGATTTCACCGACGAATTCGGCGTGACTTCGGTGGTGGCGATAGTCGGGCGACAGCGAAGGGAATCGCAGCAGGCGCGACATCCGATCGGTGTCCGGATGGTGGAGCAGGGTTCCATGAAACAGCAGCGCGTTTCGTCGACGGCGCTGGGCGTTGCCCGAGACTTTTCGTTCCACGCCGTCCTCCGACCGGACGGCCAGATCGGTGTGGCCGCGGACCACCACCCGATCGCCGATCAACGACGTTAGTGCGGTTCGATGACGCTCCATGATCCAGCGGTTGGTGCCGGCGATGGTTCCCAACTCGGAGGTCAATTCGATCCGCAGCACCAGGGCGTAATTGAGGCAGCCCGGGCCTTGAACCACCGCGCCGCCCCCGGACTGGCGGCGGAGAATCGGAACCCCTTCCGTCCGGCACGCGGCGACGTCCACTTCGCGCTCGATGGTTTGTCCGAATCCGACGACGACGAACGGCCGGCACGATTCCCAAAAACACAACACATCGTGGCCTCCCGTCTCGGCAGCCTCCAGCAGCGTGTCCTCGGTGGCGAGGCACGCTTCGGGTGCCAGACTGGAATCCAAATGCAGGCAGTGCACGGCTGCTGCGTGGTTAAAAAACGACGAAGGTGCAAGGCCAAACCCGGTTGGGCGGCAGGCTTCTTCGCGGGACACGCGGATTTTGAACCGCGACCGGACTTGGCAGGCCCCGTGTTTCGATTAACCTCACCGCCTGTGTTGACTGATTCAACGTCCCCCAAAGATACCGCTGTTTCCGGCAATGGAATTTCATCGTCCGATCGTCATCCCGCCCGTCCCGGGTCGGATCTGACCCGCTACAGCGATTCGCTGGCGGATCTCGCCGCGCTGGCGCTGGCCGGAAAATCGCCGGAACAGCAGAAGATCGTCATCAGCGCCTTCATCGAGGATCTGCGGCGGTCGGGTCACTCGATCCCCACGGTCACCAGCACTCCCTATTTCAACACTATTCCGGTCGACGAACAGCCGGCCTATCCCGGCGATCTCGAAATGGAGCGCCTCATCCGGGCGCACGTCCGCTGGAACGCGATGGCCATGGTGGCCAAGGCCAACAAGACGACCAATGTCGGCGGCCACATCGCCACTTTTGCCTCGCTGGCCACGCTGTATGAGGTGGGATTCAACCACTTCTTCCGCGGCGACGACGACGGGACGACGGCGGACATGATTTATTTCCAGGGGCACGCCTCCCCGGGGAATTATTCGCGCGCCTTTCTGGAAGGCCGGTTGACCGAAGAGCATCTCAAGAATTTCCGCCAGGAATTGCAGCCGCACCCCGGTCTCAGCAGCTATCCGCATCCCTACTTGATGCCGGAGTTCTGGCTGTTTCCCACCGTCTCGATGGGGCTGGGCCCGATCCATTCCATCTACCAGGCCCGTTTCAGCCGGTATCTCCAGGCCCGCGGTCTCGCCCAAGGCGATCCGTTCGTATGGGCCTTCATCGGTGATGGCGAATCCGATGAACCTGAAACCCACGGTGCCATCGGCATGGCCGGTCGCGAGGGTCTCGACAACTTGGTCTGGGTCATCAATTGCAATCTCCAGCGGCTCGACGGACCGGTGCGCGGCAACGGCAAGGTCATCCAGGATTTGGAAGGCCAGTTCCGCGGCGCGGGATGGAATGTTATCAAGGTGGTCTGGGGCAGCGACTGGGATGCCCTGCTGGCGAAGGACGCGAAGGGCGTGCTGGCCCGGCGCATGGAGGAGGTCGTGGATGGCGAGTATCAGAAGTACATCGTCGAAAGCGGCGCCTACATCCGGAAAAACTTCTTCGGAAAGTACCCCGAGCTGCTCGAACTGGTGAATCATTTGAGCGACGACCAGTTGAAGCGCCTGACTCGCGGCGGACATGATCCGCGCAAAGTCTACGCCGCCTATCACCGGGCGACCCGGCGCAATGGCCGGCCGACCGTGATCCTGGCCAAGACGGTCAAGGGCTACGGCACCGGCGAGGCGGGCGAGGGGAAGAACCCCACCCACGGTCTCAAGAAACTCGCCGAACGCGACATCCGGCATTTCCGCGAACGTTTCTCCATCCCGCTGGAAGACGACGTGATCGCCGACCTGCCGTTCTACCGGCCGCCGGAGGACAGCGACGAGATGCGATATCTTCACGCCCGCCGCACGGCATTGAACGGCTTCAATCCGCGCCGTCGCGTGCGCGGAGTCAAGCTCCAGACGCCGAGTCACACTCAATTCCCGACATTGTTGAATGCCGCGGTGTTGAAGGAGGCCTCGACCACGAAAGCCTACAACCTGCTGCTCGGAGCCCTTCTGCGCGACAAACAGATCGGCAAATACGTGGTGCCGATCGTGCCCGACGAGGCCCGCACCTTCGGCATGGAAGGCCTGTTCAGCCAGGTCGGCATCTACAGCTCACGCGGTCAGCTCTACGATCCCGGTGCCAAGACCGAGGACAACGCCAACACGCCCTACATCGAGAAGAAAGACGGCCAGTTGCTCGAAGAAGGCATCAACGAGGCCGGATCCATGGCCGATTTCATCGCCGCCGGCACCGCTCACGTGACCTACGGCGTGCCGACCATTCCGTTCTACATCTACTACTCGATGTTCGGATTCCAGCGGGTTGGCGACCAGATCTGGCTCGCCGGTGACAGCCGTTGCCGCGGGTTCATGGTTGGCGCGACTTCCGGCCGCACGACATTGAACGGCGAAGGTTTGCAGCATCAGGACGCCCACAGCCATCTCATTGCGGCGAGCGTGCCGAACCTGATGAGCTATGAACCGGCGTTCGGTTACGAACTGGCGGTCATCGTCTGCGACGGCCTCAAGCGCATGTACGCCGACGGCGAGGACATCTTCTACTACGTTTCCGTCCACAACGAGGACTACACCCATGCTCCGATGCCGGAGGATCCGGCGGTCGTGGAAGGGATTCTCCGCGGGTTGTACCGTTTCAAGGCCGGTCCGTCCGACCTGAAGTTGAAGGCGCACGTGATCGGCTCGGGCTCCATTCTGATGCAGGCGTTGAAAGCACAGGAAATCCTGGCCAAGTACGGCGTGAGTGCCGACGTGTGGAGCGCGACCAGTTTCAAGCGGCTTCGCAGCGAAGCGCAGGCCGCCAAACGTTGGAACATGCTGCATCCGACGGAAACGCCGCGGAAGAGCTACCTCGAAACCCTCGTCGAACCCGAGACCGGCGTCTGGGTCGCGGTGAGTGACAACCTGAAGCTGGTGGCCGATCAGATAGCGCCCTGGATTCCCGGCGGACTGATGACCCTGGGATGCGACGGTTTTGGCCGGAGCGAAGTGCGCCCGGCGTTGCGGCGGTTCTTCGAGATCGATGCCGAATCCACGGCGGTGGCCACGCTCTACAAGCTCAGCCAGACGGGAGCGCTGGCACCGGAGATCGTCGCGCAGGCAATCCGCGAACTCGGAATTGATCCGGAGAAGATCCACGGCATCTGCGTTTGATCTGGAACGATTCAGAAGAAGCGCAGAAGACACGGATTTATACCGATTGGTGAAAAGCCGATCTAATTCGGTTCATTCCGTTCATCCTGTCTCACTCCCGCTCGTCGGGGCCATCCCTGTCCCGTCGTCGAGATCGCAGACGAGGCGGCAACCCGTGTGGATGCCTCAGAGATTTCGTTTGGACGGGCCGGCCGGTGAGAGCAGCGTTCCCGGGTGATGCGACGATTCAAGCTTTCCGCGGTGCTCGGTATCTTCACTGAAACCTTCGGTCTCGGCCGCGGGGCCGCAATGGCGGCGGTGGCGCTCATCGTTCTCACCGTCGCGGCGGCCGCCTATCTGTTCCTTCAATCGGCACCGCCAAAATCCCTGGTCATCACCAGTGGTCCGCCGGGAAGCGTCTTCGAACGGTACGCATTGAGTTATTCGAACACCCTCGCCCGCGATCACGTCCGCGTGCGGGTGGTGAACTCCCGCGGTTCAGAGGAGAATCTGGCGCGGCTTCGGCTGGGCGGTTCGCGATTCGATGTTGGATTTGTTCAGGGCGGGTTGACGGGTTCGGTTCAACCCGAGGGGCGACGGCGCGTGCTGCACTCGCTGGGCAGCATCATGTATGAGCCGCTGTGGGTGTTTTGCCGCGCATCCAACCCCGCGGTGTTGCTGTCCGATTTCGCCGGCCAGCGCCTGGCCATCGGCGCGCCCGGGAGCGGAACGTTGTCGCTGGCGACCCTCCTGCTAGCGACCAATGGAATCGTGCCCGGGGGCCGCACCACCCTGTTGCAACTGGACGGTGACGAAGGCGTGACCCAACTGCTCGCCGGCCGCGTGGACACTGCATTCCTGATGAGCGATTCCGTTTCGACCAACACCCTTCGTTCGGTGATGCGCAATCCGGAGTTCCGGGTTTTTGACTTCGTCCAGGCGGCCGGCTACACCCGACGGATTCCCTACCTGAACCGCCTCGTCATCCCGCGTGGCGGAATCGATTTTGGAATGGATCGACCGCCGCATGACCTCCAGCTCGTCGGCCCGATGGTGGAACTCATCGCGCGTGGGGACCTCCATCCGGCGCTCTCCGACCTGCTTCTGGAGGCCGCCCGGGAGCTGCACAAGAACCCGTCCCTCCTGCAGCAGAAGGGGGAGTTTCCCGCGCCGTTGGAGCATGAGTTTACGCTCAGTCCGGCGGCGATCCGGTACTTCAAGACCGGCAAAAGCTGGCTGTACCGGAACCTGCCGTTCTCGGTGGCAGGCGTGGTCGAGGGGGTGATCGCCCTCATTGTGCCGATGGCGATTGTGCTGATTCCCGGCCTTAAACTGATTCCGGCCGTCCTGCGGTGGCGGGTGAAACTCATCCTGTTCCGATGGTATCGGGCGTTGCAGGCGGTCGAGCGCGGGCTTCACGGCCCGGCGAATCCGGAGGCCCACCGGGAATGGATGAACCGTCTGGACCACATCGAAGCCACGGTGAAGTCCATCAGCATTCCTGCGTCGTTTGCCGACCAGTTTTATGCCCTGCGCGGGCACATCACCTACGTTCGTGAACGATTCAAGGAGCCGGGACCGGGCGTGGTCCACCCGAAGTGACGGGCGACACGGCGATGGACGACAGGAAATAGGCGACGACGGCCCGGGCGCGCGGGCCGGTGGGCTCTTGAGACAAGGTCGGAATCAGGATCGGATGAAGGAAGAGCGCGGTGGCATCCTTCAGGACGGCGGCGGCCTCATCCACGTCGACGGGCCGGAATTCACCCGCCTCGATTCCTTCGACCAGCAACTGGCGGAAGACATCGAAAATGGCCTGCCGGTGACGTTGGGCGGCGTCGGGCCGGAGTTCGAACAGGTGACGAAATGCCTCATACACCTCCGGATCCCGTACGAACTTCCGCCGCCGCTTCAGGTGGAGATTCAACACCACCGCCTCGATCCGTTCGGCGGCGGTCCCGGGTTTCCGCGCCGTGGACTGGACGAAGGATTCCACCTTGGCCAGCCATTCGTTGACCACCGTGTCGAGGATGTCGGTCTTGTTGCGGAAGAACCGGTAAACGTTGGCGTGGGACATCCCGAGCGACTTGGCGATGTCGACCACTGTGAGCTTGTCCTTGCCGTGCCGCCGCAAGAGACGAAGCGCTGTTTCCAGGATTCGGACCCGCGTGGCTTCGGAGGGGGCTTGGGTCATGGAAGAGTTACATATGACAGAATATGTAAGTTGACAACAGGAAGATCCAAACTAGCGTCGGAAACATACACCGGCCAGTTCAGGATATCTTCCGGACCCGGCGCGGGGGGATCCGGTTTCGATCGACTAACTGTCCATCGAAGGCAGAATCTCCAGGTCATTCCCGGTCCGTCGCATGAACAACGCTCCCCAGTCCGCATCACCGCCTTCCCGTCCCGAACGGCGAACCTCGCTTGGGATGGTCATCGCACTCCTGATCCTCGCCGCCGTTGCCGCCGGAACCTGGTGGCTGGTGCGCTCCCGACAGGCGGCCGCATTGGCCAAGACCGCGGGTCCCGCCCGCGGGGCGGTCGAGGTGCCCGTGGTGGACGGGGTGGTGGTCCGTCAGGACGTGCCCCAGTTCCTGGACGGACTCGGCACGGTGCAGGCGTTCAACTCGGTGGTCGTGCGGGCCCGGGTGGAAGGGCTCCTGCGCCGGGTGGTGTTCACCGAAGGGCAGGAGGTCAAGGCCGGGGATCTGCTCGCGGAAATCGATCCGACCCCGTTCGAAATCGGATTGCGTCAGGCCGAGGCGAAGCAGGCCGAGGATGAATCCAAGCTGGCCAACGCCCGCGCGGAATTGGTCCGCGACGAGGGATTGATCGAACGAAAGATCCTCTCGCAGAAGGACTACGACGACCAAAAAGCCGTGGTGACACAAGGGGTCTCCACCGTAAAGGCCGATCAAGCGGAGACCGATCAGGCCCGGGTTCAACTCGGCTACACCCGAATCCTTTCGCCGATTGATGGACGGACCGGGATTCGCCAGATCGACGCGGGCAACCTGATCCACACCGGTGATTCCAACGGAGTGGTCGTGGTCTCCCAACTGCGTCCTGTCTCCGTGGTGTTCACCATGCCTGAGCAGTCCCTTCCGCAGATCAACCAGGCCCAGGCGGAGAACACGCTCGAAGTGCTGGCATTGGACCGCGACAGCTCGAACGTGGTGGCCCGCGGCACGCTGACCGTGGTGGACAACCAAATCGACACCGCGACCGGAACCGTCCGGCTCAAGGCGCGATTCGAGAATCAGGATCTCCGCCTCTGGCCGGGGCAGTTCGTTAACACCCGGCTGCACTTGCGGACCCGCAAGGGAGCCATCGTCGTGGCGTCCACCGTCGTCCAGCGTGGTCCGGACGGACCTTTCGCCTTCGTCATTGGTGCCGACGGTGCCGTGTCGATGCGCACCATCCGAACCGGGCCGGTGCAGGACGGATTGACCATGATCGAATCGGGACTGGAGCCGGGCGAACGGGTGGTCGTGGACGGTCAGTACAAGCTGCAGAACGGTTCCAAGGTTCGCACCGGTCCGCCCAAGGGAGCGGCCCCATCGGCCAAGGGCGGTAGTGGCGGCAATGGCGGCGCAACCCGCACCAATTCTCCTCCCCGGTGAACCTTTCAGAACCCTTCATCCATCGTCCGGTTGCCACGTCGCTGCTGATGGCCGGCGTGGTGATCATGGGCGTGCTGGGATACCTGCTGCTCCCCATCTCGGCGCTGCCGCCGGTGGATTTTCCCACGATTCAAATCACCGCCCAATTTCCCGGTGCAAGTCCCGAGGTGATGGCGTCGTCGGTCACCACGCCATTGGAACGGCAGTTCGGACAGATCAGCGGACTGAACCTGATGACGTCGCAGAGTTCGTTCGGGAACACTGCCGTCACTCTTCAGTTCAATCTCGATCGCGACATCGACGCCGCGGCCCAGGATGTTCAGGCGGCGATCAACGCGGCCAACGGTGTTCTGCCCCGGATGCCGAATCCGCCCACCTTCAGCAAGATCAACCCCGCCGATTCGCCGATCCTGACCCTCGAGGTGCATTCCGCGACGCTGCCGTTGGAGCGGGTGACGGACATCGCCGACACCGTCCTCGCCCAGAAGTTGAGCGAAGTCACCGGCGTGGGTTTGGTGACGATTCAGGGAAAACAGAAACCTGCGGTGCGGGTTCGCATTAATCCGTCGGCGCTCGCCGCGCTGGGATTGAGCCTGGAGGAGGTCCGGACCGCGTTGGTCCAGAATAACATCAACGCGCCGAAGGGCAGCTTCGATGGCGCGCATCAGGCGTTTGCCATCACGGTCAACGATCAGATCTACAACGCCGTCGAATACGCGAACGTCATCGTCGCCTACAAGAACGGCTCGCCGATCCGGGTCCGCGACATCGGCGAAGTGGTCGATGATGTGGAAAATATGCGGCTCGGCGGATGGGTCGGCGACCGACCGGCGGTGATCGTCGACATCCAGCGCCAGCCGGGGGCCAACATCATCCAGACCGCCAACCGGGTGAAGGAGTTGTTGCCGGCACTCCGGTCGGTGATGCCCGCCGGCGTGAAGGTGGACATTCTGACCGACCGGACGGAGACCATTCGGGCCTCCATCGCCGACGTGGAATTTACCCTGATTCTCACGGTGATTCTGGTGATTTTGGTGATCTTCCTGTTCCTGCGAAAATTCTGGGCCACGGTGATTCCCAGCGTCGCGCTGCCGATCGCAGTGGTGGGAACGTTCGGAGTAATGAAGCTCGCCGGCTTCAGCCTCGACAACCTTTCGCTGATGGCGCTGACGATTTCCACCGGCTTCGTGGTGGACGACGCGATCGTCATGATCGAGAACATCGTCCGGCATCTGGAGGCCGGCGAAGCGCCATTGCCGGCAGCGATCAAGGGCGCCCGGCAAATAGGGTTCACCGTGATTTCGCTCAGTGTCTCCCTGATCGCGGTGTTCATCCCGTTGCTGTTCATGACCGGCATTGTCGGACGGTTGTTCCGCGAATTCGCCATGACGCTGAGCATCGCGGTGGTCATGTCGGCGATCGTTTCGCTGACGCTCACACCGATGATGTGCGCCCGTCTCCTCAAGTCCGAGGCGCTGACGGTTCATGGACGTTTTTACCGGGTCACCGAGCGTTTTTTCCAGGGGATGCTCAACGCCTACGAGCATGGATTGAAATGGGTGCTGCGCAACCAGCCCTTCACCCTCGCCGTCGCCCTCGCGACGCTGGCCGCCACGATCTGGCTCTTCTTCCTGGTTCCCAAGGGCCTCCTGCCGCAACAGGACACCGGGCTCATCATCGGGGTGACCGAATCCGCGCAAACCATTTCATTCCGGGCGATGGCTGACCGTCAGCGTGCCGTGACCGAAATTGTCCGCCGGGATCCCGATGTCGCGAGCGTGGCTTCATTCGTGGGGACCGGCACGGTCAACGTGACCGGGAATTCCGGCCGCATTTACATCAATCTCCGACCACGCTCCCAACGGAAGGCGGGCGCGGATGAAATCATTGGCCGGCTGCGGGAGGCGACCCGTTCGGTGGAGGGAATCGCGCTCTTCATGCAGGCGGTCCAGGACGTGCAAATCGACAGCCGGATCAGCAGCACCCAATACCAGTACACGCTCCAGGATGCCGATGATTCGGAACTGACGGAGTGGGCGCCCCGCCTGCTGACACGGTTGCGCGAACTGCCGGAGTTGACCGATGTGGCGTCGGATCAACAGGCCGCCGGTTTGCAATTGGTGGTGGAAATCGACCGCGACGCGGCGGCGCGGCTCAACGTGCCACTCCAGTCGATTGACGACACGTTGTACGATGCATTCGGACAACGCCAGGTCTCGACCATTTTCACCCAGCTAAACCAATACCGGGTGGTGCTCGAAGCCGGCACTCAGTTTCAGGTGGGACCTGAGGCGCTCGGAACCGTGTACGTGAAGTCGAGCACCGGGCAGATGGTGCGTCTTTCCAGCATTGCCACGGTCCGCACCCGCTCGGCCGCATTGTCCATTTCGCGTCAGGGTCAATTCCCCGCGGTCACCTTGTCGTTCAATCTCCGACCCGGCAGTTCGCTCGGTGCCGCGGTCGAGGCGATTCAGAAGGCGGGTCGCGACATCAGTCTGCCGGATACCATCGCCACCAATTTTTCAGGGAGCGCCGCCGAATTCCGCTCGTCGCTCGCCAGTGAGCCCTTCCTCATTCTCGCCGCCATCGTGGTCATCTACATCGTGCTGGGCGTGCTGTACGAGAGCTACATCCATCCGATCACCATCCTTTCCAGTCTGCCGTCCGCCGGCGTCGGGGCTCTGCTGGCCCTCATTCTCTGCGGCGAACAATTGTCGCTGGTCGCCCTGATCGGAATCATCCTGCTGATCGGGATCGTGAAGAAGAACGCGATCATGATGATCGATTTTGCTCTGGAAGCGGAACGTGAAGAAGGGCTCCAGCCCGAGGAATCCATCTACAAGGCCTGTCTGCTGCGGTTTCGGCCGATCATGATGACCACCATGGCCGCGCTGCTCGGGGCGTTGCCGCTCGCGTTGGAGAACGGAACCGGTTCCGAACTCCGGAAGCCGCTCGGCATCTCCATCGTCGGCGGCCTGTTGGTGTCCCAGTTCCTGACGCTCTACACCACGCCAGTCATTTATCTCTACATGGATCGACTCAGCCGTTGGGTGACTGGTCGTGCGCGCGCCGGCGAATCGATGCCGCCCGCAGTGGCCCTGGGGGCGACGCACTAATCGTTCCATGAACTTCTCTGAGCCATTCGTGCGGCGTCCGGTCGGGACGACCCTGCTGGCGGTGGGGGTTCTTCTCCTCGGCTTGGTCGCGTACCGCTTCCTTCCGGTCGCGCCGATTCCACGGATCGACCTGCCCATGGTGGCGGTGAGTGGCAGCCTGCCGGGAGCCGATCCGGCGACGGTCGCCTCATCACTTGCCGCTCCGCTGGAACGCCGCCTCGGCCAGATCGCCGGTGTCACCGAGATGACCTCGGTGAGCACGATGGGTGGATGCAGCATCACCCTACAGTTCGATTTGGCGCGCGGGGTCGACAGTGCGGCCCGCGATGTTCAAGCCGCGATCAACGCCGCGACCGCCGATCTTCCCGCCAACATGCCGGGGCCGCCCACGTACCGGAAAATGAATCCGGCCGATGCGCCGGTCATGATTCTTTCGCTGACCTCGGAGACGCTGACGCTCGGCCAGATCTATCAGTACGCCGACGAGATCATCGCCCAACGGCTCAGTCAGGTGGAGGGGGTCAGTCAGGTTTTCATCGGCGGAGCCGACAAGCCGGCCATCCGGGTCAAGGTCAACCCGGCGGCGCTCGCGTCCATGGGCGTCGGCCTGGAGGACGTCCGCAATCTACTGGTTCAGGCGAACGTGAATGCGCCCAAGGGCAGTGTCGATGCGGGCACGCAGACGTTTTCGATTTGGGCCAACGACCAGCTTCGGGAGGTGGTCGGGTATCGCAACCTCACCCTGGTCCAGAAGGGCCGCACTCCGGTGAAACTCGGCGATGTCGCCAGTGTCGTGGAAGGCGGAGATAACGAACGCGTCGCCGGCTGGGCCAACACCAACCGCGCCATTCTCCTCATCGTCCAAAAACAGGCCGGCGCGAATGTCATCGAAACGGTGGACCGGATCCGCGCCGAGATTCCACGGGTGCAGCGTTGGATTCCGCCCTCGCTCAAGATCACTCCGCTCAGCGACCGGACAGTGACCATTCGTGCCTCAGTGGAGGACGTCCAGTTCTCGCTGATGCTCAGCATCGCGTTGGTGGTGATGGTGATCTTCGTTTTCCTGCGTCGGTTTTGGCCCACCTTCATCGCCAGCGTCACCGTCCCGCTGGCCCTGTCGGGAACCTTCGGAGTGATGTACGTTCTCGGCTACAGTCTCGATAACCTGTCCCTGATGGCGATTACCATCTCGGTCGGATTCGTCGTCGACGATGCCATTGTGGTCATCGAAAACATCCATCGTCACGTCGAGGCGGGGGTCGATTCCATGACCGCGTCGTTGCAGGGAGCCCGGCAGATCGGGTTCACCGTGATTTCGATGAGTCTTTCGCTGGTGGCGGTTTTCATCCCGCTCCTGTTCATGGGAGGCGTGGTTGGACGGCTCTTCCACGAATTCGCGGTCACGCTGAGTGTGGCGATCCTGGTTTCCGGTGTGGTTTCGCTGACCCTGACTCCGATGATGTGTTCGCGGTTTTTGAAGCCGGAACTCCCCGGCTCGGCTCAGGGATGGTGGGTCCGCATCACCGAACGGGGTTTCAACGCGGTGCTGGGCGTGTACGAGGCGGGATTGCGCTGGGTGCTCCGGCATCAGGGTTTCACGCTGTTTCTCGCCGCGATGACCTTCGCCGCGACGGTCTGGCTGTATCGCGAAGTGCCGAAGGGATTTTTTCCGCAGCAGGACACCGGCGTGATCATGGCGACCACCGAGGCGGCCCAGGACATTTCCTTCGAGGCCATGACCAAGCTCCAGCAGCGGATGGCCAACATCGTCCTGCAGGATCCCGCGGTGGCGTCGGTCGGTTCCTTCATCGGGGCCGGGGCAGGGAATTCCACGCTGAACAACGGCCGCATGTTCATCACCTTGAAGCCGCTCGAAGTCCGCCGGATCAGCGCCGATCAGATCATCGCTCGGTTGCGTCCCAAGTTCGGTGCGGTGGCCGCGATTTCGGTGTTTGCCGTGCCGGTCCAGGACTTCCGCGTCGGTGGACGCGCCAGCAAGGCGCAGTATCAATACGCGCTTCAGTCCGGGGATCTTGATGAACTCGGCCGCTGGTCGCAGGAATTGGTGAATTTTCTGCGCAAGGAACCCCGGCTGAAGGATGTGTCGGCGGATCAACAAACCCGCGGGCTTCAGGTGCGCGTGCTTGTCGATCGCGACCGCGCCACGCGCCGGGGAGTCACGCCGGCGGCGGTCGACAACATCCTGTACGACGCCTTCGGACAGCGACAGGTCTCCATTCTGTATCAACGCTACAACCAGCATCACGTCATTCTGGAGGTCGATCCCAAGTTCCAGATGGATCCCTCGGCACTGGCCCGGATCTACGTCGGAGCGACCAACGGCGTCATGGTTCCGTTGTCGAGTGTTGCGGATTATCGGACGGTTCCCGGCAGCCTGTCGGTGAATCACCAGGGTCAGTTCCCCGCAGTGACAATCTCCTTCAACCTGACGCCGGGTGTCGCGCTCGGGGAGGCCACCGCGATCATCGAACACGCGGCCGAGGTGCTCAAGATGCCGTCGACCATTCAGGGAAGTTTTCAGGGCACGGCCCAGATGTTCCAGGATTCGCTCAAATCGACGCGGATGCTGCTGCTGGCGGCGTTGGTAACGGTCTATGTCGTGCTCGGCATCCTCTATGAAAGTCTGGTGCACCCGATCACCATTCTTTCCACGCTGCCCTCCGCGGGAGTGGGGTCACTGCTCGCGCTGATTGCCGTCGGGCTCGATCTGTCCCTCGTCGCCTTCATCGGGATCATCCTGCTGATGGGCATCGTGAAGAAGAACGCCATCATGATGGTCGATTTCGCCCTCGACGCGGAACGGAACCAGGGACTCCCGCCGGAGGAGGCGATCCGCCGCGCGTGCGTGATCCGGTTCCGACCGATCATGATGACCACCCTCGCCGCGTTGTTCGGGGCAGTTCCGCTGGCCATCAGCTTCGGCACCGGATCGGAATTGCGTCGTCCGCTCGGGGTTGCGGTGGTCGGCGGATTGATCGTCTCCCAGGCACTGACGCTCTACACCACGCCGGTCATCTACCTCACTCTCGAACGGATGCGCCAACGAACCCTCAGTCGACGCCGCGCCCGCGCGCCGCTGGTACCGGCCGGTGCGGTTCCGGCCTGAGGCGGGCCGATGCGGTTGAAAAATCCATCAACCACAGATTCACACAGATAAAACAGATGCCTGACGGCGTTCTGCGTCGGGTTTGCCGTTTCGAATCCTGCTCGATCCTCGTACCCGACGACCTCCCTCCCATCCATTCCCAATGGCGGGGAGGGCCGGGGAGGGGCGGCGTCCGAGGGTGTAGTCGATCGCCGTTGCCGAATCTTTTCCCGGCCAATGCCGTGAATTGCACCGCTTCCCAATCCCTACAAGTCGCCCCCAACGAATCACGAAAGAATCCCACGGACCGGCTTCGAATCCTCTTCGATAAAACGGACGGGCCGGCCGTTGAGCGTGATTTCCATCCGATGCGGATCAAGACCGAGGCGTTCAACAATGGTCGCCTGCAGGTCGTTGACGTAGACCGGGGATTCCACCGCGCGATACCCGACGTCGTCGGTGGCGCCGTAGATCGTTCCGCCGCGGACACCCGCGCCAGCCATCCACGAAGTGAAGCCCTTGGGATTGTGATCGCGCCCGGTGGTGTTCTGCGACCACGGCGTGCGGCCGAATTCACTGGTCCACACCACCAACGTGCTGTCGAGCAGGCCGCGCTGCTTGAGGTCGCGGATCAGGCCGGCAATCGGTTGATCCGTCTGGCGACAGAGCGGCGCGTGGCTCTCGATGTCGTCGTGGGAATCCCAGGCCCCATTGCCGCCGTTGCCGGCGTGGCAGACCTGAATGAAGCGGACCCCGCGCTCGACCAATCGGCGGGCGAGCAACAGTCGCCGGCCAAATTCATCCGTCTCCTTGCCGCCGATGCCATAGAGCGAGGTGACCGATTCCGGTTCCGAACTGAAATCGACCGCTTCCGGCGCCGAAAGCTGCATCTTGGCGGCCAGCTCGTAGGAACGGACCCGCCCGGCGATCGCCGATTGCAACGCGTATTGAGCGCGGAATTCCTGGTTCAGCGTTTCCAGCGCCGCCATGCGCCGATTCCGTTCGTCCGGGGTGGTGCCTTTCTGGGGATGCAGATCGGGAATCGGGGTGGTTCCCGGTTGGAACGGTGTGGCGGCGAACGGCGCACCCAAATAACCGCCGCTCAATTGAACCGGCGAGGTGGGACGGCCGAGATTCACAAACCCGGGAAGATTCCGGTTTTCCGATCCGAGCGCATACGTCACCCAACTTCCAAGACTCGCATGCTCGACCACACGGTCGCGATGGCCGGTCGCCGCCTCCACCACGGCGGGGAAATGATTGGTCTCGTGACACCACATCGACCGGATGATCGCGAGTTCGTCCGCCACTCCGCCGAGATGGGGAAACCAGTCCGAAATCGGAATGCCCGACTGGCCGTGGCGGGTGAAGGTTCTGCGGCAGGGAATCACCGGCCGTTTCATCTCGGCCATGTTGTCCCCGAACCCGATGGCATCGATCAGGCGTCCGGCCCACTTGTTGTCCTTGGGATCGAAGGTGTCGATGTGGCTGACGCCGCCGCACATGAACAGAAAGATCACCGAACGGGCGCGGGCGGGCAGCAGCGGGAGACCTTGAAGCCCTTGGAAGGGACGATCCTCGGCGAGCAGCGAACCCATGGCCGTTCCCAGGAAACCGCCCGCGGTGCGGAAAAGGAACTGGCGTCGATTGAAGGAGGCTTCAGCGGACATAGACGAATTCGTCCAGATTCAGGAGCACCCAGGCCAGGGACTTGGTCGGATTCGTCTCGGACCGGATGTAGTCGCGGGCCTGCGTTCGTTCCGACTCGGTGGGCGGACGCCCGAGAGCCATGCGGTATCCGATCGAAATGGAGGCGTCGGGATCGCCGTTCGACAGCGTCTGAAGACGTTCGGCGAAGCTCTTGCTTACCGACTCGACCAATCCGCTGTTCATCAGGAACAACGCCTGCGGCGCGGTTTCCGTCTGAGTCCGACGGGTGCAAACGGTGCGGCCATCTTCCGCGTCGAAGCTTTGTAAGAAAGCGGGCATTACATTTTGAGACGCGCGATAGCCGCGTTGCAGGTAGGCAGTTCTCCGGCTCTTGCCGGCCGAAGTTTCACCTTCTGAAAACGATTTTCCGCCGACAGTGAGATCCAACGTTCCGGCGAGTTGCAGGAGGGAATCGCGAATGGGTTCGGCTTCCAATCGGCGGAGTGGGAATTGCCAGAGCTGGCGATTGTCGGGATCGATGCGGCGGTTCTCGGCGAGTGTTTCCGCAGGCCCGGACGAGGCGCGTCGATAGGTCTCCGAAGTGACGATGAGATGGTGGAGCCACTTCATGCTGTAGTTCCGCGCGATGAATTCCGAGGCGAGCCAGTCCAACAATTGTGGATGCACCGGCTTGCCACCCAACGCCCCGAAATCTCCGGGCGAACCGTGCAGGCCGCTGCCGAAGTGCCATTGCCAGATGCGATGAACGGCCACCCGGGCGAACAGTGGATTCTCCGGGGCGGTCAACCAATCGCCGAACGTTTCGCGGCGACCTTCGCGAAACTCGGGCTTGCGGGTGTTGAACGGAAAACCAGGCGCGACTTCTTGACTGAGCTTGGGCCGGGCGGGATCGCCGGTGGTCAGGACGTAGCTCTTTTCGGTGAGCCGTTTTGGATCTTCCTCGACCGTCCAGAAGGTGGGCAATGCCGGCGGTGCCTTGAGGCCGGCGAGTTCCTTCAGGTAGGCGTCGTATTTCGGAATCTCTGCCGCGGGCATGACCTTTTTGATCTTGCCCGGATCAATGCGGAGGATGGGATGGTAGTCGTCGGCGACCTTTTGTTCCGCGGCGGACCGTTCCCGCTCGGGTTTCCGAATGGCCACCTGCGCGTCGGGCGGTAGCGCGGACAATCGTTCTTCGTACAGACGGTTGTGATAGGGCGCGATGAACGTCCGCATTGCCTCGACGACCGTCTTTACCTTGGCGTCGTGTTCGGCCCGGGCGCGGCCGTTGGCGAAGACCTCGGCGGCCGTGGCCAGGCTGACGGGTCGGAGAACCAGCGGATCGAATAGCGCCTTCATGGCGTAGAAATCCGACTGCAGGATGGGATCGAAGAAATGATCGTGGCAACGGGCGCAGCCCACGGTCATCCCCATGAAGGCGGTTGAAATCGTCTCGACGGCGGAGAAGGCGAGCTGGTGGTCGGCGTTTTCCCGCGAGGCGGCACCGCGGGCGAGAAAGCCGAGGGCGAAAAGATCCTCGGGATGCGGTTCCACCCGGGTGAGATGGCCTTCCGGCGAAATGGTTTTCCGGTGAGCCGCACGGTTCCCGGAAATCTGCGCCCGGACAAACTCATCGTACGGCAGGTCCTGCTGAATGGCGTTGATGACCCAATCACGCCAAAGATGGATGCCCGGTGCGGCGGGCATGTTTTCATCGATGTCGGAATAGCGGAGTACATCGAGCCAGTGACGGCCGTAGCGGACCCCATGTTGTTCGCTGGAGAGCAGGCGGTTCACCACGCGTTCGCGGGCTTCGGCGGAGGGATCGGCGAGGAAGGCGTCCTGTTCCTCCAAGGTCGGAGCCAGTCCGGTCAGATCCAGGGTCACGCGCCTCAACCACACTGCCGGATCGGCGTCACCCAGAACTGAGAGCCCCGCCGTGCGACACGAAGCGGCGATGAAGGCGTCAATCGGATTGGTGGAGGTGGTAGCGCCTTCTGGAATCGCCGGCCTGCGCACCGGTTGGAGCGACCAGATATCCTCCGGCTTGGGAATGTTTCGCGTCGCGGCGAAACTGTTCCATCGCGGCAAGGCGAAGAGAAGGAGCAGGGGAATCCAACGCGTCCAGGGTCCGGCCTTCCCGCCCGAGCGGACGGAAGGAGTTGCCGCGGAGGATTGGAAATCGGTCGGCATGGAGACTGTCCCTCCAAGGCATCACAAGGATACCCGGGCTGCAAGCGCGCGTTCCGGGTTCGACGATTCGGATGGCCGGAATTCAAATACTGAGATTGCCGCGTCACCCGCTTCAAGTGCGCGCGCCAGCGTCGTGGACCGCGCGCGGCGGAGCCGCCGCTTTGCGGGACGGGCGCAAACTTCAGCCGGGCGTGGTGAATGGATCCGCGGCCTGCGAACCGGAGTCCCGCGCCACAGCGGTGTCGGCGCTTCGCTTTGCCACCGCAGTCCATAGGAAGCGGTGCGTGTGCCGTGTGGAGTGCGGCGGGAAGCGCAGCGCCACGCCGCTATGGACCGGTGGCGCGGATGCAGCGCGATGAACTGGAACGATGTGCCGGGCGTACGGTGAGGGGGGATGCCATTCCACGCGCGGGATTGCCGCTCCCCGGAATTTCCCCTCCCTGCGACCCAAGCTTTTCGGATGGTGGAGCCGACAGGATTCGAACCTGCGACCCCCACAATGCCATTGTGGTGCTCTACCAACTGAGCTACGACCCCACAGCCGAAAGCGGGCGAGACGTTAGGAATTTACCGGCTCGTGTCAAAGGCTTTTCCCTCTTTGGACGACGAATTCCTCCGCCCCGGATAATTTCAAAAGGATCTCACGGTCGGCCGGCGGGAATTCATGGGCCGCCAGCTCGGTCGCCGTCACCCATTTGAGATCGGAACAGCCGATGGCCTGCGGTGTGCCGCTCAGCCAGCGACAAACGAAAAATCGGAGGTGCACGATTTTCTCCGGATAGGCGTGGGTGACTTCCGAAAAGAGTCGGCCGACTTCGACCTCGATCGCGAGTTCCTCCTGCAGTTCACGCTGGAGACAGGATTCCCAACTCTCACCGGGTTCCCGCTTGCCCCCGGGAAACTCCCAGCAACCCGCGAGGTGCGATCCAGGCGGTCGACGGGTGATGAGCAGCCGGCCGTCGTGAAAAACAAGTCCTGCGGCCACGGGGACCGTCCGGATCGAATCGGTGGCGGCATTGGAGGTTTCGGAGCTCATGCCGTCTGCTCAGCAGAACAACTCGCGATCGAGTGAAGGAATAAACCGGGAAATCAGCGACCGACGCTCTGGTAGATGAAGCCCAGCCGCTTCATTTCCACCGGATCAAAGAGATTGCGTCCGTCGAACAGGATCGGCGTGGTCATCGAGGCCCGGGTGCGGACGAGATCGAGCTGGGTGAATTGCGGCCATTCGGTGGCGATCACCAGCGCGTCGCAACCTTCCGCGACGGCATCCATGTCCATCACGTACGTCGTTCCGGAACCTTCGGGCAGCACGGCGCGGGCCTTGTCCATGGCCTGGGGATCGTACACCCGCAGGCTCGCGCCCTCGCGCAGGAGGCGGTGACAGAGGTCGATGGCCGGCGAGGATCGGACGTCGTCGGTGTTCTGTTTGAAAGCGAGGCCGAGGATGCCGATTTTCTTTTCTTTCAACACCCAGAGCGTGTCCTGGATTTTTTTGACGAACCGCGCCATCTGGTCGGCGTTGATCTGCTGCACCTCGCGCAACAGCCGGAATTCGTAGCCCAATTGGGCGGAGATGTTGATGAACGCCGAGAGATCCTTGGGGAAACAGGATCCGCCAAAGCCCAACCCGGCCTGCAGGAAGCGCGGACCGATCCGCGAGTCGAGACCCATGCCGCGGGTCACTTCCTGGACGTTGGCACCGGCCGCCTCGCAGATGACGGCGAGGGCGTTGGCATAGGAGATCTTCAGCGCGAGAAAGGAATTGGCCGCGTGCTTGATCAACTCCGCCGAGTTGGTGTCGGTGACGATGATCGGTGCGCCAAACGGGGCGTAGATTTCCTTCATCGCGGCGACGGGCCGCTGGCTGCTGACCCCGATCACCACGCGATCCGGCTTCATCAGGTCTTCCACCGCGAATCCCTCGCGCAGGAATTCGGGATTGCTGACCACGTCGAAGGCCACGCCGCTGCGGCAATAGCGCTTGATCGTCTCGGCGACTTTTTCACCGGTCTTCACCGGCACCGTGCTCTTGTCGACGATGATGCGATAGGAGTCGAGCGACGACGCGATCTCGCGGGCGACCGACTCGATGAAACTCATGTCGACCGCGCCGTCCGGAAGCGGCGGGGTCGGAACGGCGATGAAAATCACCTGGGAACGGGCGATGCCCTCCGCGGTGGACGGGGTAAAGGACAAGCGTCCGGCGGCGACATTGCGTCGCACCAAATCTTCCAGCCCGGGTTCAAAGATCGGAATGCCGCCCGACTGGAGGAGGGCCACTTTCGAAGCGTCGGCGTCCACGCAGGTGACCGTGTGGCCGACTTCGGCGAAACACGCCCCGGTGACAAGGCCGACGTATCCGGTCCCGATGATCGCGATGGTCATTGGATTCAGAATCCTGCGCTGCGGAGGAGGCCGCGGAACTCCCGGGTTTTCTGGCTTCTATTTCGCCGGAGCTGCCGGGAAGGACGGTGCCTTCATCGCATTGGTGGCGGCCGGCTTGACGAGTTCCGGATGCTTTTGAAGCAACTGGGTGCGGGCCTGGAAGGCGGACTGAACCGCCATCCCGGAAATCGGATCGCGGGCTACCTCTTCGTAGAGTGCGAGGGCCTGGGCCGGTTGACCGGCCGCTTCATGCAATCGCGCCTTGGCGAGACGGGCGCGGTTGGCTGAGACGTCGCCGGGGAATTCCGCAATCACCCGCTGATAAGCGGCCAGCGCCTCCGGGGATTTGCCTTCGGCGCTCCACGAACTGGCGACCCCGAGCAGCGCCACGGCGGCGGATGGACCGGTCGGGGCATCGGCGGCGACCTTGTCAAACAGGGCGCGTGCCTCGGCCGGCTTGCCTTCGGTGAAAAGAAGGCCGGCGGCGAGGAGATTGGCGCGTTCCGCCGCCCGGGTTCCGGCGTGCTGATGGGCAACGTCGAGGTAGGCACTGCTGGTGGGAGTGGTGCCGCCCGAAACCGCCAGCAGGGCGCGATTGCCCTCGGCTTCCGCCGCGTCCCGGCGATAACGGACGAACATCGTGACCACCACCGCCAGGATTACGGCCGTCAAAACGGCTGAAAGCATATTCTTGTTGACCTCGAACCACGTCAGGAGATCGAACTCCGGATCGTGGTTCTCGGTCGCGACGGGCGACGTGACGGAACTGGGCTGACTCATAATTTGGAGGCGGGATATTTCGGCGCGAGGGCCAAAAAACAAGCCCCATTTGCCGTTCGCACCTTCGGACTCGACGAAACAAGTGGACTCTCAGCGGCTGAAGTCGCCGACGACCACGGCCGATTCTCTGGTCAAAACCGTCGATTGCGGATCAATTGGGGCGGACACGGTAAAAGAGGATTTTGTCGGACGACGCGGGCAACGGCACCACGATGTCGGTATCCAATCCGGCACCGGTGACGGTGGTGATCGGTTTCCAGACGCCGTTCAGTGCGTTGACAGATTCTATGCTGTGGGTCCGGCCTTTTTCACCCCGGAACGTGAATTTGAAAACCGCCCCGTTGAAAGTCAGCGCGGCGGTCGGGGTCACCGTGGACTTGGACTTGATGGTGAAGGTCTGGCTGGCCTGGCCGGCTTGGAAAATCGCGGAACCTGCCTGCTTCGCCAGGACCACCACTGTTCCCGCGGATCCGAGGACCAATTGATCGACACCGCTGAGGGTCGCCGGTCCGCTGGTGACGGAGTAGGTGATCGGCTGGCCCGAGCTCGCGGTCGCGCTGAGCTTGATGGCCGGATCGCCTTCCGTCGCGTCGGGGATGGGAGCAAAGGTGACGGTCTGGCTGGCCTTGCTGACCGTAAACGTCCGGGTGATCGTCGATGAGCCGAGATAATTCGCGTTCCCGGGTTGCTGGGCGGACACCGTGACCTCGCCGACCCCGGTGGTTTGCAGGACCACGGTATTGCCCTGGAGCGAGGCCGGACCGCTGAACGTGAAGGTGATCGGCAATTTGCTGCTGGCGCTCGCGACCAGCGGAATGGGCGCAGTGGTCCACGGAATGCTGGCTAGGGAATCGAAGGTGATCGACTGCGAAGCCTTGGCGGTGGTCAGGGATTTCGATTCGGTGGCTGCCGCGAAAATCGGGCTGACCGTCTGGTTGGCGGTGAGGGTGGCCGGACCGGCTCCCAGAATCGTCACCGTGGATCCAACGACGGATACGGTCGGGCTCGTGGAGCTCAAGGTGACCGGAAGTCCGGAGCTGGACGTGACGTTGACGTTGAACGGTGCGTCGCCGTAGGTCGGGTTCGGAAGGGCGGACCAGGTGAAGGTCGGTGTCGCCTTGGTGACCGTCAGCGTCCGGACAATTGTCGAGGACGCGAGATAGTTGCCGTTTCCGGGTTGTTGGGCGGTCACGGTGACCTCACCGACGCCAGTCGTCGCGAGGATCAGAGTATTGCCCTGCACTTGGGCCGGGCCGGTGACCGTGAACGTGATTGGCAATTTGCTGCTGGCGCTCGCCACGAGCGGGATCGGCGTGGATTTCCAGGCGGTTCCCGCGAGGGCGTCAAAGGTGATCGTTTGGGATGCCTTGGCGATGGTGAACGTCTTGGATTCGGTAACGGAGTTGAACAGGTCGCTGACCGCCTGAGTGGCGGTGATTGTGGCTGCGCCGGCTCCGAGGACCGTTACCGTGGATCCGGCGATGGAGATGTTCGCGCTACCCGAACTGAGCGTCACCGGCAAACCGGAACTGGAAGTCACGGTGACTTTGAACGGTGAATCGCCGTAGGTCGGCGAAGGCAGGGCCGACCAGGTCAGGCTGGGTATAGCCCGGGTCACGGTGATCGATTTGTTGGCGTCCGCGGGCAGGAATTCGGTGTTTCCTGCCTGGTGGGTGGACAACAGAACGCCGCCCACGCCGGTCGCAGTCAACTGATCTCCGACGAGTTTCGCCGGCCCGGAAGCGACCGCGAGCGTGACCGGCAAACCACTGCTGGAGGTGGCCGATACGCTCCGGGTGTCGCCATAGGCCATCGTGGACGGGGCGTTGATGGTGATGGTCTGCGGAACGAGCACGCCCAAAGTGAAAAAATCGCTGGGAGTGGTGCCGCCTGGATTGGAGACCAACAGTTGGTATCTGCCGCGGCTCGCCGGGGCGAGTTTGCTCAGGGTCAGGGTCGCCGTGTTCGCTCCACTGACCGTCGTGCTGTTCGGCAGATTGACGCCGTCCTTCTGCCATTGGTAGGAGAGCTGACTCCCGGTGGCGACGACCGAAAGGGTCACGGTATCCCCTTGATTCTTTACAATGTTGGCCGCGGGTTCACTGGTGATTTGTGCCAGCGGAACACCGGTCGCGAGCGAGAAACTCTTGAAATTGTTAAGACCGACCGGCGGGGTGATGTCGCCGCCCAATGGACCGATCACCACGTCCTCGCTCCCGCGTTTCTTGGCGGTGTCGAACGACGAGCCGGTGCTGGAATCCCAGGCCCGGATCGTCACGGTGACGGTGTTACCCTGCGACGTTCCAGGAACGGTCACCGTTCCAAGGGCGAACACGCCATCCTCAACCAGCACGCCTGATTTGATCACTGCCCCCTGATACACGATGTCGATGGATCCCACCGCCGCAGGCAGGGCCGCTCCGGCCTCATTGAGGATGTAACGCCGGTCGGTTCCGATCAGGTTTTTGGCGGAGAAGGTTCCGCCCGTGACGGGAGGCGTGCCCGTCAGTTGGAACGAGACAAAATTGGAGAGCGTCGCCGGCGGCGTGATGTCTCCACCGAGGGGTCCGACGGTCAAGGTCTCCGATCCGTGAACCGTGGCCAGATCGTAGGTGGAACCGGTGGTGGTATCCCAGGCGCGGACCGTGAGGGTGATCGTCGCACCCGCCACGGTGCCCGGGACATTGACCGAGCCGAGCGCAAAGATGCCGTCCTCCGCCAGTCCACCCGAGGCGATCACCGCATTGTTGTACACGATGTCAACGGCTCCCGATGCGGTGGCGAGGGGTTTGCCGGAGGTGTCGAGGATGTAGCGTTTGTCGGTTCCGATCAGATTCTTCGCGGAGAACGAGCCCACGTGGGCCACGACCGGTCCGGTGAGTTGGAACGAAGCGAAGTTGGAGAGCGCCACAGGTGGGGAGATGTCGCCGCCGAGGGGACCGACGGTCAGCGTTTCCGATCCGTGAACGGTCGCCAGGCTGTAGGTGGCGCCGGTGGTGGTGTCCCAGGCGCGAATGGTGATCGACACCGACCCGCCGGCGACGGTGCCGGGGATGTTGACCGAGCCGAAGGCGAAGATGCCGTCTTCGACCAGTCCGCCGGAGGCGATCACGGCGTTGTTGACCAGGATTTCAACCGCTCCAACCGCGATGGCGAGAGGTTTGCCGGTGGGATCGAGAATGTAGCGTTTGTCGGTTCCGATCAGATTTTTCGCGGAAAACGATCCCACGCTTGGGCCTACGGGACCGGTGAGTTGGAATGAGGAGAAGTTGGACATCGTGGGCGGCGGAATGAGATCTCCACCCAGCGGCCCGACGTTGATCGTCTCCGATCCATGCGTCGTCGCGGTGGCGAAGGTGGATCCGGTCGAAGTATCCCAGGCCCGGATGGTGACGCTGGCCATTCCACCGGCGATCGATCCGGGAACGGTAATTGTGCCGAGCGCAAAGATGCCGTCTTCAACCAGCGGCCCAGACGCCAGCACCGTGCCGCCCGCCAGGACCTCGACCGCACCGACGGAGACGGGAAGGGGAGAACCGGATGGCGTGAGAATATACCGCTTGTCGGTTCCGATGACGTTCTTCGCCGAGAAGGATCCAGGCGTCGTGGTGGTCGTGCCCGTGAGTTGGAAGCTGGTGAAATTGTCCATGCCGACCGGCGGAGTGGTGCCGCCCCCGAGCGGCCCGACCGAGACGACCTCCGATCCGCGCACGGTTGCAGCGGCATAGGTGGCACCGGTCGTGGTGTCCCAGGCCCGTACCGTCACACTGATGGTCGCACCGGGGTTGGGTCCGGCGACGGTCAGCGTTCCAAACACGAAAACCCCGTCGATCACCGGCGCGCCCGACGCCACGACGGTGCCATTGTAGAGGATCTCCACCTTGCCGACGGCTACCTTGAGCGCTGCACCGTCCTTGTTGAAGATGTAGCGCTTCTCCGTTCCGATCAGGTTTTTGGCGGAAAAGGTGCCGTCGGCCAGAACCGGAACCGCCGTGAGTCCGGCGAGTGCGAGGATCCAGGACAGGACCACTCGGTGGGCGCTCCGGTGGAAGCCCGGCCCGGATTCGCGTGCAAGGCCCGCCAGAAGGGCGACGAAGGAAAGGCGATGGGATGAGTTCATGTGGCAACGCGGGAAGACACTCCCTGAAAGGAAAGGACGGACAATTGCTTGGGTTTGCGCCGTTGAATAGTGGCGGGCGATAGCAGGATCCGGGCCGTGTAGCAATTCTGAAAACCCAAGAGCAGGAACCGCGAGGGCACATCTTGACACTGCCCCCAAACGCGGCGGTCCCGGGCGGGGAAGGCAAGCCTTCCGCTGTTCTCAGGGCCAACGGCCCGCCCCATACCAGCCTTGGGCACCGCCCAAGGTGGAGGGCTCGGTTCCATCCGAGCTCCCTATTCGTTTGGGTACGCGATGGATCGGCCGTCGAGGGTCGGATGCATCCCCAAGGTTGTTCCAATGGGCCTCCGTAGGGGGCAGTGTCGAGATCCGCCCGACCCGCGACGCATCCCGACGATTCGGTTGACGCCAATCCCGGGTTCCGATAGTTCCTGTCCCACGCCATTTCAGTGCCTCACCGGGTCGGGTGTTTCACGCCTTCGTGGAATTTCAAGAACGGGGGGTGTTGGTTTTGGTTGACCCTTGATAACTGTGTGGTTACCGTCCAACACACAGCCGTACGTCGCAACATTTTTCAAACCATGAACACCCGTAACCCAAAGAACGGTGCGCCTCGCGGAGGCTTCACGCTCATCGAGCTGCTCGTCGTCATCGCCATCATCGCGATTCTCGCCGGCATGCTTCTCCCTGCCTTGGCCAAGGCAAAACAGAAGGCCAACGGCATCCTTTGCATGAACAACGGCAAGCAGCTCAGTCTTGCCTGGCACCTGTACGCGGGTGACTACAACGATTATCTGCCGCCCAACCCTGACGACGGCAACACGACCGACTACCACAATTGGTGCCCGGGCGAAGCGGGTCCAGGACAGGCGAATGAGGGCGATCCCGAAATTCTGCGCGACCCGAAGAAGTCGCTGCTTTCGCCCTACATTGGCGGCAACGTCTTGATCTTTAGCTGCCCGTCGGATTACCGACGCGGTAAAGTGCGTCAAGTGAGTCCGGCCGCCAACAAAGGACAGAAAGGCAATCCGGCCCGCAGTTTCTCGATGAGCCAGGCGATCGGTACAGATCCCACCAGCCCGAACGGCCGTCTTCCGGTGAATGGACCCTGGCTGGACAACAACCATGGCAACACGCGGACCGGAAAGTTTTATGTCTACGGCAAATTGGGTGATTTCACCGAACCCGGCCCGACGCAGACCTTCGTCTTCCTCGACGAAGACCCGGACAGTTTGAACGACGGTGGGTTCGCCGTCGGCATCACCAAGGCTGAATGGATCGACTGGCCCGCTTCCTACCACAATAACGCCTGTGGATTCGCCTTCGCCGACGGCCATTCCGAAGTCCACAAATGGGTGGATCCTCGCACCAAGGTAAAGAACCACAGCGTCGCCCGCTTGGCGGTCCCGGGCAGTCAGGACTACCTCTGGATCGCCATGCGCACCTCCGCCTACAAAGACGGCACCCCGATCACCGCGAAGTAATCATCTCCAGATTCAATAACGGCCACGGGTTCGCCCGTGGCCGTTTTGTTTTTCTTCACCCAGACGGGAATGGACGACCCTGATTGCCGTCGGGCGTAACTCTGTGGGAGGCTTACCCGAGATGTTCGAATTGCTGAAGACGGATCCTTCCTCGCGCGCCCGGCTGGGGCGGCTGACCACTGCGCGTGGAGTGATCGAGACGCCGGTGTTCATGCCAGTCGGCACCCAGGCCAGCGTGAAGGCGCTGGATGTCCGTGAACTCACCGAGATGGGCACCCAGATCCTCCTCGGCAACACCTATCACCTGAACATCCGGCCCGGCCGCGAGATCATCGAGAAGGCGGGTGGTCTCCATTCGTTCATGAATTGGCAGGGGCCCATCCTCACCGATTCGGGCGGGTTCCAGGTCTTCAGTCTCGGCAAGATCCGCAAGGTGAAGGAACACGGCGTCGAATTTCGCAGTCATCTGGATGGAACCCTGATTTTCCTCGGACCCAAGGAAAGCATGGAGATCCAGCGCTGGCTGGGTTCGGACATCGCCATGGTGTTCGACGAATGTCCGCCCCACACGGCTTCGAAGGAGGAGGTTCTCCTGGCGGTGAAACGCACCCTCCGCTGGGCCGCCGAATGCCGGACCCAGCCGCGGGCGGCGGGCCAACATGTCTTCGGCATCGTCCAGGGCACCCATCACCCCGATCTGCGCCGAAAATGCGCCGAGGAATTGGTGGCGATGGATTTTGACGGATACGCGATCGGCGGGGTCAGCGTGGGCGAACCCGAACCGGAGATGATGAAGGCGGTGGAGATCACCGAGCCGTATTTGCCGGAGGGAAAAGCCCGGTACGCGATGGGCCTGGGGACGCCGGCGCAGATGGTGGAACTGGTCGCGCGCGGCGTGGACATGTTCGATTGCGTGTTGCCGACCCGGGTGGCGCGCAACGGAACGGCCTACACCAAGAAGGGCGCGTTCGCCGTCAAGGGCGGGGCGGTGAAAGCCGATTTCGGGCCGATTGAAGAGGGCTGCGAATGCTTTGCCTGCCGGCATCACACCCGCGCCTACATCCGGCATTTAATGAACGTGAACGAAATTCTCGGCCTACGATTGGTCAGCGTTCACAACAGCCATTTCTATCTCGAAGTGATGCGTCAGATCCGCGCGCATCTGGCAGCGGGAACCTTCGCCGAATACCGGCGTGAATTCGCAGCGACCTTCCGGCCGAGTGGGAACATTCTTCGCGCCCGCGCCGCCGCCCTCGCGGCCGCGTGAGGGGGCGGGAAGACGAAAACGGGAAAACGGGTGTGCGGGAAAACGTGCAGGTTGCCGCGGGACGGGAGCGCGCGCTTGTCGTCCTGGAGTGCGGGGGCAGAGCGAAGCGCCGACACCGCTGTGCCGCGGGGCTCTACCTGCAAGCCGCGGATCCTTCCATCACGCCGGATTCGAGCCCGCGCCCGTCCGGCAAAGCGGCGGCTCCTCCGCACGCAGTCCAAGACGCTGACGCGACGTCCGATGCGCAGTTCGGTTTGGCGGGCGCTTGTCGTCCTGGAGTGCGGCGGGAAGCGAAGCGCCACGCCGCTGTGGAGCGGGATTCCGGCAGCACGAGCTGCGGATCCATTCACCAAACCCGGCAGAACGTCACACCCGTCCGGCAAAGCGCCGTCGACGCTTCGCTCTGCCGGCGCACTCCATAACGCTGTTGCGCCAAATCATGCGCCGGAATTCAACAGCGATAGAATCGCGGTCGCAGCGCGATCGCTAGCGCCTGGGCTTCCCAACGATCGTCGCACGGCGGCCAGTTTCTCCCGAACCGGTTCCAAAGGCCCGTCGAGCAGTCGATTCAGCGCCCCAGCGAGAGCCGCCGGCGTCGCGGCGTCCTGAACGAACTCCGGCATCACCTCGCCGCCGGCCAGCAGATTGGGCATCGTCAAATACGGCACCGTGACCAATCGCTTCCCGAGGGTGTAGGTCAGCCAGTTGGTCTTGTAGAGCGTGACGGTCGGAACTCCGAACCACGCGCATTCCAAAGTGACGGTGCCGGTCGAGGCCAGCGCCACCGACGCCTGTTGCAAAGCGGCCGAAAGCCCGCCGACTTGGACCTTGATGCCCGCCAAACCTGCAACTTGGCTCTGTGCGAAGGTGGCCATTCGGGCGGACGGCAACACCATCCGGATTCGAAGAGGGCGTCGGACTCCCAGCAGCCGTGCCGTCTCGACCATCACCGGCAGATGCCGTCGCAATTCACTCTCCCGACTTCCGGGCAACAAAAGAAGTTCGCGCGGTTGTTCGTGACCTGAAGAGGGAAGGCGAGCCGTATCCGCCGCAGTCACGGAATCCGCGTCCTTGGAATGCCGATCCACCAGCGGATGACCGACGAATTCCACCCGCAGTGACGGTATCCGCGTCGTGTACCAGTCCTTTTCGAAGGGCAGAATGCTCAGCAACAGATCGTGGGTTCGACCGAGCCGCCGGGCCCGACCCGGACGCGACGCCCAGACCTGGGGGGAAACGTATTGGATGAGCTTGGGCCGCCAGTTGTGGAACGGGCCGGTGGGAAGGGATCGTCGCATGGTCTCTGCAAGGCGGCCGTTGAAGGCGAAGAAATCGACACCGATGACCGCGTCGGGCAACCGCTCGTTGGCCATCGCCACCAATTGATCCCGGAACCGCAGGAACCTTCGGACTTCAGCCCAGCTTGGAATGCCGATGACCGAATGACGCGTGAGATCGAAGGCGAGTTCCACGCCCGCCGCGGCCATCCGTTCACCACCGGCGCCAAAGAATGAAACCGGAGCCGGACCCGCTGCCCGTCGGAGCGCCATGACGAGTTCGGCGGCGAGCTGATCACCACTCGGTTCGCCGGCCACCAGCATGAAGGACAACGGTTTCACGTCTCCCACCAGCGTCCACGACCGGGAAGCCCGATTGCAAGCCGTCGGACGCATCGACGATTCCCCTGGGAGCGCTGGCTTCCTGCCGGCGAGTCGGTTCCGATCCCTGGCTGCAAGCAGTGGAACCCTCCGCAGCCGCCGAGCCGTTGGATGCCTTCGGGTCGATGCTTCGATGATTAACGGTAACGGCTGTCGTTTGTGAGTTTCAGGCTTGCGGTGAATCTCGGGGCGTTCGTAGAGAGGGACCACTATATCTTGTGGGTTGTGAATAACTCACCCCTGTATCTGGTGGGTTTGCGCTTGCCGGCCGCCGGCTCCTTACCTTGACTCTCGAGTTGTCATGTACCTCAAGAATCTGACCGCGTTGGGCTTCAAATCGTTTGCCGACAAGATGTCGTTGAACTTTCAGCCGGGGGTGACGGCCATCGTCGGCCCGAACGGTTGCGGCAAGTCCAACGTCTCGGATGCCATCCGGTGGGTGTTGGGCGAGCAATCGGCCAAGGTGCTGCGCGGTGGCGAGATGGCGGACGTCATTTTCAACGGAACCGATTCGCGGAAGCCGTTGGGGATGGCCGAGGTGAGTCTGACCCTCGGCGAGGTGGATACCGAGCAGCTCCGGGCGTCGGGCATCCCGGTCGAGTTCAATGAAGTCACGATCACCCGGCGGGTGTTCCGCGACGGCGGATCGGAGTATTTCCTGAACAAGATCGCCTGCCGGTTGCGCGACATTCAGCAATTGTTCATGGGCACGGGCATGGGGAAGGCCAGCTACTCGATCATGGCCCAGGGCAACATCACCCAGATTCTTTCCAGTCGCCCGGAGGATCGCCGGTTGGTGTTTGAAGAAGCGGCGGGCATCACCCGGTTCAAGTCGCAGAAACGGGAGGCGTTGCGGAAGTTGGAAAGCACCGAGCAGAATTTGTTGCGGGTCCAGGATTTGATCAAGGAAGTGAAGCGGCAGATCGGGTCGCTCCAACGGCAGGCCGGAAAAGCCCGGCGCTACAAGGCGCTTCAATCCGACCTGCAACACCTCGAATGCCAACTGGTACGTCACCAGTTCGACATCCTGCAGGAGGAGATCACCGCCCGCCGGACCGAGCTGGCGACGGTGTCCCGCGACATGGAGGCGAGCCAGGAGGCGGTGCTGAAGATTGAGGATGAGATTCTGCAATTGCGGACGCGCCTGGGCGAATTGGAGCAGGAAGTTTCGCTGAACCAGCAGCACGGGCTGGAGCTGAAGGGTGAATCGGACCGGCACGCAGCCCGCATCGGGTTCAACGAGCAGCGGCTTCAGGAGTTGGAACAGCAGAATGAGCGCGCCCTGCATGACATTGCGCAATCCGAGGAACGCTGCGCGATCGCCCGTGAGGAATTGGCGAGTGCCAATGAGCGGCTGGCGGCGTCGCAAGCGGCGTTGATCGGACTTCGCTCCACGTTGGAAGAGCGGCGGAACGCGCTATCCGCGATTGAACGCGAAGTTTCCGCCGGGCAGGAATCCCTGCGCCAGATCCAGTCGCAAGCCTTCGCCGCCGCGCAGGGATTGGGTCGGACCCGCAACGAACTGAACCAACTCGACCTTCAGAAACAGGGCAACATCGTCCGCCTGGAAAAACTGTCGGCGGAAAAGATCGGTCTCGACGAGGAGCGAAACCGGCTCGAAGTCCGTCTGAATGAATTCTCGCTTCAAGTGGAGACCGAACGCCTCAACGTTCAAACCTCACGCGGGACGCTGGAAGAACGCCAGTTGCGGGTGCGGGCCTTGCAGGGAGAGATTGCCACGGCCCAGCAACAGCTCGACGCCGTGGTGCGGCAGCAGGCTGAAAAACGCAGCCGGTTGAACGTGTTGGAACAGCTCGACACGCAGCACGAAGGCTTCGGCGCCGGCGCGCTCGCGGCGTTGCGGCAGTCGCAGTCGGTCCTTGGATCCTTGGCCGACAAGATCCGCGTGCCGGGCGATCACGTTCCGGCCATCGAAGCGGCCCTCGGACATCATCTCCAACTCGTCCTCACCACTGAGCCGGATTCCGCCACCCGAATTCTCAGTGATCTCAGCGCCGGCGGGAAGGGCAGGGCGAGCATCGCGGCCCTGGCATTCGAATTGCAACCGATCGACGCCGCGAGTGTCCCCGAGGGTTTGCCCGGGCGGGCGGCGTTGGAGTTTGTGGAATGCGAAGCTGCGGTCCGTCCCCTGATCGAAGGATTGCTGGGTCGCACCCGGGTGGTGGCGGATCTCGCGGAAGCCACCGGCGCGTGGAAGTCGTGCGCGGGTGCGTTTGATTTCGTGACGCGGACCGGCGACGTGCTGACCCGTCTCGGGATTTTCACCGGCGGCGCGGCGGGTAATTCCGGAAAGGCGCCGGCGAGCATTCTCGGCCGGAAAAATCAGATCGCTGAACTTCAGGGCGAACTGCAGCGGCTCGGCGAACAGGTCAACGACGCCAGCCGGGCCAAGGCAGCTCTCCAGTCCGAGCAAACCGCATTGCAAGCCAGCCTGGAAGAGGCGCGCACGGAACTGCGTCAACAGGAAGTCGCGGTCGCCACCCGGCAGGGCGAGTTCAATGCGTTGAAGAATTCGCAGCGCTCTCTCGCGTCGAAATTCGACACCGTCGTCTACGAATTGAACACGCTGTCGGCGGTGGATCAGGAGGGGTTGGCGCGTCGGGAAAAATTGGTGGATCAGGTGGCTGATCTTGAATCGCGGGAACAGGCGGCGATCGCCGAGGTAGCCCGCCTCGGTTCGGAATTGGAACAACTCCGGCAACGTCGCGACGCCGCGCAACAGGCGGTCAGCGATTCCAAAGTCTCCCTCGCGACCGAGGAACAATTGCTCGCCAGTCACGGCCGGCAGAAGGCTCCGCTCGAGCAGCGGATTCGTGAACTGTCCACATTGGTTCAGCGATTGAACGACGAACTCGGCGGGTTCGCCGGGAAACGGGATCAGTATCGCGCCGACATTGAGGAGTCCCGCCGCCAGATCGAACGGTTGGATCATGAGCGTCGGACTGTGGCTGACCAGATTGCCGGTCTGTTGCAGCAAAAAACTTCGCTCGATTCGGACATCAGCGCGCGGGAAGAGGGACTTCGCGATCAGCGCGGTCGGTTGAATAGCAGCCAGGCGCGGCGCGGAACGTTGGAGGTCGAACTCGCCCAGAAAACGATGGCGACGGAGAATCTCCAGGAACGCATCCGCACGAAATATCAGGTGGAGCTCGACAGCATCCGCGGCGAAGGCATCCGCATCACGCTCGCCGAAGAGGGCGGTGCCAAGGTGGAAACCGTGTCGCTCGAAGAATTGCAGGCGGCCGGTCTCAGCACCGATTGGGAGGCCGTCGGGCAACAGGTCGCGGCGCTCCAGAAGCGCATCGACGAAATCGGCCCGGTGAACCTCGTCGCTATCGAGGAATACGAGGAAACCGAACAGCGTTACACCTTCCTGACCGGCCAGAACGACGATCTGGTGGCGGCCAAGGAGCAGTTGCTGGAGGTGATTTCCCGGATCAACACCGAGACCAAGGCGATGTTCGTCGAGACCTTCAACCGGATCCGCGACAATTTCCGCGTGTTGTTCACCGAGATTTTCGGTGGTGGTAAGGCCGACCTGGAACTCGTCGAAGGCGAGGATGTCCTCGAATCCGGCATCAACATCGTCGCCCGTCCGCCTGGCAAGCAGCTCCAGTCGATCTCGCTGCTGTCGGGCGGTGAACAGACAATGACCGCGGTGGCGTTGCTGTTCGCCATCTACCAGGTGAAACCGTCGCCGTTCTGCGTGCTGGACGAATTGGACGCGCCGCTCGACGAATCGAACATCAACCGCTTCATCAAGGTCCTGCAACGGTTCCTGGAGCAGAGCCAGTTCATCATCATCACCCACAACAAGCGGACCATCGGCATGGCCGACATCCTCTATGGCGTGACCATGCAGGAACAAGGGGTCAGCAAGATCGTCAGCGTGAGGTTCAACCGCGAAGAGCCGGCCGGTGACCGCGCGCCCGCCCTGGTGACCGCCGAGTCACCGGGATTGGGCGATGTGCCGGGCGAGCAGGACGTGGTGATGGCGAAATAGTGCCAGCGGGGCAGGTCTTGAGACTGCCCCCGAACGCCGTGGACCAGGGCGGGGAAGGCAAGCCTTCCGCTGTTCCCAGGGCCAAAGGCCCACCCCATACCAGCCTTGGGCACCGCCCAAGGTGGAGGGCTCGGTTCCACCCGAGCCCCCTATTCGTTTGGGTACGCGGTGGATCGGCCGTCGCGGGTCGGATGCATGCCCAACGTTGTTTCAACGGGCTTCCATAGGGGCGGTGTCGAGATGCGCCAGACGCGCTCTGAACCGATGGTTGCGTTTTCTCCAGATTTCGGGCCGTCTGGAGCTTGACGGTCCTTGATCCGGTTCTACCCGCCGGGTCGTGGACCGAAGCGTCGGTTGCTATGAGAACGCCCCGGTTTCGCCACTGGCCCCTTCTTGTCGTCGCGGCCCTGCTCGTTTCGTTCTTGCGGGCCCAAAGCCCTCCCATCGCTCCTGCTGCGCCGACCGCGCCCGCCGCGCCGGCGGGATCGGGAGCGCTGGTCGGTGAGCGTTTTCTGACCGGTGCGGTGGAGCAAGAGGTAATCGTCGACGGGCGTACCAATCGGCGATGGGTTCCTGACGAAACAAAACTGGCGTTCGCCTGGTCGGATCGACCGTTTGCGATTCACGTGCCGTTCCAGATGGAGACGGAGGTTCGGCAGCTCACACAATACGCCGTGCCACGGCCTGGCGCTCCGACGACCGCCGCGGTGTTTGCCAAAGATTACGACATCCGATTGTTCCTCCGCGGCTTCGTCTACACTAACGGCAGCTCGGTGACCGTCGCCCAGCCGGCGCTGCTTTCGGCGGGACTTTACCGGTTCGACGGGCAGCCTGTTTATACCGAACGGCCGTCGAAGTATTTCTGGTTCGAACGGAATGGCCTGATCAATCGCGAAGCGTATCCAGAGGCAACCGTGTATCCCTACCGCGCCAACGGCCGTCCGGCCGCGGCTTCGGGTCGGGTAGATTTCTTCATTGTGGTGGATCCGCGCCATACGCCGCTGCGCCGTGACGATCAGGGATCGGTAGGAGGCGGTATCGACAGCGACACCTGGGAGAAACACTTCGGCGAGAAAATCTCGGGAAAACTGGAGGTGGCGATCTACGAACGCAGCAAGCCGTCGAAGGAGGTTGAGTTCGAAGTGCCGATTCATCAGAACGGCTGGCTCCTGCGCGAACCCAAGATGGAAGTCTCAGGCGATTGGAGTCTCGCGTCGCGCCTGCCCACCTCGGCGGTCGAATGGCGTTTCAAGGATCTCGGAACGACGTTCAAGGCGACCACGGTCACGACGCGTCATCGGATGACCTTTCGCGATCCCACCCCCGACGCGGCGACGGGCATCCAGACGACCGACGTGGAGATCGAGCTGCAGATGCCGCCCCGCCTGTTCGATCATTTGGGCGCCTCCGGAGCCCTTTACGCGCGCCAGATTGCCGGCAGCAATTATCCCGCGAGTTCCAAATACGGGACACAACTCTTCGGGAACGGCGGCGTGGCGAGCTTCAAGGCCTTCAAATACTCGACCAACAGTCCCGCGTCCGCACCCCCGGTCGAGGTGGACCTGTTTCCTTATCGCGAGATCGGTCATGGCAACACTTGGGACGCAATGCAGGCCGGCAAGGACAAGGCCACCGGTCGATACGCCGAAGGCTGGCGACTCGATGTCCGCGCGGCGCAGCGCGGTGGTTTCTCCGAATCCGGTGATTCGCTGAACGTGCTGATCTGGAACTGGCCGCCGGGCACCCGGATTGATTCGCACCGGGTCTTCACCGCGAACGTGAATTTCTACGCCGATGGCGGAACCAACCAGCCCCACAAGCGGATCGATTTCTTTGCGACGCGCATCAGCGATGTGGAGGACAACCGAGCCGGTCGGACCACTGTGGAAGGGCCGACAGTGGCGTCGGATCCATTGGATGACGGCTACTGGGAGTGGCGCGCCGAGTTCACCGAGCTGTGCAACAAGGTTCAGACGCGGATCTCCAGCATTCACGGCCAGCTCAATACGTTGTTGAAGGTGAAGGCGGAGGTGGACAACCGCTTCCTCTGGCTGCTGGAGCTCGATCAAGCGGCGTATCCTCGGGATCCGGACGACGCGCGGGATTTGGTGGGCTGGGCCATTGCCAATCCGCGCAAGGCCGTGGGAGTCGCCCTCGGCACCGCCCAGGTGCGTCCGCCGCAACCGACGCTTTCGAAGGAGACGCTCGCGATGTTGCTCGAGCAGCGCAACGGCCTGCTGGTGACCAACAACCTCCTTCACGCGCAACAGAAGCGGCTGCTCGACGAGGCGGCGCAGTTGCTGAAGTCGCGGGTGACCAGCGCCTCGATCCAGGCGCCGAAATCCATCCAAACCCGGGGCACGAATTTATGGACGGTCGCGGACACCTATCGGGACCTGGGACAGATCGAACAATTGCGTTTGTACGAGACCGCGGGATGGCTGGATTCCGATGAGGCGCGGGCGGTGGTGGACGAGATGAAGTTTCCCGAAACCTCCGTCAAGGACGTGGCACTGCTGATGTCGGCAAAGGCGGCCTACGCCCGCGCGCATGCCGACGACCGCAAGCTGTGGTATCAACGTATTTCACCGAAACCGCCGGGACCCGACAGTCCAACCGAGCGCATGGCCCGGCGGGAACGTGCGCAGGCGATGCGTGACGTGCGGGAATCGGTCCGGCTCAATCCGTTCTCGAGCGAGGCCCGGGCGCTGCTCAAAACGGTGGAGCTGGAATTCCTGACGATCATTGCCGGCAAGCTCGATCAGGAGCGCAAGATCTCGATCGACAGCCTGCACCACTATCTCGACGAACACGGGTTTTACGCGAAGGACAACCTGACCCCGTGGGAAACGATCAAGGAGGCGGGCTCCGTTTTCTTCACTTCGTTTCCCAGCGTGATTGCAATCGGAGTGACTGACATGAAGGGGTATGTCGCCGAAGCGGTGGACTATGAACAGACGACTCTCGCGGAACATGAGGTCGCCCTGATGGCCATTCAAAAGCTCCGCAACAACGGTCTGACCCTGCAGGAGATAGCCGTCGTCGATCCCAAAACACTCGGAGAGGTCATCACCCTCCGTCGCGAAAACCATCAGCCGCTGGATCCGAAGTCGTCGAGAGCCATCTGCACCGACATTCACCAGGCCTTCGCCGGATTGCCGGACCTGGCGGCGCTGCTGAACGGTACGCCGGAGAAGATTGATGAACTCCTGGCCCGTTCCTACTACGCGGCATTCACCCCGCGGAGCACCGGCCTGGAGATGTTCGCCAACACCTTTTTCAGTCCCCAATCGCTGGCGTGCATGTTCGGTCCGGGCGTGATCGTGAAAGGGGCTGAAGGACTCCAATTCGCCGTCACCGAGGGTGCCCTGCTCGAGAACATCGCGGCGCAGGGCGTGCGGGTTGAACAGATGAGCGAGTATCTGTATCGGGGGCTGAAAATTCGCGAGTTCGGCGCGTGGTTGTCGGAAAGCGACACGCTGATGGACTATCTCGTGAACCCGTTGCGGAACGCGGTTCAATCTGATGCCGCCACACTGCGCGCCCTGACCACGGTGGCCGAAGGTGCGGGCCTTGGGGCCCGGGTGGGAGCGGTGGCGGCCACGGCGGGAAACTTTGGCGCGCGGTTCGCGGCGACGATGGTGATCGCCGGTGGCGCGTCGAACATTGCCAGCACCCATCATCTCGGTGCCCTCCGGGTGTTGATCGAGATCATCGCACTGCTGGGGGCCGAGCGCACCGGTTACGACCTGCTCGAACGTTCCGGAGTGCCGATGCCCAAGCTGGCCGAGCAGGTCGAGGAATTTGCGGGGGTGGTGGCCAGCAAGGAGGTGCTGCTCAGCCAGGTGACGGTTTCGATCCAATCATTGGAGCGAATCCATCAGCGGGTCAGCGCGGCCAGCGGCGTGGCTCGCGGCCTGCTAGACGAGGAGATCACGGCCGTCCGCAGTGCGAACCTGTTGTCCAGAACTTCACCCGCGCTGATCGGCGGCAATCCCGAGGTGGAGATGACCACCGCGGTTGCCGCCGCGGCCCAGGCATTGGAGCAGGGGAATGCGGCGGAGGCCGAACGCGCGCTCGCCGCGGCCCGGGCGCTCCAGAACGGCTGCCAGGAGGCCATCACTGAAGCCAAGGAGGTTGTCTCCAAGGCACGGGTCGCCCTCAAGAACGGCAAGCCCAGCATTCAAACCCTCGACGCCCCGCACCCGCCCGCGCCGGTCGTCGAGGACCCGCCCCCGGTGGATCCACCGGTCGTTCCGCCCCTGGCTGAGCTGCCCCTCACCGTGCCGCCGCCGCGACCCGCACCGGCCGCGGCGGCATTCGTTCCCAGGGATCGGCCCCCGGTGCAGATCAGTGCGGCCCGGCTGACGGAACCCGAGTTAATTGTCGCCGCCGGCGGTTATGACCTGGGGACCGCCGCGGGCGTGGCATTGAAGGAGGGTGATGATCTGGTGCGGAAGGGCGAATTCACCCAGGCCTATTTGAAATTCAAGGAAGCCCTGTTGAATGCCGAGAAGGCCGGTGACGAGGCGTTTGCCGCGGTCTTTCACAAGCGGGCCGGAATGGCGGTCAGCTTCGCTTCGGAGGCAAACAAGGTCCGCGCGCGAATGGCTGCCGAAGGTGCCGCGGCGAGTGTGGCTCACCCGGCCACCCGTGATCTTCTCCTCGACGAAGCCAGCGAAGTCATCGCCAAGATCAAATCGGGCGAGTACTGGATGGATTTTCAGAACAACAGCCTCAACCCGGTTTATTTCATCAAGGACAAGGCCACCGGCAGGAATCTCTATGTCTTCAAACACCTGAAGCCGGTCGCCGGCGCGGAACAGAAGGAGGTGGAAAAGGTGGCCGACGAGATTCTCGCCGAATGCGTCGGGCCCGCGCTCCTGAACCATTTGCGGCCGATGGCACCCGCCAGTTACCGCATCGAAGACCTGGGAATGCCGCTGACCTTCTTCTGCAAACGACTGGAGAAAGAGGTCACGGAAACAGGCACCGGAGTTCTTTCCCGTTTCATGGAGAATGAAGCCGAGTTGATGAGCCTTCGCGAGGGGGCGCTCTTGCAGTTGAAAAAGGAATACGCCTTCCAACGCGTGTTTCGCGCCTGGATGGGCGATACCGACGGACACTTGCGCAATGTGGTGAGCCTCGGGGGTGGCAAAGTCGGCGTGCTGGATTTCGGATATGGGCAGGTGGGGTCGAAGCTGGTTCTGCACCAGAACAACCATGAACTGTTTCACGACCCCTTGGAGTTCATGGAGAAGGCGCTGTATTATCCGCAGTTGGTCTGGGGCGTCGTCTCTGACAATCCCGATGCGCAAAAGAAGGCGGGGGGAAAACTCTACGGCTGGATCAATCGCATGGACGACTGGCTCACCTTCGACGATCTGCAGGAGTCGGTGTCGATGATCAAGGGGCTTTGTGAGCCGGGTCGGGAAGCCGAACTGTCCGCCGCGTTGCTCAAAAGCGGCATCCGGGAATCGGAGGTCGCCACCGCGATCAAGACCCTGCGCGAGCGCGGCATGGCTCATCCGCGAACCGGGGAATCGGCCCTGGAGACGGTGCTTCGGAAGCGGTTTGACCCGACCAGCGCGAACTACAAACCGACGATGGGTCTGGAAGTCGCGAACCAGTACAAGGAACGCATCCGCAGGGAAACGGAGATGAAGCGGGCGCTCGACCTGAAGCGGAACCGCGGAGCGTGGGTTCGTCCGTCCCGTCCGGAATTGTCGCCGGATTCGGAGGACCAATTGGGACGCATACCGCTGTTCCTGCCCGGCGACGGTTTCGCCAGCAGCGTGGTGTGGCGGCTGGGCGTCGAAGGGTTCAGCGCGGCGAGTGTGTTGACGTTCACCGAATAGGAAACGGCCATGTCCGCCTTGCGAAGGTTTCAGAGGGTTGCCGCGGTGTTCATCGCGATGTCGGCCACATTGGCTGTCCGAGCCCAGGATGCCGCTGAGACAACGTGTCGGGAACATTTGGAGGTGCTCGGTGCCGCCTATGGCCGGTACCTCGTGATGACCGGCGGTCGGCCGCCCGAACGAATGAGCGATCTCTACAGGCAGGGCCTGGTGCTCGATCTCGACACCTTCACCTGTCCCGCCGCGGGGAACCGCATCGCTGATGCAAAACAGATTGATGAGAAGACGGACTATACCATCGCGACGAACCTGACGGATCGGACACCGATGCTGTTGTTCCAGGAAAAGAAGGGAATCCACGAAGGACAGGCGCTGAGTTATTATTCCGATCGAACGTTTCGGAAAACCGCTCCACCACCGCAGGCGACGAATTCTCCCTCTCCGGACGTTGGTGGAGTCAATGGCCCGACCGCGGTCGCGCCAACGAATCAGATTGCCCGGATCCTCGCCTGGGATGCCGTCGGGAAGGAGCAATACCGCGTTGGAAAATGGGCCGCCGCGGAGTCCGCGTTTCGGGAGGCGATTCGATTGGATCCCACCAATACGTGGCATTCGTTCAATCTCGGCTTGTCGCTGGCGCAGCAGGGGCGGTGGTCGGAGGCCGAGGGTGCGTATTCCAATGCCGTGCTGTTGAACGGATCCTATGCGCCCGCGCAGGACCAATTGGGGCACGCCTACTTCAATCAATCGAAATGGCCGGCAGCGGCGGTGGCGTATCGGGCGGCGATTCAACTCGATTCGACCAATGGAAGTTATCGCGCCCATCTCGGTGCCACCTTGCGGCTGCAAACCAACTGGATGTCCGCGGAGGCGTCCTATCGTGAGGCATCACGGCTGGATCCGGACAATGCGCAGTATCATGTGGAGGTCGGACATCTCTGTCTGCAGCAGGGCAGGTGGAATGAGGCGGGGCCGCAGTATCTGGAGGCGATCCGCCTGGATCCGAACAACGCCTGGGCTCACGGTGGAATGGGCCACGTGTATCTCGCGCAAAACCGGCTGACCGAAGCCGAGCAGAGCTATCGCACGGCGATCCGGTTGAATCCGCAGTTCGGTCAATTCAGTGCGGATCTCGCCGGCGCGTTGCTGCGTGCCGGTCGAGCGGAGGAGGCCCGGAGAGCGGCACAGGAGGCGATCCGACTCGGTTTCCGACAGCATTGGTCCTTCTCCCACCTTGGTTTGACGCCTTAGTGCGTCGCCAAAAAGGAACCTTCCGAAAAGGTCGCGATTGCCCTGCGATCACGAACTGAGGCCGCTCTGACCTGGCATGGATTGTCGATCGCTTGAAAATGGGTCGATCGACGGACGTGTCCAACCTCCTCCAAAGCCCGCCTCCCTCGCTGTGAAGGAAACGCGTCCATCGTCGGAGCGGACCCATTTTCGGCTTCGTTGAGCTGGAGAGCCGCGGTCTGTTTTTCGGCAAACCCAATCGTCGACGCGGCGAAAATCACTGCGGCCTCTAATACTGCGGCAGCCCGCGTTCCGTGCAAGGCCGAATTGTGGCAGGGCAGCGTGTCCTCGTGTCTCCCGTAGCTGGCGACGCCATCCTTTCCAGTTGAGTGGGTAGCTCAAGGCTTGTCAGTGGTTGGAGGGGGCCGCTAGCGTGGCGGACTTCATGGACCTGACCGACCTGACCTGGCCCGCGGTGGCTGCTCTCTCGAAGGACACTCCGGTCGTCATCCCGATCGCTGCGCTCGAACAGCACGGCCATCACCTCCCGCTGTTCACCGACAGTCTGCTGCTCGGCGAGATTGTCCGCCGATCCAAGGCCGCGGTTGCAGATCGCGTCCTGTTCGCACCGCTGACGTGGTTGGGCAATTCGGATCATCATCTCGATTTCACAGGAACACTCTCGGCGGCACCGCGCACATATCTCGACCTGCTGAATGGGCTCGCCGAGAATTTCTTGAAGCACGGATTCCGGCGTCTCGTCTTTCTGAACGGGCACGGCGGGAATGATGTCCCCGGAAAGCAGGCGATCTTCGAACTGCGCCAACGGCATCGGGATCGGAGCGACTTGCTGCTGGCGATGGCCACCTATTGGAGCCTGGGATCCATTCCGTGGGAAACGGAACCCTCACTTCAGCAGCGTGAAATGGGTCACGCGTGTGAATGGGAGACCTCGATGATCCTGCGGCTGAATCCGTCGTTGGTGGGAGATTTTCGCGCGGCACTGCCGGTCGATTTTGGGACTGGTTTCGCCCCGGCGGCCCGTGGTTGGGTGACCCAGGATCGGACCACCCCGGGTCACATTGGGTTACCGCATCTCGCCAGCGCGGAAAAGGGCGAGGCACTCTTCCGATGTTTTTCAGCCGACGTCGTCTCGCTCCTGGAGCGGGCGATCCGGTGGGATGGCGTGTCCTGGAACGGATAGGATCCTGAATGACTTCCCATCCCGCTCCCGACCGGATCCGTCCGGAACGTTGGAAGTGGATGGTGTGTGGATTGCTGCTACTGGCCTCGGCGATCAACTATATGGACCGCCAGACGCTGGCCAATGCGTCGGTGCGGATCACGCGGGAGTTCCATCTCAACCAAGCCCAGTACGGGGAAATCGAGGCCGTCTTCGGCTACTCCTTTGCCGCGGGCTCGCTGGTGTTCGGTTGGCTGGCCGATCGGGTGTCCATCCGCTGGCTTTATGCACTGGTGCTGGCGGCGTGGTCGGCGGTGGGATTCGCCACCAGCTTTGCCCCCGATTATCACGGCCTCCTCGCCTGCCGGATTCTGCTGGGGTTTTTCGAGGCGGGCCACTGGCCGTGCGGCATCCGGACGACCCGAGCGTTATTGGTCGCCCGGGAGCGGTCCCTGGGCAACAGCGTTCTGCAAAGTGGAACGTCTCTGGGCGCGGTAATCACCCCGTTAATGATGCGAATGTTGATGACAGCCGAATTGGGCAGTTGGCGTCTGGCGTTCCAAGTCGTCGGTGCCGTCGGCCTCCTGTGGTTGGTGCTTTGGTTCTGGTTGATTCGCGATGCGGACCTCGCGCCAGCCCAACCGGCCGCGTCGGAATCTCAACCCACCCGACCGATTCCCAGCCTATGGAAACTGCTGTTCAGCCGCCGAATGCTGATCGTGTTTGTGGTGATCGCCTGCATCAACACCACCTGGCAACTCCTGCGGGCCTGGATGCCCAAGTTCCTCCAGGAAGGCCGCGGCTATTCCGAAGCCGAGGCGTTGTACTTCAACTCAGCCTGGTACGTGGCGACTGACATTGGCTGCATCGGTGCCGGTTTGCTAGCGGTATGGCTGGCGAAGCGGTCGGGATCGGTTCACCGGGCGCGGGTTTTGGTATTTCTGCTTTGCGGAATCCTTTGCGCGACCGGTGTTCTGGTTCCCGTCCTCGGCCACGGTTGGGTGTTGCTGGCAATGTTGCTGGCGGCCGGCGCCGGTGCGCTCGGGGTGTTTCCCATCTACCATGCCTTCACCCAGGACATCTCGGCGGAACATCAGGGAAAGATCACGGGCATCGCCGGGGTTGCCGCCTGGATCCTTCCAGCGAAGGCGCAACAGTTGTTCGGGGCGCTCGCTGATCATCTTGGATCCTTTGACCGCGGCCTGGCCCTGGCCGCGTGTCTTCCGTTGCTGGCGGTGGCGCCGCTCTGGTTTTTCTGGAACGACACCCCGTCCAAATCCACCCACTAATTCACTCCATGGTCTCCCGCCGAACGTTTCTTGCCACCGGTGCCGCCGCCGCCGCATCCGCCCTGGGCACGCTGCCGATCCTTTCAGCGACCGGCACGCGCAAGCGGGTCGCACTGATCGGGACGGAGATGCGCCTGCACTCGCACGCCCAGCATTTCATCGATCGCCTGCTGACGGGCTACGCCTGGGGTGGTCGCTGGGAACCACCGGCGGTGGACCTGGTGTCGCTCTACATCGATCAATTCCCCGAAGGCGATCTCGCCCGGGAACGCGCCCGACAGCACGGCGTACCCATCCATTCGAGCATTGCCGAGGCGCTGACGCTGGGAACCTCCAAGCTGGCGGTGGATGGAGTCATCATCATCGGCGAGCACGGGAAATATCCCAAGAACGAGCGCGGCCAGACGCTTTATCCGCGACACCGGTTTTTCAAGGAAGTGGTCAAGGTGTTCGAAAACAGCGGACGCAGCGTCCCAGTGTTCAATGACAAACATCTCTCCACCGACTGGACGGAATGCGTGGAGATGGTGGCCGATTCGAAGCGCCTGGGATTCCCGTTCCTGGCCGGCTCATCCCTCCCGGTCACGCGGCGGATGCCGGCGATCGACATGCCGTACGGAACCCGATTGAGCGAAAGCGTCTGTGTCGGCTATGGCGGCGTGGATAGCTATGATTTTCACGGCCTGGAGACCGCCCAATGCATGTCGGAACGCCGGGCGGGAGGTGAAGTGGGAATCCGCAGTGTCCACGCGGTGCGCGGGGCCCGGATGTGGGAGATGGTGGCCGGGCGGGATGTCACCCGACGTCTTCTCGAGGCCGCGCTTTCGAGAAGCCACAATCTTCCGGTGAAGGATGGTTTTCCGACCGCGGCGGTGTCGTTGGAATGGGCGCGATCGGTTTTTCCAGAGGGACTGGCCTATTTCATCGAGCATCGCGACGGCTTCAAGACCACCTTGTTCATGCTGGATATCCGGGATTTCAACTATGCCGGACTCGATGAACGTTCTGGAAAAATCATCTCGTGCCAGATGTATCTGCCGATGCCGACCCACGGCTCCACGACCGCCGATTTCTTCAATCCCCAACTCCGCCACATCGTGCGGATGATTCAGGAACGCCGCGCACCGTATCCGATCGAGCGGACCCTGCTGACCTCAGGCATGACCCTGGCGGCGGTTGAATCGCTTTATCGGGGGCAGGTCCCCGTCGCGACCCCCGAGATGGAAGTCCACTATCAGGCCCCGCGGGATTCGTTGTTCTGGAAGGAGTGATCCGGCGATTTTGGCGTGCCTCGGATATCCTGCGACGCGCGGGTCGTGTCGGTCTCCCGCCGGGATGGACAAGTACCGGACAACCATTGAACCTCCGGCGAGCCCTTGAGTGAGACGGAGTCGCCTTCAACCCGCCGTTCCGTTGATTCCCATTGTTCGCATTCTCGACGAAATCATGGACCAGAATCCGAATTCGATCCGGCGATGGACCCGATGGGGTGTCGTCCTGGTGATGCTGTTCGCTGCGGCGGGCCGTGGTGTTGCCAAGCCGGCCGGGGGCAGTGCCCGTGCGCCGATCGATTTCAATCGCGACGTCCGCCCGATCCTGTCTGAGAACTGCCTCACCTGCCACGGTCCCGACAAAAACAAACGCAAGGGTGGCCTGCGCCTGGATCAGGCCGAGGAGGCGACCGCCAAACTGGAATCGGGCGAGCGCGCGGTGGTTCCGGGAGACGTGGAACGAAGCCGTCTGCTCAAGGTCATCGTCTCCCAGGATGACGACGACCGGATGCCTCCCAAGAAGACGGGCAAGGTGCTGACCCGGGATCAGGTTGCCGTGCTCCGCGACTGGATTGCTCAAGGGGCACCGTTCAAAAAGCATTGGGCCTATCTGACACCCGAGCGGCCCGCGCTCCCGGAAGTGAAGGAGAAGGGATGGCCGCGCAACGAGATCGATCGCTTCATTCTGGCCCGATTGGAGAAGGAAGGATTGAAACCTTCCCCCGAGGCCGCGAAACCGACCCTGATTCGGCGGGCGACCCTCGATCTCACCGGGCTCCCACCCACCGTGTCGGAAGTGGATGCCTTTCTTTCCGACAAATCCCCCGAGGCCTATGAAAAGGTCGTGGACCGGCTCCTGAAATCGACTGCGTACGGTGAAAAAATGGCGCTGCAATGGCTGGATCTCGCACGGTACGCGGATTCGGACGGTTACCACGCCGACGCGCCGCGTTCGATGTGGCAGTACCGCGACTACGTCATCCGCGCGTTCAACGACAACAAACCGTTCGACCAGTTCACCATCGAACAGCTTGCCGGCGATTTGCTCCCGAATCCGACGCTCGATCAGCGCATCGCCACCGCCTTCAATCGAAACGGGATGAGCAGCACCGAGGGCGGCGCGGATCCGGACGAGTACATGAACAAGTACGTGACGGACCGGGTGAACACCTTCGGGACCGTTTTCCTGGGTTCGAGCACCGCCTGCACGGAATGCCACGACCACAAGTACGATCCGTTCACCCAGCGCGAGTACTACCAGCTTTACGATTTCTTCAACCGCATCCCGGAACGGGGACTCGATTCCGATCCCGCGCCGCCGTTTGTCAAAGTCCCCACGACGGAGCAGGGCGCGTCCTGGCGTCAGTTGACCAATGAAGTCGCCCGTCTCGAACAGGATCGGAGTCGGTTGCTGGGCCGCGAAGACGCCACGCTGGTGCTGGGACAGAAGACGTGGGAGGTCCACGAGCGGGAACGGGTTCAATCTGGTTGGAAGATTCTTCAACTCACCGCGGCCAAAGCTTCGAACGGAGCCATTCTGACTCCTCTGGGCGATTCCTCCGTGCTCGCGAGCGGAACCAATGCGCCCAAGGAGGTATTTGAAATCGTGTCGGACACCGGAGTTCGTGAAGTGAACGCGCTTCGGTTGGAGGCTCTGATTGATGCGAGTCTCCCGATGGGTGGAGCCAGCCGTGGCACCAACGGGAATTTCATTTTGACCGGCTTTGAAGCCGAGGCCGAGAGCGCGCATCCCGAGCAGGAGCCCCCGGTTGCAGAACTCCAATGGGGCGGATGGTGGGCCCTGGGACCGTTCAAGGCGGAGTCTCCCAAGGACGCCTTCGAAAAGGCGTTCATCGACGAGGCGCAGGCGGATCTTCGAAAGGCCTATGACGGAGATCGTTTGCGTTGGACCGAGAAGCCCGATTGGAAGGAGGGCGTTGCCCAACCGCTCGCAGGTGAGAATCAGGTCAGCTATTTCCAGCGGACGGTCAGGGTGAAAACGGCGCGTTACATCGACTTCTCTCTGGGCAGCGACGGCGGAGCTCAGGTCTGGCTCAACGGTGCCCGCGTTGACGGCGGAAAGATCCACCATCGAGTGGCACCGGCCCCACAGGAGGTGCGGGTGCTATTGCAGCCGGGGGAAAACCGACTCCTGGTCAAGGTGCATCACGGGAACGGCGTTTACGGGTTCCTGTTTGCCCCGCCCAAACTGCCGGTGACGCACCTGCGGATGGAGTTCGCCGAGGCGGTGGCGGATTACAGTCAGAAGGATTTCCCGGTGAAGGCCGCCGTGGACGAGAATCCGGACACCGGTTGGGCGGTGGACGGTCAGGATCTCAAGCGGCGGGGAAATCGGCAGGCGCACTTTCAATCCAGGAGTCCAGCGGTGTTTGAAGGAGGCGTCCGATTGAAGGTGCGGTTGAAGTTTGAGTCGGCCACGCCGCAACAGGTGATCGGACGTTTCCGATTGGCGGCGGCATCTCAAGTCAGTCTCAAGGAATTCTCCGCTCTGCCCGAGACCGTGCAATCTGCGTTGTTTGTCTCATCAGAGTCGATCACGGCGGTGCAGCAACAGGAGCTGATCACCTATTATCGCACAACGTTCGATCCGGTGCTCAAGGAAGCCGATGTGAAGTTGGCGGCCGCGCGGCAACGCGTGAAGGAGCTCGATGCACAGATTCCGACGCTACGCGTGATGGAGGATATGACCGAACCCCGGGTCACCCAGATTCGCGTGCGCGGCGACTACCGCGCCAAGGGCGACCGGGTCGTTGCGGGCGTCCCACGCGTCCTGACGCCGTTGCCGTCCTCGGCCGTGACCAACCGCCTCACCTTGGCGAAATGGCTGGTGGATCCCCGCCACCCGCTCCTCGGCCGGGTCACCGTGAACCGATATTGGGCACTCTTTTTCGGCACGGGCCTGGTGAAGACGGGCAACGAATTTGGCACCCAGGGGGAACTGCCGTCCCATCCCGAGCTGCTCGACTGGCTGGCACGCGACTTCATCGACGGCGGATGGAACATCAAGGCCTTCCAGCGAAAAATCGTGACCTCCGCGGCCTACCGGCAGGCCTCGAAGCCGACGCCGGAACTCCTGGAGCGTGACCCTGCCAACCGGCTGCTCGCCCGCGGTCCACGCCTTCGCCTGAGTGCGGAGGTGATCCGCGATTGCGCGCTCGACTACGCCGGCCTGCTGGATCGCTCGCGCGCACCCGGTGGTCCCAGTGTGAAGCCGTACCAACCTGCCGGCCTGTGGGAGGAGAAGATGTTTGGGGGCAACACCTATGTCGAAAGCACGGGAGCCGACCTACACCGCCGAAGTCTGTACACCTTGTGGAAACGGACGGTGCTGAACCCGGCGTTGATGACCTTCGACGCGCCCGATCGCGCGATTTGCACGGAACAGCGCGGACTCACCTGCACGCCGCTCCAGGCCTTTGTGACCTTGAACGAAAAGGGGTTTGTCGAGGCGGCCCGGGTCCTGGCCGAACGCGTGCTGCGTGAGGGCGGCTCGGATCTCGACCAACGGATCCAATTCGCCTTCCGAACGGTTCTCGCCCGACCGCCCACGGCGAAGGAGCGAAAGATCATCGCGGGCATCCATGCCGACATGATGGCCTCCTATCAGAAGGACCTGAAAGCCGCGCTGGATTTGTTGTCGACTGGTGACGCGAAGCGATCGTCGAAGGTGAACGAGTTGGATCTTGTTGCCTGGACGGGCGTCGCCAATGTCCTGCTGAACCTCGACGAGACCATCACCAAGGAGTGACCCAACCCATGCTCCCCAACGAACTTCAAGCGGCCCGGTTGCGCGACATGACCCGCCGGCATTTCTTCGGACGCTCCGCCCGCGGGCTGGGAACGATGGCCCTCGCCTCCCTGCTCAATCCCGAGCTCTTCGCCGCCAGCAAGAAGGGGCCAGCCGCCGCTGGGCATGGTATCGCAACGGCCCACGGCAGCATGGATGCGCTGAGTTTCGCGCCACGGGCGAAACGCGTGATCTATCTTTTTCAATCCGGAGCGCCCTCGCAGTTGGATCTTTATGATTACAAACCGCGATTGATCGGACTCAACGGTCAGCCGATGCCCGAGAGTTATACCAAGGGGCAACGCATCGCCCAGTTGCAGGGACAAAAGCTCACCTGCGTTGGAACCAAGTTTAAGTTCAATCGCCACGGAAAATCCGGCATCGAACTTTCCGAACTCTTGCCCCACATCGGTGGAGTCGCCGACAACATCGCGTTGGTTCGATCTCTCCACACCGAGGCGATCAATCACGATCCTGGAGTGACGATGATGCAGACCGGCACCTCGCAGGCCGGTCGCCCTTCGATGGGATCCTGGCTTTCCTACGGGTTGGGCAGTGAGAATGATCAGCTTCCCGCCTTTGTCGTGCTCACCTCGGGATTCGGGCAGGATCAACCGTTGCTCTCCCGCTACTGGGGCAGTGGATTTCTTCCCAGCAACCATCAGGGCGTCGAATTCCGCTCCCAGGGCGAGCCGATTCTCTATGTCTCCAATCCCAAGGGAATGGACGACAAGGTGCGCCGCCGTCTCCTTGACGGAGTTCACGACCTCAACCAACTCAAGCTCGACGCGCTGGGCGATCCCGAGATCAACACGCGCATTCAATCCTTTGAGATGGCTTATCGGATGCAGTCCAGCGTTCCGGAGTTGATGGACCTGAAAAAGGAATCGAAGGAGATGCTGGAACAGTATGGCGCGGAACCAGGAAAGTCGTCCTTCGCCAACAACTGCCTCCTCGCCCGGCGGCTGGTCGAACGCGGGGTGCGGTTCGTGCAGTTGTATCACCGGGGCTGGGATCACCACGGGAATCTGCCGTCGGACATCGCCCGAACCTGCCAGAACGTCGACCGTCCTTCCGCCGCGCTCATCCACGATCTCAAGCAACGCGGTCTTCTGGACGACACCCTGGTGATCTGGGGCGGGGAGTTCGGCCGAACCCCGATGAACCAGGGAGAAATGGGCAACGGCAACTACGGCCGCGACCATCACATGAAGGCGTTCTCCATCTGGATGGCGGGCGGCGGCATCAAACCCGGCATCACCCTCGGCGCCACCGACGAGCTCGGATACAACGCCGTCGAAGACCCGGTGACCGTCAATGATTTCCAGGCAACCGTCCTGCACTGCCTGGGCATTGATCATCAGAAGCTCACCTACCGGTTCCAGGGCCGGGATTTCCGCCTCACCGACGTCGCCGGTGATGTCGTGAAAAAACTGCTGACGTAGCGGTTGTCGGAGTAGTCGCGGCCCGTTTTCGAGCATTTCGTAACCCTGGGAACCGGCGGGTCTGGACGGCCGCCGCTGCTTCACGCACCCTGCGGAAGACATGCCGCACCGACACCGTTTCCTCGCCCTCGCCGTCGCGATCCTAACCTGGTGCTCCGCGGCGCGTGCGGAGGTTCATTTACCGGCGGGCTTCAGTGTCGAAACGGTCGCCGGCCCCGAGCAGGTGAGCGAGCCGCTGGATCTCACCTTCGCCTCCGACGGATCGGCTTGGGTCACGGGCCGTGCCGGTGATCTTTGGCGCATCGACACCGTCGCGCATACGACGCGTCGGGTGGGCCGGGTGGACACCGATGTCAGTGGCGACCGTGGGCTGCATGGCGTTGCGCTGCACCCGGATTTCCCGCGGACCCCGCAGGTGTTTCTATCGTATCACGCCACCAATCATTCCCCGACCCAATACCGGGCCCGCATCGCGTGCTGGACGGTGGTGGGAGAAGGCGCAAACGCCGCACTCGATCCGACGAGCGAAAAAACGCTTCTGGAGTGGGTGGGGGACCCGGCGGGTCAGCATATTGGCGGCGCACTTCTCGCCCATCCCGGAGAACGGCTGCTGTACATCACCACCGGCGAGAACAATCAAAACTCCCGGATCAAACAGTACTGCGATGATCCCGAGAACAAGGCGCAAACATTGCGCGACCTTCGCGGGAAGGTGTTGCGCATCGGGTTTGATGGCTCGATTCCAGCGGACAATCCGTTCGCCAAGAATCCAGAAGCGCAGGCGGCCATTTTTACCCGAGGACACCGCCAGCCGTGGGCGCTCGACTATGACGCCCCCACCGGGTTCATCCTGCTGGCGGAAAACGGTGGCGACCTGGTCGACGACCATGACGAGGTGAACCGCATTGTTCCCGGTGCCAATTACGGCTGGCCCAGGGTCTTCGGCGACGGTTGGTCGACGTCGTCACGCACCAACCGAATCGACGGTTTCATGTCGCCCTGGTTCATGTACAAGCGGAACACCGGTGCCTCGTGCACGGGAGCGCTCATCTACCGGCCCCCAGCGGCGGGCGGCGGCTTTCCTTCGAAGTATCACGGGGCGTTGTTCTATTCCGACTTTGCGCGAAAATCGGTCCGGAGCGCGCCGATCGATGCCTCAGGCAAGCCCGGGGAGAGTGAACCCTTTCTGCAAGGCGTCACAGCGGGTCCGGTGGCCCTTCGTCTCGGTCCGGACGGAGCCCTTTATTTCATCACGCACGGCGGAGCGACGAAAGCCTCGACCAACGACACCGTCGCACGAATCGTCTGGAAGCCCTGAGCCCGTGGGGCTTCACTTTCAGCGTAGCGGATGTGGCGAAATGGCAGACGCAGGGGACTTAAAAATCGACTTTTGGCCATTTCTGGACGGTTCAAAGGATTTCACAAAACACGCCTCCGATACCGTCTTTATTGATCGAAAACGATTATGTGCCCTCCCTGTCTACTCAAGGTGTCCAAACGCGCTACCGTGACACAAACCGTGACACCTGGTCGGGGCGGTCGACGCCAACCAGTTGCTCCCTGTCCTGATTCCCGGAACTGCCGCCGTTGAGGTCGAGGTTGCCGTTGAATCCAACGAACGACGGTGAAACTGTTCGTGAATGGATCTCAACTGCCCCAAATGCGGGTCATCGCTCGACGTAGACGATTCAATGCGCGGTCAGCTCGTGACCTGCAATGGATGTGAAAACGTCGCAGAGGTTCCACGCAACCAACCCCATATTGTGGTTAAGAACACGCAGGTTTCCGGCTTTGAAATGGGGACGGTCCGGGGTGAACAGCCGGCGTCTGAATACCTCCGGATAGTCCGAGAGAGTTCCAACTACGCCGCCTTCAGATCCGCGGTAAAGATTGCTGAACTGTTGGCGATCGGTGCCGCAGTTCTGGTTTCGCTCGGGGTGGCTGGTGCGGCCGCTGGTTCGATCTTGCCGGGCGCGGGCCAAGGAAAAGCGGATTCAAACACGGCGCTCATTTCAGTTGTGATTGGCTACGCCACGCTTGTTTTTCTCGCCCTGTTTCTCGTGATCAGAGCAGTCAAACAGGCTCTTATTGTCGCAATCGATATAGCTGACATGGTGGCCGACCAAGGCCGTCGGAAACGGCAGTGACAGGGTGGGCGCATCTTGCGGTCGTTGCTCTCGACCGCGAGATTCCCATCTTCCCGAAGCCTTCGGCATCTCCTTCAAGAACGCGCCCATCTGGCGTTCGGCCAGGGGTTTGCCGCCAAGCGGTCGACCTCCGGCAAAGGATCTAGTTTGCGTTTCATCTGTCACTCATGCGTCACGCGGTCTGCGTAAATTCGATGAAACACCAATGAAACCAAGGTGTAGAAACGGTTTCTAAAACCGTGTTCCATTGAAGTGATGCGCGGCCTCTTGCTTGAAGCTGATGCCAACTGCGCGGAACGCTTCCCGTTTGAGGCGGTCGTAAACACCCAGTCGATCCCCGCCTGAATTCCCGGCCTGGATCCTGGATTCCGGGAACTGGCGAAGTTGCCGTTGAACCCGGTGAACGAGGGTGAAACCCTCCGGCGATGGATCTCAACTGCTCGAAGTGCGAGGCCGTGTTGATGGTTGACGCCTCGAAGCACGACCGGCCGCGATTTTTGTGAACGCCATCGAGCAATACAACGTGCATTGCGGGAACTGCGGGCGCGTCACGATTCACTCGCGGAACGTCCAGCGGATGAACTGGCTGCTACATATCGTCATCGCGCTGGTGACGTTCGGCGCGTGGCTGGTAATCGCGCTCATAATCGCGCTAGCTAACGCGACGGATAAAGGGGCCTGGGTCTGCACCAACTGCGGAACCTACGTCCCAACGCCGCCGCCAAAACCCTTCCTGCCGAAGTTCGAAACGACTTCCCAGAAGGCCGTTTTCTGGCTGCTGTCGGGTTTCGTGATTGTCGCACTGTTCAGCCTCTACCGTTTCGACGCGTTCAGTAGCCGACCCCCAAGGGAGGGCGAGCAAATTGATTCATACGAATCAGAGCGTTCGATCAGAGAAGCGGCCGAACACCAACGCAGAGTTGTGGAGAGCGAAAAGGAGGCCGCCGAGAAGCGAAAACAAGCCGCCGAGCGCGACGCCGCATACGAAAGGCGTCTGGCGCAATTCAGACTGCGGAGAGAACAAGCCGAAGAGGCAGTCCGTAAATTCCGCGCAGAACAAGCCGTAAAACAGGCTGCAATCGACGAGGCCGTCCGCAAGTTCCGCGAGGAACAGGCCGCCAAGTCGAAGGAATAACAGTTTCCGCCGCCCGGGTTACCGCCGTAGCCACCACTGCGGTTCAGGCGAGTCGGCCCATTCCGGGCGGACCCCAATGCCGGCATTGCGGAGGTTGTCACGGTCGAGACGTTCAACCTCCCCCAACAGATGCCGGCGGTCGGATGGCGGGATTTCCAAAAGCTCAATCTGCCAGCGCAGGGCGGAGGCGATGGAGTCGGTGACCCGGAAAACCTCGTTCGCCTTGACCAAATCGCCCCGAGTTTTCGCGTTTGCCAACTCCAGGGCCCGGACCCGTTCATGGATCAGCCGGGTCTTTTCCTGATGGGTGTCACCGTAGGCCGCCGCGGCGATCGCGTAGCTGGTGTGAAACTCGCCCGGCCGCGGTCTTGACCCGTTGGTTTCCAGCCGTCGCATCAGTTCAGCCTGAGAGAGCCCGAAGAAAAGCGCGGCGTCCCGGATGCGCCAATACGGCGGGCGGAATTGTGCGGCCGCTCCGGCAATCGTCCGGGTTGAATACTTCCGGTCTTTCTCGGGCTTAATCCCCTGCAAACGCAGGGCGTTGCCGAGCTTGCGGCGGTCGATTCGGAACTCCCGCTCTGCGGCGCGGAGGCTCCATCTGATGGGCTTGGTCATTGGGGCAATTGGGGGATTTCCAAAAAAAGTCTGTCGCTAGCGGAACGGTGGGATCGGGTCCCCCCCATCAGGCCACACCCCCGGAAAGGACCCGCGAGGGGGGGTAGTCGGATTGGTCGAAGGAACATTCCATTGTAAACTCGGGAACAGCCCGTCACCTCGTAACACGCTGGACCGTGACAGGGTGACAGGGTGTTTAGATGTTCTGGGCCGGTTGCCGGATGATCCACCTGCTTCCGTTGCGGTTCCGGTCGTTTTCGACCCGTTCGGGGATTTCATGGGAGAGTCGCCCGAGATAAACGCCCGTCGCGTTGTACCAGTTGAGAAGCTTTCGCGCCTCGTCGCCGTTTGAACCTGGAACGTCCTTCAAGCGCGTCTCTAAATCGCCCGCTGAACCAGACCACGGGGTTCCGTCACCCGGAGCGAACAGGACGGCATCGATCAGCGAGAGAAGTCTCGCCTGGGGGGTTAGTTGGTTGAGGGCTTCAACGATTTCGGGGTGATGGAAGTGGGTCACACCGAATCTTGAACCCACGAGGTCTGAAGGGATTCTCCACCCGGTCAGGAAGTCCACGAATGCCGGCAACTCGCGGTGCAATGTCCCCAAGAACTCCGCACGCTCCTCGTTGGTGTCGGTCGGCATTGGCATCGGGCGCCTGTAGGCCCGGAACAGCATCAGCTTGTCGAGTAGTGACTCGTCCAAGGGTGGAAGAACCATCAGGTTCTCGGGCTCGTTGTTGACGGTTATGGAAACCCGCCAGAAGGGTGACAGCGTGATGGCCTGCCTTCCCTTTGGGTGGCATCGCTGCGTATCGTTGACGGTGAACTCCTTGATCTTTGCTCCGAAGTTTCGCCGCGCCCGGATGTCTGTTGAGGACTGGTCATCTTCAATCATCAAGTGCTCAGCCTCGAAAAGGTCTGCGTTGAATGTCGTCGCGCCAGTCATGAATTGGTAGGGCTTCGCCGACCGGTCACCGAGTAACTTGGTGATGATGTTTTGGAAGAGCGACTTGCCGCAGTCGCGCGGTCCGCAGATGGCGAGAACTTGGCCGGGCCTCCGCAGATTCTGCGAAAGGGCCTCAACGGCAACCTTCAGCCACCCGAAAAGGTACGGCCGTTGATCGATGTTCCCGTCAACGAAGAGACCGTCAATGAGGGCGCGAACCGTGGGCCATTCGCCCGGGGCGGGCCGGATGAGGTTTGCCGACTGTGTTACCAATACCCGCTTTTCCTGAGTCTCATGGATTCCGGAGATGTACCCGGCAAGAGGGGCTGCATAGTGAACGTCGAAGTGCCCTTCGATAACGGTCAGTTCCTCGTCCAAAGGTGAAAGCAGACTTCCGTCCTGTTTTTGCGGGGAAATCCCGGCGCCCTTAAGGTGCCTGCGAAGTTGCGACTGATTGAGGCTGATCCAACCTCCACGTTCATTGCGTTTCCAGTAGCAGCCGCGCTGAAAATCGAATGCAACATCACCGCGGTTTAGCTGCCTGATGACGGGGATTTCGGGCAATGGCGAGACCGGCGGCGCAGTTGGCTCCGGAAGCGGATAGTGGACGCGGCTCATAGCGGCATCACCTCCTCACCAAGTTCCGCAAACCCTGCCGAGTTCAGCCGCAGGCAGTCGTTCAAATCCTTCGCAGGCTTCCTATCGTCGCGGATTAAACCGGAGCAGTCGAAGGCGGAGGCGCGAACTCCCACGGTCGCGAGTTGTTCGGCCCATTTCCTTACCCCCATTTTTCCTGCTTCATCATCGTGTCCAAAGATCCTGACCCGCTTACCGCGGAACAGTCGCAGGGCGTCGTCGTGGATGCGGAGTCCCGCCCCCAACATCGCCACCGGAGCGCATTTAGTATCCCGAAGGCTCGGGTGGCTCACCTGTTCGCGAAGAGCAAGGTAATGGGCGGCGAGAAAATCCGGACCACCTTCGCAGAGCGCGATTGCCGGGAATGATTGTGCCTCCCGAAGCCCGATAGGCCAGTTGGCCCACGAGCCGGGGAGCGTCCACGCCTTCGATCCGTTCAAGTGCTCCCACGGCTGGCCGTCGAGTCGTCGCGCCTGCGCGTTTACTTCTTCGGCATCGGTCACAACCCAGGCGCGGACCTGAAAGCGTTCACTTGTGCAGAATCGTAGGACACCACGTTCGCCGGCCCATTGCAGGCCCGCAGGGCGAATCCCACGGAGTTCCGATAACGCAGAAATGTCTGCTTCTGTACCGTGATCGAATGTCGGGAAGTTGGGCTTCACCTTCGGGAGTTTCGCAGGACGATGGGCCGGCGAGGAAGGCGGTGCGGCACCCGCGAAATCCAAAATCATCCGGCACGCCGCGCCGGAATCCACCCGGGCAACCTTTTCGAGGAAGTCCACGGCGTCTCCGCCCTCACCCGATCCGAAGTCGTAGAACAGCCTGCCGTCCTCGCTGACGCTGAAACTCGGTTTCCGGTCCTCGCGCCACGGGCACCGACAAGACTTTGCGGGTTTACCGGGCAGGTTGAACCGCTCCCACAAGTTCGGAATCGTCACTCGGTCCTTCGCCTCGTCGATGGTCATGCGGTGGGCGCTCATCGCGTGGACCTCCGGACGGTGCCAGCAAGTTCACGGGCGATCACGTCGACCCGTTGGAGCGCCGCGGCATTTGCGCGACGAGCCGCCTTCAAGCGTGCGCGGCAGCGGGCGGAGTCGATGGCAGCAACCGCGAGTGCGGCGTTGAGGTAGGCCGCAACAACCCGTCGAGTTGACTTCCGAGGGTGTTCGGTCGATGGTTTGCGGTGTTGAGCCATAGAATCTGGCTGATGTCCCGTTGCCGCGGGCGTCAGCCTTTTCCGTCCCAGAGGTCGATGGTGTTTCACGCGACCACCACCTTCTTGCAGGCGCCGTGCGGAGCTTTTGCGAACTCACCGGCCGCGGCGCGGCGGATGAACTCGGCTTGATGCTCTGGGAGGACGTATGGCCGGCCAGAGATGTTGACTGTGTGAAGCCATCCGCGATTTCGCATCCGCCAGATGGTCGGTGAGGAGATTCCCATCGCTCGCCCGAAGGAAGCGAGTGAAACGGGAACCTTGATTTGTTCTGCTGCCGTGTCGTGTCGGTTCATGGCCATACTAATTGCCATCGAACCCGTCCGACCTGAATAGGACTTACACGCGTTTCTTCTTCTGGATTTGTCCTGTTTTTAGAGGGGCGCCAACGGGGCCAACGAGTCTGGGGATGTCCATCTTTTTGCAGACGCGACCAAAGTAGGCTCTGTCCAATTTTGGGAACTCACCGCAGAGCAGGTTGTAGAGAAGGAGTTCGTCGATTGGTTTTCCATTCTCGGCGGCGGAGAACATGGCGATTCGCTCCCTGAGTTTATCGACCTTCGGGCGCTTCTGGAGCGCGATCACATCCTCAAGGGTCTTGGCGATGTTTCTAATCGCATCGGGATTCTCACTCTCGATCGCCTCCATCAACGCGATGCAGACTTCCTCGCCCTGCGTTCCTGCGTATTTATTCCAGAACTTGCGAGTGCGCTGCGAGAGGGGTTGCCTGTGGGTCTTGTCGTATTCGTCGAATAGCCGATCGAAGTGGTCGAACTTGAGTCGCGAGTAGTTTTGGGAATTCTGAATCTGGAGGAGCATCCAAACCAAACCGAAAAGAGGGTTTTGGGAATTCTCTTCACCTGCCAACGGCCGCGCAATTTTCTTTCTGTAAAATCGGTGAGCATCAGTTGGTGAGTGGATTTGAGGGGGCGATGCTGAGGTAGATTTTTCCTGTTTCCCAATCCTCGGAGAGTTCTGTGAGGAGAGCGG
>CAIVQB010000114.1 GCA_903907925.1 uncultured Verrucomicrobiota bacterium
ACGCAGTGAAAACCTCCTTTTGCTCTCTGTTCGTCTGGATCGGAATCGGCGTGTCGAGCCTCGGAGTCGCGCTCGGAGCCAATACCGCCGCCGTCGATGAAGTCCTGAAACTCAAATCGGCCGGTGTCGGGGAAGACACCCTCATCGCCTTCGTCCGCAGCCGGAATGTGGCCTACGATCTGACCTCCGACGACCTCATCGCCCTGCGGGACAAGGGCCTGCCGCCGACAGTTCTCAACGCCATGCTGGCGAACTCGAGTTTGCCGACCGGTGCCAACACCGCTCCGGCTTCGGCCCCGGCACCCGCTCCGATCACCTACCCGGGACAATCCACGCCCCAACCGAACCCGCCGTCCGTTCAACCCGCCGTTCCGATGGCTCCGCCGGTTCCGGCCGCGACAGTGTTCACCTCGTCACCGCCGCCGTTGAGCGGCGATGCCGCGCATTTTGCCGGCGAACTGAACACCTACGGCCGCTGGTTGGTGGGTGACGACGGCCAATGGTTCTGGCAGCCGTCGGTGGTGTTGTCCTCGCCCGGATGGCGCCCGTATTGGGACGCCGGTCACTGGGTCTATACCGATCAAGGCTGGTATTGGGCCTCGGATTATCCCTGGGGCGGAATCACCTTTCACTACGGCCGCTGGCAATTGCATGCCCGACACGGCTGGATCTGGCTTCCGGATCAGGTCTGGGGTCCCTCCTGGGTCGCCTGGCGTTCCGGGGGTGAATACTGTGGATGGGCCCCACTACCACCCGGCGCGATCTTCGACGTCCGCGCCGGAGGGTTCCTTTATCGTGGCCGCTCGGTGGCGGTCGGATTTGATTTCGGCCTCGATTGGCGTCACTTCAACTTCTCGCTGGTTTCCGACATGGGCTCACGACCGGTTTTGCGGCTCCACAGTGAGCTCGAACGCCAGAACGTGTTTCGCCAGACCGTCGTGATCCATGGTTACACTGCAGTGCACTCCGGGGGATCCGTCCACGTCTTCAACGGCGGCATCGAACCCGGACGCGTCGCCGCCGTGCGCGGGCGCCCCTTGGAAACCGTCCGCATCCACGACGTCCGCACCGTCGAACCCGGACGCTCCCGCGAACGCATGGACTCCCACCGCAACCGCATCGACGTCTATCGGCGGTAAAGCCACGCCGCTCTGATCCCGCGACAACCGAAAAATCCCGTAGCGCCGGAGGTTCTTCGAAAAACTGGTCTGAACTTTAGACCGGGTTCAATCCAGGCGCAGCCGATTCAGCTCCACGCCCGGCGGGCTCTTGCCCCTCTATTGCCGCTGAGAAAAAAGGGGGAGTTCCGAATGCCGTCTAGGAATCTTGGTTGAAAAAGTGCTAATAGTCAGGACTCCCCCGGTCACCTCGCGATTCGCCGCTTCTAGACCATGGCAACGAGAGGCCGCGCGCGTTGCCAAACGGAGCAACCTTTCGCCGCTATTAAGGCTTTAGGTAAAGCACCGTTCCGTGCTCAGCGACGAACTTCACCGGAATCTTCGGGTTGTTGATGTCCTTGCGTCCCGAGCTGTGCCATTTCTGTTCCCATCGAGTGAAATACGGTTCAAGTCCGGCCGGCTTAACAAGATAAATGCATTGGAGTTCAATGCCTTGGTAGATGGCGAAGATCCAGTCCACCTGACGATACTTACCCAAGATGGTCGGATTCATGTGGTGGTGCGTCGAAAAGCTCTGCGTCAGAAGGGTGTTGACCGATTTCAATTCGTATTCGCGACCGTCCTCATCACGCGCATCGTTACCTTCGCGCCCGCCGGTTCCTTTGAGACCGGTGATAAGCAGAAGTTGCAGCAGCTTTCCACCGTTGTCCTGAAAGATGTCGCCGCCGCCGTGCTTCGACGCGAGTGACTGATACTCCCGAATGAAGGGAAATAGGCGGTCGAGTTCTGCTTTGTCGGAATGGAGTGATCGCTTCGTCTCCTGAAGCAACGACGGGAGGGCAACGCCCACCGCTGCTGCCAACCGTTCCATGTTGTCGATGGACACGTTGCGTTCGGCGCGCTCCACCGAGCCGACGTAGGTGCGGTGGAGGTTTGCGACTTCCGCCAAATCTTCCTGCGACAGCTTCCTCGCATGTCTTGCCTTGCGCAGGTTTTCCGCGAAGATTCGACGAGCCGCAGGTTTGGTTTTCACCCAGCGACACTATCGACGTTGACGACTTTACATCTACAGCCTTAACGTAGCTTGCATGTTGCTGGAACCACATTCGCCCGCTTACCTTACCAACTGGGGTGCGGCGTATTGCGGCGATTCGCTTAACCTCCTCGCCGCACTTCCAGACTCCAGCGTAAACCTCGTTCTGACCAGCCCGCCATTCGCCCTCCAGCGAGAGAAAGAATACGGCAACAAGGCGCAGTCTGAATACGTGGCCTGGCTCGCAAATTTCGCCCGGCTCGTTCAGCGCAAGCTCAAGGACGACGGCAGCTTCGTGCTCGACCTCGGCGGCGCTTACGAACCCGGATCACCTACGCGCAGCCTCTACAATTTTCGCGTGCCGATTCATTTCTGCGACGAACTTGGCTTCCATCTTGCTGAGGATTTTTACTGGCACAACCCGTCGAAGCTTCCCAGCCCCATCGAATGGGTCAACAAACGGAAACTCCGCGCGAAGGACTCCGTGAACACCATCTGGTGGTTTGGCAAGACCCGCTGGCCCAAGGCTGACGTTTCCAAGGTGCTCACCGAATACAGCGACCGGATGAAGAAACTGCTCAAAGACCCGGCTGACTTTTACACGCCGAAGAAGCGTCCTTCCGGCCACGACATTGGCAAAGCTTTTGGCAAGGACAACGGCGGTGCCATCCCGCCCAATCTTTTGCAAATCCCGAACTCAGAATCCAACGGCAGCTACCTCCGCGGCTGCAAAACCGTCGGCGTAAAAGGCCATCCAGCCCGCTTCCCGACGAAGCTGCCGGAGTTTTTCATCCGCTTCCTCACCGAGCCTGACGACCTTGTGGTAGACATTTTTGCCGGCTCGAACACAACCGGCTCCGTTGCCGAATGCGAAGGACGCAGGTGGCTCGCCTTCGACGAACGCCTCGACTACATTTCGGCCTCGTCATTTCGTTTCTTTCCCGAAGCCGCGACCGAAGCCCAACTCAAAATCGCACACGACGCGATCCTTCAGGGCAAAACCGCCGACCTGCGACGCGATGTGTTCCAAACACTCCAACCCGAACTTCGAAACGGGAACGTCCACAAACCGACGACCCCAACGCAGGGAATGTTGGTTCTGGCGGAGTCTGGCGACACCGCCATGGTTCGGCGAAAAAGGCGGCAATTGAAGCCCGTTTCCTACGGGCAGATACCGACCTCAAAGCGTTGAAGTCGCGGGTGGCTTGATACGAGGCTAGTACTTGAATGGCGTTTTTCACAGTGGTGGCGGACTGATGCATCATCGCCCCCAGATGACTCGGCAGGTACTGGCCCGCCTCTCGACCCACCCGGATCCCAAACCGGGAGCGGACGCCCTCACCTAAAACGAACGCCAGTTGCTGGAATTAGTCGCGAGCGGGCTTCTCAACAAGGAGATCGCAGCCGCGCTCGGTCTGGCGGAGAAAACCGTCCGGAATCAACTGACTCGTGTCTTTGAAAAACTCGGCGTCGCCACACGAACCGAGGCCGCGTTGTGGTTCGAAAAAAGAAGAACGGTGAAACTCTGAACGGGAAGACCAGCCACCGGTTAAACGGCTTGTCGACCAGTCGAAATCGGTACCCGGCCCGATGTTTCCAAATCACACCGGAATCGGGCCTTCGTGAGATTGTCGCGATGGTATGGTCAACAGCGTGTGCAAAACGTTCGGCAAGGATCCCGGCTGTTTTCGGGTCCTGGTCGGGTTCGCCCGCATACCAGAGGATCCCCTACCGGAGCGCTGTGACGAATCCCTCACGGCGAACCAGGATCATCTGGGGGATTTCCGCCGGAGAAGCTGTCTCGCGAGACGCGCTGAATCATCCGCGTTCCAGGGCGCGGCTGGCGTCAGTTCAGAGGCCTCCAAACGTCTGTTGATGCCCGGGACATCCACCCCAGCGGTGTGATCATGCGTTGGGTGGGCAGGCACGAGTGCGACCATATCCTTTCCGTTGAGCAGGTAGACGACCTTTCCGGCCGCCGCCTTTTTCACCAACGCGCCCAGCTTCGGTTTGGCCTCACTGATGATGTAGGTTGCCATGTCTCGAATGAGACCCGTTCGAGACCTGGCGTCAACGTCGAAACCGGCGCGGAAGGCGGTGATGTCGCTCCATCTCTTCTGGCGAATCTCCAGGTGAGCCGGGTGAACGCGCCTTCTCGAACAGTGGAAACGCGGAACTCCCGACCGGCGGCAGAATCAAAACCGTTTCGGCTACGCCATCAGGGGTTTGGCGAGGGTGCCGGCGATGCCGGTGAGGCGGGCGTCGAGGCCCTGGAATTTGTAGTTCAACCGTTTGTGATCGATGCCCATCAACGCCAGCATGGTCGCGTGCAGGTCGTGAACGCTGACCACGTTGTCGACGGATCGATAGCCCAACTCGTCGGTCGCCCCATAGACGAACCCCGGACGTGAACCGCCGCCGGCCATGAAGACCGAGAAGGCGAGGATGTGATGGTCGCGGCCGGTGCCCTGCCCCATCGGCGTCCGGCCAAACTCACCGCCCCAAAGAATCAACGTATCGTCCAGCATGCCGCGCTGTTTCAAATCGCGGATCAACGCGGCCGTCGGGCGATCGACATCGGCGGCCGCGCTCGGCATGGCTTTTTCGATGTCGCCATGATGATCCCAGGCCCGGTGGTAGAGCTGGATCATGCGAACCCCGCGCTCGGCAAGCCGGCGGGCGAGAAGACAATTGGAGGCGAAACTGCCGTCACCGGGTTCCTTCACGCCGTACTCATCGAGGACGGTGCGGGGTTCCTTGCTGAAATCGGTCAGTTCCGGAACCGAGCTCTGCATGCGAAACGCCAGTTCGTATTGCGCCCTCCGCGTCTGGATCTCGGGATCGACATGGTCGGTGGCGAGAATGCCGTTCAGCCGGTTGATCTCCTCGACGACCTGTCGCTGGGTGCTCTGGCAGACGCCATCGGGATTGCCAACGTAGTGAACCGCATCACCGCGGGATTGCAGTTGGATGCCTTGAAACTTGCTGGGCAGAAAGCCGGAGGACCATTGACGGGCGGACACTGGTTGCAGCCCAAATCGGCCGGCCGAGGTCAGGACCACGAATCCGGGCAGGTTCTCGGTTTCACTCCCCAGTCCGTACAGCAGCCACGATCCCATGCTGGGTCGGCCCTTCACGATCGAGCCGCTGTTCATGAAGGCGTGGGCCGGGTCATGATTGATCTGCTCGGTCTGCATCGAACGGATCACGCACAACTCGTCGGCGACCGTTTGCAGGTGCGGAAACAGGTCGGAGATTTCAATCCCCGCCTGGCCCGACCGGGTGAAGTTGCAAAAAGGACCGCGCGCCTTGAGCACCTTGTTCTGGAGTTGGGCCAGCTGTTGTCCGCGGGTGAACGACTCCGGGAACGGCTGGTCGTGCAACGCCTTGAGCTTGGGCTTCCAGTCGAAGGTCTCCAGATGCGATGGGCCGCCGGCCATGCAGAGATGAATTACCCGCTTTGCCCGCACCGGGAATTGCGCCTCGCGAAGAATTCCCTTCCATGACGCCGGTGCAGTACTCGCGCCGGACTCACCCGCCGCCAGGGTCCGATCCAGAAGCGACGCGAACGCGACGCCCCCAAGTCCATAGGCGGACCGTTGGAGAAAGGTGCGGCGATTGACCGACAGGGCGAACGCGGTGGGATCGTGCAAGGGCTTCATGGCGTTCAATAGCGGGTCAGGGTTTCGTGCAGGTTGAGGATGACCCGCGCCACCTGGGTCCAGGCGGCCAATTCCACCGGCGGCGTCGCTGAAACCGGCCATTGCCCGATGGCGATGGACCGGCCGGCGTCGGCCGGTTGTTGGGCATATCCACTCCGCTGCTCTTGAAGAAATCGGTTCAGGGAATCGAGTTCGGCCGGGCGCGGTTCGCGGGCAACGGCCAGGCGATACGCGCGCCGGATTCGTTCCACATCGGTGCGTTCGGTTCCGGCAAGAAGCCGCTGAGCCAGCGCGCGGGACGCTTCGACAAAGGTCGGATCGTTCAGCAGCGTGAGGGCTTGTTGCGGGGTGTTGGACACCGTCCGTGTCGCGGTGCATTCCTCGCGCGAAGGCGCGTCGAAATTCGCCAGCATTGGATGAAGGAAGGTCCGCTGCCAGTGATTGTAAAGGCCGCGCCGATACTGGCGATCGGTTGGACTGGAATGGTAATCGCGATCCGGGAACTGGATGTTCAAGTAGTAGTTCGCCGGTTGATACGGAAAGGCGCTGGGTCCGCCAATTTCGGGGTCCAGCAGGCCGGCGATGAAGAGGGCGTGGTCGCGGACGAATTCCGCTTCCAGCCGGCGCGGATTCTGGGAGGCGAGCCAACGGTTGTTCGGATCGCGGTCGTGAAGTTCCGGACGGAGGTTCGCGCATTGCCGATAGGTGCCGGACGTTACGATCAGGCGGATCAGATGCCGCATGTCCCAGCCGCTCTCGCGAAATTCAACCGCCAGCCAGTCGAGCAACTCCGGATGAGTGGGCCATTCGCCCTGCGCACCGAGATCATCGACCTGCGCCGACAGGCCGGTTCCGAAGAATTGTTTCCAGAGCCGGTTGACGAAGACGCGGGCGGTCAGGGGATTGTCGGGTGACACCAGCCAGTCCGCGAGATCGAGGCGGTTCAACGTCTTCAACTCCGGCAATCCGTTTCGGCCGAGAAACCGCGGAGGACTGGCGGGCACCACCTCGCCGCTTTCATCCTGCCAGTTCCCACGGGGCAGGACCCGCACCGTCGCCGGCTTCCATGCGGCGGTCACGACAATCGGCGCCCGGCCGTTACGACATTCCAACCACTGCCGGTGCACCTGCTGCCACTCGCGACGTTCCGCCGGGGCCTCATCGGTTCCCAACAGGTAGGGCGTGGCAAGAACGGACGCCGCACGATCCGGCGCGAGGGTACTTCCGGGGCGAAGCGCGGCGGCCCATTCGACCCGGTTTCCGGAGGCGAGCGGATTCGCGTCGGCCAGCGGTGTCACGGAAATCCGGAACCGCTGGATCACGTCCGTCTTGACCGTGACGCGCAGCACCGAGTCGCGTGTCACCCGGCGCGGCGATTCCAGGACCCAAACGCCGGCATGACGTTCGGCAGAGCGCTTTCCGCTCGTTTTCCAACCCTCGCGAATGCCGATGAACGGATAACCATTCGCGTAGCGCGGTTCGCTCAGATTGGCGTCGGCATGATGAAACGTGAGCACTGTGCCGGAAGCGGTTCCCTCGACCCATTGGAAGCCCGGATTCAATCGGGTACTGATGCCTCCGACGGTGACGGTGTTGGTTCCATCGGGAAGCAATTCGAGACGGACGGCAGCGATCCAGGCGCCGTCCAGTTCGGACAATGGCACGGACAGGATGGCGTCGCCGACCCGCTGCTTTCCGTCGCCGATAACCACCACAATGCCGTCATTGATGTTCGTGACTGGCGTCGACTTGCCCTCGACTACTGGAACCGGTGTCGCCCAGCCGTCAGGGTGACGTTTTAGATATGTCTGAAGATTCCGACGCCATTGTTCGAAGGCGTTCGCCGCATCGCCGCGAATCGAAGTGCAGGAGGCCCGGGTCGTGATCACGTCCAAAGCCGCCGACAATCGCGCGGCGCGATGTTGGAGGTACGGACTGCCCACTTCGATCTCGGGCGGGAACGGATGATCGTTGCTCCAACCCTTCAGATCCGGATTCGGCGTGTAATCATAGTCATTGTACACGCCCCACTGCTTCACATCCGCGAAGAAGGCCTCCATCGAATAGAAGTCGCGACTGGTGAAGGGATCGAACTTGTGGTCATGGCACTCGCAGCAACCCATCGTCGACCCGAGCCAGGTCATGGCCACCGTCCGCACGCGGTCGGCGGCGTATTTCGAAAGGTATTCCCTGGGTTGCGCGCCGCCTTCGCGGGTCACCATGTTCAAACGGTTGAACGCCGTCGCCACCCGTTGTTCATCGGTCGCGCCCGGCAGCAGGTCCCCCGCGAGTTGCTCCCGGGTGAAGCGGTCGAAGGACAGGTTGCGGTTGAACGCGTCGATGACGTAATCGCGGTACGGAAAGACATCGATGTTCTGATCGCCGTGGTAGCCGACGGTGTCCGCAAAACGGACCAGGTCCAGCCACGGAACTGCCATGCGTTCGCCGTGATGCGGTGAGCGCAGCAGGCGTTCGACCTGTCGTTCGTAGGCGTTGGCGGATCGGTCGTGGACGAACAATTCCACCTCGGCCGGAGTTGGGGGAATGCCGGTCAGATCCAGGCTGACACGCCGGAGAAGGGTCACGCGATCTGCTTCGCCGGAACGCTTCAATTGCTGGGCAGCGAGTCGCGCGTCGACAAAGGCATCCACTGGATTCCGGCGTTCAGCGCCGGCCGGGAGCGCCGGGCGCTTCGGCACGATGTAGGCCCAATGCGGTTGATACACCGCGCCCTCGGCGATCCAGCGACGGAGCCGTTCGCGCTGCTCTACCGTGACCTGCTTGTGGCTCTCCGGCGGCGGCATGAGATCGTCGGCGTCGGTGGTGGTCAGCCGCCGGAGCACTTCGCTCTCGGCCGGTTTTCCGGGAACGATGGCCACCTTGCCTGATTTCGCCGGACGGACTGCTTCTTCGGCAATGTCCAGGCGCAGACCCGACTTGCGGGCATTCTTGTCCGGGCCGTGACAGAGAAAACAATTCTCGGACAGGATCGGCCGGATATCGCGATTGTATTGCAGTCGCTCGCCCACCGGTGCGGCGACCGGCGCCGCACGAACTATGGCAACGCCCTGAACGAACAGGACAACCGCCATCAGGAGGGTCAACGATTTCAAACGATTGAGCATGGCATCCGAGGGATCCGGGGTCACCGCGGAGAATGCCGCAGAACCGGGGCGTCCGCCAAGCTCGGCGCGACATCGTTTTTCGCCGTCGTCGGCAACAGGTGAAGTCCGTGATTGTTCCCGGCCTTCGGACCACTCTACGTTTGGTGAACCGCACCCCACCATGGCCACCATCGCAGTCCTCGGAACCCTCGACACCAAAGGCGAGGAACACGGTTATGTCGCCAGCCTGATCCGGACTCGCGGCCACCAAACCCTGTTGATCGACGTCGGCGCGTTGGAAGCGCCACGGGTCGAACCCGACATCCCGCGGACCGAAATCGCCACCGCAGCCGGCGTTGATCTCGACGCCATCGTGGCTCGACGTGACCGAGGTGAGGCCGTCGCCGCCATGACCCGTGGCGCTCCGGTGGTGGTAAGCCGGCTACAACAGGCGGGACGGATCGACGCAATCATCTCCCTGGGCGGCGGTGGCGGCACCGCCATCTGCACCGCGGCCATGCGAGCCCTGCCGATCGGTTTCCCCAAGCTGATGGTGTCGACCCTCGCCAGCGGCAACACCGCCCCGTACGTCGGCGTGAAGGACATCGTGATGATGCCAAGCGTCGTTGATGTCGCTGGGCTGAACCGGCTTTCCCGGCGTCTCCTGGCCCAGGCCGCGGGCGCCATTTGCGGGATGGTGGAAGCTCAAGTTCCAACAGGCTCCACTGACAAACCGGTGATCGTCGCCTCGCAGTTCGGCAACACCACCCCGTGCGTTACCGCAGCACGAAAGCGGCTCGAAGACGCCGGGTACGAGGTGATGATTTTTGCCGCCACCGGCAGCGGCGGTCGGACAATGGAATCGCTGATCGAATCAGGTGTCGCCACCGGCGTGCTCGACATCACCACCACTGAATGGGCCGATGAACTCGTCGGCGGAGTGCTCACCGCCGGCCCGACCCGGTGCGATGCCGCCTCGCTGCATGGCATTCCGGCAATCCTGACCCCGGGCTGCCTCGACATGGTGAATTTTGGCGAACCCGCGAGTGTACCGGCACAATTTAAGGACCGCCGATTCTACCATCACAACGCGCAGGTCACCCTGATGCGCACCAATCCCGAGGAATGCGCCGAACTCGGCCGGATTCTTGCCGCGAAATGCAATGCCTCCACCGGACCGGTGTCAGTGTTGATCCCGTTGCGCGGCATCAGCGTGATCAGCGCACCCGGGCAACCGTTCCATTGGCCCGAGGCGGACGCCGCCCTGTACGGTGAATGGAAACGCAACCTGCGCCCAGGAATTCCGGTGATCGAATTCGACGGCAACATCAATGACCCGCAATTCGCCCGATTGTGCGTCGCCGAATTGCTCCGGCTGATCGCCACCGTCCCATCGCATCGCTGATTCCTGGCCCACATGACGATCGTCACCGATCCCCGCTGCACCGAGTACCGCGCCCCCGGCCACCCGGAGAAACCGATCCGCGTGCTCCGGACCGTTGAGCTCCTGAAATCGCAACGCAGTCTCGCACTGGCTTGGGCGGAACCGGGACCGGTGACCGACGAGCAATTGCTCCGCGCCCATTCAGCGGATCACTTGCAGCGCCTCATGGTTCCCGCGGATTTTGATGCGGATACGCCGTATTTCCCCGGCATCGCCGATCATGCCCGACGGAGTGTGGGTGGTGCATTGAAAGCCCTCGATCTCGCGGTCTCCGGTGAACCCGCCCTCAGCCTGATGCGTCCGCCTGGACATCATGCGGTTCGCAATCATCCGATGGGTTTTTGCTATCTCGGTTCGATCGCGATCACGGCCCTTGAAGCCCGGACGCGGGGATTGCGGGTGGCGGTGTTCGACTTCGATGTTCACCACGGCAACGGGACCGAGGAACTGCTCCTTGGCGTCGACGGAATCGCCTTCGCGTCGGTGCATCAATCTCCCTGCTATCCGGGGACCGGCACGGCGGATGTCGGACCGAATTGCTTCAACTATCCGGTGGCTCCCGGCTCGAACCCGGAGACCTGGAAGCGTGCGTTTCGCGGTGCCTTGGACCGACTGCTGGCGACGCGGCCGGACGTGCTTGCCGTTTCCGCAGGATTCGACGGCTACCGCGGAGATCCGCTGGCGAACGGCAGTCTGGAACGGGAGGATTTCGAATGGCTCGGCCAACAGATCCGCGCAGCCGGAATTCCAACGTTCAGCATTTTGGAAGGCGGCTACTCGCTCGATCTGCCAGACCTGATCCTGCACTACCTGCTCGGCTGGGTCGGCCCGAAGCCGAACCCGTAGAACCGCCTGGGACCGGCCCTCAATCCAGAGATTTGACTAGGAAATTGGCCATCTCCAACGGCAATCCATCGCCGATCGAATGGAGAACCCACGGCCCGGTCGGCGCGAGGGTTGGCACCCGAAGATCGGTGACGATCGGGGTGCTGTTGAGGGTCGCAGACACCGTATTGCCACGAATCTTCAGCCGAAGGCGGTTCCACTGCCCGGCAGGGTGTTCGGCGGCGGGCGGTATCGCTGGCAACATCGTCGCCAGGTTCACGCCGCGGAAATCCATTCGCTTCCGCCAATCCCCAACCTTCCCCTTCTCCGACCATCGGAAATCAACGAGATGCTCAGCATCGCTAAACCGTTCGACGGTGCTCAAAACACCCGCTGTGCCGGTCCCATCGCAGGCGAGGGTCCAATCCCGGACGGCCCAGTGCCCGGACTCACCGCTGGATTGCCAGCCGGTCAGATCGACGCCGGAATAAATGGGCCGGAACCCTTCCGGCGGCACCGCGATATCGACTGGATCCAGGGTTACCGTCACCGGCAATTCCTGAATGCGCAGATTTTTGAACTCGGCCGGCGAGCCTTCGGATTCGAGTCCGATGTAGCCCTTGCGCGGCGTGGCCCGATGTCCGCGGGTGACCACCTTGCCGTTCACCGCCAGCGACAAGTCGCCGTCCACGCATTCCACCCGGTAATGATTCCATTCCGGTGACGGCTTCATCCGTTTTTCCGTCGGGAAGGCGCGATCTCCGCCGCGGCGTCCATTTTCCGGAACCATCTTCGCTCCGTGAATCGGGAACACATCGCCATCCGAGGTGAACCAATCGCCTTCCAATCCATCCAGCACCTGGACCTCGACCGCCCGGACAAAGGGCTGGCCAACGGCGGGAATCGGATCGGCCCAGACGTAGATCCCAGAATTCCCCTTGGGCTTCAAATGACGCCAGTCGGCTTCGAGAACGAAATTTTGATACATGCGTTCCGTGCGCAGGATGCCGGTGGGAAATCCGGTGCAATGGATCATTCCGTTGGTCACGGAGAACGTCCCGGGCGCGCAGTTGATGTTCACCCAGCCCGATAAATCGCGCCCGTTGAACAGCGGTTGAAACGCCTCGTCCGCGGCCTGAGTTCCACCCGTCATCGCCCATGAAACCATCAAGCCAAGCAGACCGGAGCGAAACAGACGACGTGAAGCGGGCATGCACGAAATCTGCCCATGGCCGTCCCGCCGCGCAATCCCCGCATAACCGCGCAAGGCTGCATTTCACCGGCGGTCGCTCACGCGCTCTTACAACCCGAGTTGCTTGAAGCGGTTCTTCACTTCGCGCAGATGGAAGTCCACGGAACAGAGGGCCTCGAGTTCGCCCTTCTTGAAATGCCGCGCCACTTCAGGATCGGTCTTCAATTGCTCCAGAAAATCGGCGTCGTCGCGGCCGGCATGTTTGACCTCCCAAGTCTTCATCGCGTTGCGCTGGACCAGTCCATACGCGTCCTCGCGGGTCAGACCCTTGCGGATCAAGGCCAGCAGAACGGTCTGGCTGTTCCACATTCCCAGGCTCAACCCGAGGTTCTTCTTCATGTTTTCGGGATAGACCAGCAGACCGTCCATCAGGCGGGTCAGGAGCCCGAACATGTAGTCGAGCAACGTGCAGGAATCCGGAAAGATAATGCGTTCCACCGAGCTGTGGCTGATGTCGCGTTCGTGCCACAGGGCGACATTTTCCATGGCCGCCAGCGCATTGCCGCGCAGGACGCGGGACAATCCGGTGAGCCGTTCCCAGGTGATTGGATTGCGCTTGTGCGGCATGGCGCTGCTGCCCTTTTGGCCGCGGGTGAAGGGTTCCTCGGCTTCCAGCACTTCAGTGCGCTGCAAGTGCCGGAATTCGACCGCCCAATGCTCGAAGCCGGCGCCGATCAGGGCGAGCGTGTTCATGAACTCGGCATGCAAATCCCGCTGCACGACCTGAGTGGCAATCGGCGCCGGCCGGAGTCCAAGCTTGCGACAGACATGCGCCTCGACCTTGGGCGGCAGGTGCGCGTGCGTACCCACTGCACCGGACAATTTGCCGACGGCCACCACTTCGCGGACGTGACGCAGCCGTTCCAAGCCGCGGCGGAATTCCTCATGCATCAACGCCAGCTTGAGGCCGAAGGTGGTCGGCTCGCCGTGGATCCCGTGACTCCGCCCAATGCACGGGGTGAACTGGTATTCCCGTGCGCGGCGGGCGATGACCGGTAGCAACGCCTCGACGTCGGCGATCAACAAATCGGCCGATTGGACCATCTGCACGGCGAAGGCGGTGTCGACGATGTCGCTGCTCGTCAGGCCAAAATGCAGCCAGCGACTGGCGGGGTCGTTGATCTGTTCCGCCACCGCGGTGGTGAAGCCGATCACGTCGTGGTTGAGCGTTTTCTCCAACTCCTTCGCCCGGGCCGTCAGAGCCTGGGTGTCGGCAAAGCAACGATCCGCGCCAGCCTTCATTTTGGCAAAATCCGCCTTTGGAACGACGCCACTCCGGACCAGTGCCTCGCTGGCGAGTAGTTCAATCTGGAGCCAGATGCGAAGCCGGTTTTCGTCCGTCCAGATGGCCCGCATTTCGGGGCGGGAGTAGCGTTGAATCATCGCGGACAGGATACTGGTGCCAACCGTCGGCCGTCGAGCGATGGGTTCACCGCCCCCGGCTGCGATCTCGAAGGTGGGACAGCGATCGAACCGATGAGGAGAGATTCAGACGGGATGAACTGAATAAACGGAATCCGATTCGTTCATCGGAATTCTGCGTCCGTCCTGCAAATACATGTCGTCCCATCGCCGGCCTGGAGGTGGGAAGAGCGACACGGACGGCACCCATTGTCGCCGATTCCTAAAGAGCTGACCCAATCCGACCCATTCGGTTCATTCCGTCCATTCTGTCTCAATCAGTGAATCTGTCGCCTCTTCTCGATCGTGCCCGATCAGCGGCGACCCATGCGATCGCGCGCGGCCTCCAAGATTCGCTTTTCGCGATCAGTCAGGCTGTGGATTCCGTGCGCGGCGATCTTGTCCAGGATCGGATCCACCTCGCGGGAAATGTATTCGCCAGGAGCCGAGTCCTCAGGTGTTTCCGCCGGGGAATCGAATTCGAGTTTTCGTCGGCGCGGCGAGGAATCGGTCACGCGGCGGACCGGTCGGCGGCCGAACACCGCCGTCAGACGGGAACCCGCGTTGTGAAGAACGCCGTCTTCCTGGGAGGCGGAAACCCAGGCTATTCCGAACAGCAATCCCCCGAGATGGGCCGCCTCGGCGACTCCCGACCACGCAAACAAACTTCCCCAACCCGAGATGGCCAGCGCCGCCCACAAGAAATACCGGGCCCGGATTCGGACCGGGAAAAAGTAGATGACCAGGCAGGCTTCCCGTTCCGGAAACAGGCGGCAAAAGATCGCGATCAACGTCGCTGCACCAGCGGAGGCTCCAACGACCGACAATCCCGCCGACCCGGGATTCAACGCAAAAACACCCAATTGCAGCAGCCCTCCCAACACCCCGCCGGTGATGTAGGCGGTCAAAAACCGGGCGGCTCCCAACACCGTTTCAACGGTCCGCCCAAAGAAATAGATCACCAACGCGTTTCCCAGGACGTGCCACGGAGAAGGAAACGAATGGAGTAGTTGAAACGTCAGCAACTGCCACCAGCGGCCTTGATGTCTGAAGCCATTCACACTCAGACCGAAGGTGTCGATGAGCCGGAACGAACCGGCGAAATAGCACACCGCCTGGATCAGGAAGCAGACGCCAAGCACCACCAGGAGGCCGGTCGTGGCCGACGGTGGCCGGCGTTCCGGTTCCCGCATGTAGTCCCGGTCGTAAATCATCTGACGTTGAACCTAATCGACGGCAACGCGATTTCAACGGCAGGTTTGGGTGCCCATTCACCTGCCGGCGGTGAGCAAACGAGGGAAACCTTCGGAGGCCGGGCCGCAAACGGTGTTTGAGATGTCCCAGAGCGGGTTTCCCGGTACGATCCGCTCCATGCCCACCGCGACAGCCTTTCGGCGCATCGTTCCGCTTCTCGCTTCGTTGGTTGTTGGGGCGCTCAGCACGCGCGCGGCAGAGATTCCCACGGTCCATCTCCTGGTCCCCGGATTCCGCGTCGACGAACTCCCGGTCCATCTCAGCAATCAGAATTCTCTCCGGTTCGATCCCGACGGATTCCTCACCTCGCTGGGCTATGATGGCCGTGTCTGGCGTTTGCGGGACACCGATCACGACGGATTGGAGGACACCGCTGAACCGTACTGGGACAAGCCCGGCATCAGCGTGCCGGTGGGAATGGCCTGGACCACCCACGGTTTGTACGTCACTTCGCACGGCAAGCTCTCGCTCCTGCGCGACACCAACGGCGACGGACGCGCGGACACGGAAGAGATCGTCGCCAGCGGCTGGCCGCCGACCGACGCCGCTTCCGGTGGAGTCGATGCCACCGCCGTCACCGTGGATTCGCAGGGCAATGTCTACTTCGGCCTTCTGGTCGCCGACTACGCCAACGCCTACCGGTTGCGTCAGCGGAAGGATTTGCGGCCCGCCGAAAAAGCATGGCTCCAGGCCCACGGCAAACCAGCCGAGGGCGATCCTGCGGAAACGGTCTCGCTCTACGACCTCGCCTCACCGCGTGGCACGATTCAGAAATGGGATCCACGGACCCGAAAACTGGAAACCATCGCCACGGGAATCCGCGTACCCTACACGCTGGCATTCAATCAGGCGGGCGACCTGTTCAACACCGATCAGGAAGGCGAGACGTGGATGCCGAACGGCAATCCGCTCGATGAACTGAACCACATCGTCGCCGGCCGGAATTATGGTTTTCCGCCGCCGCACCCTCAATGGTTGCCCGGGCTCGTCAGCCAGGCCCCGGTGGTCGGGTTCGGTCCCCAGCACGAAAGCACCTGCGGCTTTGTGTTCAATGAACCGGCCTCGCGGTCTAATCCTTCCAAGAAAACCTCCGCCATTCCCCTGCCGGTGTCTCCTGGGCAGGCGTTGTTCGGTCCCCGCGAATGGCAGGGTGACGCCATCGTCGCCGGCGAATCGCGCGGCAAACTCTGGCGCGTCCCACTGGTTCGAACCGCCTCGGGCTATCACGGCCGCGAGCAGTTGTTCGCCCGATTCGACCTGCTGGTCACCGACGTCGCCATCTCGCCGAAGGGCGATCTCTACGTGAGTTGCCACAGCGGTCCGCCCGATTGGGGAACCGGTCCTCAAGGCACCGGGCACCTGTTTCGAATCTCGTACGTCGACCCCACCGCACCCCAACCCCTCCACGCCTGGCCGGAATCGTCGACCGAAGTTCGGGTGAGCTTCCATCATCCGGTGGATCCCTCGGTCCTGATGGGTCTTCAACCGTCCCGCACCGACCCGGCGGCTCGATTCCAGATCGAGTTCGGCGAATACGTGCGTGCCGCCGATCGCCTCGAAACGTTGAAGCCGCCGTATGCCGTCGTTCGCCAACAGGACGCCACTCCACGCGGACATCTTGCTGTTCGTTCGGCCCGCCTGGAGCATGGCGGACGAACGCTGGTGTTGACCACCGATCCCCATCCGCTCCCGGTGACCTACGCGTTGACAGTTCCGGGAGTCAAAGCCGTCGGAGCGTCCGGGCCGGGGACCACGGTAGACTTGGACTACAATCTCACCGAGGCCAGCCGCCCGATCACGTCGAGGACCCGGACGCTGGCCACGGGGCAATGGAATCAACCGGTCGCCTGGGCACCCTCCCAGCGGGCGTCGTCGGGGACCGACAGCCGTGCGCCGCAGTTCGAAGCCGGCGATTGGGAAAACGGCCGCGGCCTGTTTCACGGTGACAAACTTCAATGCGCCAAGTGTCACCGCATCCGCGGCGATGGCCCGGGCATCGGACCCGATCTCAGCAATCTCAAGGATCGCGATTTCACCAGCGTCCTCCGGGACATCCGCGATCCCAACGCGACTCTTCATCCGGACTACGTGACCTATCAGGCCGATTTGAAAAATGGCGAGACGCTTACCGGATTCCTGTCGCACTCGGGTTCGGCAGGCGCGGCGGGATCGGCGGATTCGATCTCGCTTGTGGATGCCACCGGCCGCGAAACCACCGTCGCGCGAACGGAGGTCGTTCAACTGCATCCGACCGGCATCAGCCTGATGCCCACCGGCCTTCTCGACGGCCAATCGGACGCCACGGTTCGTGACCTGTTGACCTTCCTGATGTTTGAACCGGTGGTCCGAACTCGGGCGGAACTCGAAGCCACGGAACGAACGATGGCCAAGACGATGCCGGTAATAAGCGCGCCCACCCAGGCAACGAACCCGACGCCGCTCAACGTGGTGCTGGTCGCTTCGAAACAGGATCACGGTCCCGGTCAACACGACTATCCGGCCTGGCAAAAGCGATGGCTGCCCTGGCTCGCCTCGGCGAAACGATGTCCCATCAGCGTCTCGCAGGCCTGGGAATGGCCCTCGGCGGAACAGTTCAAGACGGCCGACGTGATCGTGTTCTACTATTGGAATCACGACGATTCCGCGGCGCGCTTCGCCGATCTTGATGCGTTCCAGCGACGCGGAGGTGGAATCGTCTTGCTGCATTCGGCGGTGATCTCGGACAAGGCCCCGGAGAAACTGGCGGAACGCATTGGATTGGCCGCCACGCCCGATCGGGTCAAATACCGTCACACACCGTTCGCCCTGGAATTGGTGCCCGACAACCGGTTCACGCGGGGTTTGCCCGAGCGATTGGCCCTGCTCGACGAGCCGTACTGGCCGATGATTGGCGATCTGTCGCAGGTGAAGGTGCTGGCCTCCGCGCGTATGGACGGCGCCTCACGTCCCCTGATGTGGACCTTCCAGCGCGGACCCGGGCGGGTCTTCGCCAGCATTCCCGGGCACTATGCCTCGACCCTGGAAGATCCGCTGTGGCGCACGATGGTCCTGCGCGGGATCGCCTGGGCCGGCGGGCGGGATCCGGACACATTCACCAGCCTCGCGACACAAGACGCAGCGATTCGGTGATTTCGGTGGAGGGCGGTGGCAGAGCGAAGCGCCGACACCGCTGTCGAGCCCGGGCGTTGCGAAACACCGCCGGTGCACCGCTTACCCAAAGCCCCAGTCATGATTCAACGCGCTGGCTCCCGGCCACCGGTTACAAAGCGGCGTGGCGCTGCGCTTCCCGCCGCACTCCATAGGATGCGCGCCGGACTTTTATGGAGTGCGCCGGCAGAGCGGAGCGACGACGGCGCTATTGAGCCCGGGCGTTGCGAAACACCGCCGGTGCACCGCTCGCCCAACGCCCCAGTCATTGTTCATCGCGCCAGTTCACGGTCACCGGTTCCATAGCGGCGTGGCACTTCGTTTCCCGCCGCACTCCAAAAGGGGCGCCGCTTCACCCGACTTTGAACTTTGGACCTGGAACTTTGGACTATGCTTTAGGTCTTAACTGCGGGAAGAGGATGACGTCGCGGATGCTTTCCTGGCCGAGCAACATCATGCAGAGGCGATCGATGCCGATGCCGATGCCGCCCGCCGGGGGCATGCCGTGTTCGAGGGCGACCAGGAAATCCTCGTCGAGCTTCTGCTGCTCGCCACCGGCCTGGTGTTCCAGGGCTTCACGCTGGGCCACCGGATCGTTCTGCTCGGAATAGCCGGGCGAAATCTCCTGGCCATTGATGCAGCACTCGAAGACTTCGACCGAGGTCGGATCCTCGGGATCCAGCTTGGCCAAGGGAACCAATTGCTTGGGTAGATGGGTGACGAAGGTCGGCTGAATGAGCGTCGGCTCGACCAGCTTCTCGAAGACCGCACCGGTGACTTCGAAATCCTCGTAGCCGGCGGCGATATCACCACCCAGCCCGAGCTGGTTCATGGCAACGAGCTTTCGGTCTGCCGAGGAGAGCGAAAACCAATCGTCGAACTTTCCATCGGTCGCCTCCGCGACGGCTGCGCGGACCAAGTCCCGGTACCGGCGCCGATGCCAGCGCGATAGATCGATCTCGGCCTCCGCCAACGGTTGTATCTGTCGATCGAACCGCTTCAGCGTTTGGAGTTCCACCGGCAGGGTCTCGGTCGAACGCCAGGTGGGATCCAACTCCTTGAACCACTTGATGAAGTCCGCGATCACTTCCCGGACCTTGACCGCATCCGCGAAGTTCACCTCTTCGGTCGGGCGATTCACCACTATCGAGAGGTACTCGTAGTGCCGCAATTGGGCTTCAGCATAACCACCCCATTGGGCACCCACCGCAACTCCCGAAGCCCCCAAATGCGCCTCCACGACCCGCTTGATCGCTTCGCCCACCGGCGCGCGCTTCATCACCAGCGTCCCCAGCACCTTCTGTGCGACGTGCTTCACCAGCGATTCCACCGTCTCCATCATGGTGGCGTAGTCGCCGTAAGCCTCGTAGGCCTCCAGCATGGTGAATTCCGGGTTGTGCCGGCGTGACAGACCTTCGTTGCGGAAATTCCGGCCGATCTCGAACACCTTGTCCACTCCACCGACCAGCATGCGCTTGAGGTACAACTCCAGCGCAATGCGCATGTAGAAATCACAGCCGAGCGCCTTGTGGCGGGTGACAAACGGGTTGGCCGCCGCGCCACCGGGAATCGCCTGCATCATTGGCGTCTCGACCTCCACATAGCCACGGTCGTGGAAGAAGCCGCGGATCTCGCGAACGATCTGCGAGCGCTTCAGGAAAGTGTCCTTGACCTCATCGCTGGAGATCAGGTCGAGGTAACGCTGACGGTAGCGAATCTCGGGATCGGCCAACCCTTCCCATTTCGCCGGCGGCGGACGGAGCGCCTTGGAGAGAATGGTGAACGACTCGAGTTTGACGCTCGGTTCGCCGGTGCGGGTGCGGAACAAGGTGCTCTTCGCTCCGATGAAATCGGCCAGATCGAGGTGCTTGAAGATTTCGAACTGCTCGTCCCCCAGAGTCTGCTTCTGGGCATAGACCTGGACCCGGCCGGTGACATCCTTGAGGTCGATAAACTGGCTTTTGCCCATGTCGCGATGGGCGGTGATGCGGCCCGCGATGGCGACCGGGGTGCCCTCGGGCAATTCACCGGCTTCGAATCGCAGGCGCGCGGTGCCGCAACCGGTGTCCGGTTTGAAGGTGTTGCGAAAGGGGTGAATGCCCTTGGCCTCCAGGGCAGCGAGCTTGGCCTTGCGCTGTTCGATCAGCGAATTGGTGTCGTCCATACGGATACGGGTGCGGTCCCGCCGGAACGCGGCGGAATGCAGAGTAGACCACACACCCGCGCATCCCGGCAAGCCGATCATCGAACCGGGCGGCCAGCGGTAAGGGAATTGAATCTGGAAAGCAGGAAAGCAGGTTCCAGAAAGAGGGAGTGGGGCGAATGCGAGCCCGACGTTCACTCACCCGTCTTCCTCCTTCTAAGAAACTGCGAGTGTGGATGGCGGTTGGGGAGTCAGCTGGAAGCCGAGATTGGCGGCGGTTTTGTTGAGGTGATGGAGCATTCTTTCGCGGTATTTGCGCTCGTAGTCTTCGAGGCCTTGCCTGACGTAGAGT
>CAIVQB010000115.1 GCA_903907925.1 uncultured Verrucomicrobiota bacterium
CCATCAAGCCCCACACCGCCTTCAAGGCTGAGGTTTACGTTCTGACCAAGGATGAAGGTGGCCGTCACACCCCGTTCTTCACCAACTACCGTCCCCAATTCTACTTCCGCACCTCGGATATCACCGGTTCGGTGAGCCTCCCGGCTGGAGTGGAAATGGTGATGCCCGGTGACAACGTCTCCGTGGAAGTCAAACTCCAGGCGCCCGTCGCCATGGAAAAGGGCTTGCGCTTCGCCATCCGCGAAGGCGGTCGCACCATCGGTGCCGGTCGCGTTGCCGAGGTCATCGGTTAAGCTATTGTTTTCACGGGGCGGGTTTTGGACCCGCTCCGTTGAATCTGTTTTGTTGGTGTTACGATTTGAAGGACAGGGCGTTAGCTCAATTGGTAGAGTAGCGGTCTCCAAAACCGTTGGTTGGGGGTTCGAGTCCCTCACGCCCTGCCAGTCTTCCCCCCGGAGGGGTGGCAGAGTGGTCTAATGCGGCGGTCTTGAAAACCGCTGTGGGTGAAAGCTCACCGGGGGTTCGAATCCCTCCCCCTCCGCCATTGATTGTGAACCAATTTTACATCCAACTTCTGGTCTGGGTAGTCGCGGTGGGCGTGGCCTTCGCGATTCTCTGGAAAAACGGCTACCTCGCCCGGCTGTCCGCCTACGTGTCGGAAACCCGCGACGAGCTCAGGAAATGCACCTGGCCGACGCGTGATGAACTGTTGCAGTCCACGCTGCTGATCGCAGTGGTGATGGGTTCGCTCGGGGTTTTCACGATGGCCGTGGACTTCGTCGTTCTGTACCTGGTGAAGAAGCTCGTTTAGGATCTCCGAATGAAATTCCAGTGGTTCGTCCTACACGTGCTCGCCGGTCAGGAGCAAAAGGTGCGTGACAGCATCCTCAAGCGCATCAAGACCGATGAGATGGAGCCCTATATCCATGAGGTCCTCCTGCCCATGGAAAAGGTCGTCGAAGTGCGTGGCGGCAAAAAAACGGTCACCAACCGCAAGCTCCATCCGGGCTATGTCTATGTGGAGATGGCCCTGATCGACGAGAACAAGCGCCCGATGGAGCGTCCGTGGTATTTCGTCAAGGACATCCAGGGCGTCATCGGCTTTGTCGGCGGCGAACGCCCCATGGAGGTCACCGCCGACGAAATCGCGGTGATCAAGGAGCAGGTCAGCGACTCCGAGGACACCGAGAAGCCGAAGGTCAATTTCGAAGTGGGTGAAACGGTCAAGATCAATGACGGACCGTTCCTCAACTTCAGCGGTATGATTGAAGAAATCGAACCTGAGAAGGGTAAGCTCAAGGTTACCGTGGATATCTTCGGGCGGAAAACGCCCGTGGAACTCGAATACTGGCAGGTCGAGAAGTCGTGATGCATGCGCCTCTCTTGCGCGACGTCGGAAACCGCCGCAACCTACTGAACACGTAACATGGCAAAGAAAGTCACAGGCATCGTCAAGCTGCAGATTCCGGCCGGCCAGGCCAATCCGGCGCCTCCCGTGGGTCCCGCTCTCGGCTCCCAGGGCATCAACATCATGGCGTTCTGCAAAGAATTCAACGCCGCCACCAAGGACAAGGCTGGTCTGGTTATCCCCGTGGTCATCACGGTGTACCAGGACAAGTCCTTCTCCTGCGTCTACAAATCCCCGCCCGCCTCGGTCCTCCTCAAAAAGGCCGCCGGCATCGCTTCGGGATCCAAGACCCCCAACAAGGAAAAGGTCGGCAAGGTCACCCGGAAGCAGATTCTGGAGATCATCAAGACCAAGGGCTCGGATCTCGCCTGCAACAGCGAGGAAGCCGCCATCCGCACCATCGCCGGCACCGCCCGTAACATGGGCATCGAAGTGGTCGACTGAATCCACCCGGATCAGACCCCACCCTCATTTCAAAACCCGATCCCTCACCGGATCGGGTTTTTTCGTGCCGCGTCCCGTACCGGGAACGAAGAACGACGCATCCGCAACGCCCGCCGCAGTTCAATCCCGTCGACAACCGTTGCCCAAAAAACGGAGGCGGGCTCAAGGAAGGATTGTTTTTGGGCGGAGAAAACCCCCAGGATGACCGGAGATGCGGTTGAGCTTCCCGAATTCCATGCGGAGCCGAGCGCGCGCCCTTCTTCGGGTATTTGCGCTTCCGGGATGGCTGTTGCTCACCGGCACCTTGATCGCGGCCCCGGCCGACGTGGAGGGTGCGGCACGTTTCCACAAGGAGGTGCAACCGTTGCTGACCGAGTTCTGCTCCGATTGCCATGCCGACGGCGCAAAGAAGGGCGGGGTGGCGTTCGATGCGTTTCCGTCCGGCCAGGCGATGATGGAAAATCGCGACCTCTGGCTGGCCGCGCTCAAGAATCTGCGCGCGGGCCTGATGCCGCCCGCGAAAAAGCCCCAGCCCTCCGCCGAACAAAAACGGCATATCGAAGACTGGATCAAAACCGCCGTTTTCCAGGCCGACCCGCAGAATCCGGATCCCGGCCGCGTCACCGTGCGGCGGCTCAACCGGGTCGAGTACCGCAACACCATCCGCGACCTGCTCGGAGTCGAATTCGACACCCAGGTGGAGTTTCCCGCCGACGATGCAGGCCACGGCTTCGACAACATCGGCGAAGTGCTCACGCTGTCGCCCATGTTGCTGGAGAAATATCTGGCAGCGGCGCAGACGATCGTGAACAAGGCCGTCCCGACGGTGCCCGCGGTTCCGGCCGAACGGGTGATCAATGGACGCGAGTTTCTCCGCAAGGATGCACTGACCGCACCGGGAACCAACCGGGTCGCGCTATCCGGAACCTCGCTCGCGCTTTCCTATTACGACGCGGCCATTGCGACACACCACCTTCGCACGACCAACGAGGGGCGTTACCAATTCGTGCTCGATCTGTCGGCCACCGAACGATTTGTCGACAATCAGTTCGATTACAACAAATGCCGTTTCACCTTTCGCGTGGATGGTGTGGCGTTGTTTCAGAAGGAATTCACCCGCGAGGGCAACCGCCCGTTCCACTACGAATTTGAGCATCCCTGGACCTCCGGCGAGCACGAGCTGGTGTTTGAAATCGAGCCGCTGACGCCGGACCAGAAGCACGTCCGTTCCCTCGCGATGCGGATCGATTCAGTGACCATCCGCGGCCCGCTCGAGGAACGTTTTTGGGTCCAGCCCAAGAACTACGTGCGTTTTTTCCCGCGACCCCCACCGCAGGAACCCGCCGCCCGTCGCCGGTACGCGAATGAATTGCTGGCGCCGTTTGTCCTCAAGGCCTACCGGCGGCCGGTCGAAGAGCCGACTTTGAAACGCCTCATCGCGTTGGCGGAGGCGACCTACACCCAACCTGGGAAGACGTTCGAGGCCGGCATCAGCCAGGCGATGGTGGCGGTCCTCGCGTCGCCGCGGTTTCTGTTCCGCGAAGAGTTCACCGAGCCGCCGACGCGCGTGGCACAACATCCGTTCGTCGACGAATACGCGCTGGCGTCGCGGCTCTCCTATTTCCTGTGGTCCACCATGCCGGATGAGGAACTCTTCCGACTCGCGGCTCATCATGCCCTGCGAAAAAACCTGCCGGCACAGGTTCAGCGGATGATGGCCCACACCCGGTTTGAGGGCTTCGTCCGGAACTTCGTCGGCCAGTGGCTCCAGGCGCGCGATGTTGAATCGGTGGTCATCGACGCCCGCCAGGTATTGGCCCGCGAAGCCGCGCCGGATCCCGAATTCGAAGCGAAACGGGCGCGTTTCCGCGCCTTGCGGGATCTTCCGAACGATCGAATTACGCCAGAGGAAAAACGGGAGCTGGACGTGCTGAGCCCGATTGTGATTCGCAGGTTTTCGCAACCGGTGCGCGTCGAATTAAACGGGGACCTCCGCCGCGCCATGCGTCAGGAAACCGAGAAGACGTTTGAGTACGTCCTTCGCGGCGATCACAGCCTGCTTGAATTGCTCGACGCCAATTACACCTTCCTGAATGAGCGGCTCGCGAAGCATTACGGCCTCACCAATCTCAACATTATGGGCGATGAAATGCGTCGCGTGGAATTGCCGGCGGACAGTCCCCGTGGCGGCATCCTGACCCAGGGCACGGTGCTCGCGGTCACCTCGAATCCCACGCGAACCTCTCCAGTGAAACGCGGCCTGTTCATTCTCGACAACATTCTCGGAACGCCACCACCGCCTCCTCCGCCCGATATTCCCGCACTCGAAGAAGCGTCGAAGGGCATCAAGGATCGGACCCTGACCCAGCGGGAGACGCTCGCGATCCATCGGGAAAAGCCCTTGTGCAGCGGATGCCACAACCGCATGGACCCACTCGGATTGGCATTCGAAAACTTCAACGCGATGGGTATGTGGCGTGACACCGAGCGCCAGCAATCGATCGACGCCACCGGGACGCTCCTCAGCGGCGAGAGCTTCGCCACGGTCCGTGAGTTGAAGCGGATTCTCGCCGAATCCCACGCAACGGCTTTCTACCGGACCCTGACCGAGAAGATGCTCACCTACGCGCTGGGCCGCGGACTCAAGTACCACGACGTGGAGACCGTTGACACGATTGTGGACGAACTGGTCCGAACGGACGGGAAGCCGTCGGCCCTCGTCGCTGGCATCATCAATTCCGCTCCCTTCCAAAAAACCCGCGCCGCCGAGCGACCCGGGACGCCGGTTTCAACCCAGGCCCCTCAGCAACGGGCCGACGCCAGGGCAACACCATGAACACCCCCCGCAATCTCGCCGCCGAACGTCACTTCAGCCTGAGCCGACGCCGATTTCTCCGCGGAATCGGTGCGGGCATCGCCGTTCCGGCGTTCGCCTCGCTGGGAGGGCTGTCGCTGTTGGGGGCCGATGCCGCGGCGAAACTCGCCGTCACCGCCACCGGAGCACCGCTTCGCACCGCCTTTGTTTTCTTTCCAAACGGCGCCATCCCCTCCGCCTGGTGGCCGAAGGGCGAGGGCTCGGAGTTCGCCTTGGGCGCCACGCTGCAGCCGCTCGAAGCGCACCGGCGACATCTTCAAATCCTCGGAGGACTTGATCACCACGCGGCCGAGGCGGGTCCGGATGGCGGCGGTGATCACGCCCGCGGCAATGGGGTCTTTCTCACCGGCGTTCGACTCAAGAAGAGCGCCACTGATCTCCAGGCCGGCATCTCGATCGACCAGGCCATGGCCCGCGAAGTCGGCCACCTGACCCGCTTCGCTTCGCTGGAACTGACCGGCGATACCGGGCGCTATTCCGGAGCCTGCGATTCCGGGTATGCCTGCGCCTATCAGCACAACCTTTCCTGGAGTTCGCCGACCACACCGGTGTCGGCCGAGGCCAATCCGCGGATGGTCTTCGAGCGTCTGTTCGGCAGCGGTACAGCGGGCGAACGCGCGGCAAGCCTCATTCGCCGTCAGCAGGAACAACGGTCGGTGCTGGATTTCGTTCTCGAGGATGCGCGCGGCATGGAACGTCGGCTGAACACACCCGACCGGGCCAAGCTCGATCAATACCTGTCCGGCATCCGTGACATCGAGAAACGCATTGAGAAGGCGGAACGTTTCGGTACCGCCAAGGATCCCGGCATCGACACTCCGCCCGGCATCCCGACCGATTACGGCCAACACCTCCAACTCATGTACGACATGTTGGTGCTGGCGTTTCAGACTGATTCGACCCGCGTCGCCACGATGCTGCTGGCGCACGACGGCAGCAATCGGTCCTTCGCCGACATCGGCATTCCCGAGGGACATCACGATCTGTCTCACCATCAAAACAACGAGGAAAAGGTCCGCAAGGTCGCCGAGATCGATCAGTGGTACGCGAAACAGTTCGCGCAGTTCCTCGCCAAGTTGGAGGCCACGAAGGATGTCGACGGTCAGTCGCTCTTGCACAACTCGATGATCGTCTACGGCGGTGGTAATGCGGACGCCAACCGTCATACCCACTCCAATCTTCCCATCGTTCTGGCCGGTGGCGGAGGCGGGACACTGAATCCGGGCCGCTACGTGAAACACGGTTCCAAGCCGACCACCAACCTGTTCCTCAGCCTGGCCGACCGGTTGGGAATGAAGTCACTTTCCCGCTTCGGTGATTCCACCGGCCGGCTGGAAAATGTCTGATCACACTTCGATCAGTCGACTGTGGAAACCGGGTTGCCGCAAAGGGATCCCGAAAAAGGTGAGAATTGCCCGCCGACTGAGAACCGAGATTACCACGACGTCAGCATGGATTGCAAAACGTTTGAAAATCGTTAGCTGGACCTACGTTTCCAACCTGCTCCGATACCCAACCCCTCCATCTCGCGAAAAAGGTGTCAATAGTGAGGACTGATCCGTTTTCCGCGGACACCAACTGAGCGGGTTCGAGCGGTTGGCGAGGCGACTTGGCAAATGCAAAGGAAGATTCGGGATTTGCGGAGGCAGGACACGAATTTGCAAACTAAACAAGCAAGTTTGTAGATAGGCTTGGGAGGGGCCGCGTAAGTCCACATCGATGGAACTACGGCACGGGATCCCAGCGGCTCTCCTCTAAAGTGCCACGACTTCCCGTCAACCCAATCGCCCATCTGGAATCACGCCGGTTCACCGGTGCCCTTTGGGTTATGACCCAATCGCCACCGGTTTCTGCGAGGGATGGAATTAGGGTCTTTGCCGGTACGACCTGCCAGCGTTGCAGCATCGAATCGTCGATGGGTGCACTGAAATAGGGTTTGAGCGCCTCAACGTCTGCGGGAAACGGACCTCCCCCGTTTTTTGCGAATTGCTTGAGGGCATCCGCGATCGCCGTCGACATCTTCCCTTCGCCGTCTGCTCGTAGCATGGCGCTCATGGAACGATAATCCTGTTCGACAATGAGCGCTTCCCCGGCCCGATACATCCATCGGTCATCCGAAATCAGTTGGAGTTCTGGTATCTTCTCACTGGGCGTCTGTTCCAACCAACGCTTCAACCGTTCAACCCGTGCCGTGCGTACGGGAATCTCGTCGACAACGAGAGTTGTGTCGATTTGGGGACCGAATTGCGCTTCAGAGGCGGCATCCGTCAATTGATCCCGCAGGCGCGCAATTCGGGAGCGGATTGCTTCCACTTCCTGCAAAGACCGACGGTTGCTCGCGATATCGTTGCGAACCTGGAGCAGTTCCTCTGTTTGAGCCTCCGTGACCGACTTTGATTGCTCGAACCGCGCAGCAACCTCCGAGAGATGTCGATTCTTGGCAGACAGGGCTGTTGCTTTCGAAGTTTGGTTTTCCAGGAAGGACTCAAGAGTCTGAAGTCGGCGTTTCTCACTGTGCTTAACGAAACTCGGTACCGTGATCGCCGTGGCGAGAAACAACCCAACAATGTAGTTCGGCGCTTTCATTGGGCTGGGACCCGGGGAGCAACGGTGTGCTGCTGAATCCAGGCGTCAAAGGAACCGTCCGCGGGACAGTAAGAATCCGCCAAACCTTGAAGACTAAACCACGTCATCACCAGTTTGCCGTCGGCGTTCCTCCACGGACTCCGTTCCCGGATTAGGATGATTCGGTCTGGGTGGGCGTACTGGGTGATTTCCGACGTAGTGCCCTGAAAGGCAATTACATACTGATCGGGTGACAGTCCTTTTTGGTATTTCGGATCCAGGGTGATGCGCCCGGTCACTTGGGAGAGATTCGTCGGGAAGACGCCTTTGTTTTCGAGGGCGTATTCCTGCATGGCCCGAGACAACGCCATGGTGTAGTAGATCCTAGTATCCATCTCTGGGCTGCGTGCGGTTATCTGCTGGTTGGTGTCGCCGTGCCGAAGCTCCGACCGTGCTCTTGCGAGCGCTGCCGAGAGTTTCTTTTCCTCATCGTTCAGTGCCGTCAGACCGCCAGCCTTGGCTCGTAGTGCCGCCGATTCCTCGCGAAGGTTTCGGAGTTCATCCACCCGGGACACAGATTGGCCGTTCGTCTTGGGGACCAATGCTAAAAGCCGTCTGTTCTCGGTTTCTAGGTCCTCCAGACTGGCCAGTTGCCATCGGAAGGCTTGGTCAACCTCGTAGAGCCTGATGTGGGATTGGTACTCGATGACCAGGGTCGTTGCGGCACTGGCGACGACGATCACACCGATCAGTCCTGCCTTGAGTTTGGTGAGAGCCATTGTGTTGAGTAGGGTTGCGCCTCCAGTTCCAGCTGCAGTGCCCATGAACACGGCGGTGGAAACTGCGGACGCGAAACCGACGGGGGCGGTCTGCATAGCATTTGCGGAAACGGCGGCGACAAGTCCGTTCGCCGTGAGGGCGATGCCCTGTTTTGTGAAATAGGTTCGGAGTTTTTCTACCGCCCGCGTGGTGCGCTTGTGCGCCGCCCATTCGCTAATTCCCAGGAGCGTTGCCGCTTCCGCGCCGCTCTTGTTCTCGAAGAATCGCAGTGCCACGAGAGCTCGATCCCGCTCGTTGAGCTGGGACATACCTTCTTCGAGGAAGGGTTCGAGACGCCGCCAAATGGTGTCGGTATCCGACTCAGGAGCGGTGGATTGCATGTAGGCAGCCTGTTCTCGGATGAGCCGTCGTTTTCGTGCCCGGATGAATTGGCGACTCGTAAGTCGGGTTGTCTCGTAGAACCAACCCGTCAACGTGGTTCGGGAGCGGAGTTCGCCGGCGGTTTTCGCGAACACCACGAAGACCATCTGTGCCACGTCTTGGGCGTCTGCGGAATTGCCGATGAGGCGGAGCGCAACGGAGTAGACCAGTCCGATGTGGCGGGAGACGATCGCCGCAAAAGCCGATTCCGACTTGAAATCGGTGTATTCCCGGATCAGTGCTGCGTCGCTCGCGTCGTCCATCTATCTGCTATTTGCCGCCGAGACCCGAGATTGGACAAAGAATTCTGCGGTCCAGTCTCACCCCCAATCAAACGGGTTCCGGATATCGAGGAAGAACTTGGCTTTCGGTACGGCAAGGGTGTCGCTCCACCATGAGGCATGGGAAGGGGAAGGGGTCAATCCTCACCATTGACACCCTCCTTTGTACCGGGTGCCGAAGGTTTGTGGGGAGGTGACGCCGCTTCAAGGTTTGGGGATGTCAGGATTCGAAACCTTGGGCGCTACCCGAGGCTGGTATCGGACGGGCTGTTGGCCCGTTGAAAAAGGCGCAGGCCCAACAATACGACCCCGTCCCGACGCTGATCGGGCCAATGACGGTGGAGTCGCGAATCGGATGGATCAGCGGTCTCGACGGGGGATTCTCCCGCGACGAGACTCCACGCCTTTGAGGGATGGGAATGAGAAATGATTGAAACCTACCGCTCGCCATCCGGGTTGAATAGGGATCGGCCGCGGCGTGGAGGTCACGCCGGGGTGTCGGTCATCTTGAGTTGCTGAAACTGTTCCCATGAAAACACGCGCTATTCTAACACTGATTCTCGCCTTCGCCGGGGCTCTCCTGGTTTCGGCGGCGACCGAGGAATCCTTCCAGACCAACCTCACCGTCCTGCCCGCCGGCAAGCTGATCGTGGACGTCGATTTTGGGGCCATCGAGGTGACCACCAACGCCGCCAGCCAGGTGTCGCTGGACGTGTATCGCAAGGTGTCCATGCCGACTTCCGTCAAGGAGCGCGAGTTCCTTGACGAACGGCCGATCGTCGTTTCCAGGGAGGGCAACACGGTGACGATTCGAGCCCGGAAACCGGGCAAGACGAGTTGGAACTGGTCGTTCGGTCGGCAGAGCACCGAGGGCCGGTTCCGAATCGCTGTTCCGGCCTCTTTCAACACGGTGCTCAACACCCGCGGTGGCCCGATCCATGTGTCGGATCTCGCCGCGACGGTCCAGGCCGATACCTCGGGCGGCGGTCTCCGCTTTACAAGAATTCTGGCCGACATCACCGGAAATACCTCCGGCGGCGGCATTCAACTCAGTGAATGTCAGGGAACCCTCAAGGTCGATACCAGCGGCGGCGGGATTCAGTCGGAGGGTGGATCGGGTTCGCTCCGCGCCAACACCTCGGGCGGATCCATCACCGTCCGAAACTTTGGCGGACCCGCCCATCTCGATACCTCGGGCGGAGGCATCCGGGTGGAAAATGTCCGTGGCACTGTAAGTGGTTCGACCTCCGGTGGATCAATCCATGCCAGTCTTCCGTCGCCCGTTCCTGGCACCGTCAAATTGTCGACCTCCGGCGGTGGCATTGAACTCCAAGTTCCCTCCACCGCGGCCTTTGATCTCGATGCGTCGACCTCCGCCGGCGGGGTTTCCTGCGATCTGCCCATTGTCACCAACGGAAAGCCGCACCATGACCACCTCAAGGGACCAGTAAACGGAGGCGGACCGCGGGTCGAACTGCAGACCAGTGCCGGCGGTGTTCGCATCCGGTCGCTGTCGGTATCGGCGAAGTGACGGCCCGGCTTCCGCCGCCCTTGCGGCGATGACCGAGCCACGTTGGAATTCGAGCCCGCTCTTGACCCCGGCGGGTCTCCTTTGCGCTCATGGCGGCCAAGCCGGCCACGGACGGAAAACGTTCCGACCGTTTTCGGCGCCCCCATGCCCCTCCTCATCCTCATTCACGAAAGGATTGAGTGATGGACGCGCCGTTGAAGGTGGCGCACCTGTGTGCCGGGAATCTCTACGGCGGTGTTGAGACGTTCCTCGAGACATTTGCCCGGCATGAACCGACTGTCCGGATGGAGAGTCATTTTCTCGTCGGTTGGGAGGGGCGTCATGCCGAGGGATTGCGGGTCGCCGGAGCGCGTGTGGAAATCGTGGGTGGTGCCCGCCTTTCCCGCCCGTGGCAGATTCTCACGGTTCGCCGTCGTGTCCGGGAATGTTTCCTGCGCCTCCGGCCCGATGTGGTGCTGGTTCATTCGGGATGGACCCAACTCGTCATGGGCCCCGCTGCGATTCAATTGGGTCTTCCGCTCGGACTGTGGCTCCACAATGACCTTCCAAGCCGCGGTGTATTGCATCGTATCGCGCGTCGGGTACGCCCGGCTGGCCTGATCGCCAACAGCCAGTTCACCGCGGCGAGCGCGTCACGATGGTACGCGTCCCGGCCCAGGGTGATTTACTACCCAATTGACCGTCCGCCCCCGTCCGATGCTGACACCCGAACTCGTCTGCGGGAATCCCAGGGAGCCACGGAACAAACGGTGGTGCTGCTCCAGGCCAGCCGGTTGCAGGCGTGGAAGGGGCACCGCCACACGCTCGCGGCCTTGCATCCGCTGCGGCATCGAAAGGATTGGGTGTGGTGGATTGCCGGCGGCGCGCAACGTCCCGAGGAAGAGAAATACCGTGATGCGCTCATTCAGGAGGCAGCGACGCTCGGTCTTTCAGGACACCTCCGATGGCTGGGACATCGCAACGATATGAGCGACCTGCTCACCGCGGCCGACGTCTATTGCCAGGTCAATGAGACACCCGAGCCGTTCGGAATCGTCTTTCTGGAATCGCTGTATGCCGGCCGGCCGGTCGTTACCGGCGACGCGGGCGGGATCGCCGAAGTGGTGGACGATTCCTGCGGCCGACGAGTGCTCGCCGGCGACGCTCCGCGACTCACAGCGGTGTTGACTGAACTACTCGATCAACCGGATCTACGGAACGCCCTTGGGATTCGGGGTCGGGATCGTGCCACGCTGTTTTGTGATCCCGATCGACAAATGAAGGCGATTGCCGCGTGCCTGCGCGAGATCGTCAGTGCTTTCTCCAAGAATTGGCCGCAGGGGGCCAAGCGATGAAGAGTCGGGCTGACGTGGCCGAGTCCGGTGTTGGGTGTTATCAATCCACTCCGCCGGCGCAGGATCGTCGACGGGAAAGACTCGTGCGAAACAACATTCAATGGATGGTCGGGATGGCGATCGCGGTTGGCATCGGGATGACAACCGCGAGTGCCACCACCGAAGAAACGGTGCGGACCAATCTGCCCGCTCTCGCAGCCGGACAATTGGTGATCGATCTGGACGCCTGCGCCGTGGAAATCACGACCCACAACCGTCCCGAGATCCGCCTGGAAGCGGTCCGGACCGCCCGGGGTCGCGGAGCCGCCCGCGAGGGTGAGATTCTCGCGCAGAGCCCGGTTCGCTTTCGTCAGGACAGCAACACCTGGACGATCACCGCCCTCGGTGACCCCTCGAATCCGCCACTCCTGGACGGTGCCCGGCCGAATCTCAGCGGACTTTTCCGTCTCTGGATTCCCGCGGAGTTCACGGTTTCGATCAAAACGCGGGCCGGCTCGATTCATGTCGCGGATGTGAAAGGGAAGGTCCGGGCCGAAACCGGCGGCGGTGGACTCCGGTTTTCCAAAATCACTGGAGATGTGACGGGAGAGACAGCGTCGGGTCCGGTTCAAATCGATGGTTGCGTCGGAATCTGCAAGGTGGTGACACGGGGCGGCGGAATTCAGGTCGATGGCGGTTCCGGCTCGCTCCAGGTGGAAACTTCGGGTGGAACCATTCTGGTACGGCAATTCCGGGGTGTAGTCCGTGCCGAGACGGATGGCGGAGGGATCCGTTTCGTGAAGATTGCGGGCGCGATCGTGGGTCTGACGGGAAGCGGCAGTGTGGCGGCCGAATTTGATCAACCGCCGGCGGGTCCCGTCCGGCTCGAAACGTCGGGAGGCGGCATCACGCTGAAGATTCCACGGACTGCCGGTTTTGATCTCGATGCGCTGACTTCCGCCGGATCGGTGTTGCTGGGGCTCGGCAAGCCGACGGGTGAAAGTGCGCCCACCGAGGCGCGGAAGGAAAAAGTGAACGGGGGTGGGCCTGAGATCCGGTTGCGGACCGGCGCGGGTTCCATTCGAATCATCGGCACCGATCCCGTGCCGGCGCGAACGGAGACTCGTCTTCCGTGACCCGACGGTTGGCAGTGATCGGGGATCGCAGTGAGGCGGTATTGGCCCATTCAGCCATCCCGCAGGCTCTGGCCTTGTCCGGTGCCGGCGTGGAATGGCAATGGCTGGGTACGGAAGAGGTCACGCTCCAACGGTTGGAATCCGTTGATGGAATCTGGCTGGTTCCCGGTTCGCCTTATCGCAGTTTGGAGGGAGCCCTGCTGGCGTGTCGCTGGGCGCGTGAAAACTGGGTCGCATTCCTCGGCACCTGCGGCGGGTTTCAACATGCGCTGCTCGAGTTCGCGCAAAACGTTGCGGGGATCGCCGATGCCGCGCATGGCGAGACCGACCCGGATTCGGCGACTCAGGTGATTGCGTTGATGCAATGTGGCCTGGTCGAGCGGGAGGCGAGAGTGCGATTCCAGACGGGAAGCCGGCTTCGGTTGTTGATGGGTGTCGATGAATCGCTGGAGGGTTACCACTGCCGGTACGGATTGAATCCTGACCATCGCGCCGGATTGGAAGCCGCTGGATTTCGGTTCTCCGCCTTTGACGCGGCGGGAGAGGTTCGCGGCGGCGAGTTGCCCGACCATCCGTTTTTCGTGGGAACATTGTTTCAACCAGAACGACACGCGCTGCGCGGGGTGGTGCATCCGGTGATCCGTGGATTTCTGGACGCTGTTAGAAACCGGGCCGCCGGGTGATGGACAGATTCGTGCCTCTCGCCCACTCTCCAGCTCCTTCCTATGGCATCACGAACGCTTTTGATCGGAATCGATTCAGGAACTCAATCCACCAAGGCACTGGTGGTGGAGGCCAGGTCGGGTCGCGTCCTGGGCACCGGTTCGGCCGGCTACGATTTGATCCCCGGCCTTCCCGCCGGCGCCAAAGAACAGCATCCCCACACCTGGCGCGAAGCCACGACGAAGGCGGTACGGCTGGCACTGAAGGAAGCCAAGGCCGGTGCCGGAGAGGTGGTCGCCATCGGTGTCAGCGGCCAGCAACACGGCTTTGTTCCGTTGGACGCCAAGGGTGCCGTCATCCGCCCGGCGAAACTGTGGTGCGACACCAGCACGACTGCGGAGTGCGCCGAAATCACCGAAGCACTGGGGGGTACGAAAGCAGCCATTCGCGCCACCGGCAATGCCGTGCTGCCCGGATTCACCGCACCCAAGATCCTTTGGTTGAAAAAAAATGAACCGAAGAATTTTGCCCGGCTGGCGACGGTTCTGTTGCCTCACGACTATCTGAATTTCTGGCTGACCGGCAATGCCTTCATGGAGTACGGCGACGCGTCCGGAAGCGCGTTGATGGATGTCCGGAAACGCCGCTGGTCGGAGGCGGCCGTCAAGGCAATTGATGCGGACCTCGCGCGCCGGCTGCCGGCGTTGTCGTCGAGTGACGTGCCGGCGGGAGCGCTGACCGCGGCGACAGCAGGCGAACTGGGGCTCAACCCGGGCGTCCTGGTCAGCGCCGGTGGCGGCGACAACATGATGGGCGCGATCGGAACGGGAAATACCCGTGAAGGCGTGGTGACTGCCAGCTTCGGCACCAGCGGAACAATCTATGCCTGCGCGGAAAAGCCGGTCGTCGATCCGCGGGGTGAAATTGCCGCGTTCTGCGATTCCACCAACCACTGGCTGCCGTTGCTCTGCACGATGAACGTGACGGTGGCGACCGAGATGGTCCGCCGCGATTTTGATCTCGATCATGCCGCGTTCGAAAAGGCGGCTGCGAAGGCGCCGGCGGGATCGGACGGCCTGGTGCTGCTGCCCTATCTGGAAGGCGAACGAACGCCGAATGTTCCCGATGGCACGGGGGTTTTCTTTGGGGTCCGTCCGAAGACCTTCACCAGCGCCCACTTTGCGCGGGCAACGATGGAAGGGGTGACCCTGGGAATGAACTACGGACTGCGCCGCCTCGCGGAGTTGGGCGTCAAGGCGACCCAGGTTCGGGCCACCGGCGGCGGAGCCAAATCCAAACTCTGGCGCCAGATCATGGCCGACATTTTCAACGCCGAAGTCGTGACCCTCAAGGTTTCCGAAGGCGCGGCGTACGGTGCCGCCTTGCAAGCCCTATGGAGCTGGCGTCGTTCCAAGGGGGAATCGGTTTCCATTGAGGATATCACCGACACCTTTGTGACCTTGAATCGTTCCGAGACGGCCACGCCCGATGCCAAACGGGTCGCCCGGTATGCCGAATTGCAAGCGCTTCAGGACGAACTCGGCCGGTCGTTGCGGCCGGCCTTCACCCAACATCGTCAGTGGATCAACGCGTAGGCGGCGAAAGAATTATTCCGAGTGACCTCCGATTCCACCCCATCGATTCCCACCGGTGATGCACCCCGTCCCCAGCGTCGGGTACGTTATTCAGGTAAGAATCCACGGCGGTTTTCGGAGAAGTACAAGGAGCACGCCGCCGATCAATACGGTGCCGACGTCGCCAAGGTGGTCGCCAGTGGCAAGACGCCGGCGGGAATGCATCGACCGATCCTGGTGCGGGAGATCCTCGAAAGTCTGGCACCGAAGCCTGGATCGGTGATGGTCGATTGCACCCTGGGCTACGGCGGACACGCCCGTGAGATTTTGGGTGCGATCGCGCCCGGCGGTCGGTTGATCGGCCTGGATGTTGATCCAATTGAACAACCCAAGACGCTGGAACGATTGCGGTCGGCGGGTTTCGGTCCTGACGCCTTCACGGCAGTGCGGCGCAATTTTGCAGGGTTGCCGCAGATCCTGGCGGAACTTGGCCTGGACGGCGTCGACGGCATTCTGGCCGACCTCGGTGTGTCCTCGATGCAACTGGATGATCCGGCACGGGGATTTACCTTCAAAGAGGACGGTCCGCTGGATCTCCGATTGAACCCGGAACGCTCACCATCTGCCTCCGAATGGCTGGCCCGGGTGAGCCGCGGAGATTTGGAGACGGCACTCCGGGATCATGCCGACGAACCGCATGCGACCGTGCTGGCCGACGCCATCGTGGCCGCGCGTCAACGGGAGCCCATCACACGCACCGCGCGCCTGGCCGCCGTGATCCGCGAGACGTTGCGAACCGGGAAGCTCGCATCGACCCGTGATTTGGAAAACATCTGCATCCGGCGTGTTTTTCAAGCCCTGCGGATCGCCGTAAACGATGAGTTTGGCGTTCTGGACGGCCTGCTGCGAAACCTGCCGTACTGCCTGAAATCGGGCGGTCGGGTGGCCATTCTTTCGTTTCACTCGGGCGAGGATCGCCGGGTGAAAAAGGCGTTTCAAGAGGGCCTCCGGAGCGGGGTTTATTCTGAAATCGCACCCGAGTTGATCCGGCCCGACGCGGAGGAATTGCGGTCGAATCCGCGAAGTTCGCCAGCAAAGTTGCGCTGGGCCGTTCGCGCTTGAACGGGGCACATCTTGACACTGTCCCCGGACGCCGCGGGCCGTGGGTTCGCAAGACGGCCTCAACTCATTCCACCCGCCGCTCGATGGCGATGTGGCTGCGGGTCACAGACCCGCGCTCCATAGCGGGGAGGCAAAACTTCTGTTGTTCTCAGGGCCAAGGGCCCGCCCCATACCAGCCTTGGGCACCGCCCAAGGTGGAGGGCCTCGGTTCAACCCGAGCCCCATATTCGTTTTGGTACGCGGTGGATCGGCCGCCGTGGGTCGGATGCATGCCCCACGCTATTCCGACGGGCGTCCATAGGGGCAGTGTCCAGATACGCCCGCTTGAACGAGGTGCTTAAACCGAGCCTTGCCTCGGGCGTCGGTCCGGGGCATGGGTAGCGCCTACCCCCGAATGAGAATCACCCCATCAGCACCCCCGGTTGGATCCGGAAATCGTTCCTCATTGAAACCCTGGTTCGTCGTTGCAGTGGTCTTCGGCTGTCTGGCACCTATCACCGGACTGGCGCAGGACGCGCCGCGGTTTCTGGATGTCCAGCGGCAGACCAACAATGAAGTTCAACTCAAGGTCGTGGTCCCGACCGGGCAGGTCTTCCGTGTCGAGGCGGCCTCCGAATTGTCCAACTGGGAGCCGGTCGTTACGGTCAAGAGCACCAGCACCAATCAAATCGTCGATACCGCAGCCCCGTTTCTGGGTCGGCGGTTTTATCGGGCGATTTCTTTGGACGATACGAATGCCCTGACCGGGGATCACCTCGTGACGTTGGACGGCGATGTTCTGATTCACCCGGTCAATCACGCCAGTTTCGTCATGAAGTGGAAGGGGCTGACGATCTATAACGATCCGGTGGGTGCCGCGTCCTTGTACAAAGGGATCCCTGCCGCGGATCTCGTCCTGATCAGTCACGCCCACTCGGACCATTTTGACACCGGCACCCTGACGGCGATCAAGCAGGCGGGCACGTTGATGGTGGCTCCGGCGGCCGTGTACACGAGTCTTTCGACCGCCCTCAAGGCGATCACCATTCCGCTGGCGTACGGGAGTTCCACCAATCTGCTGGGACTCACCATCGACACCATTCCGGCCTACAATTCCAACCATCCCAAAGGCACCGGGAACGGTTATATCGTCACTATCGGTGGCCGCCGCCTCTATATGAGTGGAGACACCGGTGACATCGCCGAAATGAAGACGATCACCGGCATCGACGTCGCCTTCGTCTGCGTGAACGTGCCCTACACCATGACGGTGAATCAGGCGGCCGCCATCGTTCGCATTTTTCAACCCAAGGTGGTTTACCCCTACCATTACAAAAACGCGGACAACAGCCTCGCCAACCTCACCAGCTTGAAACAGTTGATCGGCTCCGACCTGGGCATCGAGGTGCGCCAGCGGAAGTGGTATTGAGCCGGATCGATTCAGAAGAAGTAGAGCAGACACTGATTTCACGGATTTTCACGGATGGAGACAGAATGAACCGAAGCCGATCTTTTCCTCTGAAATCCGTGTGAATCCGTGGAATTCGTGTCCTCCCGACTCCTTCTGAATCGATCCGGCTTAGACTGTTGCCGTCGATGAGGGTTCAGAGGCCAGGAGCTCGCGGGCGGCGGTCAACTCTTCGGTCGGCACCTGGACTCGATAGGCGATGTCCGTTCCGCCGAGGGAAATGTTGGACGCGGTGTTGAGGTCCAGGGGATTCAATCCCGCGCTGCGCAGGGCGGAGATCAACACATCCGCTTCAATGGCGGTGCGGGCGGTTTGGACGACCGAAAAGGCGGGGGTGGTCATGGAGGGAAGGATCGCTCAATTGGATTGAGGTGCAAACGTTGGGAGGAGCCGAACGACGCGGAGCGGTCCGACATTCAATTCCCAGCCACGGAACGCCGCCGCTTTTGCAGAACAGTACGCCACTGGGGAAGCGCCCGCCACTGGACCTGGGTTGTATTCGGAACGGCTCAGGCTCTTGCTTCTATTTTTCCGTAGATTGTATTCCGGGAACTACAGACGGTGGAGTTCCTTGAGGAAAATCTCCGGACCGAATATTGGCGAAAACCTGCTCGACAAACGGGCGAAATGCCGGGTCTTTATAAAATCCATGAAGGACCGAAAAAGTCAGTGCGGCATTCCGTGCGAAGGTGACTCTTGGCCCTATGAAATGACAGCCCTCTAAAGCAAAGGCGTCCGATCCCTCAAAGACAACTTCGGAACCGTTAAATTCGCATCGTTCGAAGGATTTGCCGTCCAAAATAATCCGCTGAACTCCAAAACGTTTGCCCTCAACTTTGATCAATTCTCGTGCCGAGTTGTCGCTCGTTTTCCGCGGGAACAGAGCCGGATACGCAAAGATGATTGGAATGACCACGAGAATAAGCCAAACCGGGACCGTTACAGGTTTGGATAGATAATCGGAATACAACTGCTTCCAGCCCAAGACTAATGTTGCGATTCCACTCGCGAGCGAAATAACAAACATGAGGAGCACGACGAGCGGATTGGATTGCAACCAATTGGAGATCTGGTTCATAGGGAAAGCAGGGTGTCGCTTCGAAGAATGGCAGGCTAATTCCAGGAACTCGACTGCTCCGGCAAATTTGGAAGAACCGCGGTTCCTGTTCTAAAAGTTGAGCGATCCTTCCTCCTGTTGGACAGTATTCGTAGGGAATCGGCTGTCCAGTCGATTCCACCTGGAACGTGAGCGGCACTGGATTGCGATCTCAGTATTTCAATATCCTCGTTGTAACATCTCTATTCCGTAGCTGAATTGAACTTCTGTCCCCTGGTTGAATTGAAAATCCATCGAGATTCAATCTAGCCGTGTGTCAGAATAACCGGCGTTTGACGCGCTTACCGTCGCAGTGGCGCCAGGTCGCTATGAATAGGCCGGAGACAGGCCAATCTAATTGCTCGTGCCCTTGAAGTGCGGATTCTCGATCAACCCAACGAGATTGCCGAAGGGATCACGAACCGTGGCCACCTTGATGCCGTCACCGACTTCGGTCACGTCGGTCACGCCGACTGCGCCGTGGTCGATCAGGCGCTGACGGGCGGCGTGAATCTCGGAGACGCCCCAATAGCTGATCGGACCGTCGCCGGACAGCGCCGGCGGTTGATCGGGGACCAACCCGAGTTCATAGCCGCCGACGTTGAACCCGACGTAGAACGGTTCGTTGAAATACGGCGGGAATCCCAGCGCGCCGGTCCACCACTCCCGTGCGGCGGTCAGATCGGGAGCCGAGAGGGTGACGGTTCGAAGGCCGAGGAACATGACGGGTTTGGGTTGGAATCAGTTGGCGGCGACCTTGTTGGCCGGGATTTTGTGGATGGTGTGCCACACCTCCTGCTGGACGTCAGCACCGTCGGCCGCCTTCACGCTCAGTTTGACCCGCTGCTGCATCACCGGGATCACGTCGGACAATTCCAACGACAGAGTCAAACCATCCGCGCTCAATTTCGCTGATTTTACCTCAACCGGGTCGTGTCCCTTGACGTTCGGGTTCTTTACCGAGAATTCGGGGGAACCGTAGTGTTCCGCCCAGTCGTAGTTCCAACGATCGACCGCATAATTCTGGAGGTCCGAGGCGCTGGCCTTGTCGAGCGGTCGAGTAAAGGTCAGCACCACGCCGTTGGCGCGGACCGCCAAGTTGCGGACCATGTTGACGGGTTTGCCGGTATAGCGAACCCGATGGAAGGCGCCTTGATGCGCTCCGTTGCTCTGCCAGACCACGAGGCCGCAGGTGTAGAGTTGGCCGTCGCCCGGACTGAAATGGGCCCGCATGATCCCACTGTCGAATTTCAACGGGAACCGGACCAGCCCGCCCTGATCCTCGCCGTCAACGGTTTCATAGAAGCACTTGAACAGCGTACACATGCCGTAGCTGGTGTGGATCAGGTCGCCCTCAAACGGACCCCAGCGGCGCGACGTCACCCACGCTTCACCGCCGCTCGAATTGTCGATGTTTTTGGGAATCCAGAACAGCGGCCCGTCATAGCCGTTGGTGTGAGGAGTTGCCGTGTGAGCGGTGAAGACGTGTCCGTAGAATCCACCCGGTTTCATCAGGTTAACCCGGCAGGCGGGAACCCAATTACCCTCGTTGTCGCTGGTGGTTATTTCGTCGTGCGGCCCGACGCTCATGCCGTTGGGGGCGCGCAGACCGTTGGCGACAATCTCTAGGTGTTTGCCATCCGGACTCACCCGGTTGAGGGTGCCGTGGTGGGGAACCTTGGCCCAACCGAGATTGCCACCCTTGTTGAAGTAGAAATTGCCGGCCCGATCCGTTTCGAGGCCGAGCACGAATTCATGATACTCCGGGGTGATCGTGATGTCGTTGTTGAAGCATTGATAGAAGTCCGCTTCGCCGTCGCCGTTGAGATCCTGGAGCCGATAGAGGCCGTCGCGGCAGGTGACATAGACGGTGTCCTGGACAATCTTGAGGCCGAGCGGTTGGAAGAGGCCGGTCGCGAAACGTTTCCAAGTGAGGTGATCCAGAGAGGCATTGAGCCCTGAAACGATCCAGACATCGCCACTGACCGAACACACCGCGGCGCGGGTGGAATCCTTGAAGAAATCAAATCCGCTGAACCGGAGCCAGGACTTGTACGGGTTGTCGTCGGGCGGAGTGAGGGTGTCGACCACATAGGGTCCGTCGCCGCCGCTGGTGGCCAGCTTGCCTTGGGTGACCTGGGGAGCACCCCAACGGGCGAGTCCACCGTGGGTCAACGCGCTGAGATCCTGAATGGGTGCATCCAGATGTGACGGATAAGTTCCGGGCTTGCTGAGAGAGGTCCAGAGATGGAGGCGAAAGGGTTTGCCTGCAGGAACAGAATCGAGATTCAGCACCAGTCGGCCGTTTTCACCGGCGTTCCAATGCGGGTTGGCGATGCCCACCACGGTGGCCAGCCACCATTTCCCGGTGGTCCGGGATTGGATGCCGGCGGTGTTGCCGTTGAAGAACGAACCGGGTGTGGATCCCAATGGATCACCAAACACCAGCAGGCTCTGGGGCCCGGTGGCGTGATCAAATTGAATCGTGCGGGTGAACACCGATCCGCCGGCTCCATTCTCGAAGTCGGCCATTTCCAGCACTCCGACGCCTCCGACGGTGTAGTTCAGAATCGAGTGATCCCCATAGAGGTAAACACCGCGCCATTGGGCCCAGTCATGGGGCAGGGGAGCAAAACGATCGGTGCCCTGACGCGGATCGACAAAGCTGCCGTTGTGCGCCCAGCCGGGACCGACCGGGCTGCCGAATTGGACATCGCCCCACGGTTCGGGCAGTCCTTCGAGGCCGTCGCGTCCCCGGGGCAAATGGAGGAATCCGCCGGTCCAGGCGGCGTTCCAGCGGAGGGTCATGGTATCGAAACTCACCGCGGCGGCCTCGGCGTTTTCCGCGGTCCCGAGTTTGACGGTGAAGGTCTTAAGGGCGGCGTTCGGACCTTGAAGGTTGCTGGCGAAGAACGGTCCGTTGTCCATCTGCTCCCATTTCCAGCGGGCGGGCGGCGTGGCGGCGGGCTTGGTATCCGCGCCGAGCACGGAGCTGGCGATCGGAAAAAGCGTGGCCGCGAGGACTCGCGCGACGAGGGCAGGGGTGCGGGTTGGAAAACGCATGGGATGACCGACGATTCGTACCCGAGCCGCGTTCAGCAGAAAATCCATTTCTTTCCGGACCGCCTGTCGATGGATTCCCGCTTGGTCCGATCCCGCGACCCGGACTATGCTGACGGCATGTTCACGACGCTGATCCTGGCCGCAGCAGATGCGACGAACGCCGTTGCATCGGCGGTCGCGGCGGGAGCCCACGCGGCGTCCGCGTCCGCGGGATTCGGTCCGGTGTTCTGGTTCCTCGTGTTGCTGTCCGGTGTTTCGTTCGCCGTCATCCTCGAGCGCGCCCTGCTGTTTCGTCGGGAGCAGATTGATTCGGCCCAGTTTCTAGCTGGCGTGCGAAATGTCCTGCGCCGGGACAACGTCCTCGAGGCCCTGTCGATCTGCGATGCCACCCCCGGGCCGGTGGCGCGGATGGTGAAATCGGCCATCCTGGCGCGCGACGGCGGACGGGAACGGGTCGAGGAGGCGATCGAGGAAATGGGCTTGGTGGAGGTGCCCCGGTTGGAGGCGCATCTTGCCTTCCTGGCGACCGTGGCGCAGATCGCGCCGTTGCTGGGGTTGTTGGGGACTCTGATGGGATTTACCGGTGTGTTTCGCGAGCTTCGGCGACCGGACGGGGGCGGATTTGGATATGCGGCGCCCGGTGAACTCTTTGATGGGGTGATGCAGGCGCTGTATTCCGCCTCGCTGGGCATCGGCCTCGCGATCCTCTGCTACGCCGCCTATAACTACCTGGTGACTCGTGTGAATTCACTGGTGCTGGATCTGGAACGCGCGGGCGGGGAAGCGGTGAAAATGGTCGGCACCGAGAACGGCACCACCCGGGTCAATGCGCCATGAAGTTTGCCCGTACCACCCGGATTCTGACCGGCCGGCCGGATGCGGCACCCTATCTCTGCGTCCTGTTTCCGGTGGCCTTTATGGCGTTGTTTCACGAATTCCTGGTGCTGCCGCGCGGACTTCGCATCGAGCTACCGGAGGCGGCTTCCGGATCGGCCCTGGCACCCGGTGAACGGGCCCTGGTGGTGGGATTGGATGCCAACGAGCAGATCTACTTCGAAAACCAGCGGATCGAATGGTCGGAGTTGAAGGAGTTGCTCACCGACCGGGTTCGCGGAACCAACGCCCCTCAGACTCTCGTCCTCCAAGCGGACCGCGACGTGCGAACGGCACGGTTGTTGGAATTATCGACGTTGGCGGCGCAGGCCGGAGTTCGCAGTGTGTTTTTTCTGACCCGTCCGTCCGCGCCCTGAAATGAAACCGGAGACCGCACCTCCCCCTGCGTGGTCCCTGCTCCAATTGGGCGGGTTGGGAGTGCTGATTGCCGGTGGTTTGGCAGGCGTGCTGGGAGGGCTGACCCGCTGGCCGGCATTGCCGATACCCGTCGTTCGCGAACAAATGCAAATGCGGTTTGCAACCCCCTTGCAGCAGAACCAGGCGGGAGGGTCCACAGTGGCGGATCCGACCCGGTTTGCGCGGCCGGATTCGGTCGGCTTTTCCCAAGCCGCCGCCCGGTATCGGCCGGTCACGCCGTATCAGGTCGCCGAATATCAGCCCCCCGTTTCCTGGTTGGATGTGGGATCCACTGGACAACGAATCGGGTCGGTCCCGTCGATCCCTGCGCCGGTTCAGGCCGTTCGCGTCGAAACGCACCCGGAAATTCCGGGAGAAACCCAGCCCGAGCTGTTGCGCGCCACCGCTCCAGTCGTCGTGATCCGCGGCGCACTGGAACAACGGACCCGACCGAGTTCGTCCGCTGTGTCGGCACTGGTGCCTGCGCCCGCCGGGGCGGCGATCACCGGTCCCACGGTGATTGAAGTGGCGGCTGGAGGTTCGGGGATGGTGGTCTTTTGGCGGCTGTCACGATCCAGCGGCGATCCAGCTGCGGATGACGCCGGGCTCGCGTTTGCCCGGGCTCTGCAGTTTGCCGCAATGGATCCCGACTCAACGCCGGCGCTGGATGCTGCGGGTCCGTTGACCTGGGGCGAGGTGGCCATCCATTGGACCACCCGTCCGGCCCCCTGACCATGCAACCCGAGACGCTGCTGACGGTCCTGATCCTGTCGTTGCTGGCGGGACTGGGCTTCCTCGCCTTGCTGGACGAGTTCCGCCGGCGCCGCATCCAGGCTTCGGCCTCCGCCGACCACATCTTTCGGTGCGACCAATGTTCGATGATCTACACCGATGATGTCGAAGTGGAGCGATCGCGCTGCCCGCACTGCGGCCGTACCAACGACATCTTCAAATTCTGAATCCGTTGTCGGACGCAATCGTTGGGTTGGAGCGATTCAGAAGCGGCAGGGAGAGACACGGATTGCACCGATTGGCACGGATTTCTGAGGACCTGATCGGATTCGGTTTACTTCGTCCATCCGGTCTCGATTCCCGGGCTTGAATCGTTCCGGCCCGTGGCGCACGCTTCGGCCATGCCCATTTTTCGCCCGTTTGCCTGCGCCGTCGCGTTGGTGGCCGCGCTTCGTTGTTTTGCCGCGGACTTTGCCATCCATGACGGTGACCGCGTGGTGTTCCTCGGAGACAGCATCACCGAGCAGCGCCTCTACACGACCTATATCGAGGCCTACACCCTGACCCGCCATCCCACCTGGCAACTGTCGTTCCGCAACGTCGGCTGGGGCGGCGACACCGCCTGGCTCCGGCAGCGGGCGCATCCGGACGAGGCCCGTCTGTTCGCCGCGAGCGACGCCGACCTGCCCGGCATGGTTGAGAATTCTGTCGGCCGTGGTCTCGGTCGCGATGTGCTTCCGCTGAAGCCGACCTTCGTGACGGTGAAATTCGGGATGAACGATCATTCGTACCAGGCGTTCCGGCCCGACATCTTCCGCGCCTACAGCCGCAGCCAATCGGAAATCGCCAAGGTCCTCGGCGGTGCCGGTGCCCGCGTCGCCTTCCTTACACCGCAACCCATCGAGGATAAGCGGCCGGACCCCGACAAGGACGTGCGCAACCAATCGCTCCGGAAGTTCTCCGACGGGTTGAAGGGCGTCGCCGCCAAGGGCAACGCCCAATTCGTCGATCAGTTCGATCCTTACATGGCCGTGATGATGGCGGAACGCGCCAAGAACTCGGCAGCGTTTATCGGCGGCGGTGACGCGGTTCACCCGGGACCTGCCGGTCATACCCTGATGGCGTGGGCGGTCCTCAAGGGCCTGGGTGCCACCGCATCCGTTTCGAAGGCGGAAATCCAGGTGGCCACGAAATCCGCGAACACCGAGGCCTGCAAGGTCGACCATATTGCCTCGGCGAACGGCGGCGTGGCCTTTGATCGGCTCGACGAGGCGTTGCCCATGCCCATCGACAAACGGGCTGAGGCGGCCCTGAAACTGGCGCCGGTCTTGAATGAACTGAGCCAGTACAGTCTGCGCGTCGTGGGCCTGGCGGAGGGAACCTACGAGATCACCATCGATGGCGAGTCGGCCGGAAAGTTCGCCGCCACGGAACTCGGGCAGGGCATCAATTTGTCCAACGCCGACGGTCCGGTGACCCGGCAATCGCGCGAGGTTCTGGCGCTGGTGTTCCACAAGAACGACCGCTACTTCGAACGCTGGCGCAATGTCCAGTTGTACAACTTCCCCGGATGGGCCAAGGGATCCGAGGTCGAGAGCCGGCGAACCCGGGAATTGAAGCGGATTGATCGCGAAATCGCCGCGGATGAATCCAAGATAAATGCCGCAAGGAAGCCTCGTAAACACCACTTCGAGGTCAAGCCGGTGACCCCTTGATCGGTTCCGACGCTCCGGAAATTGAAGCCGGATCGCGCGTCGGACGAGCCGCCTACTCGCTCTTCCCGGTCTTGATTTCCACCACGTCGTGGGGCGCGGCTTCGCGGAGGCCGGCGGCGCTGACCCGGATGTAACGGGCCGCCGCACGGAGTTCCGAAAGATCACGCGCGCCGAGGTAGCCCATTCCGGACTGCACCCCACCGACCAATTGGGCGAGCACGCTGTCCACCGATCCGGACACTTCCTTGAGGGCTTCGACTCCCTCGGCTGCAATTTTGCGGCTCGAATCGGCGGCCACGTGTCCGTACCGTGCGGCCGATCCCGATTTCATCGCAGAGAGGCTCCCCATGCCGCGGTACTGCTTATAGAGCTTGCCGTTGATCTCCATGATCTGACCGGGCGCCTCCGGGCAACCGGCGAACATGCCGCCGCAAATGACTGCGTCAGCCAGGGTCAGGGCCTTCACCACATCGCCCGATTTGGTGATGCCACCGTCGGCGATCAGGGTGACACCCCGCCGTGCCGCCGCGCGCGAGGCGACATAGAGTGCGGTCAATTGGGGGATTCCGACGCCGGCAACAATCCGCGTGGTGCAGATGGAACCGGGGCCTTGTCCGATCTTGATGATGTTGGCACCGGCATCGGCGAGGAACTCCACGCCGGCGGCGCTGGTCACATTGCCCGCGATGATGGGCAGTGACGGGAACATCGACCGAATGAGGCGGACCGATTCGCCGACCCCGCGGCTGTGGCCGTGGGCGGTGGAGACAGCGATGACGTCGACGCCCCGGTCCACCAGCGCTGTCACGTGCGCCAGGATGCGATCGCGGTCGAGCGATCCGTCGGATTTGCGCGAGGTGGAAACGGCGGCACCGCAGACGAGACGGAACTGGGAATCCCGCGCGGGTTTCAGCCAGGCCCCTTTTTCGGCCGTGATGCGTTCAATGTCGCTCAGCGTGAAAAGTCCGCGGAGACAATCATTTTCGTCGACCACCAGCAGCTTGTGGATTCCCGGATGATCTGTGAAGAAGCGGTCGGCCCGGGCGATGGGGTCGGCTGCCAGTTCCTTGACGTTGACCGTGTAGACCTGCGAGCGCGGCTGAAGGGATTCCGAGACCTTGCGCTTGGCGTAGCGCGGCTTGACCACGTGACCGGGCAGCAGCCCGAGCAGGCGGCCGGCGGCATCCACCACCGGAAAGGTGGAAAAGGCGAAACGCTTGCGCTCGATGTAGTCCAGGACGTCGCCGATGAATTGGTCGGGGGCGACCTTGATGGGTTCCTGGATCAGCCCGTGAACGTGGTTTTTCACCCGGCTGACCTCGGCCACCTGCTCCTTTTCCGGGAGGTTATAGTGGATGAGTCCGAGTCCGCCGTTCAGGGCCATGGCGATCGCCATGCGAGCCTCGGTGACCGTGTCCATGTCGGCCGAGATCACCGGGATGTTCAACTGCAGACCCGGGCAGAGCGTGGTGTGGAGCTGGGTGTCGCGGGGCAGGACCTCGGAATAGAGAGTGGCGAGCGTGACGTCGTCGTAGGTCAGGCCGGTGGAGCGGTGAGCCCGGAAGAAGGCGTCGGCCGTGGAATAGAAGTCGGCGTCGACGAGGTTCGGCGTATCAGTGTCTGCCATGGCCGAAAATCAGGCAGCACCGGTTGGCTGGCAAGACTGAATCGTCGGACCCTGCCGGCGGGCATTCAGCCCGGTCGGGATTTGCCAACCGGGGCCGCCGCCGCTTCGGTCACCGGGCCGGGAGGGCGTTGGCGATACAGGACCACCACATTGCCAATCAGCGTGATCAGGTGGCTGCCGCTTCGGGTGGCGAGGTCGGGAGCCACCGTTTTCCGGGTTTCCTTGAATTCGGTGAGGCGGATTTTGACCAGCTCATGATCCTTCAACGCCTGATCCAGTGACTTGAGAAAAGCGTCGCTGATACCGGCTTTGCCGAGCTTCAGGACGGGTTCGAGCGTTTGGGCGCGCGACTTGAGCGCGCGAGCTTCGGCCCGACTGGGGGCGTTGGGGGTGGAATCGGACGGATTCGACATCGGACGGGAACGTTACGGGGTACGAGCCGGTTGAGCCAGCTTTTGGCGGCTTATTTCGTTGGCAGTGGATCACGGAATTCTAACCTCGACTCAACAAACGGGTCGGTGCTTCGGTCCTCCTGTCTGTCCTCATGCCTAACGCGCCCGCATCCGCTCCCCAGCCCGATTTCTCGGTGGTCGTTCCGTTTTTCAACGAGGCGGCCAATGCGGAATCCCTGCTCATGGAGATCACCGCGGTGATGGTGACACTGAACCGCCCCTTCGAGGTGGTGATGATGGACGATGGAAGTTCGGATTCCACGCCGGGGGTGCTCGGCCGCGTCACCCAGGCGTGTCCCAATTTCCGCAACCTCCGGCTGAATCCGAACCGCGGCCAGGCTTCGGCCGTGTACCACGGTCTTCATCAGGCGACCGGTTCGATCCTCATCACGATGGATGGTGATGGGCAGAACGATCCGGCCGATATCCCGGCGTTGTTGCAACGGCTCGAGGCGGCGGATGCGCCGGACATGGTGGTAGGCATTCGTCAGAACCGGCAGGATTCCGCCTTGCGTCGCCGGATTTCCAAATTCGCCAATGCCGTTCGTTCGAGAATCCTGGGCGACGGAATGTCCGACAGCGGCTGCGCGCTCAAGGTCTTCCGGCGCGAAGTGGTGCAGGCGATGATCCCGATCCGCACGCTCTATTCCTTCATGCCGGCGATGGCGGTGGCGGCCGGGTTTCGTGTTGTGGAAGTGCCGGTCCATCACCGGGCGCGGCGTGGCGGGAATTCGAGCTACGGTCTGATGGTTTTCCTGTGGCGGCCGGTGCTCGATCTTTTGGGCATGTGGTGGTTCACACAGCGGCGGTTTCCACAGGTCCGATCCCGTGAATGGCCGGAGGATCGCCGTGGATGAACGGGGAGGACGGGAATCGATTTGCCGGCCCCCGATTTGGCTGATGATCTGGGCGGTGGTGGTGCTGGTGGTCGGGCTCGGCAGCCGCGGATTGAACGAACCGGACGAGGGGCGCTATTCGGAAATCGGTCGTGAAATGGCCGCCGGCAACAGCTGGCTGGTGCCGCATCTCAATGGGTTCCCCCATTTCCAAAAGCCACCGTTGGTCTACTGGCTGACCGCCACCGGCTTTCGGATCTTCGGAGTGAACGAATGGGGCGCCCGGTTTCCTTCGGCGCTGGCGGCGTTCGGAACAGTGATCGCCACGTGGATGATTGCGCGCCGGTTGTTCGATGCGCGGGTGGCGACGACGGCGGCGCTGGTGTTGGTGGGAGGACTCGAATTCTTCGGCATGGCCCGGATGTTGACCCCGGACATGCTGATGACGTTCTGGATCACCGCCGCCATCGCCTGTCTGGTGCGGGCCGTCACACCAGCGGCTCCGTCAGCTTCCGGGGCACCTTCACGATGGATGTGGGGATTCTTCGTCTGTCAGGGGCTGGGGTTCATGACCAAAGGACCGATGGCGTTGGTGGTTCCTTCCGGTGCCGCCTTGGGCTGGTGGTGGTTCGCGCGGAAGACTCCGGCCTCGATCCGGATCCCGTGGGTTCGTGGACTGGCCATTGCGCTGGCTCTTGGTCTGGCGTGGTTTGTCGTCATTTCGATCCGGATTCCCGGGCTGTTCGATTATTTCCTCGGCGATGAATTGGTGAAACGGGTGGCGTCGAAGGCGCACGGTCGTTCCAAGCCGTTCTGGTTCTTTGTGCCGGTGTTGATCGGAGGAGCGCTGCCGTGGACGGCATGCGCTCCGTGGATCGTGGCTTCGGCCTGGAAACGGTGGCAGAGCGCGGTGCCGTTGCGGCCCTGGCAGGGACTGTTGCTGGGCTGGACGGTGATCCCCTTTGTGGTGCTGTCGATCAGCGGTTCGAAACTTCTAACCTATGTGTTGCCGCTCTATCCGGCGCTGGCGCTCGCAGTGGCCGCCGCCTGGCGGGCGCACTACGACCGACCTGTGGCGCGCCGATCATGGCGGATTGCGGCGCTGATTCCGTTTCTGGTCGCCGGCATTCTGCTGGGTCTTTGTTTCACTCGTTGGGGAAGCGAATTATCCCCCTGGCCGCTGGGAGTGATTCTCCTGGGCACCGGAATGGTGTTGATTCCGTTGGCCTCCCGTCCGGGTCCGTTGGCATTGGGACGGCTGGCGATGGGATCAGCGGTCGTCTGGCTGGGAGTCGCCTTTCAACTTCCGGCTTTGAATCAGGCGCTCGGGCGACAGGCTTCGGTGAGGGAATTGTCAGCGGCCGCGGCCCGGTTTGCAGGGCCCGACGGGGCTGTCTTCAGCTACGACGTTCGAGCCTGTGGCTTTGGATTTTACCTGGGTCGTTTGATTGGAATCCGGGCCAGCGAGGCTGACCTCGTGTTGAAACCCACCGCGGAAGAATCCCGTCGGCTCATTGAATCACCGGATGACGCGGCCCGGCTCGCGCCCGAAGGCAAGCCGGTCTGTGGACTGATCGCGAAAGATCAATGGGGAAAAACCTTTGCCGCACCGGACTGGCAATTGCTGGGTCGCGCCGGCGAGTTCGCCCTGGTGGGACGGATCGCCCCGCCCGGTTCGCGCCGCTGAATCCGGTGCGGAGGAAGAGAATCTGGAAAGCATGAAAGCAGGAGGGATGACGGCGAGAAGGCGGGAAAGCGATTCGGCGAACCATTCCTGAGGGCCGACATTTCTCATTGGAGGGCTCGGTTCCACTCGAGCCTCATATTCGTTTTTGTTGAGGGTGGAAGCGCCGCCTCGCGGTGGTCTGGAACGCGGACGGGAACTACGCCGTCTGAGTCGTGGTGAGCGGGTTCCCGGACCGCGTGAACGCGGGACTCCGGTTGGGGATAGCGGCGTGCAAACCCTTGCACGATGCCCAAGGTTGATCTGGAACGGGGCACTACTCGCTCGTTTTCCCGTCCTCTCACTTTCGTCCTCCTGCTTCCGTGCTTTCCAGATTCCCTCATCTCCCGATTTCGACCGCTAGCCGCGCGCGATTTTCTCAACCAGGCGGGTGGTCGATTTTCCGTCGACGAAGCGGATGAACTCGATGCGTCCACCGGCTGATTCCACCGCCTGCCGCTCATTGGCATCGATGGTCTCCAGGGTGTAGTCGCCTCCCTTGACGTAGATGTCCGGTTGGGCGAGGCGAAGGAAATTCACCGCCCGCATTTCTGGAAAAATGGAGACCGCATCGACGCATCCCAGCGCCGCGAGGACCCGGGCCCGATCCGCTTCGGGGTTCAAGGGACGGGTCGGTCCCTTCAATTGCCGGACGCTGTCGTCCCCATTCACCCCGATCAGCAGGAGGTCGCCGAGCGAGCGGGCAGTTTCCAGATAGGTGACATGGCCGACGTGGAGCAGATCGAAGACGCCGTTGGTGACGACCAACCGACGGCCGGAAGCCCGGAGCGCGTCGCGCCAGGCTGGAAGATCGGCGGCGGCCAGGACCTTGTGAGCGGTATTCATCTGGGCTTCAGAGTCCGGTGATGGGCGGCGGTTTTCAAAAACATTCGGGTCGACTGGATTTGGGCTGCCCTGCTGGACCGGACTCCGCATGATCGCGGAGTGAAACCTGCGCGCCCCGGCTCCCGAGATCTGCCGAGCACCCGTCCGCCGATGGAACGGATGATGCGAATCCATGCGGCCATCGCGGCCAAAGGTCACCCCAATGCCAGTACGCTGGCCCGCGACCTGGAGGTCACTTCAAAAACCATTCAGCGTGATCTCGAGTTCATGCGGGATCGGATGAACCTCCCGATTGAGTACGTCGCCGCGCACAACGGCTATGTTTACACCGAGGAAGTCGATGCCTTTCCCACGCTCCAGATCACCGAGGGCGAACTGTTCGCGATGATGGTGGCCGAGAAGGCGCTCCAGCAGTATCGCGGAACACCCTTCGAGAAACGCCTAGTTGGGGCGTTTCGCAAACTCGCGCAATCGTTGCCGGAAACGGTTTCGCTCCACGTCGCCGATTGGGAACAGACCGTTTCGTTCCGGACGACGGCGGAACCAGTGGTCAATCTCCCGGTGATGGACGCCGTCGCACAGGCGATGCAGCGTCGGCGGCAGTTGCGACTGACGTATCGGAAGCCCGGTTCGCCCCGGGCCGAGGAGCGTGTCGTCGATCCCTACCACCTCGCGAACGTGAACGGCGACTGGTATCTGTTTGCCTTCGATCATCTGCGCCAGGATCTCCGAACCTTCGTGCCGTCGCGAATCGTGTCGGTGGAGCCCACCGGCGCCACGTTCAAGCGGCCCGACCGTCTGGCCCTTGAACGTCGATTGGCGGACAGCTTCAACGTACATTCCAAGGAGGGTGACTACTCCGTTGTGGTCCGCTTCGACGAGTCGGTCGCCGACTACATCCGCGAAAAGCGGTGGCATCCCTCCCAGACACTGGCCGAAATCCCGGGCGGCGGCGTGGAACTGCGGTTGCGGTTGGGGAGTCTGCAGGAAATCCATCGCTGGATTCTGGGATGGGGCGGCGCTGTGGTGGTGATTGAACCCAAGGAACTTGTGCGGTCGGTGCTGGAAGCGGCGACCTCGGTGGTCCGACGCCACGCTGGAGCAGGGCCCGTTGACGGAGTGTAACGATTGGGTGACCGCCCCCCGGGTGGCCTTGACTTCGGCTTCCGTGCCACCACCGTCACTTTTTCTTCGAACTATGGACGCACCGCCGCTTCTTTCTTCTGAAACAAAACCGTCCACTGCGGGTTTTGCAGGTGCAAAAATGACGGCTCAATCCCCCAAAAAGAAGTCGCGCTGGATTCTTTGGCTGGCGCTGGTGGTGTTGCTGGCAGGTGGCGCGGGTGGTGCCTTTGCCTGGCAAAAATTCCGACCCAAGCCCCTGACGGTCCAGACCGAAAAGGCGGCGCGTCGCAATTTGACGGAACTCGTCACCGCCACCGGGAAAATTCAACCGTTCCTCCAGGTGAAGATCAGTCCGGAGGTCGCCGGTGAAATCACCGAGCTTCCGGTGAAGGAGGGGCAGGTGGTTCACAAGGGGGATCTTTTGGTCCGGATCAAGCCGGACTATTACCGCGCCATCCGCGATTCCTCGGAGGCCAGCTTCAAGTCGGCCGAAGCCGGACTCGTCTCGGCCACGGCCAACGTAGGGCGAGCCTCCAGTGAGTTCCGGAGAGTTACAGAGTTGTCGGCAAAGAATCTGGTGAGTGGCACTGATTTCGACACGGCGAAGAACAACTTCGAGGTCGCCGTCGCCAACGAGACCTCCGCCCGTCACCAGATTGAGATGGCGCGTCAGGGTTGGAAAAAGGCGGAGGAGGATCTTTTCAAGTGCACTATTTACAGCCCGATCGATGGCACGGTTTCCAAGCTGATTTCCGAGGTGGGCGAGCGGGTGGTGGGTACCGGCATGATGGCCGGAACTGAAATCATGACGGTTGCCGATTTGAACGAAATGGAGGCCCGGGTGGAGGTCGGCGAAGTGGATGTTGTCCTCGTTCAGGTGGGCCAGAAGGCCCGGATGGAGGTCGATTCCTTCCATGACCGAAAATTCTCCGGAACAGTCACTCAGATCGCCAATTCCGCGAAAACTCAAGCTGCCGGCACCCAACAAGAGGCGACCAAGTTCGAGGTGCGGATTCGCATTACCGACCGCGAACGATTCCTTCCGGGAATGAGCGCCACCGCCGAGGTTGAGACCCGCTACCGCACCAATGTGGTCACCGTACCCATCCAGTGCGTGACCACCCGCCTGCCCAAGGGTGCCAAGAAGGAGGAAAAGAAACCGGTCGCCGGGAGTCAGCAGGACAAGGATCTCGAACAGGAATTCGCAAACCTCACCAAAAAGAAGGACAAGGTTGCGCCGCCCATTGATGTCGTCTTTGGAATCGATGGCGGCAAGGCGAGGACGATCCCGGTGAAGCGGGGTATCAGCGACGATGCCTACTATGAGATTCTGGATGGAATCGCAGAAGGGACCGAGGTCGTCTCCGGCAGTTTCAAAGCCATTGCCAGGGAATTGGAAGACGACAAGGCGGTCGCTGTGGACAACACCAAGAAAAAGACGGGGTCCGAACCTTCGAAATAGGGAACTCCGTTTCGGTGACCGCCGGAAACACCCGTTTCAATCGACCGCCACTGCCTTCATTTCCACCATTTTCGCGCCCGTCGCCATGTCGCTCATTCAGATCCACGATCTTACCCGGCGCTACGTCATGGGGACGGAGACGGTTCATGCGCTCCGTGGCGTTTCGTTGTCCATCGAACGCGGCGAATACCTGGCCATCATGGGACCGTCCGGATCCGGCAAATCGACCTTGATGAACTTGTTGGGCTGCCTGGACACGCCGACCAGCGGTTACTACGAACTCAACGGCACCAATGTCGCCCATATGGATGACAATTCACTGGCCGAGATCCGAAATCGCGAGATCGGCTTCGTCTTCCAGAGTTTTAATCTGCTCCCGCGATCCGATTCGCTCCACAACGTCGAATTGCCCCTGATCTATTCGGGCATTCCCTATTCGGAACGCCGCGAAAAGGCGATTCAGGCGCTGACCAATGTCGGGCTCCTCGACCGGATGCACCACCGCCCCAACGAGCTTTCCGGCGGCCAACGACAGCGCGTCGCCGTCGCCCGGGCACTGGTGAACAATCCCAGCATCGTGCTGGCTGATGAACCCACGGGAAATCTCGATTCCCGTACGGGTGAGGAGATTCTCGGGTTGTTCGAGACGCTCTCGCGTCGAGGCAATACGATCATCGTGGTGACCCACGAAGAGGAAGTGGCCCAACACGCCCGCCGCATCATCCGCATCCGCGACGGGTTGGTCGCCGCCGACGAGATCAACAGCAATCCCCGGACGGTTTGACGACAGGAGATTTTGACGGAATGAACAGAATTTACGGAATTGGGGGAGAGAGGACTGAGTACGAACCTCACGCGAAAAGGAATGGCTCCGGTAGGGTCCTCTTTAATTCTGATAATTCTGTTCATTCCGTCAAAACTTCCGAATTGAGTCAGCCTAAATGAATTCTGGTAATCCTCTTCATCCCGTCGACGACGTAGACGGAATGAACGAATTGGACAACACGTTGCGAAGAGTGACCGAATATGACCTGTCGGGCCGGATCATTGGACTAGCCATGAAGGTTCATTCCGCTCTGGGTCACGGTTTTTTGGAAACGGTCTATCGCAATGCCATGGCCCATGAGCTCCGAAAGGCGGGCATCCGGTTCGAGGCTGAAAAGGCGATCCAGGTTCGATATGACGGGGTTGTGTTGGGTGATTTTTTCGCCGATTTTCTGATCGACTCAGTCTTGGCGATCGAATTGAAGGCGGTGCAGATCCTTTCCACAGTGCATGAAGTTCAAACCGTCAACTGCCTGAAGGCGACCGGCATGGAAACCGGACTCCTGCTCAACTTCGGTGCCGACCGCCTGGAATTTAGGAAGAAGCGCAGAACCGTCCCTCTGAAGGCTGACTTTCCCAAGCAGGGAAGTTAGACGGAATGAACACAATGAACCGAATGGATAAAATCGAGAGATTATTGGTGGTGCCCACTCCGCTCTCCCAATTCCGTCAATTCTGTCCATCCCGTCCCTCACGCTTTGTCTTGTTTCGGTCGATTCCGCCCATTCTGTCTCCTTTGCCGTGAATCTCCTTACTGAAATCAAGGAAGCCGTCCTGATTGCCTGGGCGGCGCTGCGTGGGAACACGATGCGGTCGATCCTGACGGCACTGGGCATCATTATCGGAATCGTCACGGTCACCTTGATGGGTACCGCCATTACCGGTCTCAACAATGCCTTCAAGAAAAGCATCGCCGGCATTGGAGCGGATACGCTGTTCATTCAACGGTTCTCCTGGTTCACCGGCGAGGAAGAATGGCGCATGAGCCGGAACCGGCGGGAATTGTCGTTGCAACACGCCCGCGACGTGGAGCGTCTGTCGACCTTCGCCGCGGCGGTCAGTGTGGAGTCCAATGGAAACGGCACCGTGTCGTTGGATCGAAAGCAGGCCAAGGGCGTGTTCGTGGCCGCCAACAATGAGAACAGTCTCATCGTCCGTGGACTCACATTGTCGAGCGGGCGCTGGCTTTCCGCCTCCGATGTCCAGGCGGGACGCCCCGTCTGCGTTCTCGGCAGCTATCTGGCCGAGCGCTTCTTTCCGCAGGGCGGCGTGATCGGCGGACGGGTCAAGCTCAACGACATCCCCTACGACGTCATCGGGGTGATCGATAAGCAGGGAACCTTCTTCACCGGCTTCAATTTGGACAACCAGATCGTGATACCGATCAGCCGCTTCACCCGGGAGCTGTCGCGTTGGCCTGATCTGACCATTCAAGTGAAGGTGCGTGACATCCAGGAGCTGGGGGATGCGAAGGAGGAATTGCGCGGCATCATGCGCAAGCTGCGCCGGGTTCCGCCGGGCGCGAAGGACGATTTCGCCATCAACCAACAGGATGCCCTCATCTCCTTCTTCAACGCGATCGGCGGAACTGTCGCGGCTGTGGGATTGTTCATCACCGGCCTGTCGCTGTTCGTGGGCGGCATCGGCATCATGAACATCATGTTTGTCAGTGTGGCGGAGCGCACCAAGGAGATCGGCATTCGCAAGGCCATTGGTGCCAAACGTAGGACCATTCTGATCCAGTTCCTGGTGGAGGCCGCCAGCATCACGCTGGGAGCCGGTATTCTGGGACTGTTGATTGCCTGGCCGTTGACGCTGGTGGTCGATCACTATCTGGCGGCCGCAATGCCCTGGTGGCTGGTGGGGATCGCCTTGTTGGTTTCGGTCATGACCGGTGTGGTCAGCGGGTTCCTGCCGGCATGGCGGGCGGCGCGGATGGATCCGGTGGAAGCCCTGCGCGCCGAATGAAAACACGCCACAATTGGGGATCCGAGTTGCGCGAGGCCTTCGCCATGGCCCTCAACGCGGTGACGACCCATCGGCTCCGCTCGTCGCTGACCCTGCTCGGCATTCTGATCGGCGTGTTCAGCATCATCCTGGTCATGACCGCGATCCGCGCGCTTCAGGGCAACATCGAAAAACAGATGGCCCAACTCGGGAGCCATACCTTTCAGTTTCAGCGATTCCCGGCCATTCAGGTGGATGACGACATGGAGTCGCAGGATAAATATTTTCGACGGAAACGGTTTTATCTCGCCGACGCGCTGGCCGTCCGGGAGCGCGCCACCCTGGCCCTGAACGTCAGCGCCAGCTCGGAGGTCGATCAGGGCGAAGTGCGATCCCGGTTCGGCAAGACCAATCCGAGCATCGCGTTTCGCGGGATGAGTCCGGAATCGTTTGAGACTCGAAATCTGACCGTGGCCGAGGGACGGGCGTTGGTGGAGTCGGATCTCTCGGGACGCCGAATGGTGACCGTTCTGGGGGCGGATCTGGCCAAGAAACTTTTCCCGTTTGGTTCGCCGGTTGGGGAATGGGTCCAGTTCAAGGGTGTGAAATATACCGTGGTCGGGGTCCTCGAACCGAAGGGAAGCATTTTTGGGCAGAGTCAGGATGGATATCTCGCCGTTCCCATCACCACCGTGCTGAGTCGCTACGGCCGCGAGACTCCGCTGACCATTCAGGTGCAGGCGCGGAGCCAGGAGATCTACGATGATACCGTGGAACAGGTTCGCGGAATCCTCCGGACGGTCCGCAAGGTTCCGCCCGGCGAACCCGATGATTTCGAAATCGTCTCCAACGATTCGCTCATCAGTCAGTTCCGGACCATCACCCTCGCGGTTCGCGCCGGTGCCGGAGTGATCAGCAGCATCGCTCTGGTCGCGGCGGGCATCGGAATCATGAACATCATGCTGGTCAGCGTCACCGAGCGCACGAAGGAGATCGGCATCCGGCGGGCGATCGGTGCCAAGAAACGGAACATCATGACCCAGTTCATCATCGAGGCGATCGTCCTCAGTGAGATGGGTGGAATTCTGGGGATTCTTCTCGGGATCCTCGCCGGAAATGGCGCCGCGCTGGCGCTTTCGACGCCCCCGGTCTTTCCCTGGGATTGGGCCTTGATCGGTCTCGGTGTGTGTTCCCTGGTCGGAATCGTCTTCGGCACCTACCCGGCTTGGAAGGCGGCCCATCTCGATCCCATCGAGTCGCTCCGCTACGAATAGCCGGGACACTGGTTCATTACAGTTTTGTAAGGTTACGGAAAGGATCGGGCAATCGCCCGGGTGTCTCTTGGATCAGTGCCCGCCGTTCCGGTGGGCGTTTGATGATGAAACCAGTGACTTCCATGAACACCACATCCCGATCTCTTCTCAAGACACTGCCGATACTCGCCGTGACTGGCCTTCTCGCATGGACACTCCATGCCAAGGACGCCCCTCCCAAGCTCAGCCTGAAAATCGACGACGCAACGGTCCCACGCACCCAGGCGCTTCCGTCCAGTTTCTCACCCATCGTCAAACGCGTCGGCCCCAGCGTCGTCAAGGTGGTGACCTCCGCCAAAATGAAGATGGAGATGCAGGGACAGTCCGGGGATCCCATGGACAATCCACTCCTCCGCCGGTTTTTTGGCGATCCATTCGGTCAGGAGGGATCCGGCCGGGGACAACAACGCATGCCCAAGGTCCAGGGTCTCGGCTCCGGTGTCATCGTGACCGAGGATGGTTACATCCTGACCAACAATCATGTGGTCGAATCCGCGGACACCGTCCGCGTCACTCTCGCCGACGGTCGTGAATTCACGGCGAAGGTTGTGGGCAAGGATCCGAAGAGTGACGTGGCGGTGGTGAAGGTGGAGGCGACCGGACTTCCCGCCATCACCCTGGCCGACAGCGACAAGATCGAAGTCGGTGACGTGGTTCTCGCCGTGGGCAATCCGTTCGGCATCGGACAGACCGTGACCAGCGGTATCATCAGTGCCACCGGTCGGACGACTCTCGGACTCGACTACGAGGACTTCATCCAGACCGATGCGGCCATCAATCCGGGCAATTCCGGCGGCGCGTTGATCGACATCTCCGGGCGGTTGATCGGCATCAACACCGCCATCCTCAGCCGCAGCGGTGGAAACCAGGGCATCGGATTCTCGATTCCAGTCAACTTGGCCCGTGACGTCATGGAATCGTTGGTGCGCGATGGGAAAGTGACGCGCGGATTTATCGGTGTCCGGATTCAGGACGTGGATCCCTCGCTGGCCCGCCAATTCAAGCTCGGGGAACCCAAGGGCGCACTGATTGCCGACGTCACACCGAAGGGCGCCGCCGAAAAGGGTGGATTGCGCAGTGGCGATGTCGTGAGTGAGGTCAATGGCCGCGAGGTTCGCGACAGTCAGCACCTCAAGAACGCAGTGGCTCGCGTGAAACCGGGCGAAGTGGCGGCGTTGAAGGTCATCCGCGATGGTGAAACCCGCATCGTGAAGGTCAAGGTCGGCGAACGGCCCGATGATGGCGACGTGGCCGAGGCGGAACCCGCCGCCGATTCAGACAACGGCACTCTCAACGGTGTTGGCGTGGCCGATCTGGATTCTCGGAATCGCCGCGAGCATCAGATTCCCGAATCGGTGAAGGGCGCGGTCATCACCACCGTGGAACCGCAATCGCCGTCCGCCGAGGCCGGATTGCAACCCGGTGACGTCATCCTCGAAATCAATCGGGAGAAGGTCACCACCGCCGAGGAAGCGGTCCGATTGACCGAACATCCCAAGGACAAGACCACCCTGCTGAAACTGTGGACGCGTCGCGGCATCCGCTTCGTGGTGGTAGACGAAGGTTCGGAGAAGAAGTCCGGACGTTGAACTGGAGACGGTCGTGGGTCGCCCGCTCGGAATCCCGGGCGGGCGACCCTTCGTTGTCGGAGCAGCAGTCGTCGGCTGTCCGCTCGTTTTTTGCGAAACACGCCGCCATACTCACTCCCGATGCGCATCCTAGTCGTCGAGGACGACCCGAAGATCGCCTCCTTTGTCGTCAATGGCCTGCGACAAGCGGGGTTCGCCGTCGACCATGCCGCTGAAGGAACCCAGGGCTCCTTCCTGGCCCGTTCCACGGTGTTTGATGCGGCGGTGGTGGATGTGATGTTGCCGGGAGTGGACGGTTTGAGCCTGGTTCGCCGATTGCGTGCCGAGGGCAAGCAAATGCCGGTCTTGTTTCTCAGCGCCCGGGCGACGGTGGAGGATCGAGTGGCGGGGTTGCAATCGGGCGGGGACGACTATCTCACCAAGCCCTTTGCGTTTTCCGAACTGCTGGCCCGGATCCAGGCGTTGATTCGCCGTTCAACCCACGCTGTGGAGCCGACCCGATTGGCGGTCGGTGATCTCACTCTCGACCTGGTCAGCCGCGAAGTCACGCTGGCGGGCGCGCCGGTGGAATTGCAGCCGCGCGAGTTTTCTCTGCTGGAATACCTGATGCGGAATGCCGGACGGATTGTGACCAAGACCATGATTCTCGAACATGTCTGGGATTACAGTTTTGATCCGCAGACGAATGTCGTCGATGTGCTGGTGCACCGGTTGCGATCGAAAATCGATCCCGACCGGACCCGTCTGAGCACGCAACGTGGAGTGGGCTATGTCCTCCGGAAAACTTGATCGCATTGGCCGGATGCTGGCGGTTCGGTTGAGCCTCCAGTTCGCCGCCGTCTTCCTTCCAGGCGCCATCGCCCTGGGTGTGTTCCTCTACTGGCAGTTGGGCCGTCGGCTGGAGGAACGCGAGCAACGGGTGTTGTCCACCCGGCTGGATCTTTACTCCCAACAATACGATCGAGGCGGCCTGGCCGCGGTGCGGGATCGCATAGAGGTGGAGGAACCCTCGGCGGGCAACGTGGCGCTGTTCGTTCGCTGGGTTCCCAAGCGCGGGCTGGGCGTCGTTCTTCAGGTTCCCGAGGATTGGATTGAACTGCGCCTGGAGTCGGTTCCGTTGCCGAATGGGCTGGGAACCGTCCAGCGGGAACGGGGGATTCTACGGATTCCACGGGACGCCCGCCGCGATTTCCAATTCGCCGACCGTGAGCTGCGCGATGGCTCCGTCCTGCAGGTCGGGGCCAGTACCGACAATCGGGAAGTGCTGTATCAACCTTTGCGACGCTCGTTCCTTTTGGGCATCGGCAACCTGTTCGCGCTGGCCTGGGGCAGCGGGGCTTTGCTCGCCAACCGAACGCTTCGACCGGTCCGGCAGTTGACCGCGACGGCGCGTCGCATTGTCGAAACCGGGGATATGGATGCGCGCGTGCCAAATCCGCGGGCGGATGACGAACTGGCCGAATTGGTGCGCTGCTTCAACACGCTGCTGGACCGCAATCAATCCCTGCTGCGGACCATGCGGGAAGCGATGGACAACGTGGCGCATGATCTCCGTACTCCGTTGGCGCGCCTTCGGAGCGGTGCCGAGTTCGCACTGCAATCGCCGGGCGATCGCGAAGCGGCCCGGGAAGCGCTCGCCGATGCGGTCGAGGAATCGGAACGAATGCTGACCCTGCTGAACACCTTGCTCGACGTGACGGCGGCGGAATCGGGAACAATGAAGCTTCGACTGGAACGCCACGATTTGACGGCACTCCTGACGGACGTGGCGGGGTTGTACGATCACCTCGCGGAAGTGAAACGGATCCAGGTGGAAGTGGTTCCCGGACCGGTGGTGGAGGCATCGGTGGATGTGAATCGTCTCCGCCAGGCGCTGGCCAACCTGCTCGACAACGCGCTGAAATACACGCCGACCGGGGGCACGGTTCGACTATCTGTGACCGCGGAGGCATCCGCTGTGTTCATCCGCATCAAGGACACCGGCATGGGCATCACCGCGGAGGAACTGCCCCGAATCTGGAACCGGCTTTACCGCGGCGATCGCAGCCGTTCCGAGGAGGGACTGGGTTTGGGCTTGAGTCTGGTGAAGGCCATTGTTGAAGCCCACGGCGGCAAGGTGACGGTCACCAGCACCGTGGGGCAGGGGAGCGAATTCGTCGTCAGTTTGCCATTGGACTCGGCCGCGTGACCGTGTTCTACAATGCCGCCGACAGATTCCCATTTGAGTATTTTTCGGTCCCTAAACACCCATGAACCCCACTTTTGTTCAATCCTACCTGTTCTTCGGCGGTCGCTGCGACGAGGCGCTTGAATTGTACCGCTCGGCCCTCGGCGCGGAGGTGGATCTTCTGATGCGCTACAAGGACAGCCCGCAACCGCAGCCGCCCGGGATGCTTCCGTCCGGCTTTGAGGACAAGGTGATGCATGCCACGTTTCGCATCGGTGGAACCACGTTGATGGCTTCCGACGGATGCGAGATGGGCACCAAGTTCGAAGGATTCTCGCTCTCGCTGGAAGTGGCGACGACCGCGGATGCTGACCGCATCTTCGCCGCGTTGGTCGACGGTGGCCAGGTCCGGATGCCGTTGAACAAAACCTTTTGGTCACCGTATTTCGGCATGCTCGCCGATCGGTTCGGGATCGGTTGGATGATCAGCGTGAAGGCCTGAATCGGGACAATTCCGACGAAAAGACAAAACGGACACGGATTGCACAGATTCACACGGATTTTTGAAGAGGAGATCGAGCACCTTCTCTCCTAATCCGTGATAATTCGTGAAATCCGTGTCGAGTTTCTTCATCGATAAGTCAGGCGGGATGTTGAGCGGGAATCTGCTCCTTCAAAATCGACGAAATCACCTCTCCGTGAACGTCGGTGAGGCGGCGGTCGACACCGTTGTGGCGAAAAGTTAGGCGTGTGTGATCGATGCCGAGGAGGTGGAGAATCGTGGCGTGGATGTCGTAGCAGTAGGTCGGTTTATCGACCGCCTTGTAGCTCCAGTCGTCGCTCGCGCCGTAGGTGACACCACCGCGAATACCCCCGCCGGCGAGCCAGTTGGTGAAGGCGAACGGATTGTGATCCCGTCCCTTGCCGCCCTGGCTGCAGGGCATTCGGCCGAATTCGGTCGTCCAGAGAATGATGGTGTCGTCGAGCATTCCGCGTGACCGGAGATCATGAATCAGGCCGGCGACCGGCTGATCCATGCCGCGCGCCATGTCGAGATGATCCCGTCCGAGATCCTCGTGGGAATCCCAGTTGCGCCGCGGGAATCCGTTGTCGGCCCCGCTCCAGATCTGGATGAAGCGGACATCGCGTTCCAGCAGTCGCCGGGCGACCAGGCAGCGTTCGCCCATCTCGCGCGAGTGCTCGGCATCCAGTCCGTAGAGCCGTCGCGTGGCGGCGGATTCGCCCTGCAGGTTGAGCACCTCCGGCGCACTGGTCTGGAGGCGGGCCGCCATTTCATAACTGGCGATGCGGGCGTCGAGGCGTGAATCGCCGGGGCGTTGAGCCGAATGCTGGCGATTCAACTGTTCCAGCAGGACGCGTCCGTCCCGCTCGGCCGCGGGCGTGATGTAGCCGGCGGATTCGGGCGGGAAAAGGTCGAAAATCGGATTCGGCCGGCCGACGCGAATCATCGTTCCCTGATGTTGGGCGGGGAGAAAGGCGGAGCCCCAGTTCGATGGGCCGTTGGGAGCAAATCCGCGCGCATCGGGAAGCACCACGAACGTCGGCAACTGCTGGTTCATCGAGCCCAGCCCGTAGCTGATCCACGCGCCCATGCTGGGAAATCCCGGCAGGACGAATCCGGTTGCCTGCATGTAGGTGGCCGGGCCGTGGACATTCGATTTGCTCACCATCGAATGAACGAAGGCGATGTCATCGGCGCAGGAGGCGATATGCGGGACGAGGTCGCTCAGATGCTTTCCGCATTCGCCGTACCGCCTCCATTCCCAGGGAGATTTGTAGAAGGCACCGGGACTACTCTGGAACAGTTCAACCGTTTCACCGACGTCGAAGGGTTTTCCGTGATCGCGGATGAGCCTCGGCTTGTAGTCGAACGAATCACACTGACTCGCCGCGCCCGACATGAAGAACTGCACCACCCGTTTGGCGCGGGGTACATGATGCAATCCGCGTGGGACCCCGGGTCGCGTTTCAGCACCGGCCAGGAGTTGATCGCGGCCGAGCATCCAGGCCAATGCCACGCCGCCGAGACCGCCGCCGTGACGCCACAGGAATTCCCGGCGATCAAACCGGCGGGCGGTGTTCAACGGATCCGGAGTGGAATTCGTTTCCATGATTCAGTCGATGAACACGAATTCGTTGCTGTTGAACACCAATCGGCAGGTATGGGCGAGCCCGTGATGGGCCGCGTGCTGAGCCAATGCGGTGCGTTCCGTGGCAGTGGGCGGCCGGCCCCAGGCGGCGCGAACCAGTCGGTCAATCCGGGTGGTTGGATCGGATGTCGCCGCCTCCAGTCGGTGCGCCAGCAGTTCGGCCTGCCGGACCACGAACGGATGATTCATCAACGACAAGGCCTGCAGCGGTGTGAGGGTGGTGTTGCGGCGGCCGGTCAGGACACTGGGATCGGGGCAATCCAGCGTTTCCATGAACGGATCGGGAACGCTGCGGACGATGAATCGATAGACGCTGCGACGGAAGGCCTCCGGACTTTCGACGTCGAACCGGGCGTAGTCGTAGGTCGGGGAATGATCGTCCTTGAACCAGAACTGGCGATCCGCCGGTCCGCCCATGGTTGGATTGAGCGTCCCACTAAGCGTTAGCAGGCTGTCGCGCAGGGATTCCGCATCCAGCCGGGTGCGGTTCATCCGCCATAGGAATCGGTTGTCGGAATCCCGTTTCTCAGCCTCCGCGTTGGGCTTGGATTGTTGGCGATAGGTGGCGCTGGTGACCATCAACCGGTGCAGTGCCTTGAGGGATTCGCCGTTTTGCTGAAACCAGGTGGCCAGCCAGTCCAGCAACTCCGGATGGCTCGGCGCCGAACCCATATGGCCGAAATCATTCGGGGTTTCGACCAGTCCGCGGCCGAAATGCTGCTGCCACATCCGATTGACGATCGAGCGCCGTAGCAAGGCATTGCGAGAATCGGTGAGCCAACGCGCCAGGGCAGCTCGTCGCGCGCCCTCATCTTCGGGATCAGCAACGGCCAGATCCGCGGTGAGGCCGGGGACGCACGCCAGTGTGGCGGGCTGCATGACTTCGCCCGGGGATTGGACACTGCCGCGCTTCAGGAAATGCACGGTCCGGGGTTTTCCCGCCGGATGAAAACTGCCCATCGCCGGAAATTCGGCCGCCGCCGCGTAAACCGTCGACGGTGCGGGCAGCGTGGCCAGTTCGGTTTTGAGGGATTCCAATCGAGCCTTCGTGGCCGCCAAATCCTGACGTGCTTCGGCCGGAAGCGACTCTTCCGCCAGGCGTCGCCGGTCTTTGCGCAAGGCGGCCATCTCCGTCTCCAGATCCTTGCGTCGACGGATGCGCTCAGCGGTGGTCGCGTCCCCTTCGATGGGTCCCCGGCTGTCGTATCCATCCACTAGTCGGGCCTTGCCCCAGCGCCCGCCTTCGATCGAATCCAAAGCCTGAACGGTCGACCACTGGGCCAGATTGTTGCCCGTCTTCAACGCCTGCAATTCGGCGAGCGCGAAGACGAAATCCTGAGTTCGCTCCCAGAGCCGCGTGGCGGTGATGCGAAGGTAGCGTCCACTGGCGCCGTGCGCTGTCAACACCACGGTCTTGGCCCCCGGATTCGGATAGTCATCGCGGGTGAAGTTGGCCACCGGACGTGGATGGGCGAATGTATCGTCGTCGGCCACTTCGACGCGAAAACGGACGGGGAAACCAAATCCGGGCGTGTCGGGAAAATCAGTCGGACGCGCCGGGATCAAACGGATCTCGTCCAGCGCGTGCTCGGAGGCGAGGTCGATCTGAACCCACTTGGTGGCGTCACGTTGGGCCGCGATGTCGCTGTGATACCCGTTCGACGGGCTTTCGGCAGCGGTGGGAATGGCAGCCAATTCCTTCTTCTGGAATTCCAGTCGGCGATCAATGTCCGCGAAGCCCGGATGAACCATCGCGCCGACCTGTGTTTCCAATCCGCGAAGCCGTTCCTGCAACCGTCGTTGTTCCGCGGTCAACAGGCGACGCTGCCGGTGTATCTCCGGGTTCACATCGAACGGCCGGTCGGCCCGGTCCACGCCGGCGAACACAGATTGGAGGGCGTAATATTCGCGCGAGGTGATCGGGTCAAACTTGTGGTCGTGGCAGCGCGCGCAGTGAACCGTGAGGCTCAGAAAGGTAGACATCGTGGTCATCACCATGTCGTCCCGGTCATTATAGCGGGCGATCAGGCCATCCATCTTCGATTCCGGAAGTTCCGCGTGCCCCACAAAATCCCAGGGACCCGCCGCGATAAATCCCAGGGCGGTGACGCCTTCCGGATTGTCAGGAAACAGGACATCACCGGCGATCTGCTCCTGCACGAAGCGCGAATACGGCCGGTCCTGGTTGAAGGCCCGGATCACATAATCGCGATACGGCCAGGCATTGGGACGCGGCTTGTCCTTGTCGTAGCCGTGGGATTCGCCGTAGTGGACGACATCCAGCCAATGGCGTCCCCAGCGTTCGCCGTAGTGGGGCGAAGCCAGCAGGCGATCGACGAAGGTTTCGTACGCGTGCGGCGACGTATCCTTGACGAAGGCTTCGACGTCCTCCGGCGACGGCGGCAGTCCGACCAGATCGAAACTCAACCGCCGGGCGAGAGTGGCCCGATCGGCTTCCGGTGACGGATGAAGGCCCTCCCGCACCAGTCGTTGCAGGATGAAGGCGTCGAGTTCGTTCCGAACCCAGGCGGCATCCTGAACCGTGGGCACGGGTTGAACGACGACCGGCTGAAACGCCCAATGCTTGAGGCGTTCTGGGAAGTCGAGCCCGGCGGCGAGCCCTTGCCCGAGCCGGATTTCGAAACAGAAGCCGCAGGTGACGAGGACAGCGATCCAGACCCGCTGCGTGAGTGCAATCCACGATACCGCCCGGGGCGTTGGTACGCCGTTCGGGGCGGGACCAGGAATCATCACGGGAGTTTACAAACCGCGGGTTTCCCAGCCGTGACGATAGGTTTTGCGAACGAACCCGTTCGCCTCCCGGACATTGGTGAAGCGCAATCCCGTGGCGTCCCATTGAAGCGTCGTTTTGGGAAACCGTGTTGCCACGCTGCCGAGAAGCACCGACTCCGTGAGCGGCCCGGAATAGTCGAATCCGGCGGATGTCGTGCCTTCGCCGCGGACAGCGTCGATGAACTGATGCCAGTGATCGGCGCCCTCGACGGCCGGGAACTTGAAGTCGGCGAATTTGGCCTGTGGGAAGAGAATGGGTTTCTCGACATGCGGGATGACGAGGACGCCGTCGGTGCCGATCAGAATGGAGCCCTGATCCGGCAGCGGTTTTCCCTCCATCAACGCCTTGATCTCGGCCGGGGGCAGTTGATTGCCATCGTACCAGGTGATCGGGATCAGGCCCGGCACCGTGTAGCGGGTGGCTGGGAATTGATAGTGGATGATGGCGTTGGTGGCCCAGGAATGCGCGTTGGGGGCCGTACCTTCGCTGCGGACCGAAACCGGCCCGGTCAATGCGAGCGCACCGAACACCGGGTCGAAAATGTGGCAGCCCATGTCGCCAAAAGTGCCGGTGCCGAAGTCGAGGCGTTTGCGCCAGTTCCCAGGATGATACCAGCCATCGCCGATGAAGGGGCGGGGCTGGCAAACGCCGAGCCAGAGATCCCAATTGAAATTGGCGGGTACGGCGTCGGTCCGGGTGGGCATTGTCCCGTTGTCACCCCAGGTCTTGTTGCTCCAAGTATGAACCTCGCGGATCTTGCCGATCGTTCCCTGATGAACCAATTGGACAGCAAGCCGGTATTCTTTGGCCGAATGAATCTGAATTCCCATCTGGGTCACCCGTTTCGATTGGTGGGCGAATTCCGTCAGGCGGCGGGTTTCATACAGATCGTGGGTAAGCGGTTTCTGGCCGTACACGTGGACGCCGCGCCGCAAGGCAGCCATTCCAATCGGAGCGTGCATGTGGTCCGGCGTCGACACGTTGGCTGAATCGATCTTCTCCTTTTCCAGCAGGACGCGGTAGTCGGTGTACACGCGCGCCTCGGGAAACTTCCTTCGGAAATCCAGCGCGCGATTCGCATCCACCTCGGCGGCGGCGACGATCCGCACCGACTTGTGGGTCGCGATCGATGTCAGGTCCGCCCAGGCCATGCCGTTAGCGCCAAAGCTCGCATGCAGCACCTGACCGGACGGCGGGTTCGCGATCAGATCCCGGGTGATGAAGGGCATCGCAAATGCCGTGGCAACGGCCGACTTGATGAACTGGCGCCGGGGAAGAACGTGGAGCGGGGGCATGGTGGAGGGAGGATTTCAGTTTTGTCAGAGGACGCAAGGCGAAGGCAAACGCTCCTAGAATACGAAGGCGAACTCGTTCGCATTCAGAAGCGCGCGGCAGAAGACGGTCAATCCGTGCCGTTGGATCAGGTTCCGCGCAGCGATGGCTTCGTCGGCGTCGGGCTCGCGGTTGAACGCCAGTTGGAAGGCGCGGAGCACCTGCGGGCCGGAATCGGATCCCGCCTCGCGTTCAAGCCGGGCCGCAAACAGGGCCGCCGTTTGCACCGTGAATCCGCTGTTGAGCAAGTTCAACGATTGGAGGGGCGTGGTGCTGCGGTTGCGACGCGGGGCGATCTGGCCACCGTCGGGGCAGTCGAACACGCCAAAGACGCCATCCGGCCGCTGGCGAATCGCGGTCATATAGACCATCCGGCGAAAATCGGCCGGTTGGAATGTCTCCTTAGGCACGTAGACCCGCACGTAGTTCTCGTTTGGAACGAACGCCGACCATCCCGGGCCGCCCCGGGTTAGATCCAGCGTGCCGCACGCGGCGAGGATGGAGTCGCGCAGGGGTTCGGCATCGAGTCGATGGGCCGGATAACGCCACAGCAACCGGTCGCCGGCATCCGCGGCCATTCCGGCGGCCGTTAGTTTCGTGTCGGTTTCGGAAGTTTGCCGGTAGGCGGCACTGCAAACGATCAACCGGTGAAGATGTTTCAGGCTCCAACCGTTCTCGACCAGCTCGGCCGCCATCCAGTCGAGGAGTTCGGGGTGGGACGGACGTGCGCCGTTGATGCCGAAATCGCTCGGCGTGTTGACCAGTCCTTCCGCGAAATGATGCTGCCAGAGCCGGTTCACGATGACCCGCGCCGTGAGGGGGTGATTGGCGCTGGCAATCCAATCGGCCAGCGCGCGCCGGCGATCACGCTCGGGTGCCGCCAGGTCGAGCGAGATTCGGGAACCCGGGTTGCCGATCCGCGAAAGCGTTCCGGCGGCGATCGGTTCGCGCGGCTGCATCGGATCGCCGCGACTGAAGCGCCGCGTCGGGTCCGGTTGCCGGAAGGAGCCGGCATAAATGCTCGTGGACCGGGTCAGGTCGCGAATTCTGGATTCCGTCTGCTTTCGTTCCTCCAGGAGGGTCGCTGCCGCGGGATCCAAAGACGCTTCCGCGCCGGACCGATACGGCCGGCCGGCAACGAAGGGTTCGCGATCGGCGGCCGATGCGACAATTGTTTGACGGCCGGCATCATCTTCGACACGCAGTTCGTAACGTACCGGCAGTCGATCGGCGAAGGCCGCCTCCTGATCCCGGGCCCAGACGACGTGATCGATCGATTGGGCGGTCGCGAATTCGAGTTCTACCCAGGCCTGCCCGCGTTGATTGGAAATCCAACTGCGCGAATTGCCGTAGCGTCCGTCGTTGAGGTGTTCCAGTCGGTGCAGGTCCGAGTTGGCAAACGTTCCCGATGCCGTGGCGCGGGTTCCCAGACGGGCGAGGGCGATATTAGTGGCGGGCGAACCCGTCGAAAACACTTCCAACTCGTCCACGCAGGGTTCCGCGTTGCCGTCGGTTTCCAGGATCGTGAACCGGAGACGCCGAGCGATGATCGGAGCAAATCGCTCGACATTGCGCCGGGGATGTACGGCTGGACGCTTCTTGGAGAGCGTATCGCCGGGGGACGCCGCCAGCGGCTCGAACCGGAGCAACGCCTGGTCCAGTTCCGCGAGCCGGCGGCGGGCTGCGGCGAGGTCCTGTTCCCGGCTGGCGGAGTCTTCAATCGCCCGTTCGCGTTCACCGTGTTGCACGCCTTCCAGCACGGCTTTCAGCGCGTAGTAATCGGTCTGAGGAATGGGATCGAACTTGTGATCATGGCAGCGGGCGCATCCGATGGTCAGACCGAGCAGGGCGGAACCGACGGTGCTGACCATGTCGTGCAGTTCGTCGGCGCGCTGGTTCCGGGTCAGGACTTCATCCGGGCTCTTCACCTGATCCCACGGGCCCGCGACCAGGAATCCCGTTGCCTCGTCGGAGCCGAGGGTGTCCCCGGCCAGTTGTTCGCGGACAAACCGGTCGTAGGGTCGATCCTCGTTGAAGGCGCGAATCACGTAGTCGCGGTACGGCCAGGCATTGGGCCGCGGATTGTTCATCTCGAACCCGTGGGTTTCGGCGAAGCGCACCACGTCGAGCCAATGACGGGCCCAGCGTTCCCCGTGCAGGGGCGAGGCCAGCAGGCGATCGACCAGGCGCTCATACGCGTCGGGGCGGGGATCGGTTTCAAAGGCCCGGGTTTCCTCGGGTGACGGGGGCAGTCCGATCAGGTCGAACGACAAACGTCGGATTAGCAGGCGTCGCGAGGCCTCGGGCGCCGGTGCGAGATGTTGGGCGTCCAGTTTCGCGAGAATGAACCGGTCAATCGGATTGCGAACCGTCTGTCCGGTCGGCGGGAGGGGCGGACGACGAATCGGCTGAAACGACCAGTGAGTTGCGGCGACATCGGGCGCAGCGGCCGTTGTTGGGCGCGAACCCGTCGGAGGAGAAGGCTGCGAAGCCTTTCCCGATGTTGTACCCACCGCGGTCAGCAGGATCACTGCCACCGTTTGGCCGAACTGTTTCAACCCGGTTTTCATGCCAGAATCTCACGCACCACCTGGCCGTGGACGTCGGTGAGGCGGCGATTGGCCCCGTCATGGCGGACCGTCAGTTGTTCATGATCGATGCCGAGAAGGTGAAGCACGGTGGCGTGGAAATCGTAGTTGCTCACGGAATGACTCGCCGCCTTCCAGGACCATTCATCACTTTCTCCATGGGCCACGCCCGGACGGACCCCGGCGCCGGCCATCCAACCGACGAAAGTCCCGCCGTTGTGATCCCGACCCTCGCCGCTTTGCGAGAAAGGCATTCGTCCGAATTCGGTGTTCCACAAGACCAGGGTGTCCTCCAGCAGGCCGCGTCCAGCGAGATCGCGCAGCAACCCGGCGATGGGCAGGTCGGTGGCGGCGCAGATCGGAGGCAATTCCTTGGGAATGCTGGTGTGATTGTCCCAATTGCCGGTCGGGCCGCCGGCACCGCTCCAGACCTGGACGAACCGAACGCCGCGTTCAATGAGACGCCGGGCGAGCAGGCAGCGTCGGCCGAACTCAGCGGTGACCGGTTGGTCGAGTCCGTACAAGGCTCGCGTCGCCGGCGATTCGCCGTCCAATGCGAAGACTTCCGGGGCGCTCAACTGCATCCGCGCCGCCAGTTCATAGGCAGCGATCCGCGATTCCAGCCGGGAATCCGGGCCGGCTTCTGCGAGGTGATCCGAATTCATCTGGCGCAACACGGCAAGGCCGTCCTGATCGGAGGCCGGTGTGACCATCCCGGCGCCGCTGGACGCTGCGTTCAGATGGGCCATCGGATTTGGGGCCGAGGTGTTGAGGATCGTGCCCTGATGGGAAACCGGCAGGAACCCGGAGCTGAAGTTTCCTTTCTGGTTGTAGGGCAGGCCGCGGCCGTCGGGGAGAACAATGAAGGACGGCAGGTTGTCGGAAATCCGGCCCAACGCATAACTGACCCAGGCCCCCATGCACGGAAAGCCGGGCAGGAGGAATCCGGTGTTCATCAGGTAGCTGCCCGGCCCGTGGACATTGGTTTTGGATACCATCGCCATGCAGAACGCGAGCTGATCGACGCAGCCAGCCAGATGAGGAAGAAGGCTGCTGACCCAACGGCCGGATTCACCGTGCCGCCGGAATTCGAAGGCCGGTTTCAAAACCATCCCGGGCTCGCTGGTGGCGGCCTCGACCCGCTCCCCGGTGCCGGGCGTGAACCGTTGTCCGTGCCGTTGCATCAGCATCGGCTTGTAGTCGAACAAGTCCATCTGACTGGCCCCGCCGTTCATGAACAATTGGATCACTCGCTTGGCACGGGGCCTATGGTGAGGGCCACCGATGAGCGCGGCGCCGTTGGACGGTGCGCCGGCGGCGAGGCCTTCGTCGACGAGGAGTTGGCTTAACGCGGCGCCGCCCAATCCACCGCCGAACCGCCAGAGGAATTCCCGGCGGGACTGCGGCCAGTGCGTTGGAAATCCAGGTTGCATGGAGGGCTACTTCGGAGTTTCGGCAGCCGAGGTGTGATCGGCCACAATTCGCCAGCCGTCCGGCATCTTGCGGAACAGCAGGGTGAACAGACCGCCCGGCGTGTCCTTGTCGCGGACCAACCCCCAGCGTCCAAAGACAACGGCCGCGTCCGGCGCAAGGACGGTGACTTCCAGCTCCGAAAAAGTGAGATGCCCCATGGCCGCCCGGTTCGTATAGTGCTTCTGATATCCCTCCATCACCGTCGCCCAACCGCGAACCACCGAGCCTCCCGAGGCAAACCGCGTGGTGTCGGTCCGCGCGTAGCCCTGCATGAACGCCGGGATGTCGCCGGCGTTCCAATCGCGGGCCTGCGTCGCCAGCACCGATCGCACTTCCCGTTCGACTTGCGATGCCGCGTCCGTTGGCATGGTGGTTGTTCCGACCGAACGGGGCGCGGCGCAACCGGCGAGGAGAACTCCGGCGACGAGGGCGCGGCAGGGGCTAATGAACGAAGATGAATTCATTGCTGTTGAAGAGAAGGCGGCAGGTGGCGGCCAGACCGTGCCGATCGCAATACCGGACCAGCTCCGCGGTTTCACCGGCTCGGGCCGGACGATTGAAGGCGCGCTCAAGGGCGTGGCGGATCCAGATCGCGGATTCGGCCCCAGGATAATCGCGCTTCAAGACGCCGGCGAACTGCGCGGATTGGCGGAGAACCAAGTCATCGTTCCACAACGCCAGCGCCTGTTGAACGGTGATTCCCGCTGTCCGCAACGGGGTCAACTGGTCGCCGGCTGGACAATCGAGGGCGTCCATGAAGGGATCCGGCAGGGTGCGAAAGAGAAAACGATAGATGCTGCGTCGAGACCCGGCTGCGGTGTCTGGATCGAATTTGGAATAGTCCACCTTTGGCGTGACGTGAATGCCCGGTCGGAGCTCGAACTGCATGTCGCTGGCGTCGCCCATTCGGAAATCGAGCCGGCCGGTGAGTTGAAGGAGCGAATCGCGAACCTCCTCGGCGTCGAGCCGGGTCCGGTTCATCCGCCAGAGCAGGGCATTGTCGGCGTCGCGCGTGGGGCCGAGCGGATCGGTGTTGGAGGCGAGGGACGATTGCCGATAGGTTTCGCTGGTGACGATCAGACGATGCAGTGCCTTGAGCGAACCGCCCGCATCATCCCGGAACCACGCCGCGAGCCAGTCGAGCAGTTCCGGATGCGACGGTGCGGAACCCATTCGGCCAAAATCGTTCGGCGTTTCGACCAATCCGCGGCCGAAATGCAATTGCCACACCCGATTCGCGATGGAACGCCAGGTGAGGGGATTGTTCCGATCCGTCAGCCATTGGGCCAACGCGGCGCGGCGATCGCCTTCCGTTGTTGCGATGGGAAGCTGAAAACGGGCAGGCAATCCGGCAATGCAGGACAAGGCACCCGGGACGGCCGGTTCGATCGGATGATCGAAATCGCCGCGCCGCAGGACGCTCACGGTTCGCGGTTCGCGGACGGGTTTGAGCCCTCCGTCCGGATCGAAATCCGCCGCCATCGCGAACACGAGCCGCGGCGACGGCAATGCAGCCAGCCGCGCCTCCAGATTTTGCAAGATCACCCAGCGGGCCAGTTCCACGTTCTGTGCGGCCGACCGTTGCGACGATGGCACCGCGACGATGGCGGCCAGCTTCGCAGGAATCGGATCCAGCCGATCGGTCGCCGCAAAGGAGGTGGTCAAAAGGCGAAACCGTCCGATGAGATGACCACCGCCATGCCGCTGCTGGAGCACGATTTTCAATCCGTTCGTGGCGGAAACAGAAATCGGTGTTTCGGGAACGAAGACAGCAGTGTGATTCTGACCCTCCGATGGATGAATGCCCCAGGCGGTGCTCTCGGTGTCGTCAATGGCTGCGGCGATGCTCCAGCCGTCCTGATTGAAATCCGCGGCGGCTCGGATCAGACGGATGCGGTGCTCCCCCTGCCAAACTTCAAATTCGGTCAGGTGAAAATTGCCGTTGTCCTGTCGGCCCGGACCGCTCTTTGGCAGCGTTGGATCCACCAAAACCTCCAGGCGCAGAGCGGTGATCGGTGACGCCACGGGACCCAGGTTGAGGGTGTAGTCCTCCTTTTCCGGCCGTGGACCGGTCGCGGTGATGGAGTGATCCGGCTGGACCGCCAGTTGGGAGCCGGCGGAGGCCGACAGGGCCGCGGGATCCTGCGGAATCCAGGCGTCCAAGGGATGCCGGTTCGCCTCTTCCCAGCCCATCACCTCTTTACGCACCGCGGCGGTCAGCCAGTCCGGGTTTTCGGACGGCTTGGCCTCACGGACCCGCTGGAGTTGTGCCCGCAACGATTGCCGGAGCTGGTGCCGCGCCGGATCGATATCGAAGATGCGGTTTGCCCGTTCCACACCGGCGAAGACGGCTTGCAACGCGTAGTAATCCCGCTGGGAAATGGGATCGAACTTGTGATCGTGACAGCGCGCGCATTGGACCGTGGTGCTGGTGAAGGTCTGCATCACGGTGGTCACCATGTCGTCGCGGTCGATGTAGCGCGCCGCCTGTCGATCCGAGGCATCTTCGCGAATGCAGCGCAGGGAGCTTTCATCCCACGGACCCGAAGCCGCCAATCCGAGCGCCGGGGTCAGTGCGGGCTCGCCGGGAAAAAGGACGTCCGCGGCCACCTGTTCCTGGACGAAGCGGGTGTAGGGTTTGTCCGCGTTGAAGGCCGCCACCAGGTAGTCGCGGTAGGGCCAGGCGTTGGTTCGAATCCGGTCCTGATCGTGTCCGTGGGTTTCGGCGAAGTGGACCGCATCCATCCAATGCCGCGCCCAACGTTCGCCGTAGCGCGGCGATGCGAGAAGGCGGTCGACCACGCGGGTGATGGAGTCGGGTCCGGAATCCGCGAGGAACGCGGACAGTTCGGATGGAGTCGGGGGAAGACCGGTAAGATCGTAGGTGACCCGACGCAACCAGACGCCGCGCGCGGCCGGTGCGGCGGGTTTCAGTCCCGCGGCTTTCAGGCGTTGCCGGATGAAGGCGTCGACCGGATTGGCAATGGCAGCGTCACCAGGCGGAATCGTCGGCCGAAGGATCGGTTGATAGGCCCAATGAGGTGGCGCGGGTGAGATCTCGGCTGTCGAAAGAAACGATATACCAAGCACCACTCCGAGAGCCGCCGCCATCAGCCTTCGAATCCGGGCTTCGAAATGGGAGAGAGAGGGCATCGGGTGGAAGTTGGCGGACCGATTCAGGAAAGGATGCCCTCGATCACTTCGCCGTGGACGTCGGTCAGGCGTCGATCGACGCCGTTGTGGCGGAAGGTCAGTTTCGCGTGATCCATTCCCATCAGGCGCAGGAGCGTCGCATGGACGTCGTAGAATTCAACCGGGTGTTCGACAGCGTCGTAGCCGATTTCATCGGTCGCGCCGAGCGCGAATCCGGGTTTCACCCCGGCGCCCGCCATCCAGATGGTGAAGCCGTGCTGATGATGATCACGCCCGCGTCCGTTGATCCCCTGGGTGATCGGCGTGCGGCCGAATTCGGTGGTCCACAGAAGCAGGGTGTCGTCGAGGAGACCGCGTTCCTTGAGATCACCGAGCAGCGCGGCAACCGGTTGATCCATCACCAGAGCCTGCTTGCGGTGGTTTTCGACGATGTCCTCGTGACCGTCCCAGTTGATGCGTGGGGATCCGAATTGCCCGCCGTTGAAGACCTGAACACAGCGGACGCCCCGTTCGCTGAGACGGCGGGCGAGGAGGCAATTGCGGGCGAAGGCCGCGGTCGGGCCGTTGGGATGATCCAATCCGTAACGCTCGCGGGTGGCGGCGGTCTCGCCCTTCAGATCAACCAGTTCGGGAACGCTCAATTGCATTTGGGCCGCTAATTCATAGGCGCGGATGCGCGCGGCCAGGGCGGAGTCGCCGGGATGCGCCGCGGCGTCGGTGCCATTGATCGTCTCCAGCAACCGAAGACTGGCACGACGTCGTTCGGCGGGGATGGACGCCGGAGTGGACAGATCCGGAATCGGGTCGGTCGCATCGCTTCGAAAGGCGACACCCTGATGAACCGCCGGCAGGAATCCATTGGTCCAATTGATCGAGCCCCCGGCGGGCAACTGGCGCGGATCGGGCAGGACCACGTATGCCGGGAAGTTCTGATTCTCCGAACCCAGACCATAACTAATCCACGCCCCCATGCTGGGAAACCCATTGAAGGTGAACCCGGAATTCATCAGGAACGTCGCGGGCGTGTGGTTCGAACTCCGGCTCCGCATCGAATGGATGAAGGTCAGGTCATCCACCCGTGTGGCAAGATGGGGTAGCAGATCGGACACCCAGCGACCGGAACTGCCATGCCGTTTGAAGGCGAATGGACTCTTCAACAACGTGCCGGGCTGGGAGAAGAAGGTGTCGAACTTCCGACCCGAATCCATGCCGTGCCGGCGTTCCAACTCGGGCTTGTGATCAAAGGTGTCGACGTGGGAGACGCCGCCGAGCGCGCAGATGTGAATCACCCGCCGCACCTTTGGGCGGAACATCGGGAGCCGCGCTGCGTACGGAGAGGTTGCCCCGGAGGCCAATGCGTCCGAGTGCAGCAGCCAGCTGAGGGCGAGGCCACCGATGCCAGCACCCGTGTTGGCGAGAAAATCGCGTCGTGAAAGCGGGTTCATGATCACCTCACAAACATGAATTCGTTCGAGTTCATCAGAACCCAGCCGACGCTGGCCGGCTCCTGTTCCCGCGCCAATCGCAGGGCTTCATTCAACTCAGCGGGCCGCGGCGGACGTCCGAGAGCCAGTTGCCACATCCGCCGAATGGCTGCCTTCCCACCCCCTGCGGTGCTGGCGCGATCCGCCATTCGCGACGCTTGCCGGAGTACGAACGAATTGTTCATCAATGACAACGCCTGCAATGGAGTGGTGGTGTTGGGACGCACCGCGGTGCGGGTGGACAATTCCGGACAATCGAGCGCGTCGAGCAGGGGATCGCGGGCGGAATGCACTGACAACCGGTAGACTGTCCGCCGATTGAACTCCGGTCCGGGTAGATCTGCCGCGAAGTATTCGTTCTGCCCCCCGTTGCCGACGTGACGGAACGGGCGGTATCCGGGTCCACCCATCGCGGGATTCAATTCGCCGCCCAACGCCAGCAGGGCGTCGCGCGTTTCTTCAGCTTCAAGGCGCCGCGGTGTGAACCGCCACAGGAGCCGGTTCTCTGCGTCACGACTCGCCGCCGCGACAGAGTCCTGCACCGACGATTGTTGCCATGTCTCGCTGGTGACAATGAGCCGGTGCAATCGCTTCAGACTCCAGTTTCCCCCGTCCTTCGCGACGAACCAGGAGGCGAGCCATTCGAGAAGTTCCGGATGCGAAGGGGTGTCACCCATTCGCCCGAGATCATTGGGCGTGCCGACCAGTCCGCGGTGAAAATGATAGTGCCAAACGCGATTCACGATCGTCCGCGCGGTGAGCGGATTGTCCGGGCGCGCCACCCAATCGGCAAACCGTCGCCGGCGTTCGGACTCGGGCGCTTTTGCGTCCAAATCAAGTTCGGCGGAAAGCCCTTGAACCGCTGACAGTCCACCCGGGGTCACCGATTCCCGTGGTTTGTCGGGTTCGCCCCGAAGAAGAACGAAGGTGGCAACGGGTTGCGATGGATTCGCCGCATAACCCATCGGTGGAGCGTCGAGTTCCTTCAACGCTGCGAGGATGGCTTGATGGCGTTGCGTCACGGAGTTCAGACGGGTCCGCTCTTCGGGCGTCAAGGCCGCCAGCCGTTGTTCGCGACTAACACCACCCGCCGGTCCGGCATTGAACGAAGTCAGAATCTCTTCGGCGCTGAGCCCACGATCATACAGTCGAACCTCCTCCACTTCGCCGTTTAGAAATGGGGTCGTTCCGCCGGTGTGGCGGCATCCGATGAGAACGCGGGTCGATGCGACTTCGGTGAGTGGCGACCGACCGGAGTCGGGACGCCACGGCGCGGCCAGGGGTTTTCCGTTGCGATACACCGTCTGCGTTCCGTCCGCGGCATAGGTGATGGCCAGGTGGATCGGCGTGGTCGGGTCGCTCTCCTCCGCGGCCGCGTTCAAATCGCGGGTCCGAACAAAGCCCTCGCTCCCCGCGGTCCATTGCCGGGGCTGGCGTTCGCCATAGACGATGGCATCGAACCGCGCGCCATTCGGAGTTTCCAAACTCACGATCCCTGCGCCGCGTTGATCCAAGTCCGAGAGACGCACCCAGGCTTCCAAGGTCTTTTCCGTAAGCGGCCGCTCCAGGGATTCTGAAATTAGAAATGATTTGCCCCCGTCGAGAACCAATCGTCCGTTCTGGATCTTGGCATTGCCCATCAATCGTCCGCCAATGCGTCCGGCCGTGTTGGTGAGACCGGCGGCGAAACTCCAGCGAGCCAGTGGCGAGGGAGGCGAGTGGGCGCTTGGAAGGAATGCGGTCGCTGCTTGGGCCGATGCGAATTGTGCGGACGCGCGACGAGCATCGGAGTCCTCGAGTTGTTCGATCTCCGTGGCGCAGGCCAGGCGTTCGCGGTCGAGGTTGCCACGGCGTTCCTTGCGTTCCGCGATTTCAGCCGTCCCGAGCACCGAACGGTCGCCGTGATGAATGCCGTCGAACACGGCTTTCACCCGGTAGTAGTCGCGCTGCGGAATGGGATCGAACTTGTGGTTGTGGCAGCGGGCGCAGTTCAACGTCACGCCGAGGAAGGTTTGTCCGATTGTGCCGACCATGTCCTCCATCTCCGACTCGCGGACCATCGCCCGGATGCTCGCACTGGAGGCACCGCTGCCCGCCTGATCCCAAGGACCGGCGACCAGAAAGCCGGTCGCGACGATGCCTTCCTGGGTGACGGGTTCCAACACGTCGCCGGCCAGTTGTTCGCGAATGAAACGGTCGTACGGCTTGTCCGTGTTGAAGGCGGTGATGACGTAGTCGCGGTAACGCCAGGCATTGTCGCGGATGCGGTCGTATTCGAATCCCTGGCTTTCCCCGAACCGCACGACATCGAGCCAGTGACGTGCCCAGCGTTCACCGTAGCGCGGGGAAGCGAGCAATCGGTCGGCGCATCGTCCGAGGGCATCGGGATGGCGATCGGCCACGAAGGCTGCGATCTCGTCGGGTGTGGGCGGCAGGCCGGTCAGATCGAAGGTGAGACGCCGCAACAGCGTTGGCCGGTCGGCGGCGGGTGCGGGGGAAAGTCCGGCGGTTCGGAGTCGTTGATGGATGAAACCATCGATGGGATTGAGCGGGGTTTTTCCGGTCCGTGATTCGATGGGAATCGGCGGACGGGTGAGGGGACGAAAGGCCCAGGCATTGGTTCCTTCAGCCGATGCACCCAGCATCGACTTGACCCAAAGGCAAAGCCATCCCGGTGCGAACAGCACCAGCCAGGGACGGCGGCTTGCGGGGGACATCACTCCGTCAGTTTGTGCCGATCACGGAGTCTTGCCACCGGAAAAAATAGGAAACCGCGGTATCACGGAACGGGGGTGGGAGCGGAACCGGAGTGGCGTGGATTAATCCAAATCCAAAGCGAAGCGCAAAGCCTTCTTGATTTGATCCATGACTTCTTTCGGCAGGATGCCCAGGCGTCGTTCCAGCCTTTTCACCGGCAGCGAGCCGAGGCCTTGTACATTCGCTACGCCATCTGCATGGAGAAAAGGGAGCTCAGGCATCCCGATTTCATATGCGCTTCCCCGGTTCGCCGTCGTCAGCGGCACATAAAGGACCAAAACGCGCGGAGGGTTTTCGTCGTATCGCGACACCACGACCACCGGACGCGTCTTGGCAGCCATTCCAAGGTCGGCGAGCCAAACTTCACCGGGACGCGGGTTCATCGAGTAGGTCCACTACCTCTTGTTCAACGAACCGGGAACGGCCGACATCCAATGCGTCATCGTCCGCTAGTTCGATGATCTCAGCGACCAGCACCCGCACCCTCTGGGAGGTTTCGGGTTTCCATTCGTGGAGCTTGATCTCCAGTTTCTCGGCGATGGCTTCCATAGCGTTCACACGGTATTTCCACCGCTGGACGCCGTCAATGACACGCTCGAGTGCAACGGCTAATCCCGTACCCCGCCTGAGCCACCCCGATGCTTCAACCGGTCGATGAGAACCGCGCCAAGGATGACGAGGCCGAGGACGACTTTCTGCGTGTAGCTCTCGACGCCGACCAGGTTCATGCCGTTGTTGATCACGGCGATGATCCAGGCGCCGATCAGCGTGCCGCAGACAGTTCCCTCGCCGCCGGTCAATCGGGCACCACCTACCACCACGGCGGCGATCGCGTACAGTTCATAGCTGGTGCCGTAGGTGGGTGAACCGCTCTTGAGCTGGGAGGTCAGCACGATGCCACCCACGCCCGCGAGGGCCGCCGACGCGGTGTAAGCGAAGATGTGGACACGGCCGACGGAAACGCCGGACAGACGGGCCGCGGTCTCGTTGCCACCGACCGCGTAGATCTGGCGTCCCAGAACGGTGCGGGTGAGAAGAATATGCGCAGCGACGTAGATCAGCCCGGTGAGCACCACGGCATGAGGCAGGCCGAGCCATCCGGTGCCGCGACCCAGCCAGGTGACTGGATCCGGCAGTTCGTAGATCGACTGACCGCGCGCGAGCAGGAAGGCGAGTCCGCTTGCCACCTGCATCACGGCCAGTGTGGAGATGAACGGTGGCAGTCGAAAGGCGACCCGCAGCCAGCCGGAACCGGCACCAATCAGGGCGCAGAGCAGGATTCCCGCTCCCGCTGCCAACATCAACGAAGGCGTGCTGGCCGCGACCCCACCGAACTGATCGCGGACCAATCGCGTGGCAACCACTGCTGCCAAGGCGACGAGGCTTCCGACGCTCAGATCAATGCCGCCGGTGAGGATCACGAAGGTCAATCCGGCCGACAGGATCGCCACCACCACGATCTGATTGGCCACGTTGAGAAGGTTTTGCCGAGTCAGGAAAACCGGCCAGCGCGACGATTTCGGAACGATTAACCGCGGTTCGCCAAGTCCGGGATAGCGTCCCTTCAGGCCTTCGAGCACCGGCCAGTTGGCGGTTTCGGGTACGGTCAACAAGGCCTGCACCGACTGGCCGGCGTCCGAGAGTGCCTGGAGTCGGACCCGGGCGTCGCGCGGTTCACCGGCAACGGAAGCTGCGATCTTCCAACCCACTGCCGTGCCGCGTTCGGCGACCACGGTGGCAAACGCATGGTCCTCATCCGTGTCGCGAGTGATCACCACCACTGTTCCGTCTTTGGGTGCCGGACCGAGTTGAGCGATCACCGAGCCGGCAGCGGCGACACCGGTCGGCGTTTGATCGTGCAATGTGGCCAGCGAGAAGAAGAGGCAGAGCAACACCAACACCGCCGTCATCCCGTGGCGACCCCACCATGCTCCGCCCGAACCGCGATGTGACGGGCGAGGAGTCGGATCGGAGGCCATGGACGCCGGTTCAGTATTTCCACGCCGATCGCAAATCGCGCAGGGTAAAGCGGCTTCGGGCCAGATCGCCGCCGTCCACGATCAAAGTGGTCGTGGGGAGAGCGCGGGGAACGAAGCAAAACGACGCCATGGCGGCACCGCCGTTGGCAAACACTTCGATGGACGTGCGATCCACCAGGAATCGAATGCGGATGCTGTTGTCCCACGGTTCAAAATCCGGTCCCCACGGCTTCCGAAACTCCGAGCGGTGGCCCAGGGTGCGTGGTCCCGGGCGTAGTGGAATGTGACGTCCAAACGCCGTCAATTCGCCCGAAGCCGCCTGCCATTCGAACCGGTTGCCGCGAATCTCCCACGCCACCGTCTTCGCCGTGCCCGGGATGAATTCGAACTCCAGATCGATGAGTTCGGAGTTGGTGCCGGACAGTTTTCGTTGCCCGGCGGGGAAGTGTTCAATGAGTTCTTCATGAAGGGCGCTGGTGAACAACTGGCGCACTTCGGCGACCGGCCACTTCATCAGGCGAATGCCGTCGCCCGCAGTCTGCAATGAAAGTTCCACGGGAAATCCCATCTGCTGATTGAAGGGCATCTTGGGATACCTGCCACCCTGCATCCAACTGACCAATACCACCCGGTGATCGGGCAAATCATCGTAGGCCTGGGCGGCATAGAAGTTGGAACCGTAGTCGCCTTTTTGTTTCGGGGTTTCCGCGGTGAAAGTGCGGCCGTCGAAGCTGCCGATCCAATACTCTCCGCTCGCACCCCAGAGCACCCATTTGGACGGCTTCGCTCCGCCGTCGACCGGCAACTCGACGAATCCGGGGCACTCGAAGAGTTCCTCGGCGAAGGTGCTCGTCAGCGTCCACTTCTTGAGATCGGATGAGGTGTAGAACTGGCAGACTTGGCGGGTGACGGGCTTGCCGTCCTTGCCCAAACGGGTGGGATCCTTCACCCCGACGTAGAGGGGCATGACCCAATGGGTGGTTGCGGCATGCCAGAAGACTTTGGGATCCCGGTCGCCGTCGCCGATATTGTTCAGGACCGGGTTGCCGTCGAATTTCTTCCAGGTGCGACCGCGATCGTTGGAGAAGGCCAGGCATTGGGTGAACGGGCGTCCCTTCGATTCCGGGCTGGTGCCGCCGGCGGCGGTGTAGAGCGCGACCAGGGCGGGTTCCTTCCCGGTTTGGAAGCCACCGGTGTTCTTTACGTCCACCACCACGGAACCGCTGAACATGGTGCCGGTCGCGTCGGGCAGCAGTGCCGACTCCAGTTGATTCCATTCGAGCATGTTGGGGCTCACGGCATGGCCCCAGGTCATGTTGCCCCACTCGGTTCCCTTCGGATTGTGTTGAAAGAAGAGGTGATACTCGCCGTTGAAGAACACGAGGCCGTTGGGGTCGTTGTGCCATCCCTTCTGGGCGCTGAAATGGAACTGCGGCCGGTACGTTTCCTCATACAACGTTTCGGCATCGATCGATTGTTTGACGTAGGGCGGCATCGCCGCGCTGTCGCTCAAGACGAAATGATCGGCGTTGATATGCCCCCAGCCGCCGGTCGCGTCGTCGACAATCTGGATTCGCGCCCGCTTTCCGGAATACTCGCCGAGGTCGAAGGTGAGGGTTGTCAGCGATTCTTCCTCGCGACCGGTTGCGGAAAGGACGACGGCACCGTCGACGAGGATGTTGACGCAGGTCTTGCCTTCAATCGCACCGCCGCCGATGAGGAAGTTGAGATAGCGGCGTTTCAGTTCGAATTCCGGCGAGGTCAGCGTTCCGGTGGCCTTGTCGCCACCGAGATACGAATTGACCAGGCCATGCCCGCGAAACCCGGTGACCGGTGCCTGCTCCGGGAGCGTGCCTTGCGCAGGTCCGGTGCCAAACGCGGTGCCCGTTGCGGTCCAGCCGCCGTAGTCGGCCCCATCGAAATCAGCCAGGACCTCCTCGGCGGCCGATGCCGTGGTCGCGACGAAGAGCAAGCTCAGGAAGGCAACGGTCAGCGGGTGCATGGCCCAAGAGTGGCGGCCGATGGCTCGACGGGCAAGCCGCGGGCTCGTGCAGTCAGCGTTACTTGAGTGACGGATCCGTCATCGCGTCCGCCTTCCAGTACAATGCGGTCGGGATCAGGGTTTCCTTCGACACATCGTCGCCCGCCAGATACTTGACGATGTTCTGGATCGCCGCCTTGCCAATCCGATCGGGGAATTGGATCGGGTCGGCATAGATTTTTCCCGCCTTGATGGCCGATTTGCCCTCAGGCATTCCGTCGAATCCAACGATGCGAATCCGGCCAAGGCCACCCGCCTTTTCGAGCGCGGCAACCGCGCCGAGTGCGCTGGGATCATTGATGGCAAAGATTCCGTTGAGATCGGGATGCGACTGCAGCAGATCCTCGGTGGCCTTCATCGAACGATCCTTGGCGGCTCCGCCGGGCAGGGTGGCGACCACCTCCATCGTGACGCCCTTTTCTTTTCGCTGCTGCTCGAGTTCTTGGAGGAATCCGCGGGTGCGGAGGATTACGGATTCCACCTCCGGATGATCCAGAATGGCAACCTTTCCGCGCCCGCCGAGCGCTTCAATCAAGGCGACGGCTGCCAGCCTTCCGCCGCCGAAATTATCGGTCGCGACATGTCCGACCACCTTGCCTTCCTTCGCCAGCGACGCGATGTCGGCAGTGAAAACCGGGATGCCGGCGCGGTTGGCTTCCATGATCGCCGTTCCGATCGCCTTGGAATCGCAGGGACACAGCACCATCGCGACGGCCTTGCGCACGATGAAGTCGGCGACCTGGTTGCGCTGCCGGGCGGCGTCGAATTCGCCGCTGGTCACCAGGGTTTCCAGCCCGTGAACGCGGGCCTCGGCCGTCATGGCATCGGCGAGGTCGCGGAAGAAGGGGTTGGTTAGGGTCAGGACTGAAATGCCAATCGTGCCCTTGCCAGGGCCGGCGGCCATCAGTGCTGGCGCGAGGAGCAGGGAAGCGGTTTCGAGGACGAAGCGGCGGCGCGGGTAGGCGTTCATGGGAGTGGACCGATACGGGGACGGACCGATCATTGAATGGCGGATTGCAGAAAGGCAACGCCCGGCATCACCCTCGCCGCGTGTCTGTCCGCATCAAAATCTGTGGCATTACTCGACTCGAGGACGCCTTGGTGGCCGTCGAGGCCGGGGCGGATGCGCTGGGTTTTGTGTTCGTACCGGGAACGCCCCGGTTCATTCCTGCGGAAACCGCCGCGGCCATCGTCGCCGCGCTCCCGCCCTTCGTGACCACCGTGGGACTGTTCGTGGATGCGGAGCCGGCCTTCGTTGAGGAGTATCTGCGCGTCAGCCGGGTTCAGGCGGCGCAGTTTCATGGGGATGAATTGCCGGGTGTCGTCGCCTCCTATCTGGGACGGATCAAGGTGATCAAGGCACTCCGCGTGCGCGGCCCGGAAACGCTCGCCGGGCTGGCGGTCTATCGGGATTCCGTAGATGCCATCCTACTCGATGCCTTTGTGGCGGGTAGTCATGGCGGAACGGGAGCGCGGTTTGATTGGGAGTTGGCCGTCGGGGCCGGTTCCGTTGGGAGACCGCTGATTCTCGCCGGTGGACTGAATCCGGAGAACGTGGCGGAGGCGGTTCGGCGGGTGAATCCGTATGCCGTTGATGTCTCGAGTGGCGTCGAACAGGCACCCGGGCGGAAGGATTCGGCAAAGATCCGGGCGTTCATTCAGGCGGCCCGCGGGTAGCAAGGGCGTGTCTTGGGGGGGTGCACTGGATGCGGCTCGGCGCTCGACGATTTCCCGGGCCGGGGTACTGTTTCGCCGTGAACGCTGCTGCCAGTTCCACGGTTCCCGACGCGAACGGACATTTCGGCCCCTACGGCGGCCGCTATGTCCCGGAAACCCTCGTCTATCCGCTTCAACAGCTGGAGGACGAATACTTCCGCGCTCAGAAGGATCCTGCCTTCCAAAATGAGCTTTCGTATTACCTGCGAGAATTCGTCGGACGCCCGACGCCGCTCTATCACGCCGAACGCCTGACCCGAGAGCTGGGCGGGGCCAAGATCTATCTCAAACGCGAGGATCTGCTCCACACCGGTGCTCACAAGATCAACAACGCCATGGGGCAGATCCTCCTGGCGAAGCGCATGGGCAAGACGCGGATCATTGCCGAAACCGGTGCCGGCCAGCACGGCGTTGCCACCGCGACAGTTGCCGCGATGTTCGGGATGAAGTGCGTGATATACATGGGTGCGGTCGATTGCCGGCGCCAGGAGTTGAATGTGTACCGGATGAAAATGCTCGGGGCTGAAGTGGTCCCGGTCACCGCCGGGCAACAGACACTCAAGGAGGCGGTGAACGAAGCGATGCGGGACTGGGTCACGAATGTCCGTAGCACTCACTACATTCTGGGTACGGCGTACGGGGCGCATCCGTACCCGGTCATGGTGCGGAATTTTCACCGCATCATCGGTGATGAAGCGCGCCGCCAGATTCTCGAACAGGAAGAGCGCCTCCCTGACCTGCTCATCGCCTGTGTCGGTGGCGGCTCCAACGCCATCGGTCTGTTCTATCCGTTCCTCAACGATGCCTCGGTGAAGATGCTGGGAGTCGAGGCTGGCGGCGAAGGCATCCTTCCGGAGAAGCATGCCGCGCGGTTCCAAGGGGGATCACTGGGCGTTTTGCAGGGAACCCGCAGCTATATTTTGCAGGATGAATTTGGTCAGATCCAGATGACTCACAGTGTCAGCGCCGGATTGGACTACGCGGCGGTCGGACCCGAACACGCCTGGCTGCGCGACCAGGGGCGGGTCGACTACACCTACGCGACCGACGAAAAAGCGCTGAACGCGTTCATGCGGCTGGCGCGGTTGGAGGGGATCATCCCGGCGTTGGAAAGCGCGCACGCGGTGGCGGCGGCGATCGAGCGCGCACCCACGATGTCCAAGGACGACCTGATCGTCGTGAATCTGTCAGGCCGTGGAGACAAGGACGTCATGCAGGTGGCTGGAATGGTTGGATTGGAAATGCCGATGTGAGAGCAGAAAAGGGTGACCCCTTTCGACCCCTTTCTGTCCTTCGTCAACCCGGCACTTTTGATCAGGCAAATCCGCATTGATTCAGCAGTGCAGCGGCTCTTACACTTCGGCGTCTGCTGGACGCCAAATGCACAAGATCATCATTCCATGATCATCTCGATGACGAAGCTGACGCTGGGGTCTCAACGGAGCATATTCCTACTGTTCACTCTGGTGAGCTTCGTGCGGCCAGCGCAATCACAGAGCCTATCCTGGATTACGAACGCCGACAACGGCACCTTCACGGTTACCGGCTTCAGAACGGGGGAGTCGACGGGCAACCTGATCATCCCGGGCCAGATTAACGGAACGTCCGTAACGGCCATCGGCGCGTATGCGTTCAACGGCGACTTAGGGCTGACGAATGTCGTGATCCCAGGCAGCGTCGTCAGTATCGGCTTTCAAGCATTCGAAGGCTGCTTCAACCTCGCGACTGTGACGCTCTCGAACGGGGTGCAGACGATCGCGGACGACACATTTTACGCTACCCAGCTCAGCCGCGTCACCGTTCCGGACAGTGTTACGAGTATCGGCACTGCGGCGTTCGATACTTCGACCCTGCTGGACATCACCGTCAGCCCGGGCAATGCATCCTACACGAGCCTCGACGGTGTGCTCTTTAATGCATCTAGAACGGTCCTCCTTCAATATCCATGGGCGCGTGCAGACGGCAGCTACACGGTTCCACCGGGAGTACAGGAGATTGGCCCTGCCGCCATGGGAGCACCCAACCTCACGAACGTCACCCTTCCCGCCAGCCTGCTCAACATCGCGGATGCGGCTTTTGAGCAGGAGTCGTCGGGTACCGGACCGATGTCGATCATGATTCCCGTGGGTGTGACGAATATCGGCAGCCATGCTTTTTATGGGACTCATTTGAGGGAGGTTTCGATTCCTGCGGGGGTGATGAAAATCGGTGATGCTGCCTTTCTGAACTGCACCGCGCTGACGGCGATCAATGTGGATCCTCAGAATGCCAACTACAGTGGCATCGATGGGGTGCTTTTCGATAAACAGCAGTCCCTCCTGGTCCAATATCCGCCGGCCCGAAAGGCTTCAGTCTACACTCTCCCTTCCAGTGTCTCGATTATTGGGACCACTGCGTTCGCCTCGTCACCCGGACTCACCACGATCGTAGCGGCCAACCGAGTCGCCAACGTCCAGGACGCGGCTTTTTATCGCTGCGGCAATCTGCAGAATATATATTTCGCCGGAGACCTTCCGGCGACTGGCTCAGGGATCTTCAATTTCGCTGGCAACCTGACCGTCTGGTACCTGCCAAGCTCGTCCGGGTGGGGCTCCGAACTGGCTGGCCGACCGGCGGCCCCATTCACCTTCCTGTCCACGGCGGCCGCACGCGATTCATCCGGCCAGTTCAGTTTCGATATTCTTGGATCCGACGGGTCGGCGGTCGTCATCGAGACCACGGCTGAGCTTAAGCAGCCCCTGTCCTGGTTTCAGATCCGGACAGTGAAGCTGACCAACGGCCTCTTCCAGTACATCGAGTCGACACCTCCGGGTCAGAGCCGGTTTCTTCGGGCCAGAATTCCGTAACGGCGATCCGACATGCATTCCGTGCGACGACGGCGCGGCGCCGAAGGGGTCACCCAAAGATTGACACGATAGAGTGCGATTCCCGGTTTGTGGTGGAACGTGCCTTCCGTACTTTGAGGTTCGGTTGGAGCTTGCACTCCTGGCCAACGTTACGCTGGGCCAACGTCCCGCACTTTTCTGAAACTTTCCGCGAACCATCGGGTTCAGTTCTACGTATTTGAACATGAACACGACGACGATGAATGCGACTCCCGATCTCCTGCAGCGAATGACTCATCCCTTGGTCGCCCCCAAGGTCCGTGTGGTCCGCGGCGCCTCCTGGACAGCGGCACCGGTGACCCGACGGAATGCCGAACCCGCCCTCTGGCGCGTGACACTGGCTGCGGCCCGCGAAACGGTCGCCGAACGGCTCCTCTTTTGGTCGGTCGCGGTTCTGTGCTTCGGCAGCATCACCTGGCTGGCGCTGATGACGTGGCAATTCCTCCTAGCCTGGCAAAGCCTGGTCGACTGGGTGCGCGCCGCGATGGTGTAGCTCCGCGGCTCCAATTTCGGAGGAACAGTTGGGTGGAAGGTCGCCGGTTTCCGGCGGCCTTCTTTTTTCACACGAAGACTTGTCGTCCGTCCTGGGGCGGAACAAAAACGGGCGTGAGCGACACCGACTCCCTCGATTCCGAAAAGCCGTCCGCCGGCGAAGGGGTTTCCAGTCCACCCGAAGTCCCGGGCGAACCGTGGCGGTGGTGTCCCGTTGCGGTCACGAGCTGCACAACGAAAAGTGCAAACTCCGCTGTCCCCGGTGTTACTATTTCATGAGCTGTTCCGATTTTGACTAAGAGCGCATCTGAAAATGGGGAAGGGTCCTGTTGTCGAGGAAAAGGCTGGCTTCGTGGCTCCTCGGTCAAAGCTTTAACGGGTTACTCCCTCGTCGCACCTCACCGTCCAGCCTTTTCATCGGCAACCCTCCGGGCGGCAGTGCTTTTGTCTTCTGCCTTCGTTGACTCGACCCTTACAGCCCACTTTGGGGATGCTCGGGCCTCGCCGCCTCGGCAGAAGACAAAATCCCTTGCCGGCAGGACCCTTCCCCATTTTCAGACGCGCTCTAACCGGCGCCTCGGGGTGAAAAGCATCCCGGCGGTTTCGCCGGCACAATCCGCTTCCTTCAAACCGCGGTGAACGGATAGGTTTCACCCCGTTTGCGGTGTCGAATTCGGCCCCGCCCGTCCCATTCGTTGAACGATTCCATCATGAGCGTCCTTGTCGTCGGCACCACTGCACTCGATTCCATCAAGACCCCGAAGTCGGAGAATCCGCGCCTGCTGGGCGGTTCCGCCAGCCATGCGGCCGTCGCCGCCAGTTTCTTTGCCCCGACCAAGCTGCTCGGGGTGGTGGGCGGGGATTTCCCGAAACCCTACCTCCGCCTGTACGAGCGCCATGGCATTTGCACCCGCGGTCTGGAACGGGTGAAGGGCGGTCAGACCTTCCACTGGCACGGTGAATACGAGGTCAACATGAACAACCGGCGGACCCTCAACACCGTCCTCGGGGTCATCGAAAACTGGTCACCGAAGCTTCCGGGCGACTATGAAACCACGCCGTTCGTCCTGCTGGCCAACATCTCCCCGCAGATCCAGAACAGCGTCCTCGATCAACTTTCGAAGCCGAAGTTCGTCATCGCCGACACGATGGATCTTTGGATGAACATCGCGCTTCCGGAACTGCTCCGCCTGCTGCCCCGGATCGATTGCCTGGTGCTGAATGACAGCGAGGCGCGGCAGTTGGTCGAGGACGACAATTCGGTCACCGCGCTGGCGAAGATTCACAAGCTCGGACCCCGTTACGTCATCATCAAGAAGGGCGAACACGGATCCATCCTGTCCGGACCGAAGGGCCTCTTCGTGGCGCCCGCCTTTCCGCTGGGGAAGGTGGTCGACCCGACTGGCGCGGGAGATTCGTTTGTCGGCGGCCTCCTGGGATTTCTCGCGGCGCAGAAGACCGGCTCGATTGAAACCAATCTCCGCCGGGCCATCGTTCATGGCAGCGTGGTGGCTTCGTTCTGTTGCGAAGGATTTGGTCTCAACCGCACCACCAAGACCACGAAGGCTGAGATTCGGTTCCGGGTGCGGGAATTGGAAAAGGCGGCCCGGTTCTAAGGGGATCCTCCTTTGTGCGCTGGTGCGCATTTCCGTCGTCATACCGACCCTTAACGAGGCGCTGGAGCTGCCGGAGACACTCGCCCGGTTGCGAAGCTTGAGCGCGGTGTCGGAGGTGATTGTGTCGGACGGCGGCAGCGCAGATGGCACGGTGGAATTGGCCCGGACGGCGGGAGCCCGGATCGTCGTTGCGCCCCGGGGACGCGGACATCAACTGCGAATTGGGGCTGCGGCGGCCGCGGGTGAGGTGATCCTCCTGTTGCACGCCGACACCTGGATGCCGTTCGGCGGTGATGCCGCGTTGATCCAGGTGCTGGCGAAACCCGGGGTCGTGGCGGGTGCGTTTCTGAAGCGGTTTCGCGACGGTCATTGGTTGATGTCCGGTTCCCGGCTGAAATGTCGGATCCGGATGTCCGCCCTCCAATTCGCCTATGGGGATCAGGCCTTGTTTGTCCGGCGCGATATTCTGGAGAAAATTGGCGGAATTCCGGCGGTGCCCTTGATGGAGGAACACGAACTGTGTCGACGGCTGCGGGCTCATGGCCGACTGGAGTTGGCGGCGGCCACGGTGTTGACCTCCGCGCGACGGTTCCGCGAACGCGGGGTTCTCCGGACCTATGCCCGCATGATCTCGATTGAGATTCGGTGGCGGCTGGGGGCTTCGCCCGAGGCTCTGGCGTCGGTCTACCGGAGTTGAGTAGCCGGCCGGCGCTCTTCCTCCGGATGAAATCCCGCTCGCCGGGAATATCGACCGCTGCTCTAGTGGGTGCGCGATATGAAATTCCGCGCTCTTTCCCCACGGTGGATATCGACCCGGCGATGGATTGCGATGGTCGTTTTACTGATGGCATCGCTGCTATCGAATGGCGTGGCGGCCGCTGCGGAAACGGCAACCCCTTCACCCCGGCCAGGTGCTGTTGCCCAAGCCGGCTTTGCGTCGGTGCCGGCGCTGCCCGGTACGGTGGTTCCGCCCCCGCCGGGTGCGCTTCAGGTCGTTGAAAATCCGAACGCGATCGCCTGGACCACCCAGAGCCAGCAGTACCAGGCCAAACCGGGCGAGATCGAAGCCAAGTTCCGATTCGGTCTCACCAATGTTTCCAAGGAGACGGTGACCATTGTCGGCGTCCACACCAGTTGTGGCTGCACGGTAGCCCAATTGCCCAGCCAGCCCTGGTTGCTCGCTCCGGGCGATCACGGAGAGATCGGAGTCACCGTGGATCTCCGCGGCAAGATGGGAAATATCGTCAAGACTGCCACCGTCACCTCCTCCGTCGGAATGATCCAATTGATGGTCCAGATCGCCATTCCGAAGCCGGATCCCAAGTCGATGACCGCGGAGGACAGGACCCGCAATCTTCAGGTCGCCCAGGTGGACCGCCAGGTTGTTTTCCGGGGTGACTGCGCGAACTGCCATGTGGTTCCGACCATCGGCAAACTGGGCAAACAGCTCTACGACACCGCATGCGCCATCTGCCACGAAGGCGAGCACCGGGCGTCGATGGTGCCCAACCTCCGCGCCCTCAACAAACCCACCGACCACGCCTACTGGACCCAGTGGATCACCGACGGCCGCGTCGGGTCGTTGATGCCGGCCTTTGCCGTCCGCAACGGCGGAATCCTCTCCGATCTTCAGGTCCGCTCGTTGGCTGACTACCTGGCCGGAGATTTTGCCCTGGAGGCCCATTTGCCCGTCGCGCCGTCGGCCTCTGGATTTCCTGCCACCGAGGTTCCGGCAAAGCCGGCCGCACGGTGAATCGCCACGGAATGAAAGGCCGATTGATCACCTTCGAAGGGGGTGAAGGCTGTGGCAAAAGCACGCAGATCCGCCTGCTGGCCGATCGGCTGAAATCGCTCTGCCATAAGGTCCGCGAAGTGCGGGAGCCCGGCGGAACTCCGTTGGGGGAAAAAATCCGCGATTTGCTCAAGCACGATCCCGCGGGCCGGGGCATGGCTCCGGAGGCGGAACTGCTGTTGATGAATGCCAGTCGCGCCCAGTTGGTGCGCGAAGTCGTCCGTCCGGCGCTCGATGCGGGTGAGATCGTGTTGTGCGACCGGTTTTTCGATTCGACGGTCGCCTATCAATCCGGAGGGCGCGGATTGTCCCGGGAATCCGTCGATGCGGTGATCGATCAGGCGGTCGGATCCACGCGGCCTGATCTGACGCTTCTGCTCTCGGTGAGCGGGGACGAGGCGCTTCGGCGGGTGGCGGCGCGGTCGGCAGCGGCACCGGCGTTGGAGGATCGCTTCGAACAGGAAAAGCAGGCCTTCTTCGATCGGGTTGAAGCAGCCTATGCGGCGCTCGCCGCGGCGGAACCGGATCGGATCCGTGTCGTGGCGGCGGAAGGCGATCCGGCCGGGGTTGCCGAACGGGTCTGGCAGGTGGTCAAAGACGTTCTGCCGCCGATTTTAGGGCCTGCCTAAACGGTCTTCGTGGGCCACACGACTGAGGCGGTGGAAGTAGAGGCAACTGGCGATCAGGCAGAGGGTTCCCACGCCGCACATGATCCAGGTGAACGCCTGAAAGAACGCGAGCCGGGAGCTGTTTTTCCAGGCGATATCCTTGAAGAGTTGGACCGCCACCGAGCCGGTGTATCCGATGGCATCGGCGAGGTAGATGGCAAAGACAGCGGTTGCCGAGGCGCGGGTGGAGGCAATGGTGCGGTCGAACAACACCGAGTTGTAGGGCACGTAGGTCAGGTAGGCTCCCAACCCGGTGAGGGTCATCCACCAAAAACCCGAGATCAGCTTCCATTGGAGCAGCAGGGTTGAACCTCCGAGCATCAAGGTTCCGACGATCATGACGCCATAGGTCGCCATCAACCCGCGGCGGTTATCCCGGACGAAATAGAGCAGCGCGAGGGCCGCCATAACGCCGAACATCACCATGGTCTCTGTCTGGCTGATGATGGCCTTGTTCTTCGCGGAGGGGTAGCCGAGGTCCTCCATGATCTCGACCTGGAAGTTGTCCCGGAAATCGCGGTAGGCGGTGAGGAACAGGTAGGCGATGCAGAGCATCACCATCCCGAAGAGAAACTCCTTCACAAACGCGAGTCGGTCGGCGCCCTTCATGGGAACCCGGCGGGTGCGTTCGGATTCATCCTGCGCGGAGGGGCGGGGCAATTGGTTCAACAGCCAGACCGAGGCCAGGAACATCGGAAGGAAATGCAGTCCGGTGATCGCCGGCATCCATCCCTCACTCACATGGCCCAACAGCCCGGCGATCCACGGACCGACCAACGGGATAACGGCCCAGGCGTTCGCGACCGAGCCTTCCATCATCCCGCGCCCCACGTCCTTGACAATGCCGCTGGAAACGATGAAGGAACAACTTAAGCCCACGAGCAGGATGTCGGATGTCCTCCGGCCTTCCAGATACCAGACGACCAGACCCCACACCATTCCCAGCGGCAGGCCGTTGAAGAAGATGGGAATGATCTTCCAACCGTTGGGCACCCATCCGTAGGCCACCAGGGCGAGCTCGGCCCAAAGGATGAGGACCACCAGCGTGCTGGCCCGTCGGGCCGGGGAGATTTCCGAGCAGAACTTGATCCCGAGGTATTTGGAGAGCGCGTAGCCGATGATCTGGCTGATCACGATGGCCGTCTTGAGACCGATCGCGGTATCCCAAAGTGTTTCACCCGAGAATTTCGCCGCCGCGAACGGCTTGCGAAAGGCATACATCGAGAAGTAAGTGCTGAATGCCGCCACCACGGCGACGACGACAAACACCCCGGAAGGCGCGCGTTCCAACCAGGCGGTGAACCGGCCTGGACGGATGGAATTGGCGGCGGCGGATGCGGAGTTGGGAGTCACGATGAGCCGGGGCCGAATGGAATGCGACCCCGGCCCATTGCCGCCGGCCGTGGTGACCGGGGCAAGCCGATTCCGAAGGTTGACTGAAAATTCGCGGTCACATCCCGCGCGGTTGGGTTCTGGTGGATCGCCGTGCCGGTGCCGCCAGGAGCCTCAGGTACAGCGCCGCCTGTTCGTTCACCAGACGTTCCACGCTGAACCGATCGGAGACAAACGCCCGTCCACACTCACCCAGCCGATGACGCAGTTCGGGATCCAAGGCCAGCCGCTCAACCGCGGCGACGAGACCGGAAGAATCTCCGGGCCGGATCAGAAAGCCGGTTTCGCCGTCCAGGCAGACCTCGCCGGCACCGTCGCAATCATAGGCCACCACCGGCTTGCTGTTGGCCAACGCCTGCGGCAGGGCCCGGGGCAGTCCTTCCCGGGTCGAAAGATGGACAAGGGCATCCATGAGTCCGACATAGCGACAGACCTCGCCGGGCGGGACGAGTCCGGCGAACACAAACCGATCCGCTCTGCCGGTGTCCCGCGCGCGGGCCTCAAGGCGTTGCCTCCAGGGACCGTCACCAACGAACAGCAGTCGAAGATTGGGGATCCGCTGGAAGAGTTCGGGTGCGGCGTCGAAGAGATCATCGTGTCCCTTGAGATCGAACAGACGGGCAATTTTGCCGACGACGAAATCGTCGTCCTGGATTCCCAGCCGTTGTGCCAGGTTGGGATCACGTCGGGCCTCAACGAACGGTCGGAGATCGAAGCCGCTGAAGATGCGGGTGTAGTCGTCGGGTTGGCCGATGCCCGCGGCGAGATATTGACGTTTCATGGCATCGGCCACTACGACGAAATGATCGGTGCAGCGACCGGCCCAGCGTTCCGCCGCGGTGAAAACAGCGTTGGCCGCTGCGCCCTGAAACGCGCCGAAGCTCGGGCCGTGGATTCCGTGAACGATGCGGGGCACTCCGGCGACCTGCGCCGCCCGGCGTCCCAGGATTCCCGCTTTGCCGCTGTGAGTGTGGACGAGATCGGGTTGTCGTTCCCGAAACAATCGGACCAGTTGGCGATAGGCGAGCCAATCGGACCACGGCCGGACCGCACGGATCAATTGCGGGACCACGGTCAGGCAACCGGCCGCCATCGCCACCGGTTCGAGCGATCCCTCGGCACCCCGGGTGGGACCGGAGACGAGGTTCACGGTGAACTCAGGCCGAGCCTGCAGGCCCAGCACCGTGGCGAGCGTGTTTTCCTGGGCGCCTCCGACGATCAGGCGGGTGATGACGTGGGTGACACGCACGGCCCTGATTCAGGGCGTGCGCGGCCCATTCTTCAACCGTTCCAGCCGGGATTTCACCTGGGCGTATTCAGCGGCGTCGGCGGGCGCCAGCTCCAGATAGCGCTGATAGTGGGTGATGGCGGTGGACGTTTCGTTCTTCCGTTCCGCGATGGCACCCAGGGCGGCCTGGAAGGAGTCCCGATCCGGGTGACGGCGGACCAATTGCTCGTAGTCCTTGCGGGAATCATCCAGCCGATTGAGCCGGAACAGGCAGTTGGCCCGTTCGATGCGGGCGAGCTCGTTCTCGGGTTCCTGCTTGAGGACGCGATCGAGCAGGACAAGCGATTCATCCAATCGATTCTGGCCGCTGAGGATCATCACCCGCCGCAGAAGAACGGTGACGTCATTCGGGCGGAGGCCCTGCCAGAGATCGATCATCTCCAGTGCCTGTTCGGTGCGACCGGTGCGGTTGTAGAGCTGGCTCAGGAGATCAAGCGGGCCGGGATCGATCGGGGCTGTGCGACGAGCCTCCATGAGCACCGTTTCGGCACCTGGGAGGTCATCGCTGGCCAGCAGTGCATTGGCCTCCAAACGGAGCAGGGTGCTGGATTCGTCCGGCTTGAGGCGGGAGTTGGACTTGAGCTTGCGTACGATTGCCAGGGCACGATCCGGCACCCCGGCGTCAATGCACGCACCGGCGTAGGCTGCGCCAATGGGTGTGGAGTCGGGTGTCAGTTGGTGGGCGCGGGCGAGCCGGATTAACGACGAACGAATGGAGGGTTCGGTCGAGGCCTGCAACGCCTTGCCGATGGTGAGAAGGAACTGGGGTTCGTCGATCGGGCCGTCCATGGACAGCACGATGGGCGCAATCCTTCCCGCCAGCGGCTTGGTGGCGTCACTCGGAATGGGTTGGTGATTGCGGAGGGCGGCGTTGACCCGCTGATTGACGGCGGCCGCGGCGTTGTCCGGATTGAACTGGAGGGCGGTGGCAAACAGGCGGCTGGCGGGTTCCAGTCGGCCGGATTCCTGAAGTTCGACACCGTTGGCATTCGCCAGACGCGACCAGACCACGGCGAGTTCGTGCGGTCCGGGCAAACCAAAGGCCGTGATCGCGTGAATCGATGCGATCTCGGCCTCGTGTTGCTTCCAAAAGGTCTCGATCCCGGCCGCTTCCTGCTCCGACAACGGAGTCGTGTCCACCGCCTTCTTCCCGTAGGCCTTTAGCGCGAACATGGCACCGCCCGGCCTTTGTTCAAACGCCTCCGTCACGAAGGTGATGGCGGGATTGAGATAGAAGGCGCGGTGATCGACGGCGGCCTGGCGCAACATGCCGAGGAAGGACACGGCCACTCCCTGCTGAGCCGAGGCGAACGCCTCCATGCCCTGCCAGCGGCTGCCGTGGATCCGCAACAGTCGTTGCCGGTACCATGCCTCGGGAGCCATTGAGCTGTTGACCAACAGATGCGGAAAGGCCTCCCGGTTGCGATCCAGATAGGCGGTCAGGACACCGTAGAGCAGGGGGTCGTCGGATAGGACCAGGCAGGGAACCTGGGGCAACGAGCCGGCCATGGCTTGAGCCAGTGACTCGAGTTGGGTTCCGTTTTGGACCTGGATTCTCGGCCAGTTCCGCACCAGCAGCGCCGTTGGCGTGGCCACGGCGATCAGGCACATCGCCAGCCACCCGAGCCGCGCCAGAGCCAGCACGCCGGAAGACGGACGATCCCAATTCCGTGAGGGCTGGGTTCCACCCACAATCAAGAAGTACCCCATGAAGTAGCCCGCCCCCAGCGCCGCCGCGAAGTAGTAGGTTAAAAGCGGTATGCCACTGTAGACCGGATCCAAGTGGATGAGTTCTCGCTGGCTGAATCCGCGATCGAACGCCATGAAGACGGCCATCCCGAGCCAGCCGATCTGGAGGAGGATGACCGCACCTTCGGAGAGAATTCGTTCGAGACTTGATGATGCCTTGGTGCCCGACCATCGGATTCCCACCAAGGCGAGCGGGAGGATATTCACCACCGCCAACAGAAGAAACCGACCCCGCGGCAGGCCCCTCAAAAAGTTGCGTTGAGCCGCAAGAACGCCCTTGATGATTTCCCAAGGCGAGTAGCCATGATCCGAGCTCATCAGGGAAACGGCCGGCATCAACAGGTAGAAGAGCAACCCAATCGAACCCCACATTAGCAGGCGCAGGAGCAGAGCCGCGTTGAGGATCGAAAGTCCCCGAATCCAAGTCAGCGCCATCAGAAACAGAGGAAGGAAGGCAATCATCGCCCAGTTCTCGGGGATGCTGGCTCCGTAGATGAATGCCAGGCGCCACAGCCAGACTTCACGGAGCGAGGTCCGATATTCGAGCAGGCACAGGACGCAAACGGCGAACAACATCAGGTCCAGCATCTCGCCGGTCTGCGCCGTGGCCTGTTCCCAAAAGGTCAACTGGAGGCCGAGCAGCAGGCTTGCGAAGGTCGGGGGGAGCCATGCGAGCTTGGAGTGGAGCAGCGGCTCCTCAGAATGCCCCCGAACGCGCTGAGCCCGGGTGCGGTCGTGCGGCAGAAGGGCGACGCAGCGGGCGAGGATTCCCACGCTGATCGCACCGAACAGGGCGGCCATGAAATTGGTGGCCACCGGGAAATGGGCGGCGGACACCATCTTGAGCGGCAGGGTGGTCAGCCAGAGCAGGGGACGAGAGAAGGGCAGGAGACCATCCCAATGGGACAGTTCGGCGACGGTCGGGATGGACCCGACCCGCAGCCAGGGGTTCAAGGTGACCAGGTAGAGGACGAAAACGGCTCCGCCCAGCAGCCAGGGGAGTCGGCGCTGGGAAAAGGCCCGCGAAGCTGGCGTCGTGTCTTCCATAGTCAAGGGTCGCGGAAAGGTGGGGGACGCGGCGGTGCCAAGGCAAAGGATATTTGGATGTCAAACGGCCTGCCAGCGATGACGCCGGCAGGCCGTTTCAAGTCAGGGAATGTGGATTGGAACGGTCGGGGAAACACCCGGACCCGTACCGCTCCGCGTTCTCAAATGAATTCGTTGTACAGGGCTTCCAGATACTCCTGTCGGCCGCTCTCCAACCCTTCGACTTCGCCCAGTTTCAGGGCGTGTTTTTCGCAATCGGCGAAGGAGGCTTTGCCGGCTTCGATGCGCGCGCCGATGCCGCTGTCCCAACTGCGGTACCGGTTCTTCACGAAGCCTTCGAGACGTCCATCAGCACGGATCCGGGCCGCGATCTTCAAGCCGCGGGCAAAGGCGTCCATGCCGGCGATGTGGGCCAGGAAGAGGTCTTCGAGATCGAAACTTTCGCGGCGAACCTTGGCGTCGAAATTGGTGCCACCCGTCGTGAAACCTCCGAATTTCAGCACCGAGAGCATCACCTGGCTGGTGAGGTAAAGATCGGTCGGGAATTGATCGGTGTCCCAGCCCAGCATGACGTCACCCATGTTCGCGTCGATGGACCCGAGAGCTCCGGCGGCGCCGGCGACTTCGAGCTCATGCTGCATGGTGTGGCCCGCCAGGGTCGCGTGATTGGTCTCGATGTTGAGCTTGAAGTGCTCCAACAGACCGTATTCGCGGAGGAAATTCAGGCAGGCCGCGGCGTCGGAATCGTACTGGTGCTTGGTGGGTTCCTTCGGTTTTGGTTCGATGTAGAACGGGCCCTTGAATCCGATCTTCTTCTTGTAGTCGACCGCCATGTGGAGAAAGCGGCCGAGGTTGTCCATCTCCCGCTTGAGATTGGTGTTCAGCAGGGTGGAATAGCCTTCGCGACCACCCCAGAACACATAGCCCTCACCCTTCAACTCGTGGGTCCATTCCATCGCCTTCTTCACCTGCGCGGCGGCGAAGCAGAAGACGTCGGCGTTGCAGCTGGTGGACGCGCCGTGCATGTAGCGCGGGTGGACGAAGTTCTGGGCGGTGCCCCAGAGCAGCCGGATGCCGGTGTCGGCCTGCAGCTGCTTCAATTCCGCGGCGACGGCGTCGAAATTCGAGTTGGACTCGGCGAGGGTCTTGCCGTGCGGGGCGACATCGCGATCGTGCCAGCAATAGAACGGCGCGCCCAGTTTTGAAGTAAATTCGAACATCGCCCGCGCCCGTTGGATGGCCTCCTTGACGCTGCCTTCGCCCGCATTCCAAGGCCGTCGGGCGGTCCCCCAGCCGAACATGTCGGCACCGGTCCCGCGCATGGTATGCCAATATACCACGGCGAAGCGGAGATGATCCTTCATCGTCTTGCCTTCCACCAACTCCGAGGGGTTGTAGTGCTGGAAGGCGAGGGGGTTCTTGGTGCCGGGTCCTTCGAAGGGAATCGGCCCAATGTCGGGAAAGAATTGACGGGAGTTCTTGCTCATTGTGTCAAAATGCGAAGAGCGACGTTAGGGAACCGTGCCGGGGAAGGGAAGACCTGAAAACGTGAAAACGGGTGGACGGGAAGGGGGTTGGGCAAGTGGGTGAGTAGGCCAGTGAGCGATGGCGGCAGGGTTCTGGCGAGTCGAGGGCTAAAGGCCCGTTCCATACCAGCCTTGGGCACCGCCCAAGGTTCACGGTCAGGCCGCGCCTCTTTGAAACACCCGGAGGGTTGCCTCGATTTCCCGGGCATCGGATTTCCAGATGCCATTCATGAAGATCGGTTGACTACCCCCCGAGGTCTCGATGGTGATACTCGCGAGAAAGACGCCGTTGGTGACCTTGAACGAGGCCACTGAACGATAATTGATGTGTTCCGCGGTCGAACCGAACAGGGACCCTTTTCGGAACAACATACCGTCCGACGCCAGGGTCAGCCGGTCGGGGAAAAAGAAGTTGCTGGCCGACCAGCGACTCGACTGGAAACACTTCTCCGGAATTCCGGACTCTGCCGGCAGGGTCGGATCCAGCCCCTCTCGAGACGCGGCCGATTCGGTGCCGCACCCTGAAATGAGCTTCCGTTTGGCCTCAGTGAATTCCTGATCGGTGAGATGCCCTTCCTGGTGAAGTTCGGAAAGCTTACGGAGTTCTTCGGTGAGGTTCATGTGTTGTCCGAATCCATGGCGTGGTTGGAGCACGCTGCGTGGCGGCGGCGGCTTTGGCAAGTCCTCGCCGCCAGGTGGTTCCTCCACTCGTTTTGTCCATACTCAACTCTCCCGCCTTTCCGCCTTTGGAGACTCACCCCACGGGCTGACGGGCGAGTGGGGCCCGAAAAAATGTAGAAAACCCTTTGACAAGGCGTCCTGATTTTGAGATTCCTGAGCGCTCCTTCGGTCCCGGCCAGAAGTCGGAATCGAGAGGTGATCACATCCAGAGCGGGAGGGCTTCGGCCCGTTAGAACCGCACCAACAACATGCCGAGCAAACGCTTCAAAAAAGCCCTTGCCCTGGTGGACTCCACCAAGGCCTACCCTCTCGCCACCGCGGTGGAGGTTCTCACCAAGTTCCCCAAAGCCAAGTTCAACGAGACCGTTGATGTGGCGTTCCGTCTCGGAGTCGATCCGCGGCAGTCCGACCAGATGGTCCGCGGAACGGTTCCGTTGCCTCACGGCACCGGCAAGGTCATCCGGGTGTTGGTGTTCACCAAGCCGGGAGCCCAGGCCGACGCAGCCCGCGCCGCCGGCGCTGAGAATGTGGGTTTCGAGGAATTCATCAAGAAGTGCCAGGAGGGCTGGGCGGATTTCGACATCGCCATTGCCACTCCCGAAGCCATGACCGAGGTCCGCAAACTTGGAAAGGTGCTCGGACCCCGCGGCCTGATGCCGAATCCCAAGACCGGTACCGTGACCGACGACACCGCCCGCGCGGTGCGTGAAGTCAAGGCAGGCCGGGTTGAATTCAAGATCGACAAGGCTGGCAACGTGCATGTCGCGGTGGGCAAGGCGAATTTCGCCGCTGCCAGCATCGTTGAGAACGCACGCGCGGTCATCGAGGCGGTCATGAAGAGCCGCCCATCGGGTGCCAAGGGCATTTTCATCCGGTCCTGCACGCTGTCGCTCACCATGAGCCCGGCGGTTCGGATTGATCTGAAGGAGTTTGGAGCCAACTAACCCACGGAGGATTTCATGCGCGCAGAAAAGAAATTCATTTCGGCAGAGTACGTCCAACGTCTCAACGCCTCCCCCTTCTTCCTGGTGGTCGACTACCGGGGACTTTCGGTGGGACAATTCACCGACCTTCGCAAACGCCTGACCAAGGTGGGTGCCGAGGCTCATGTGGTGAAAAACACGCTGTTCCGCATCGCGGCCAAGGAGGCGGGTATCGCCGACCTCACCGGCACACTGACCGGGCAGCTTGCCGTCGTCACCGGCCCGAAGGACATCGCCTCGGCGGCCAAGGTCCTCAAGAGCTTCCAGTCGGAGTTCGAAAAGCCCCGCCTGCAATTCGGCTTCCTCGGCAGTCAGCGCCTTTCCGCGGACGAGATTCGCGTCATCGCCGATCTGCCGCCGCTGGTGGAACTCCAGGCGAAGATCCTGGGTCTCCTCCAGGCCCCCGCCCAGAAGCTGGTCGCCCTTATCAATACTCCGGGAAGTCAGCTCGCCCGTGTTATCAAGGCACGTTCCGAGCAGACTGCACCGGCCGAGGCCGCCTAAACGGCTTCCAACGCGGTTCAAACCTTCCGGTGGCGCACCTGGCCAAGGACGCCACCGGAGCAACAACGAAACACAGAGTACTTCGTCGGCCCGCAGGCCGCGGGCTAATTCGGGTGGCCGTCCCGGCGACGAGACTGCACAAAAAAAGAACACAACATGGCTGATATCAACAACATCGTAGAAGAGCTGAGCAAGCTTACCGTTTTGGAAGCTGCTGACCTCGTCAAAGCGCTCGAAACCAAGTGGGGCGTGACTGCCGCCGCTCCGGTTGCCGCTGCCGCTCCTGCTGGCGCTGCTGCCGCCGCTCCCGCCGCCGCCGCCAAGGACACCTTCGACGTGATCCTCGTTTCCGTGCCTGCCGACAAGAAGATCGGCGTCATCAAGGCCGTCCGTGAGGTCAAGGCCGGTCTCGGCCTGGCTGAAGCTAAGGCCCTGGTTGAAGGCGCTCCGAAGCCGGTGCTCGAAGGTGCCAACAAGGCTGACTCCGACGCTGCCAAGAAGAAGCTCGAAGAAGCCGGTGGCAAGGTCGAGCTCAAGTAACAATCCACTTACGACCCGAGGCGGCGGGGTTCGTCCCCGCCGCCCCGATCGGTCGCTGTGGGGGGCGAAGTTGCGGGTGGATGAGTGACTGCTACACTTTAATCACATTGTCGAAATAATTTTACGGTAGGACGAGTTCGGGTTGTCTGTGAATGCAGGCCACCCGACCTCGTCGTATTGTCTTTTCAAAGCAAAGAATCTCCGGCGGAAAACCGGATGCATTGAACCTGAAGTCGCCATGGCAAACAAAACTGCGGAGCGCATCAATTTCGGGAAAATCAAGGAGGTCATCGCCCCTCCCAACCTGATCGAAATCCAGCTCGACTCCTACAAAGAGTTCCTGCAGGCGTCGATCGCCCCGTCCAAGCGCCGCAATCTCGGCCTCCAGGCCGTGTTTACGGAAGTCTTCCCGATCGAAAGCTATGACGGCAAGACGGTGCTTGATTTCCACAGCTACGAAATTCAGGAGCCCAAGATCGACTGGCTGGAATGCCTTCGCGAAGGCCTGACCTACGGCGCTCCGCTGTATGTCACGTTTCTCCTGAAGGAAGAGAAGGGGACCAAGGAGGAAAAGGTGTTCATGGGAGAAATTCCCCTCATGACCCCACAGGGCACCTTCGTCATCAACGGTGCGGAACGTGTCATCGTCTCCCAGCTCCATCGTTCACCCGGTCTGGCCTTCGAGACCACCCAGCATCCGAACGGCAAGTTGCTCCACAGCTTCCGGATCATCCCGGATCGTGGTTCTTGGTATGAAGCCCAGTTCGACACCAGCGACCTGCTGTACGTCTATCTCGATCGCAAAAAACGCCGTCGTAAGTTTCTTACCACCACATTCTTCCGTGCCCTCGCGGTCATGGGTGACACCAAGGTCGACCCGGCCAAGGTGGGTACCGATTCCGAGATTCTCGACCTGTTCTACAGCATCGAGGAATTGACGGTGAAGGAAGCCGAGAAGCTCGAAGACATCGGCAACAAGGTTTTGGTCGAAGACGCCGTCGATCTCGACAAGGGCATCGTCGTCGCCCGCGCTTTTGAACCGCTGTCCAAGGCGGTCGTGAAACAGATCGCCGAACTCGGTGTGACCCGCATCCGCGTGGTCGATACTGGACTCGACGAGGGCATCGTCATCAAGTGCCTCAAGAAAGATCCGACCAAGAACGCTGAAGAGGCGCTCAAGGACATCTATCGCCGCCTCCGCCCTGGTGATCCTCCCACCGCCGCCAACGCCAAGGCGCTGATCAAACGGCTCTTCTTCGATCCGAAGCGCTACGATCTCGGCCGCGTTGGTCGCTACAAGATCAACCAGAAACTCGGCTTCAAGGAAGGGGATGCTCGCATCCTCACCGCCAAGGATCTGGTCGACGCGACCAAGTACCTGCTCAAGCTCAAGAAGGGCGAAGGCACGCTGGACGACATCGATCACTTGGGCAGCCGTCGTATCCGTACGGTCGGCGAATTGCTCGCCAACCAGTGCCGTGTCGGTCTGGCCCGCACCGAACGTCTGGTCAAGGAGCGCATGACGCTGTTCGATCAGAGTCTGGACACGATGACGCCGCAGAAGCTCATCAATCCCAAGGCGCTGTCGGCCGTGGTTCGCGACTTCTTCGGCCGCAGCCAGTTGAGCCAGTTCATGGATCAGATCAATCCGCTGGCCGAACTGACGCACAAGCGCCGGTTGTCGGCTCTCGGACCCGGGGGTCTCTCCCGTGATCGCGCCGGATTCGAAGTCCGCGACGTTCATCCGTCCCACTACGGCCGTATCTGCCCGATCGAAACGCCGGAAGGCCCGAACATCGGTCTGATCGCCTCGCTCGCCACCTTTGCCCGGGTCAATGACTTCGGGTTCATCGAAACCCCGTACCGCAAGGTCGAGAAAGGTCGTGTCACCGGTCAGATCGACTATCTCACCGGCGATCGCGAAGAAGGTTTTATCATCGCCCAGGCGAATTCGGTCATCAATGATAAAGGTCACTTCCAGACCGATCGCGTCACCTGCCGTTGCAAGGGCGACTTCATCGACGTCGAACCTGAGAAGGTCGACTACATGGACGTGTCGCCGAAACAGCTCGTTTCGGTGGCTGCCGGCCTCATTCCGTTCCTCGAACACGACGACGCCAACCGCGCGCTGATGGGTTCCAACATGCAACGCCAGGGCGTGCCGCTGTTGGTGACCGAGGCACCGCTCGTGGCCACCGGCCTCGAGGAGCGCGTCGCCCGCGATTCCCGCGCTGTCATCGTCGCCGAAGAAGCCGGCAAGGTTGCCAGCGTCAACGGCAACCAGATCATCATCACCCGAGACGGCAAACTCCCCGAGAGCCGCAAGAAGATCAAGAATGCCCCCGAAGACGGGCTCTGGGTCTACCCGGTGCGCAAGTTCATGCGCTCCAATGCCGCAACCTGCATCAACCAGAAGATCCTGGTGGAAAAGGGTGAATCGGTGAAGAAGGGCCAGATCCTGGCCGACGGTCCCTGCACCCAGGGCGGCGAACTCGCCCTTGGCCGAAACGTGCTTTGCGCGTTCATGCCTTGGAGCGGTTATAACTTCGAAGACGCCATCCTGATCTCCGAGAAGATCGTGAAGGAGGATATCTTCACCTCGATCCACATCGACGAGTTCGAAGTGGTCGCCCGCGATACCAAGCTCGGACCCGAGGAAATCACCCGGGACATCCCGAACCTCGGCGAAGAAGCCCTCAAGAACCTCGGTCTCGACGGCGTCATCCGCGTCGGTGCAGAGGTCAAGCCCGGCGACATCCTCGTCGGCAAAATCACTCCGAAATCGGAGACCGCACTCGCCCCCGAAGAGCGCCTGCTGCGGGCCATCTTCGGCGAGAAGGCCGCCGACGTGAAGGACACCTCGCTCAAGGTCCCGTCCGGCACCTATGGCATCGTCATGGATGTGAAGGTCTCGGCCAAGGCCGACGGTGTGAAGAGCGCCAAGAAGGAAGACGGCGAATCGCCCAAGAAGGCCCAGAAGGAAATCGACGACGGCTACCGCGGCAAGAAAGAAGAGTTGCTCGATCAATTGACCGAGGCGCTCTCGAACATCCTGCTCGGTGAGAAGATTCCGCTCGACGTCGTCAACAGCGAGACGGGCGAGATCATCATCCCGGCCAACCGGAAGATCACCAAGACGCTGCTGAAGAAGCTGGCGACGGTGTACGACCGCATCGAGATTGATCCGTCCCCGATCCGTAACAAGATCAACGAAATCATCGGCCAGTTCAAAAAGAAGTTCGAGGACCTCGATGCCCAGCATTCCGAGGAAGTCGAACGCGTCGAAGCCGGCGAAGAAGTCGACGGCGGCGTGGTCAAGCAGGTCAAGGTCTACATCGCCTCGAAGCGCAAGCTCTCGGTCGGTGACAAGATGGCCGGTCGTCACGGCAACAAGGGTGTTGTCGCCCGGATCGTGCCGGAGGAAGACATGCCGTTCCTCGAGGACGGAACGCCGGTTGAAATCGTCCTGAACCCGCTCGGCGTGCCTTCACGCATGAACGTCGGTCAGTTGCTCGAGACCCACTTGGGCTGGGCCTGCCGGTTGCTCGGCATCCGGATCGCCACCCCGGTGTTCGACGGCATCCGTGAGAAGGAAATCCGCGGCTACCTGAAGCAGGCCGGCCTGCCCGAGCACGCCAAGGTGCATCTCTATGACGGCCGCAGCGGCGAACGCTTCGATCAGGAAGTCGTCGTCGGTTACATCTACATGCTCAAGCTCGGGCATCTCGTGGCCGACAAGATCCACGCCCGTGCGGTCGGTCCCTACTCCCTCGTCACCCAGCAACCGCTGGGCGGCAAGGCCCAGTACGGCGGCCAGCGCTTCGGCGAAATGGAAGTGTGGGCCATGGAGGCCTATGGCGCCGCCTACACGCTCCAGGAGCTGCTCACGGTCAAATCCGACGACGTCCAGGGACGCACCCGGATCTACGAAAGCATCGTCAAGGGCGACAATTCGCTCGAGGCGGGCATCCCCGAATCCTTCAACGTTCTGGTCAAGGAAATGCAGTCCCTCGGCCTCGATGTGAAGGTGGGCTATACCAATCCAGCGGACGCTGCGCAAACCCCGGCAAATGCCCTAGCGGCCTTCGCCTGAACCCGGTCGACCCCAACAGCGAACCCCAATCGGAAACGGATCTACTATGATTTCTTCCAAGGAAACCGCACGCGAGCTTCTCGGCCTCGAAAAGGTCAACCAGGTCGACCACGTCGCCATCGCCGTCGCCGCACCGGAGACCATCCGGTCCTGGTCCAAGGGCGAGGTGAAGAACCCCGAAACCATCAACTACCGCACCTTCAAGCCTGAAAAGGGCGGCCTGTTCTGCGAACGGATCTTCGGTCCGGTCAAGGACTGGGAATGCTCGTGCGGAAAGTATAAACGCATCAAGCACCGTGGCGTGGTCTGCGATCGTTGCGGTGTCGAAGTGACCCTCGCCCGCGTCCGTCGTGAGCGCATGGGCCATATCGAACTGGCCGTTCCGGTCAGCCACATCTGGTTCTTCAAGTGCATGCCCTCCCGCATCGGCCTGATGCTGGACATGACCGCCCGCAACCTCGAGCGCGTCATCTATTACGAGGACTACCTGGTCATCGACCCGGGCACCACCCCGCTCAAGGTGCATCAGCTCCTCAGCGAGCATGAATATCGCGAAGCCCGCACGACCTACGGTGCCGATGCCTTCCAGGCCAAGATGGGTGCCGAGGCGGTCCGTGACGCCCTCGTCAACATCAAGCTCGAGAAGACGATCGACGAGCTGGCGATCGCGATGACGGAGACGAAGTCCAAGCAGAACCGCAAGAAGATCGCCAAGCGGATCAAGCTGTTCCAGGGCTTCCTGAAGTCCAACAGCCGGCCCGAGTGGATGATCCTCACGGTCCTGCCGGTGATCCCGCCCGACCTTCGCCCGCTGGTGCCCCTCGAAGGTGGCCGGTTCGCCACCTCCGATCTCAACGATCTCTATCGCCGCGTCATCAACCGGAACAACCGGTTGAAGAACCTCCTCCAGTTGAAAACCCCCGAGGTCATCATCCGGAACGAGAAGCGCATGCTCCAGGAAGCCGTCGACGCGTTGTTCGACAACGGCCGCCATGGCCGCGCCGTCACCGGCGCCGGCAATCGCGCCCTCAAGTCGCTGTCCGACATGCTCAAGGGGAAATCGGGCCGTTTCCGTCAGAACTTGCTCGGCAAACGCGTCGATTACTCCGGCCGGTCGGTCATCGTCATCGGACCCGAGCTCAAGCTCCATCAGTGCGGTCTTCCCAAGAAGATGGCGCTGGTGCTCTTCGAACCGTTCATCATTCGCCGCCTCAAGGAACTCGGCTACGTCCACACGGTCCGTTCGGCCAAGAAGATGATCGAACGCCAGTCGCCCGAGGTCTGGGACATTCTGGAAGAGGTCACCCGGGGTCACCCCGTTCTCCTCAACCGCGCTCCGACCTTGCACCGGCTCTCGGTCCAGGCGTTTGAGCCCGTCCTCATCGAAGGCGAGGCGATCCGCATCCATCCGCTGGTCTGCACCGCCTACAACGCGGACTTCGACGGCGATCAGATGGCCGTCCACGTCCCGCTGTCGGTCGAAGCCCAGCTCGAGGCACGCCTCCTCATGATGGCGCCGCTGAACATCTTCAGCCCTTCGAGCGGCAAGCCGATCATGACCCCGACCCAGGACATCACCCTGGGCTGCTATTACCTCACCGCCGAGCCCCGCAAGGCCCGCAAGGAAGGCGAACGCCTGATGCTCTTCGGCAGCAAGCACGAGGTGCTCTTCGCCAATGCTGATGGCGCGCTCAAGACGCATGATCGCGTCCTCATGGCCAACCCCGACAAGGGAACCAAGACGGTCTATGGCGACGGCGAGAAGGCGGTCATCGAAACCACCGTCGGTCGTGTGATCTTCTCGGAGATCTGGCCGAACGAACTGGGCTTCCCCAACCTCGCGGTCGGCAAGAGCAAACTCGGTGACCTCATCCTGAATTGCTACAAGGTCTGCGGCCATGAGCGCACGGTTGTCACCCTGGATCGGTTGAAGGAAATCGGCTTCGAACAGGCGACCCGCGCGGGCGTGTCGATCGGTATCGATGACATGATCATTCCCGAGGCCAAGCAGAAGGAGATCGACTCCGCGTTGAAGCAGATTTCCGACGTCGAGAAGCAGCACAAGAAGGGCGTCATCACCAATCAGGAACGCTACAACAAGGTCATCGACATCTGGACCCATTGCACCGACCAGATCGCCAACGTCATGCTCAAGACGTTCGATCACAATCAGGGCAAGAAGGAGTTCAACCCGGTCAGCCTGATGGTCGACTCCGGCGCCCGTGGTAACAAGGCCCAGGTCCGTCAGTTGGCTGGTCTCCGCGGTCTGATGGCCAAGCCCGACGGCTCCATCATCGAAAAGCCGATTCTCTCGAACTTCCGCGAGGGTCTGACGGTGCTCGAATACTTCATCTCCACCCACGGCGCCCGCAAGGGTCTCGCCGACACGGCGCTCAAGACGGCCGATTCCGGCTACATGACGCGCAAGCTCGTCGACGCCGCGCAGGACGTCATCATTCGTCACGACGATTGCGGCACCGGCAACGGCATCACCGTCTCGTCGATCTACGAAGGTGAAGAAGAAGTCGTCAAGATCAGCGAACGCATCCTCGGTCGGTACGCCTCCGAAGACGTGTTCGATCCCGCCGACCTCAAGCACAAGCTGGTCAGTGCCGGCGAGGAACTGGACGAAATCCGCTCCAAGGCTGTCGAACGCTCCGGTGTGGAAAAGATCAAGATCCGTTCCGCACTCACCTGCGAAACCAAGGTCGGCATCTGCGCCAAGTGCTACGGCCGCAACCTGGCCACCGGCAAGCTGGTGAAGCAGGGCGAGGCGGTCGGCATCATCGCCGCCCAGTCGATCGGCGAACCCGGAACGCAGCTCACGATGCGTACGTTCCACATCGGTGGCGCCGCCGCGCAGACCTACAAGCAGCCGCAGATCAAATCGAAGCACGACGGTATTGCCCGCTACAACGAACTCCGCGTGGTGGAGCTCGAGGACGGCAACAACATCGTCCTGAACAAGAATGGTTCGCTCTCGATCTTCTCGCCCGACGGCAAGGAGCTCGAAACCCACCATATCGTGGTCGGCTCGGTCATCGCCGTTCCGGACGGCGGCCAGGTCACCAAGAACGAGGTGTTCGTCGAATGGGATGCCTACAACGTTCCGATCATCTCGGAAAAGGGCGGCATCGTGAAGTTCGTCGACATCATCGAGGGCGTCACGATGAAGCAGGAGACCGACGAGGCGACCGGCACCGAAGATTACGTCATCATCGAACACAAGGAGGATCTCCATCCCCAGGTGGTCGTTGAGAACCGCAAGGGCGAGCCCATCGCGCAGTACCCGATTCCCGCCGGCGCTCACTTGGTGGTGAGCGAAGGCGACGAAATCGGTGCCGGCGTGCTCCTGGCCAAGACCCCCCGTAAGGCGTCCAAGACCAAGGACATCACCGGCGGTCTGCCCCGTGTTGCCGAATTGTTCGAAGCCCGTCGTCCGAAGGATGCCGCCGAGATCTCCAAGATCGACGGTGTGGTGGACTTCGGCTCGAGCGTGCGCGGCAAGCGCTGCATCGTCGTCACCGACCCGCAGACCGCGTCGAACGAAGAGCACCTGATCCCGATGAGCAAGCACGTCATCGTGTACAAGGGCGACTTCGTTAAGAAGGGTCAGCAGCTCACCGACGGACCGGTCGTGCCGCACGAGATCCTCGACGTCTGCGGACCTCAGGAACTCCAGGAACACCTGGTCAGCGAAATTCAGGAGGTCTACCGCCTCCAGGGTGTGACCATCAACGACAAGCACATCGAGATCATCATCCGCCAGATGCTCCGCAAGGTCCGCATCACCGAGCCGGGTGACACGATCTTCCTGTGGGCCGAGCAGATCGACAAGGTGGCCTTCGAAGAGGAAAACACCCGCGTCGAGAAGATGGGTGGCAAGCCTGCCGAAGCCGCTCCTGTCCTGCTGGGCATCACCAAGGCCTCGTTGGAAACCGAATCGTTCCTCAGCGCGGCGAGCTTCCAGGACACCACCCGTGTCCTCACCGAAGCGGCGACCATGGGCAAATCCGACAGCCTCCGCGGCTTCAAGGAGAACGTCATCATGGGTCACATCATCCCGGCGGGAACCGGCTTCGACAAACATCGGGCCATCAACCTCAAGATCCTGGTCGATATCCCGGCGGACGAACCCGCTCCGAGCCTGACCGAGGGAGACGAAACCTCCCCATTGCTCGCCTGATCGATTCGTCGATCGGTTCAAACTTCAAAGGCGGCCTCCGGGCCGCCTTTTTTGTTTTTCCACCGCCGGCGGCTGGACACGGATTCGCCGAGGAAAGTTGAAGTGTTGAGGAGTTGAAGGGTGTAAGAGCGCGTCTGAAAATGGGGAAGGGTCCTGCGGCAAGGGATTTTGTCTTCTGCCGAGGCGACGAAGTCCGAGCATCCCCACGCCGGGCTGTGAGGACTGAGTCAACGAAGGCAGAAGACAAAGGCACTGCCGCCCGGAGGGTTGTCGAGGAA
>CAIVQB010000116.1 GCA_903907925.1 uncultured Verrucomicrobiota bacterium
AACGTTGTTCCAACGGGCTTCCATAGGGGGCAGTGCCGAGATGCGCCCGAGCCAGCCGCCGTGCGTTGCCCGCCCTTGCGAATGGGACGGCGCGGGAGGATGCTTCCGATCTCAGTTTCCCAGAGCGGTGGATCGCGGCGAATGAGTTGAATCGTCGCCCCGGAAGCCACCGTCGGAGTTCATGATTCATTGTCGGTAAATGGAATGGTTGCCAACGCTTTATCCTGGTTCGTGCGAATCCTGGTCTTCCTTCTGATTCTTGGAGGCTCGGTCCGCGGCGCAACCGTGCCCGCCGGCATTCCCGCGGCGATCGACTTCAACCGCGATATCCGGCCCATTCTCTCGGAGAATTGCTATGCCTGCCACGGACCGGATGAAGGCCGGCGCAAGTCCGGGTTGCGCCTGGACTTGGAATCCGAGGCGTTCAAGGAATTGAAATCGGGCCGTCACGCCTTGATCCCGGGTGATCTCGAACACAGTTCACTGGTCAGCCGCATCGTCACGACCGATGAGGAGGAAGTGATGCCGCCGCCCAAGTCGGGCAAGAAGCTGACAGCGCGCGAGGTTGGGTTGCTGCGCGACTGGATCCGGACCGGCGCCAAATGGAAGCAGCACTGGGCCTATCTTCCACCGGAACGTCCCACTGTTCCCGAGGTTCGCCACAGCCGTTGGGCGCGCAATGAGATCGACCGGTTTGTTGCGGAACGATTGGAACGTTCCGGATTCGAACCAGCACCCGAGGCCGATCGGGCGACGCTGATCCGCCGGGTGAAGTTTGATCTGACCGGATTGCCACCGACGATCGAAGAGGTGGATCAGTTCCTGTCGGATCGTTCACCGGCGGCCTACGAGCAGCTGGTCGATCGGCTGCTGAAGATGCCGCAGTACGGCGAACGGATGGCCGCCAACTGGCTGGACCTCGCCCGTTATGCCGACACCAGCGGCTACCATTTCGACGGCGTGCGCTTCATGTGGCTGTGGCGCGACTGGGTCATTCAGGCGTTCAACGAGAACAAGCCCTACGACGCCTTCACGGTGGAACAACTCGCGGGCGATCTTCTTCCCGGCGCGACCCAATCGCAGCGGATTGCCACCGGTTTTGTCCGCAACAACATGACGAACGACGAGGGCGGCGCCGATCCCGACGAGTACCTCAACAAATACGTCGTCGACCGGGTCAACACTCTCGGATCGGTCTGGCTCGGTCTCACCGTCGGCTGCACCGAGTGTCACGATCACAAGTATGATCCGATGACCACGAAGGAGTTCTACCGGTTGTACGCGTTCTTCCACAACGTCCCGGAAAAGGGCCTGGATCGGATTCGCACTGACAATCCGCCGCCGCGCCTGCCGGTGCCGACTCCGGAACAGGCGGTTCAGTTTGTGGAGGCGGATTTCGCGGTGCGCGACGGCGAGAAGACGCTTCAGGATCGAAACAACGAATTGGGAGAGACCCAGGAAAAATGGGAACGGGAAACCATGGATCGTCCGCCGGCGGCGCTCGTTCTTCCGCCGGACACGATCTCGGTGGAATTCGAGGATGATCTGGCGCTGCACCACGGAACCAACACCGTGGCAGGCCAGACGAACGGGGCCGCAGCGTTGACGTTTGAGGCGGGTCGCCCCGGTCGTGCGTTGCATTTCGACGCTGGAACCCGGGTCGAGTGGAACGCGCCGGCCGTCACGGTTTCGACCAACGGTTTCACCATCGCTGCCTGGGTCAAGCGACGGGGGAACGGCGTCCTGCTGTCGATTGCTGAGTCAGTTTCCGCGACCCGTGGCTTGGAATTGAGCTTCGTCGACGGCAAGCCGCGCCTGCGCCTCGGCTCTACCAATGAAGCCGATCAATTGCGGATCCGGTCCAAGGATGCGCTTCCGGAAAACCAATGGGTCCATGTGGCGTTGACCTATGACGGTTCCACCAAGGCGGGTGGTGTTCGGCTGCGGTTCAACGGAAAGGCGCGGGAATTCGAAACGGAAGTGGATCACCTGCAACCGGGCTTTATCCTCAATGGCGCGCTTTCGGTGGGCGGCGGGTTTGTGGGTGCGATCGACACGCTGCGGGTGCTGGGACGACCGCTCTCGGCCGAGACGCTGACCCAGCTTGAATTCGAGGGATGGCTTTCGATCGTCTCGCGCTCGCGTGGCAATCGGTCCGAGGAAGATCGCGGCGATCTCTCGCGGGTATATCGCGAGCGGTATGCGACGGACTACCTCCGCTCCGAGGCCGCATTGGCGAAGGCGCGGCGAACCAAGGAGGAGTTCTATTCCAAGATCCCCACCTCGCTCATCATGGAGGAAATGGATCCCCCGCGGGACACTTTTCAGTTCATCCGGGGAGATTTTCGCAACAAGGGTGAGAAGGTGACCGCTGGCACACCGGCATTTCTCCCACCGTTGCCGGAAGGCCCGGTCAATCGCCTGACCCTCGCCCGATGGTTGATCGCGCCCAATCACCCGTTGACCGCCCGGGTGGCGGTGAATCGTTGGTGGGGAATGTTCTTCGGCACCGGCCTGGTCAAGACGGCCAATGATTTTGGTTCGCAAGGGGAATGGCCGAGTCATCCCGAGTTGCTGGACTGGCTGGCGATCCGGTTCCGCGATGGATCGACGGCAACCAACCGTCCGGGCGGGTCGCGGGCGGCGGGTGGTCCGGCCGCGGTCCGACCTTGGGATGTTCGTGAACTGGTGCGCTTGATCGTGACCTCGGCCACCTATCGTCAATCGGCCGCCGTGACGCCGCAGAAACTGGAGAAGGACCCCTACAACCGCCTGCTCACCCGTGGCCCGCGTCTTCGGCTCGACGCGGAATTCGTCCGGGACAACGCCCTCGCCGTCTCCGGATTACTGAACCCGAAAATCGGTGGACCGAGCGTGAAACCGTATCAGCCCGATGGGATCTGGGATGGAACGGATTCGCGCTACGATCAGGATCACGGGGATCTTCTCTACCGCCGCGGCATGTACGTGTTTTGGCGGCGATCAGCCCATTATCCCTCCTTCGCCACCTTCGACGCACCGAACCGCGAGGTCTGCACCTTCCTGCGCCAGCGGACCCAGACGCCGCTGCAATCGTTGGTGTTGATGAATGATCCGGTGTTTGTGGAGGCGGCGCGAGCACTGGCCAACCGGGTGATCCGCGAGGAACCGTCCGATCGCCAGCGTCGACTGGTCCGGGCCTTCCGACACGTGATCGGCCGAAGCCCCGCGCCTGCCGAACTGGTGGTGTTGACCTCCACCCTGGATCGCCAGTTGGCGTTGTATGGCAAGGATGCGTCCGCCGCGAAGGCGTTGATCGCGGTGGGTGAATCGAAGCCGTCCGCCGGAATCGATCCGGTGGAACTGGCGGCCTTCACTGCCGTTGCCAACGTGTTGTTGAACCTCAACGAGACTCTCACCCACTGAGGGTTCGCTTCCACTTCATCCCATGCCATTCCTTCACGATGTCGAGCGGGCGATGACGCGGCGCGCCTTTCTCCGGGGAACCACCGGTGTCGGCGGACTCGCGCTGGCGTCGCTGTTGGATCCGACGCTGCTCGGTGCCGCCGCGACCGGTCCGGCGTCGGTCCCTGGCGCGCTCAAGGTGTTGCATCATCCCGCCCGGGCCAAGCGGGTGATCTACCTGTTCCAATCCGGAGCGCCGTCGCATCTCGACCTGTTCGATCCCAAGCCGCTCCTCACCCGGATGACCGGCGAGGAGTTGCCGCCCAGTGTTCGGAAGGGACAACGCATCACCGGCATGACCGCCGGCCAGCCGGTTCTGCGCTGCGTGGGCCCGGCGTATCCGTTCCGCGCGGTCGGACGGAACGGGATGGAACTGAGCGAACAACTGCCCCATATCGGCAGTGTTGCGGATGACATCACGCTGATTCGATCGATGCATACCGATCCGATCAACCACGATCCGGCGGTCACCTTTTTCGGGACGGGCAATCAGCAACCCGGCCGGCCGACCATGGGCGCGTGGCTCGCCTACGGTCTCGGCAGTGAGAATGCAAACCTGCCGTCGTACGTGGTTTTGGTCAGCGGCGGCGGCGGGCAATCGTTGCAGGCCCGTTATTGGGGCAACGGATTTTTGCCCGGCAATTATCAAGGCGTCCAGATGCGCAGCCAGGGGGATCCGGTGCTGTATGTCTCCAATCCGCCGGGACTGAGCGCTGACTCGCGACGAAGTCTCCTCGACGCCATGCAGGATCTCAACCGACGCCAGTTGGGGATCCTGGGAGATCCTGGAATCGCGACCCACATTGAAAACTACGAACTGGCCTTCCGCATGCAGACCAGCGTGCCGGAGCTGATGGATATTTCGAAGGAACCCAAAGACGTCCTGGAATCGTACGGAGCCGAGCCCGGGCGTTCGTCATTCGCCAACAACTGCCTGCTGGCGCGGCGTCTCGCCGAGCGCGGAGTGAGGTTCATCCAGTTGTGTCATCGCGACTGGGATCATCACGGTGGCCTGCCGGACGGCATCAAGGCTCAGACGAAAAATACCGACCGCGCCAGTGGTGCTTTGGTGCGCGATCTCAAGCAGCGGGGGATGCTGGATGAAACCCTGGTGATCTGGGGCGGTGAATTCGGCCGGACGGCGTATTCGCAGGGCGATATTTCGAAGACCAATTTCGGACGCGACCATCATCCGCGATGCTTCTCGATCTGGGCGGCCGGCGGTGGATTCAAACCGGGCATCGTCCACGGAAAGACCGACGATTTCGGCTACAACATCGTGGAGAACCCGGTGAGCGTTCATGACTTCCACGCCACGATGCTGCATTTGCTCGGAGTGGATCACCTGAGAATGACCTACCGCTTTGAAGGCCGGGACTACCGCTTGACCGACGTCAGCGGCGAAAAGATCGGCGCGCTCCTCGCGTGAGCTGAAGGCGCGCAAGGCACTTCGAGTGATCGAATCTTCGCCGATTTCCGCGGTGTCGTTGAGTCCATGCGAAGCTGGATGACAGGCACGGTTCAGTGACCGTGGAGCGCCATCTCACCTCCAGACCGAATGGAGGCAAGGGCGCCGTCAGGTGGGAGAGGTGGCGCTCCATTGTGGATCACTCGCATCTCTAGTTGAATTCCAAGGCCCTCTTCAACTGCGTGGTTCCAGCTTCCTTGTCCCGAAAGGGTCCGGCAGCGGGGACTACCTGATGAAACCGCATCGCTGTTATGGAAGACTGGCAACTGCTCGATACGTACGCCCGGACCGGGTCGGAGGCCGCATTCGCTCAATTGGTGGAGCGCCACCTCGGGCTCGTCCACGCGGCCGCCCGGCGTCAGGTGAATGACGATGCCCTTGCGGCGGACGTCGCGCAGGCGGTGTTCCTGCTGTTGGCCCGGAAGGCCGGCTCGCTGGGACGCCACGTCGTGCTCTCCGGCTGGCTCTTCCGCACCACCCGGTTCGTGGCAGCCCGCGCACTGCGGGCTGAGATCCGGCTGAAGCGACGCGAACAGGAAGCCGTCGCCATGCAAGACATCAACGCCCCCGATCCCACCTGGAACCAACTCGCCCCCGAACTTGACGAGGCGCTCGCCGGTCTGTCGGAGAGCGATCGAAATGCCCTTCTCCTCCGGTATACCGAGGGAAGAAATCACCGGGAAGTGGGGAGCGTGTTGGGCATCACCGAGGAAGCGGCGAAAAAGCGGGTGAGTCGGGCCTTGGACAAACTTCGGGTGACCCTTGCGCACCACGGAGTACTGGTTTCCGCCGGGATACTGGCCGGATTTCTCGCTGATCAATTGAGCGCAGCACCACCCTCCGGCCTCGCGGGTGTCATCACGCAAGGATCGCTGACGGGTGCCGCCCAGCAGGGAGTCGCGGCCGAACTGGCGAGACAAGTGGCGGTAACATGGCGCTGGACCCGCGTGAAGACGACGGCCTCAGTCGCCGGGGTGATGGCGTTGATACTCATGGTCGGCGGCAGCGTGAAGTGGGGATGGGGATGGAACGGAGGAACCTCCACCCCAGGCGGGACGGCCACGGGTGGTATCGTGGCATCGCCTCGTGGATCATCTGAACCGAGCCGAACCCGACGCCCGGTGACGGAGGGCGACTCGCTCCGGCTTCAAGTGCTCGCCGCAGACACGGGCGCTCCCCTGCCGGGAGCCCGGGTTCCGCTGAATTTTGTGGTCGAGGGTCAATGGTTGAGGCCCACCGACATGGAGACGGATGCCCAGGGCGTATGCCTCATTCCTCTTCCACGGACCAGCTTGTTCCGGGTCGACGCCGGCGCGCATTTTCCCGGCTATGAGGACCGCTTCCTGACCTGGCGAAAGGACTGGCAGTTCCCACGTCCCGAATCCTACACGCTGCGGCTCGCGCGTGCCGAGACGATCGGCGGCCAGGTGGTGTCTGCCCAGGGTCATCCCGTGCCGGGCGTGGTGGTCTGGCTGAGTTATAAGCTCAGCGATACCTCATGGCGTGAACCTGAAGAAGATCGCGAACGCGAGGGGTTCATGTGGCCCATCCGTTTGGGATCCACGGACGCGGAGGGACGGTGGGTTTGCGCCACGATCCCTGCGGGACGGGTCCATTTCGCGATCGAATTCGAGCATCCGGACTATGTACGGGAAACCTCACTGTGGGTGAATCGCGACGACGTCACCCGGGAAGCGAAATCCGTCCTCGCCCAACTCCATGCGCGGACCAGGGTGACCACTCTGCGCGACGGATTTGTTGCGACTGGCCGAATACTCAATGCCGTGGGCGAGCCGGTGATCGGGGCGCGCATTGGAACTTCGTGGCGCGAAACCGGTGCGATGTCGGATCGCGAAGGTGGTTTCTCGATGCGTTCACAGCCCCGCGGTGAGGTGATGTTCACCGCCACGGCGGACGGCTTTGCACCGAAGCGGTTCCAGGTCCAGGCCGGCGGGAATCCAGTGGAGGTACGTCTGGATCCAGGTGGCGTGCTTCGGGCGCAAATTGTGAATACCACCGGCGAACCCCTCGTCGGGGCGCGACTGGTGCTCGAGGATGGATTTGAGGATGGTGCCCTCGGTTGGGATGATCGAACCGATTCCGAGGGCCGGGTGACCTGGCGCAGTGCGCCACCGGGACGACGGTTCGTATTCACCGCAGCGGCCGAGGGCTATCAAACCACACGCTCCTTTCCGCTGGATGTCGATGGCACGGAGCATCGGATCGTTCTGCAGCCAGCGCTCACCGTGGTGGGTTCGGTGCTGGACGAGGCCAGCGGCCAACCTGTGGCGCGGTTCAAGGCGATTCCCGGACGCTTCAATGGCGGCGAGGACCTGGACCGCAGCGCGCTGCGCTACGGAGTGGATGGCCAGTATGAATTGTCTTTCGAAGAATCAGCCACGCCGGTGGTTCGAATCGAAGCTGAAGGATATCAGACCGAGATGGGTCGTCCGATCGCCGGTTCCCACGGAGAGCCGCGCTGTGATTTCCGTCTTCGGCGCGTCAATGCGAGCAACCGGGTTCGCGGGCGGGTGCTGAATCCCGATGGAACGCCCGCCGCCGGCGCGGAGGTGGTTCTGTGCACGCTCGATGGCGGGACGATTCTGGGGCAGGGGCGGTTCCTGCGGGACCAAAGCCATTGGATGACCAACGCGGACTCGGCAGGGCGCTTCGAGTTTCCTCTGGTTCGCGCACCCCACACGGTGGTCGGGGTATCGCCTCGTGGATTCGGACGCGCCAGCACGTTGTCTAACTCCGTGGTCGAAGTGCGTCTCGAAGCGTTCGGTGGAATTGAAGGTGTCGCCTCCCGCGACGGTCGACCAATGGCGGGCCAAAAGGTGATTCTTTTGGACCCCAGCTGCACCGACTATGCGGGCGCAGTTTCACTCGAGGTTGCGACATTTGAGCAGCAATGCGACGAGTCGGGACGCTTCCGACTGAATGCGGTCCCGGCCGGCGACTATCAAATGTACGTGTACTCGGGCGTGGGGCTGCCGTGGACCGACGAGACCCAGGTGAAAGTGATCTCCGGACAGATCGCAACGGTGCACGTGGGTGAACCCGATCCCGCGGGAAGGACGGTCTTGGGCCAATTGAAGCCTTCCGAACCGCTGTCCGTCCCCAACTGGAGGTCTCTTGTAACCGGCCATCATTTGGGACGGGTGTTGCCAACGGTGACGCCACCCTCCGGGTTGAATGAACAGGCGCGACAACTTTGGCTGGTTGCCTGGCACCAGTCAGCGGCCGGCCGCGAGTGGGCACGTCAGAAGGGAACCTTCACGCTCGAAGTGGATGCCGATGGCGGCTTTGTGGGACGGGGTGTCCCACCCGGCGACTACGAGCTCAACATCACCGCGATCCCCGAGGAGTTTGTGCGGAAGGATCCGTGGGCTCAACGCGCCGCGACCTGGCAGGGATTTGCCCGAAGGAAAGTCACTGTTCCCGAGAGTCCTTCGGGACAGGACGCGGTGCCGGTCGACTTGGGAACGGTTGAATTGAAGATCCAGCGACGTCCATGACAGCCTGGCTGAAAAGCCGGGCGGGATCGGTTCATTCCGTTCAAATTCGTGAACCTGCGTCCGTCTGCGCCTTCCTTGAAATCGTTCCGGCTCCATTGCGAATGACCCGCACCTCAAATCGCCTTCCAAGGCCCAATTTGATGTTATCGTCCCTGGAGAATGCGTTCGATCTGCACCCGGTGGATGCCGATGTGTCCGGCGGCCAAGGCGTGCCAGCCGGCGGCATTGAGGGGACCAAACCACGGATGGGTGAATCGGGTCATTGTGTTGAGTTGCGAAGCGCCATTTACGATCGCGATCAGGGCGTCGCAGGATTGCTCGTAATCGGCAACGACGGCGGATGAGGCGTCGGGGCTGGGTTTGACCGCTGCGGTACTGGCCCTTCCCGGCGGCCGGTCGCCATGGGTAAGAGCTCCAATCACCCGGGCGATCTCCTGATGCACGATGCGGAGATGATCGAGGGTCATCCACACCGACCAATAACGACTGCTGTCTTCGAGCCCGCGTGGACGGCGGATCAGGACTCGGCGGGCTCCCGATTCCTCGCCGCAGGTACGGATGAGGACACGGATTGCCTCCCGTTCCCTTTGGAATTGGGCGGTGAACGAATCGCGGTTGCCCCGCCGGAGGCGCATCCCAAAGAGGATTCGGGCGACGAAGAGCTCGATCAGCGGCAGGCCCGCGCCCGGAGGTGCCAGTTTGGGTTCGGTGGGTGACGACATGAACGATGGGGTTGGTGGGGCGCACGCACGCGCTCCCGATGGTAATGTATAGGTCTGCCTCCACTTTTTCAACCTTGGGAGCCGGCTCGTGGAAAACACCCAAAATCATCACCGGATATCGATTCGCCGGTCGGAAAAGATTCTTTGGGATTGCCGCGAGAGGCTCTCCGGTCCGCAATTCCGGCGTGCCCCGCTCCCGTTCCAGCCGTTCCGACGGATCTCCAAAAGACCGCCGTAATCCGACCTTGCGGCCCGCGGCGGCCGAGCGGGCGGCCCGCGATCGCTATGCCGCCGTCGGTGTGGATGTGGATGCGGCATTGCGCACGCTCGCCGGGATTCGTGTTTCGATGCACTGCTGGCAGGGGGACGATGTGGCGGGGTTCGAGCACGGAACCCGCGAACTCGGTGCCGGTCTCGCGGTAACCGGGAACCACCCGGGCCGGGCTCGGACGGTGGCTGAACTTCGCTCCGATCTCGAAAAGGCGCTGTCCCTGATTCCCGGCCGGCACCGGGTCAATCTTCACGCCATGTATGGAGAGTTCGGTCGCCGGCCCGTCGACCGGGATCAAATCGAGACGAAACACTTTCAGGGCTGGATCGAATGGGCTCGCGAACAAGGCTTGGGACTCGATTTCAATCCGACCTGTTTTTCACATCCGCTGGCGGACGACGGCTTCACCCTGGCGCATCCGGATCCTGCGGTCCGCGCCTTCTGGATCGAACATTGCCGCCGGGCCCGGACGATCGGCGCGGCCATGGGTTCCGCGCTGGGGACCCCGTGCGTCACCAACGTCTGGATTCCGGATGGATTCAAGGACACGCCGGCGGACCGGCAGACTCCGCGGGAACGATTGGTGGAATCGCTGGATGCGGTTTTCCGGGAACCGTTTTCCGCCGAACATCTCCGCGACGCGCTGGAGCCCAAATTGTTCGGCATCGGTGCCGAGAGTTGCACGGTGGCCTCGCATGAATTCTGTCTGGGATACGCTGTCGCCCGGCAGAAACTGCTCTGTCTGGATGCCGGACATTTCCATCCGACGGAATCCATCGCCGACAAGATTTCCAGCACCCTGCTCTGGGTGCCCGAACTCCTGCTTCACGTCAGCCGCGGCGTGCGCTGGGACAGCGATCATGTGGTGACGTTGAACGACGATCTCCTCGCGATCGCGCACGAGGTGGTTGCCAACGGCGCCCTTCCACGCGTGCATCTGGGCCTCGATTATTTCGACGCCAGCATCAATCGGATCGCCGCCTGGGTCATCGGCTCGCGCAACCTGATCAAGGCCCTGCTCGTAGCGCTGCTCGAACCGCCGGGAATCCGGGCTGCGGAATGGGCCGGCGACCGGACCGCGCGCCTGGCATTGCAGGAGGAGGCTCGGTCGCTGCCGTGGGGTGTGATCTGGGACGGGTATTGTCGGTCGAAGGAGGTTCCTGTCGGTGAGAACTGGTTGATCGAGGTGCAACGTCATGAGCAACAGGTGCTGGCCCGTCGTTGAGATTTCACTGCGTCGATCGTCCGCATGAAACTGAACACGGCTCACTTGATTCCGGATGCGGGCGTGTCTGGGTCGGTTGCGTCCCGAGCGGAGTCGGTGCTGCGACTGACCGGATTGACCAAGTCGTTCGGGGCGGTCCGGGCGTTGCGCGGCGTTTCGTTCGATCTCAAGGCGGGTGAAGTGCACGCGCTCCTCGGCGAAAACGGCGCGGGAAAGTCCACCCTGATCAAGGTGATTGCCGGCGCGCACGCGCCCGATGCTGGCACGCTTGAGGTGTTCGGACATCCCGTCGATCGCCTCGATCCAGCCACGGCGCATCGCCTGGGCATCGCCTGCATCTATCAGCAACCGGCGCTGTTTCCCGATCTCACGGTTGCGGAAAACATCGGACTGCGGCTCGAGCCGGCGACGGCAGTGCGGTGGATCGATCCGGTTCAACAGAAGAGCTGCGCGGTGGAATGGCTCCGCCGGATCGGCGCCGAGATTTCCCCGGACAGCGAGGTCCGGGAATTGTCGATGCCCGAGCAACAATTGGTCGAGATCGCCTGCGCGCTCGGTGCCGGCGCGCGGATTGTGATCATGGATGAACCCACCTCTTCGCTCACCCAGCGCGAAGTCGAGCGGTTGTTCGCCGTTGTGCGCGACCTGCGACGACAAGGGGTGGGAATCATCTACATCTCGCACCGGCTGGAGGAGATCTTTGCTCTCGCGGATCGGGTGACCGTGCTGCGGGACGGTGAATCGGTGGGAACCTTTCCAGTCCGCGATTCGAGGAATCAACCGGCGCTCACTGAAGCCGAATTGATCCGATGGATGGTCGGTCGCGAAGTGTCCCAGCTCTATCCACCGGCGACGGGCGCTCCCGGCGACATCGTGTTGTCGGTGAGCGGACTGGGATGCGCCGCCGCTGGCGTCCATTCCGTCGATCTTCAGGTTCGGTCCGGTGAAATCCTGGGCCTGGCCGGCTTGGTGGGCGCCGGTCGCACCGAATTGGCGCGCGTGCTGTTCGGGCTGACCCCCGCCGATTCGGGTGAGATCCGATGGCGCGGCCGGGTCGTGCGGATTCGCTCTCCGCGGGAGGCGATCGCGCAGGGTATCGCCTATGTTCCGGAGGATCGTCGTCGTCATGGTGTGATCCTGGAAATGCCGGTGGCCCACAATCTGACGCTGGCGGTGCATCGAACGTTGTTTCCCGGCGGATGGCTCCTGCCGAAGGCGGAAGGCGTGTTGGCCGGCGAATGGATCGGCCGCCTGGGAATCAAGACCGATGGACCGCAGGCACCGGTCGGATCCCTTTCCGGCGGAAATCAGCAGAAGGTGGCGCTGGGCCGTTGGCTGGTGACGAAGCCGGGATTGCTCATCCTGGATGAACCGACTCAGGGCGTGGATGTCGGTGCCAAGGGCGAGATTCACCAGATCATTCGGGGACTGGCGGCGGACGGGCTGGCAGTGGTGTTGATTTCCAGCGATCTGCCGGAAGTCCTCGGGATGAGCGATCGCATTGCCGTGATGCGCGGGGGCACGGTGGTCACGGTGTTGCCGGGCGGCAGCACAGCGTCGGCGGTGATGGCGGCGGCTTTGGGACAACCGCCGGACGGGACCGGCGTATGAAGCGGTACCGTCGTGAACTCTCGGTGACTGCCTGCCTGTCGGCATTGCTGCTGGTGCTGGCCGTGGTCGCCCCCGCGTTCTTTGGACGGCAACAGTTGCTGACCACGCTGACGGCTGCCGCACCGGTTCTGGTGGCGGCGTGTGGAATGACCCTGGTGATCCTCACCCGGCAGATCGATATTTCCATCGGATCACAGTTTGCGCTCTGCAGCGTGGCGGCAGGGCTGATGGCCAAGGCGGGGTTGCCCATGCCGCTGGTGGTGCTGGGGGCGGTGGCCGGTGGAGCCGCGCTCGGTGCGTTCAACGGGTGGCTCGTCGCCGGTCTGGAGTTGCCCAGCATTGTGGTGACTCTGGCGACCTTCGTGACCTGGCGCGAAACGCTACGATGGTCGAGGGAGGGCGAATTCGTGAAAGATCTCGCGGACGGATTCCAATGGTGGGGACTGGGCCAGGGCAGGGGGCAGGCGGTAATCCTGATGGGTGCCCTGGGCGTGTTTCTGATCGGCGTGATCTTCCTCAAAAAGGTGGGTGCGGGACGGTTTTTCTATGCGGTGGGCTCGGATCGTGAAGCGGCCCGGCTGGCGGGAATCCGACCGGCCGCGGTCACGTTCGGGGCCTTCGTGATCCTCGGGGCGTTGGTGGGTGTGGCTGCGGTGTTGAACGCTGTCCGGTTTGCCGATGTGGATCCAAAGACCGGGACCGGTCTGGAAATGCAGGTGATCGCCGCGGTGGTCGTCGGGGGAGTGGCGATTTCCGGAGGACGCGGAACGCTCTGGGGTGTTCTGGTAGGTGTTCTCCTGCTGGCCTGCATCGCGCCGGCATTGGTCTTTCTCAAGCTGCCGCCACAATGGGAAAAGGCGATTCAAGGCGCGATTATTCTGCTGGCCGTGGCGGCGGACGGTGAAAAAGGAAAGTCCTCGTGAATCCACCGGCATTGCAAATCCGTACCGGCTCACGATCGCGGCCATGGCTGAGATCGGAGCTGCTCCTGCTGGGAGTTCTCATCGTGGAATCGCTGGTGTTCGCCCGAACCGGAACCCATTTTGCCACGGTCGGAAATGCGCTCGAAATCCTGCGGCTCTCGGTGGAAATCGGCCTTTTGGCAGTGGTGATGACCCCGGTGATTCTGACCGGAGGTATTGATCTTTCGGTGGGTTCGCTCCTCGGATTGTGCGCGGTGTGTTTCGGAAAACTGTGGCGCGATGGAGGGTTGGCGTGGCCTGTCGCGGCGCTGGCCACGTTGGGCATCGGTGGAATGGCCGGTGGCCTCAACGCGGTGCTCATCACCCGGCTGCGATTGCCGCCGTTGATCGTAACCTTGGGCAGCCTATCACTCTTTCGTGGACTGGCCGAGGCGATCACCCGTGGCGTGGATAATTTCACCGGTTTCCCTCCGTCATTTCTGATGTGGGGGCAGGGCTATTTTGGCGGAGTGATCCCGGCTCAGGCGCCGCTGGGGATCGCCGTGATGATCGGCGTGGGGTTGCTGGTGCATGCGACTTCGTTGGGACGATCTTTGCGGGCGATCGGTTTTTCCCCGGAGGGCGCGCGTTACGCGGGCGTGCCGGTAGGCCGCCAAATCACCGTGGTCTATTTGTTGTCGGGCGTGGCGGCTGCCTTGGCGGCGTTGGTGTACGTGGCGCGGGTGGGTCAGGCCAAGGCGGATGCCGGCACCGGCTATGAACTGCTGGCCATCACTGCGGTGGTTCTCGGAGGTACGAGCATTTTCGGTGGCACCGGTTCGGTTTTTGGAACGGTGCTGGGGGTGGCGACGCTGGCGGTGCTGCGCAACGGACTTCAACTTTCGGATCAACCGGGAGAACTCGCCGGGATTCTCACCGGGGTGTTTCTGTTGACTGTGTTGGCCGGTGAGATGGCGTTCAAGAAATACTCGGCGCGCCGGGTCGCCTCCGGCATGCTCCAAACCTCCACTGCGAGTTCCAAACCGGCTTCATCATGAAACGTCTTCTCACCTTTCTCACCGTTGTCGCGGCGATCGTTGTCTCCGGATGCAAACCGTCGGCCCCCGATTCTGGCGCCCCTTCCGGCGCAGCAAGCACCGCGGGTGGATCGGCCGCGAAACCGTTGACCATCGCGTTTCTTCCCAAGAGCAAAGGGAATGCGTACTTCATCGCCGCGCGCCAGGGAGCCGAACAGGCGGCGAAGGAACTCGGAGTGAAGTTGCTGTACGACGGCCCCACCGAACCGGATCCGGCCAAACAGAACGAGATCGTGGAGACGTGGATCACCCGCGGCGTCGATGTCATCGCTGCGGCCTGCGAGAATCGCGAGGGCATCTCAACCGCGCTGCGAAAAGCCCAGGCCCACGGGATCAAGGTGGTGACCTTCGACGCCGACGCCCTTCCCGATGCGCGGAGCTTCTTCGTGAACCAGGCGACCCCCGAGGGCATCGGCAACGCCTTGATGGACGAGGCGGCCCGGCTGCTGGGCGGAACGGGCGAGTACGCGATCATCACGGCCAGCCTGACTGCCGGAAACATGATCGAATGGCAGAAGGCGATCGAGAAACGGAACGCGGAGAAGTATCCGGGAATGAAGCGGATGGCGCTGCGGCCCTGCGATGATCTCAAGGACAAGGCGTTTGCCGAGGCGACCGCGATTCTGAACGCAAATCCCAATGTCCGGTTGCTGATGAACATCTGCTCGCCCGCCGTCCCGGGTGCGGCGGAGGCGGTGAAGCAGGCGGGCCGGGCCGGACAGGTCAAGGTGATCGGCCTTGGATTGCCGAATGAGAACAAGCGTTACGTGAAGGAAGGTGTCACCGACACTGTGATTCTCTGGCGCGTGGTGGATCTCGGACGGTTGACCGTTCACGCCGCCGCCGCGGTCGCCCGGGGCGAGCTCAAGCCGGGCGCGACGGAATTCTCCGCCGGAGCCCTTGGCACCTTCAAGGTGATCGGTGACAACGTGCTTCTCGGTGAACCGTTCAAGTTTACCAAGGACAACATTGATCAGTTCGATTTCTGAATCGGGACGTGGATCGGGAGATCGGAAGTGCGCTCATCCGGGGGTTTCAACATGATCCGAAAAGCGTTTGTCATGACGGTGAATCCGGGATGCGAGGCGGAGTACACCCGGCGCCATCAACCCATCTGGCCCGAACTCGAAACCGTTCTTCGCGAGCATGGGGTTCAATCGTACTCGATCTTCCTGTTACCGGAGACCCGCCAGTTGTTTGCCTGCGTGGAATTCCGGGATGAAGCGGAGTGGAACGCCATCGCGCAGACCGATGTGTGCCGGCGCTGGTGGCGGCGGATGCAGGACGTGATGCCGTCCCACGCGGATGGCCGGCCGGTGGCGGTGGATTTGGAGGAGGTGTTTCGTTTGGGAGGTTAAACGGTTGAAAAGATGAAGAGATGCAGGGTTGAAGAGGCGGTGAGGCGGCGTCATTGCGACTTTCGCGGGTGGTGCGGCTGTGGTGGAGTTGTCCTCGCGGTTTTAACGAATGCCGCCGGGCTTGGGCCTGTGTCGAGTGATTTAAGACTATGCGCATCATTGGTGGTCAGGCGGCTGGTAGAACGGTGAAGGTCCCCGAGGGTCTTGGCGTCCGGCCGATGCCCGACAAGGTGAAACTCGCGGTCTTCAACAGCCTTGGGTCTCGTGTGGAGGGGGCCCGGGTGTTGGATCTTTTTTCGGGCACCGGCGCGCTCGGCCATGAGTGTCTCAGCCGTGGTGCCGTGGCGTTGTACAGCGTCGAGAAATCCGAGAAACACGCCCGGTTTTATCGGGCGAATCTGTCGGCGACCGGTCTGTCGGCGACGGCGGTTGAACTGCGCGTGATGGACGTTTTCTCAGCCCTGGGTTCGTTGAAGGCTAATGGTCGTGTGTTCGACCTGATCATTGCCGATCCGCCCTATGGCGAGAAAAACGTCAACCGCCGGTCGACCTCGCTCGCGCAAAAACTGCTCGACGCCCCGGAGCTGCCCTCGCTGCTGGCACCGGACGGAATTCTGATCTTGGGCCACACCAAGCGCGACACCTTGGAACTCACGCCGCCCTGGCGCGAACGCCGGCAGTTGAAGCATGGCGATACGATTATTCGGTTTTTGGATGCGGCTCGGATCGGTGTGGAAAAGGTTGAAGAGATGAAGAGTTGAAGAGGGTGAATGGCTCTTCCGCTCTTCAACGTATCAACTCCGCGGCCGTTCAACCTGTCCGATTTTACCCAACCCACGCCGGGGTGACCGGATGGAGCGGGCCTTCAGCCCTCAAGAAAACGGGTTCATGCAATCCCCGGGGCGCTGCCCCGGTCTGGTATGTTCCGCACCCTTGGCGCTCAATACATCACCAGAGGACCGCGTCCGTCCTCTTCAACCCTTTAACCTGTACGGTTCCCCCCAATTCACCCTCACGGAATGTGAGTGACCGAAATCCGGTCGAGGCTCGCGATGCCGAGCTCGATCAATTCCGCGTTGGTGTAGAGCTCGGTGGTGAACGTCTTTTCTCCCTCAATTTTCGCCCGGGTCCGTGCCCGATCAATGTCCACGATGGCCAACGCGTCGAGCGCCACTGGATCGCGGCTGAAACGAAGTTCGTTCAGGGCTTCCGAATAATGGAGGAGCGTGCGTTCCTCGCCGCGATACTGGCAGATGAGCGCATCTCCGACGGCCAGCGCCACCCGGGGCATCAGGTCGTCGAGAGCGCAGATTTCCGGCACCGCCTCGGCCATCCGAACCGGGTCGTTGAAAAAACGGATCGTGTTGTCGACACCCGCCCAGGCGAGCCCGGCGAGGTGCCCGTGCACGCCGGTGACGTGATGACTGAGAACCGGGGCCACGCTGATGATGCGGGTGATGTCGCGTGTGAGCAGGCGGGTGACGAACGACTTGCGGGCGACGCCTTCGCCGTCCTTCTTTCCAAACTCGTGATCCCCGGCGACCAGGCGGCCGAGCAGCGGTGAGTCATAGAACTTGGAATCCTCCCATCCGGCGTCCTCGCTGGCGGAACAGCGGACCTGGAGTTGGGACGCGAGCCGATACCAACCGGCGGCGCGCAGATCGATCGATCGCTTGTCCCAAATGACGATTTTGGAGGCGGGATGGCCCGCTTCGATCAGACTTTCGATCAGGGCTTCCACCACCACGGGGCGGGTGCCGCTGACCGGTCCGGGACTGGCGGTAACCTTGAAGCCCACGACGTCGGAGGGCTTGACGATCGTTGCCCAGGCCTGGGTGGCGTTGGTGGTTTCCGTCAGGCGCAGAAGACCGCTGGCGACCATGCGTCGCACCACCGATGGCTCGGGGATGAAAGAAGTCGTCGCGGCGGCGTCCTGTACGGCGACCACCGTGGCATTGGGGGTTTTGGCCGGAATGGCGGGAGCCGCGGGAGTGTTGGTCGCGGCGAATCCCGGAACAGCCAGGGTGATACCGACCGCGGTGGCTGCGATCCGGCAAAGATCGACGGTCCAGTTGGTAAATCGTGAATGCATCCGAACCCGCCGAAGATGGCGGTTGAAGAGGGTGGACGCAAAGGTTGTCGTGGGCTTCAACCGAATCCATTCCACGGTGTCGCCGGTTGGGCGGCGAAAGTGTGGATCGGGCAATTTGGCGTCGTCGTCGCGAAGACCGGGGGTGGGCCTCCTTGACGCACCGGCGTCCGGCGATTACCACCCGGCCATGTCGAGAGTCTGTCACCTGGCGCGTTTCGTCGCGCTGGCCGTTCTGGTGCTTGCCGCCGGATGCCGGCCGCGCGGCCTGGAGGCGTTGCAGCGGGGCGATCAGCTTCTCGAGGCCCGGAAACCCGCCGAAGCCATCCCGCTGCTGGAAGTTGCGGCGACGGATCTTCCCGGGGATGCGCGCGCCTGGAACTTTCTGGGACTGGCCTATCACGCTGTGGGCCGCCGGCCCGATGCGCTGAAGGCGTACCTGATGGCCCTGCGGCAGGATCGCAATTTATTCGACGCCCACTTCAATCTGGGCAGCCTGTATTTCGAGGAAGGCAATTGGGTGGAGGCGGAGCGTTCGCTTCGGGTGTTCCTCGCGGTGGAATCGAACCGCAGCCGGGCGATCGCGTGGAATTTGCTGGGTCAGTGCGAATGGCAATTGCGCAAGCTGGAGGACGCGGAACGCAGCCTGACCACCGGGTTGAAATTGGATCCAAACGACGCTGATCTTTGGAGCAACTTCGGACTGGTCGAGGCCTCACGCCGCCGATGGCCGGCTGCTCGGCAGGCCTTTGTGTCCGCGCTTCGACTGGATCCGACGCATGCCGCGGCGCGGTTGAACTACGGGGTGGTGAGCCAGCAATTGGGTGACCGCGCCGGCGCGTTGCAGGCGTATCGAAGTTATCTCGATTCGGCTCCCCAGGCGGCCAATGCCACGGAAGTGCGGGCACTGATGCGTCAATTGGAGGGAAGCGTTCCGCGGCCGAACAATGCCGGCAGCGGGACCAACGGTGCGGTCGCGACCGGCCTGTCGGCAACCAATGCCACCGCGGGACGGCTCGTCGCGGTTCCGCCGAACCCGCAACACTCCAACGCCGCGACACTGTTGAATCCGACCAAAGTGGTGCCGGGTTCCACGGTTACGAACCCGATCACCGCCAACAGCAACCGGTCTCCTGAGCCGCCACCGACCCGTCCGTCCTCGGTCGTGTCCAACGTGGTACCTGAGACCGTGCGGCCCAAGGTTCCGTCCGAAGTGGTGCCGGTCGAGGACGGCCCGCGTTTGCAGGCGGCGCGGGATTCGGTGGCGACATCGGTTCCGGTGACGAATTCTCCGGTGATTCCGCCGGCGGCTTCCACCAACACCGTGGCGACCAACGTGCCCTCGGCGACGGTCCGAACGGAAACCCTGGATTCGGGACTCGCCGTGGATCATCCGTTGTCGGGTGCGGCGACGAATTCGATGTCGAACGTTTCGGGAGAACAAAAACCCGGGTTTTGGGGCCGGGTGAATCCGGTGCGCTGGGGGAATCCGGTCCGGTGGTTCGGCTCGGGACCGAAGACGACCAAGGCCAAGGCCACCACACCACTCGTTTCACCGCCGACCGTCGCACGAAGCGTTCAACAACCGGTATCGCCGCCGGTGCGAACGCCGACGAATGCCGCACCGCCGCCGACCCCGGTTCAACTGCCTCCCGCGGCACCAGTGGTCACTCCGCCGGTCGTGCTCCACTACACGCCGCGGGCACCCCAGACCTTTCCCGCCGGTGATCGGTCGGGAGCGGAGGCGCAGTTCAACGCAGCCCTCGCGGCCTATGATCGCCGGGACCTCGCCGGCGCGATGACGCTCTATCAACAAGCCGCGCAGACCGATCCCTCCTATTTTCCGGCGCACTACAATCTCGGTTGGGTGGCTTTGGAATCCGGGGATCTTTCGCGCGCATTGCTGGCGGGTGAAAGCGCTGCACGATTGGATCCGGCGTCGGCGGCCGGGCATCGATTGTTCGCAGCGGCGTTGCAGCGCGGGAATTATCCAGCCGACGCGGCATTCCAGTTGGAACGGGTCCTGGCGGCGGAACCTTCCGACGCGGCGGTTCACTTTGCCGCGGCCGGAATCTACGCGCGAACGCTGGGCCAGATGGCGAAAGCCCGGGAACATTATCAACGGGTTCTCGATCTCAATCCGGCCCACCCCCAGGCCGGAGCGATCCGCGTCTGGCTCGCGTCCCATCCGTGAGAGTGATGGTTACGGTGTGACCCACACCCGGAAGAAGTAGGCCAGGTGCGGATCAAGTGCGGGCAGGGTGGTGGACAGCGTTGCGTCCGTGGCGGTGAGGGTGTCGGTCACCGGCTGCCAGACTTTGAAGTCGGTGGTTACGTCCAGCCGATACGAATGGCCGGGTACGGTGGTCCATTCCAACCGGACGGTTCCATTGGAGAGCGTCTGCGGGTCCTTGAGTTGGAAGGAACTCGTGGAATCCTTCGGACTGGTGCCGGCGATGAATTCAGCGAAGTCGCTGGCACCATCCCCGTCGGTGTCGCCGCGGCCGGTGTAGAGCGGGTTGACGCTTCCGAAGAATGCCGTTTCCCAGAGATCGCTGATCCCGTTGCCGTTCTTGTCGGGAAAGGTGTAATTGCCATTGAAGACGAGGGCGTTCGTCGAGGTTCCCAGCGTGTTGGTCTGTGGGCCGGGCGCGATGTAGTACGGGACTGGCTTCCATTCGATGGAATAGGTTCCGGATGGAACATTGGTGCGGAAGACGAGCCCGGCCCCATTGACCACCAGGTTGGTCGGACCGCGGAGGATGAATGTGGCCTGGGCCAGGTTGTTGGAAACGACGAGCGAGGTGCTGGCGACGGTGTTGAGGTCGACACTGAAATCATCGAGCAACCATCCCAAGCGCGGCGATGGATTGAAGCTGAAGAGCTGATAATTGAACCGGAAGCGCACGATGTTTCCGACGAACTGGGTGACATCCACCTCGACCGGTTCCCATCCGTCGGAGAGATCGTCTTGCACGGTATAGAGATCGTTCCAAGTGGCACCGTCGTCGGTGGAAAGCGCCACCTGTCCGGCTTCGACGAGAAAATCACCGAACGTGTCATCGTCGCCACCGCCGGCCGAGGCGGAGGTGAAGTCGTAGTTCTGCCAAAATCGCAGCGTGGCTTTGTTGCCGCCGACCAGGCTGATGGCGGGTGAGATTAGGTCACTGATGGCGTAGTCGACGGAGTCCCCGTTGAGATTGGTGGCCCACACGTTGGTGCCGCTGTGGGCGGTGACGCCGTAGGTGTTGACGGGCACCCCGAAGTCCCAACCGCTTCCGGAGAGGGTGTCGCCGCTGCCATCGTCGGTCGGATCGCCCGGCAGTGTGGCGCCCGTCCCGCCGCTGTCATTGTAGACCGCCCATCCGGCATGTCCCTTCTCCAGACCGTCAGTCCACGGCGGCAGCAACGGGGTGAGGGTTCGCACGGAATACAGTTTTCCCGCAGCATCATCCGAACCGATGTTCCCGGCGTCATCGCGGCTCACGACTTTGAAATAATACACGTGGTCGGCGAGAAGGCCGCTCAGTTGAACCTCGTGATCGGTGGTGGATTCGGACACGTAGGCGCTCCGGTTCAGAAAGGAATCGTCGCCCGCGGAGGTGCCGAATCGGACCAGTGAATCGGAAGGTTTATCGGTGGTCCAGGTGATGACGGCCTCGTTGTAGGCCGGATCGGCCGCGACGCCTGAAACGATCGGCGGCACGGTGTCGATGGGGACCGCCACGGTGTTTTCGGTGTGGGCACCGTCGATGTAGACCGCGGTGAGCGTTTCACCGTTGGTCACCACCAGTGTCGGCGGGGCGGTTCCAGTCGCACGCGCGCCGAGAACTGCGCGGGTCCGAAACACACCGGGCACCGGAGTGGCGAACAGCGTGAGTGGAACGCCGGCGGGATTGGAGGTCGAACGCAGTGTGGCGGCGACCTGATTGTTGGTGGCCCGCTTGCTGTCGGTGACTTCGATCGCCACCGACGAGGGAATGGTGTAGGCGGGTTGATCGAAGGCGACCGAGGCCCCGGTGGCCAGCCCCGGCCTGAGAAAACGCAGGGCGTTGCCCATCACGCTGGCGCGGTTGTTGGGAGCCGCACCGTCGGTGGTGATCGCTTCGAAGGCCACCGAAAGGAAGACGATCCGACCCTGACTGTCCTGGCCGGTCTTGGGTGATCGAACACCGACGACACGACTGTCCTCCTGGACGAACGAAGCGGCGGCGTTGGTTCCGGCGGTGAGATGATCCGGACCGTCCGGCCAGGAGATGCCGAGGAGATCGATGGCGAAGCCGCTGGGGAACGCGGAATAATCCAAGGGCACTTGAATGCCTCCGCCGACCGGATCGCCGGGGACCGCGTTCAGCACATTGGCACCCTGATCCTCCTGATACGCGGCCACGTGAAGGACATCGGAAATGAAATTGGTGGCATTGCCTTCCTTGAGCCGGGTGATGAGGTCGAACGATGAAACAAACAGCGCCCCTCCGTTCTGGAGGTAGGTGGTGAGCGCGTCGGTCAATCCGGGTGCCGGTGCCGCCAGTTCCTCAGGACGCCAGAAGACCAATCCGTAGGCCTTGAGATCCGATGCCTTCGGCGAAGTCCCCACCACCGAGATGTCCCAGACATCATACTCCACCCCGAGCGAATCGAGCGTGTCCGTCCAGTTCTCGACCCCGGGATACGGTGTGTCGCCGAGGAATCCGTCCGGCGCGAACAGGCTTTCCGGAGAGTACACCAGCAGCGCGGAGGCGGGCCGGGGGCCGATGAAGCGGAAGTAGTGGCCTCCGTTGTCGTTGGTGGAGGTGTTGCCGGCCGCATCACTTCCCGCCACGGCGAAGAAATAGGTGCTGCCGGGCGTCAGTGGAGGAAGGTCGATGGAATGCTGCGTCCGATACACCCCGTCGCCGAGACGATTGGTGACGGCATTGGTCGTGCCGTACCACACGATCGAGGTGGCGGGTTCGCCTGACAGCCATTCGATCGTGGAATGACCGAACTGCAGGATGGGGTTGACGTCGGACAACACCGGCGGCTGGGAATCAATCTGCGCCGACGACTGCCGGTCACCCGCCGGATGGGCGTCGGCGTAGTCTACCCAGATTGTGTCGCCATCATTCGCGGTCAGACGCCCGGCGGCGTTGTCGGCATTCCCCGGCGCCAGTTGGACGGTTCCGGAAAAGCTCCCGTTGGTGCCGGTCCGCTTCAGGGTGAGGGTCAATCGATTCGTGTGGGCAGAAGTCCAGACCTGGACCGTCGCGTCCGTGCGATCCGCAAGGTCGGCGTCGACCAAACGAACCGTGGCAACGGCTGGGGATTGAAAAGCATCGCGATCCCAGGAAACGACGCCTTCGCCCGGCTTGGGAAGTTGACCGGAAACGACGAGGGTGAAGTCTTGAACCGGGACCGGAATGGTCCGGCCGTGAACGTCCATGGCCACTTGATGCGCGCGGACCCGGACGATGTATTCACCGGCGGCCGGTGCGGCCAGATGGACGGCCTCGACATTGTTGATCCGATCGCCTTCCGGAGTTTCCGGGGCGGACTCGCCATCACCAAACGCATTGCCTCGAAACAGACGTCCATCGGGGGCGACCACTTCCAAATCGAGATCATTGACCAGCGCCGGAATGGCCGCCGGCAACGCCGGAACATCGGTGTACACCAACGTGATTTTCAACGGTTCATCCGGTCCCACCACCACCCGTTGTTCATAGAAATCACCGGTCCCAAGCAGGGTGTTCTGGTCGACCATCGTGTACGTGCGGGAACTATCGATCAGGTTGACTAGATTGATCCGCCCCCAGCCCTCGTCATTGTTGGGAACCGGACCGGTGTCGCCGACCACCAGGGAGCCCGGATCGGTGCCGTCGTCGCCCCCGAGGACACCGCCGTTGTCAGGAATCGTGGCCGTGCCCATGTCGTCGGCCGAGTTGATCAACATCGCCTTGACCAACGCCGGCGAGGGCGTGACACCGCCGTGGGTGGAACGATACCATTGAACCACCACCGCCGCCGCGCCGCTGGCATGCGGCCCCGCCTGTGAGGTGCCGCCCTGATACATGTAGTAATCGCTGATCGGTCCCCAGGCATTGTCGTCGTTGGCGTAGACGGATCGCAGCGAGGAGATCCAGGTTCCCGGAGCGGTGATGTCGGGCTTGATCCGGCCATCCTCACACGGACCGCGACTGGAGAAATCCGCCATCACTTCCTGTCCGTCGCCGTAGATCGGAAACTCGTAGCGATTGTTTTGAGTGGCACCGGTAGCGATCACGTTTTTGGCGACCGCGGGACTGTCGATCGATTGCGAGCCCGGTCCCGCATTGCCGGCACTGAATTCGAGAACGTAGGGCTGTTCGCCCGGAACATCGGGGTCCGCGTCCCGAACGAACCCGTCGAACTCCGCCGCGCTGAGATCATATTGCCCCGCCACATCATCGCCCCACGAATTGGAGCCGACATAAGCGCCGCTGCGCACGGCATCCTGCATCAAGCGCGCGTAGGTTGGCGGCGACCGAAAATTCCCGGCTCCGTCGAAAATGCGTTCAACGACCAAGTGCGCTCCCGGTGCCACTCCCAGTCCCCAGAACGCCCCGGAGTCGTCGGTCTCACCCGTACTGGCATTTCCGGCGACGATGCCGGCGACATGGGTGCCGTGGCTGTGTTCGTCGCGGGCATCTGCAAGTCCGTCATAGGCGAATAGAGCGTCCACCCGCCCGGCGACGTCCGGATGCATGTCGGTGATGTCACCGGAATCCAATCCAGAATCGGCCACCGCCACCACCACACCGCGTCCGTCGAATCCCAATTGCTGCACGTGGGCGAAATCACCGTTCCGATCGGTTTCTCCGGCAACAATCTTGGTGCTGATCTCGTCCACCGGTTTGACGTGAGGCGCGCGCTCAATCCAGACGACCGCGTCGGATCGGGCCAGCACGCTGAGCCGGCGAAGATCGGCCTGGCCGGTGACAAACGTCCCCATTCCCATGGTGTGATGAGTCACCGGACCGGCCAGGATGCGAAGAACCTGGGCGATCTGGGGTCCGCCGGTGCCGGGCGGAATCAGAAGTTTAACCGGGATCCGAGCCTGCAAATCGGCCGAAAAGGCGGCGGTCACCCGGGGATGGACCCGCATTTCCGGGGTATAGGCCCCAATCCAGCGCACGAAGGGTAGGGCCCGCACTGCCGTCGGATGGACTTGGTTAAAACGAGCCACGTAGGCCTGATCGGGCACGTAGTAGAGGAGAGTGACTCCGCGTGATTCAAGCTCCTGCCGCCAAGTGGGTTGGGGTTGATCGGCGACCTGGATTAGAAACAGGCCGGAGGTCGCCGGCGTGGTGGTGGCGACGGCGGAGGCCAGAGCCGCGTGGCGCGGTTCCGGGGTGGTGATCGTTCCGTTTCGGAGCCGGATGAATCGCGCGTCCTGAGCCTGTCCGACCTCCATCCAAAGCAGGCAGGTCAGCAACCATCGGAAAAGGCGGTTCACAGCAAAAGGCTAGCGAGATGCATGCCGGAAACAAGGATGCGACGGGGGTGGGAGAAGGTCGTTTTCCAACCTCACGGATCCAGTTTTGCCGACCGAGACCGCCCGCAAAACCGTGTTCCCCGTCGACGTTTCATGATTGTCTTGGCCCATGAAGTGTTTCGTTACCGGCGCGTCCGGCTTCATCGGGGCCAATCTGGTCCACGAACTGGTGGCGCGCGGGCATTCGGTCCGGACCCTCTTGCGGCCGGGCGCCAATGTGGTCGGGTTGGCCGGGGCTCCGTTTGAACGGGTGGAAGGCGACATCACCGAGAAATCGGATGATCTGGCGCGGCGGATGGAGGGTTGCGACTGGTGTTTTCACGCGGCGGCGAGTTACGCGCTGTGGATGCCCGACTACGAACCGATGTTCCGCACCAACGTGTTGGGCACCCAAAAGGTGATCCGCGCGGCCTTCAAAGCCGGATGTTCGCGCATCGTTTACACCAGCACGGTTGGCTGCATCGGTCTTCCCCGCGAGGTGGCCGGTGATCGATTGGTGCCCACCGATGAGAAAGCGCCGGTGTCCGAGGCGCAGATGACCAATCCGTACAAACTCTCCAAGTGGCAGGCCGAAGTCGCCGCGCGCGAACTTGCCCGACAGGGGGCGCCGGTGATCATCGTCAATCCCAGCGCACCCATCGGTCCGCGCGATGTCAAACCAACGCCCACGGGCCAGATCGTGGTCGATTTTCTCAATCGCGCCCTGCCGGCCTTCCTCAACACCGGACTCAATTTCGTCCATGTCCGCGACGTGGCGATCGGGCATATCTTGGCGGCCGAACGCGGTCGAATCGGGGAGCGCTACATCCTGGGGAACGCGGAAGGCAACTGGACGCTGCAGGAGGCGCTGGTGCGGTTGTCGGCGATGACCGGTGTGCCGGCACCGCGGTGGCAGGTGCCCCATGCCGTGGCTCTCGGAGCGGCCCATGCCAGTGAAGCGTGGGCGCGGGTGTCCGGTCGTCCTCCGCGCGCGCCACTGGCTGGTGTTCGAATGGCCAAGTACAAAATGTGGTTCACGCCCGCCAAGGCGGTGAGCGAACTCGGATTGCCACAAACACCACCGGATCGGGCCCTCGCTGATGCCGTCGCGTGGTTCCGGGAGCACGGATACGTCCGCCGTTGATCGCTCGCCCGACGCAATCTTTCGCGCCATTGCCTCTGGCTCGCTTGACCTTTCCCGTCCGTCGGCTTACTTCCCGGACCGCCAACCATGCCTACCTACGAGTACAGTTGTGAAAAATGCGGTCATCACTTCGAGTGTGTCCAATCGATGAAGGACGCCGCGCTCACCTCCTGCCCGAAGGAATTCTGCCCCGGAAAACGATGGGGCAAGGGCAAGGTGCGCCGCGGGGTGGGCGGCGGTGCCGGTCTGATTTTCAAGGGCAGCGGTTTCTACATCACCGATTACCGCAACGACGCTTACAAGTCGGCCGCCCGCAGCGATTCCGAGGCCTCGAAGCCCAAGACCGAAACCAAGTCGGAGACTAAAACGGAATCCAAGCCCGCCGCCGCACCGGCGGCACCGGCCGCTCCGGCTCCGAAGAAACCCTGATCGGCCACTCGCCGGCGATTTCCCCCACCTGCCTCCTGCCATGCGTTCGTACTTGTTCCGAGTGGGGTGGTGGATCGCCTGCGTTGTCATCGGGGCTTCCGTTCTTCGCGCCGCGACGATTCTTGAAACCGGTCCGCTCCGCGCCCCGGTGACTGTCAGCCGTTCGGGACAGTTCGTGATTCATGGGAATCAGGGGCAGTCATCCGGTGCCATGCAGGGCGCGCCCGGACGGTTCCGGCCCGTGGGCGATGGTTCGGTCATCCTGCTCCGCCCGGATCTCCTCTCGGTCACCTGCGAACGCGTCCGTCAATCGGTCTCGGTGCGGCTCGGGATGGTGGATCGCGCCGGCTCCAAGGTTCACCTCCACCTGCGCCGCCGTCATGCCGTGGAGGCGCGCCTGGACATCGTGCCGGAACCGGTTTCAGGCGGCTGGATGTACCAGATGGAACTGCCGGATGAAATCGAATGGGGCCGGCTGGTGCGGGCCCTGGTGGAAGTCACGCTGCTCGATCTCGCCAATCGCGAGAACAACGGAACTCTGTGTGTAATGCCGCCGTTGTGGTTCGCGGAGGGTCTCGATTGTCTGTTGGTCAATGAGTTGGGACGCGACTTGATTCCCGAGGCCGAGACACTGGTGAACCGGTCCGGAAGACGACGCGATCCGCTGGCGCCGGTCCGGGTGACTCTCGCCGGACGGGACCCTGAGGGATTCACCGCGCTCACGCTGGTGACGATGGACCAGCTTTCCGATCAGGACCGCTTCACCCTCTTCCGCGCCAACGCCGCCCTGCTGGTTTCGGAATGGCTGCAGGACGATCCGGGACGCCGCCATGCGTTGGAATTCCTCCGGCAACTCCCGCAGCATCTGAACTGGCAGACCGCCTTTCTCCGCTCCAGCAACGGCCGGTTTGAGACGCTGCTGGACGTGGAGAAATGGTGGGCCGTGGCCACGGTGTCGGTGCTCAGCCGGGATCCATTGCAACAATGGCCGCGGGAACGGGTCATCACCGAGCTGCGTTGGATCATGTCGGAAACCGCCGATGTCACCGCCGCCACCAACGGGCCGGTCGTCCGACGTGCCGTACCGCTCGCTGAAATTGTCCGGTCGTGGGAGTTCACCGCTCAAAAGGATGTCCTCCACCGCAAGGCCAGCCAGATCCAACATCTCGCCGTCCACGCACCGCCGGATCTTGTGCCGCTGCTGGCCGACTGCTTCCAGACACTGGACCGCTACCTGACCAGCCGTTCGAATGCCGGGGTGGATCCCATCGGCCGCTCCGACATCGAAGTCCGCGGACGGATCCTCGCCAAGTCCACCTCGGGCAAGCTCGATCAACTCGAACGCCAGATCGCCGCGAGACCGTAGCGCGGGGGAAGTGGGTGAGTGAGTGGGCAAGTGGGCGAGATTCCGCGGTAGGGTCGAGGCTCCTGCCGAGCCGAGTGCGTGGTAGCGCGTGCCCTCGCTTCACACCTCGACCCATCGAAAACGGGAAGACCTGAAAACGGGAAAACGAGAGGAAACCCACTGCGCGTCGCGCCACGCGAGGGTCAACTCCCCGCTCAATCCTTGGGAGCGCCGGCATCCTGCCGGCCTGCCGGATTCAAATCTGGAAAGCATGAAGGCAGGAGGGACGGAAAACGGGACTGCGGAAAAACATGAAAACGGGCGCAGTGGTCCTTGAGTGGAGGTGGGAAACTGGGTGACGTTTCAGTTCGTGAAACTTGCGGGCTGTGGGTTGTTGGTTGGTTCGGATCCTGACATGAATTCACCCGGTGATCCCGGCCCGGAGTCCCGCGGGTATGCGGTCGGAGAGCCGCGTGAACCGCGTACCCGCGGAACTCCAACACTGAATCCATGAAAACCATTCTGAGAGGTGTTCTGGCGGTGGTACTGGGCGCGTTCATTGGTGGAATCGTGAACATGACGCTGGTGATTGTTGGGCCGCGGATCATTCCGCCGCCACCGGGGGTGGATATGACGACGACCGCGGGCTTGAGTGCCTCGATCCATCTGCTGCGGTCGCAGCACTTCATCTTCCCATTCCTCGCGCATGCGCTGGGGACTCTGGTCGGGGCGTTGGTAGCCTACCGGATCGCGGTGCAGGGGCGTGCCGGGTTTGCGTATGGAATCGGCGTCCTTTTCCTCGTCGGGGGTATCTCCGCGGCATTCATGATCCCTGCGCCGGCGTGGTTCGTGGTGCTGGACTTGGGGGTCGCCTACCTCCCGATGGCCTGGGTCGCGGTGCGCCTGGGGAGCCGGGTTTTCATTCGGGAGTGAGCCCGCTCGGGTTGAGTGGGTTGTGTGGTTGCCCCTCCATTGTTCACTCGCTTTCCCGTCCTCCCGTTTTCCTGCTGTCCCCCCCCAGTTCACCACCCCACCCCGGGGCTTGCCCTCGTGCCGGCTTCGGCCACCATGGGGGCATGCTTCGTTTGTTCGTGCGGCTGGCCCTTGTCAGCCTGTTGGCCGTCCCCGCCCGCCTGCGCGCCGAATCGACCAACCGCTTTGGGTTCGGGGGGCCGGAGGTCTTCCCGCTCGATTACGGCATCGGATTCCTGCACGTGGCCGACATCGATGGCGATGGGTTGAACGACATCATCGTCGTCAACAACAGCCGCTCGAAGATCAACGTACTCTACAATCGCACCGGAAAAACCAACGCCCCGGTCACCGCGTCCAAGGTCGGCCGTCGCGACATCAACGAATTGCCCCCGGACGCCCGGTTTCGCGTGGAATCGCTCGCCTCGGAAAAGCGGATCACCTCGCTCGTGGTGGCCGATCTCAACGGTGATCATCGGCCGGATCTCGCCTATTACGGCGACCCGAAGGAACTGGTGGTTCAGTTCAATCTCGGAACCAACGGATGGGCCCCGCCGAAGCGCTGGACGCTCGACGACGGGTTGTCCGACTTCAACGCCCTCACCACCGGCGACGTCAATTCCGACGGCCGCCCCGACCTGCTGCTGCTCGCCGAAAAACATCTCTACATCCTGATGTCGCGGCCTGACGGAACACTCGGAGAACCGGAACGCTATCCGTACTCCGGCGTGGTCAAGGCGGTGCAGGTCCTGGATCTCGACGGCGACAATCGGGACGATTTGCTGCTGGTGAATTGGGACAACGCGACCCCGTTCCGGTTCCGGCTCCAGACCGCTCCCGGCCAGTTCGGACCTGAGATCCACCTGCCGCTCGCCCCGGTGCGCAGCTATTGGGCGGAGGATCTTGATGGCGACCACAAAACCGAGATCGTCACCATCGCCGCCAAATCCGGACGCGCCGCCATTTCCAACATCATCCGCCAGCCCGCCGAGGAGTTCGGGGGCGGATTGAAGGACGGCCAGTTTGCCGTCCTGCCATTGCTGAAAAGTGATCGGTCGCGCCGTGGCCTGACCTGGGCCGACATCAATGGCGACGGCCGGGTTGACCTGTTGGTCGCCGATCCCGATGGCGGCCAGTTGGCGGTGTATTATCAGGAGGCCGGCGGTGGATTCGCCCGGCCCCAAATGTTTCCGACGTTCACCGGGGTGACGGACCTCGCGGTGTTGGATTGGAACGGCGACGGCACGGCGGAGGTGTTCCTGTTGAGCTCCGATGAGAAGCAGGTCGGTGTGGCGTCCCTCGACAGCAACGGGCGCCTGCCGTTTCCGAAAGCCATCCAGTTGAATGGCCGCCCGCTGGTGTTTGCAGTGGGCACCGTCAAACCCGGAGCTCTTCCGTCGCTCGCCGTGATCGTCGAACGCGAGGACAAGAAAACCGGCAAGGATGGCAAGGACGAGACGACCACGGTGCGTGAACTGGTGTTGCGGACTGCCGATGGCAAGACGGTGATCCAAAAGCTGTCGGACACCTTCAAGGGCAACCCGACCTCGATGACCCTTCACGACGCCAATCAGGACGGGTTGCCGGACCTGGTGATTTTGACTCCGTACGAGAAGATCAAAATCCTGGTTCAGCAAAAGGAGCCGAAGGATGGCGCTCTCTTCATTGAGGCGGATGTTACCCCGCCGGGCGGCACTGCCGATGCCCCGTGGCTTTCCACCGCTGACGTGGATGGCGACGGTCGACCGGAATTGCTGCTCGCCCAGAAAAACTTCCTGCGCGCCGTGGTCCTGACCACCGATGGCGGCGACAAACCGGTTTGGGGCTTCACCGTTCGCGATCAGATCAACGGCGCCTCCAGCAGCTCCCGCATCGTGGGAGCGGTGGCCCTGACACCGCCCGGACAGAAGACGCCGGTGTTGTTCCTGCTCGATGCCGACCGCAAGGCGCTGACCGTCTGCACCCGTGACGCGAGCGGTGTGTGGAAGGCGGGGAAGAGTTCGACCCTGCCGGTCACCGATTTCCAAAGTCTGGTTCCGGTCGCCCTCGACGGAAAGGTGCCCAACGCGATTGGTTTCAATGGCGCCAATGCGGTCGCGTGGAAACGATTGGAGGGCGATGTTTGGGATCTTTCCGAATTGGATGGCTACGAGACTCCGATCCGCGATGGGTTTTTGCACGATGTGACCACCGGCGACCTGAACGGCGATGGCCGGAAGGATCTGGTGTTTTTGGAGACCGGCCGCTCGTACATCGACTTGGTTACGGTGGAACCCCCGCACAAACTGGTGCCGGCCAATCGCTGGCCGGTCTTCGAGGAACGGACCTTCCGGAATCGCCGCAATGAAATCGCCGAGCCGCGCGAAGCAGTGGTGGCCGATGTGACGGGCGACGGTAAGAACGACCTGATCCTCATCGTCCACGACCGCGTCCTGGTCTATCCGCAGGAAAAATAGCCGGCCCTGTGGAGTGCGGGGGCAGAGCGAAGCGCCGACACCGCTGTGGAGCGGGACTTCGCCTGCAAGCCGCGGATCCATTCACGACGCTTGGCTGAAGTCCGCGCCCGTCCGGCAAAGCGGCGGCTCCGCCGCACGCAGTTCAACCCGGGTGTGGTGCAATGCCGGTGTACAGGACGCCCGTTGATCCGATGAGACTTCGGAAGTCGGTTTCCGCGCTACCGGTTGCACAGCGGCGTGGCGCTACGCTTCCCGCCGCACTCCATAGGTCGCCCGGATCGCAGGGGGCACGAAGGATTGGACTCTCTCCGCGGTTTTCCACTTCCAGACGGATTGAGGTGACGGCACCGTCGGCCGGTGATGAAACGGCAATTTCGTCTGGCGGCCACCGTCGGACTTCTTTTTCTCCTCTCCCTGGGATCGGTGATTCCGACCGCAAGCGCTGCCCAACCTCCTGCGGTCAATGCGGTCGGTGGGGGAACTCCCGGGCTCGATGCCGCCAGCACCCTCTCCCAAATCACTGGCATCGCCATCTCGCCGCTGGTGGGCGTGGGTGGCGTCGGAGCCTACCGATATTTTCATGCTCCCGCCGACAAGAGAGCATCGCTGGCCTGGTACGCCCAACCGTGGTTCTGGATCCCGGCGCTGTTGTTGGTCGGCGTTTGCATGGCGAAAGATGCGGCCGGAACCATTCTTCCCACGTCCCTGAAGAAGCCGTTGGACGTCCTCGAATTGTTTGAAAACAAGGCCAGCGGCCTGATAGCCACCGGGGCGGTGGTTCCGATGGCGATGGAAGTCTTCAAATCGATCCATCCCGACGGGGCGTCTCTGTTTCCCGGTGAAACGTCGTTCCCGCTGGCTGCAATGGATTTTTCGTGGCTGGGCAATCTGCTCATGGTTCCGATCGCGCTAATGGTCTATGCGTCGGTCTGGGTGGTGTCCCATACCATCCACGTCCTGATCCTCATCAGCCCGTTTTCCACCGTCGACGCGGCCCTGAAATCATTCCGGGCAGGGCTCCTCGCGAGCGTTGTGGGCACGCATTGGATCAGTCCGACCCTCGGCGCGGTTTGGGCCGGCATCATCGCTGTGGTCTGCATTGTCCTGTCGGGTTGGGCGTTCCGGTTGGCGGTGTTCGGACATGTGTTCGCCTGGGATTTGCTGACCTTCCGTCATCGCCGGTTCACACCGGATTCGCGTTTGAACTGGGCGTTTTCAGGATCCGGCCTCAACAGCATTCCGGTGCGGACTTACGGCACGGTGGCCCGCCAAGACGGCGGCGGACTGATCTTCAAGCATCGCCGGTTTCTTGTGCTGGCCGAGCGGACGACCCCGATCGCTTCCGGACGGCATGAAATCGGCCGCGGCCTGCTGCATCCGGAATTACTCCGGATCGAAGGGGATTCCACGTCCTGCGTTCTGAATTTCCCACCGCGTTTCAAGGGCGGCGAGACGGTGCTGGTCTCCGCCTGCGACGCTGGTGGGGTTCGCGATATTGGCCTGCGTGCCGCCCTGACCTGGATCAAGACCGCCCTCGGATTCGGCCCGGCAACGGCCTGATTCATCGAGGCCACAAAATCGGGCTTTCCCAACGAAGCGCTGTTCTGTATGACTCATACAGTCCTCCGGCCTTCGTGTGAATTCACCGACGTCTTCTTTCCAGAGTAAGTCTGCCTTCAAGACGAGTCCACCGCCGGTCGCGTTCACGCTCGTGGAGTTGTTGGTTGTCGTCGCAATCATCGCGATTCTTGCTGGATTGCTGCTTCCTGCGTTGGCAACGGCCCGTTCGAAGGCGCTGGTCGCGAAGTGCCAGGGCAACCTCCGTCAAATCGATTTGGGCCTGCTGATGTACGTGAACGACAACCACAGATTTCCCCCGTACTTCGTGGGAGGGTTTCCGTGGACAAACCACTTTGATTTCTGGCTGACCCTGATCCAGCCCTACACCCAGGCGGGATGGACCAATCCCTTGATGCACTGTCCCGCCGACAAATTCCCCGTCCTTTTGCCGATCGCAGTCTCGGACGGCGTCATCAGTCCCCGCACCAGCTACGCCTACAATCACGACGGCACCGGGCAGATCATGAGGGACGGTCAGTACGAAGACCTCGGGCTGGAAGCGCGGTCCGAGACGACGCTGGTCTCGCCGGCAGACATGGTGTCCCTTTTCGATATCTCATGGGGGGTGCCGTCAGCGTCGTGGCAATATTCCCATCGGACTGGTGGCAACTGGAGTTTTTCCGACGGACATGTGGAGTACCTGAGTCTTTCGACCCTGCGAACCACAAACCCGGCGGTCCGCAGTCGCTGGAACTACGATCACCAGCCGCATCCCGAGACCTGGCAGGGGCGCTGAATTCGGAGTCCCTACGTTCGGAGTCCCCCGTTCACGCGGTCCGGGAACCGCGTGAACGCGGGACTCCGGAAAACTCCATTTCCGCCACCGGTTTACTCCCCGCCAAACCGCGCCTTGACGTCGTGAAGCGAAAGGGTTGGCGCATCGACCTCCGACGGCTTTGCGGCGCGCAGTTCCCGAAGATCCTCGGCATCCGCCAGTGCTTCCTGGAGTGCGGAGAATTCCTCGGACGGCAGCACGACGAACTCGCGCTTGCCGTTCTTGCTCAAAAACCGGGGATGAAGAGTGATCATGGCCTCAACCGTGTGACCTTTCGCCACTCACACCATGCTCTGCCCGCTGCCGTCGTAGCCCTGGCCGTCGAGGTCGACCAGGATGTCGCGGGGTTCGGCACCCTTGCTGGGGCCGACCACGCCGCGGTCTTCCAGTTCATCCATCAATCGTGACGCGCGGCCGTAGCCGAGTTTCAAACGGCGTTGCAGCAGTGAGACGCTCGCCTTCTTTTCCGTACGGATGATCTCCATGCATTTCTGCAAAAGATCCTCGTCCTCGCTGCTGGTCGCGTCGTCGGGATCGAGCGGCATCGATCCCATCGAACTGGGCGCCTTTTGCAGGGCCTGATGAATCTCGACCTCGTAGCTCGGTTTGCCCTGCTTGGCGATGTGATCGACCACTTGCTGAATTTCCAGATCGGTGATGAGCGCGCCTTGGGCACGGGTGAGGCGCGCACTGCCGGGGGGTAAGTAGAGCATGTCGCCCTTGCCGAGCAGTTTGTCGGCGCCCATCTGGTCGAGAATGGTGCGTGAATCCACCTTGGCCGCCACCTGGAAGGCGATACGTGCCGGGATGTTGGCCTTGATGACGCCGGTGATGACGTCGACCGACGGCCGCTGGGTGGCGACGATGCAATGAATGCCGGCGGCGCGGGCCATCTGGGTGATGCGTGCGATCGCCATTTCGACATCGGCCGGAGCGACCAGCATGAGGTCGGCGAGCTCGTCGATGATCACGACGATGTAGGAAAGCTTGTCGGGAATGACGATGTCCTCGTCCCGCGGCACGACGATTTGTTCGTCCACCTCGACGGCAAACCCTTCAGCGCCGGGCTCGAGCTTTTCCTTCTTGGCCATCAGTGGCAGCTCGGGTTCCTTCGGCGGCAGGGGCTTGTCCTTGGGACGATCGTTGAAGGCTTTGATGTTGCGGACACCGACCTTGGCAAAGATCTGGTACCGCTTCTCCATTTCATTCACCACCCAGCGCAGGGCGAGGATCACCTTCTTGGGATCGGTGACCACCGGCACGACGAGGTGGGGTAGCGCGTTGTACTGCTGCAGTTCGACCACCTTGGGATCGATCATCACGAACCGGAGCTGGTCCGGGCTGAACTTGAACAGCAGCGAGGCGATGATGGTGTTGATGCAGACTGATTTTCCCGAGCCGGTGCTGCCGGCGATCAACACGTGGGGCATCTCCGCCAGATCGGCGATGATCGGCTGGCCGTAGACATCCTTGCCGAGCGCCAGCGGGATGCGGCCCTTGTAATTGCGCCATTCCGGAGATTCCAGAAGATCCCGCATGATCACCTTCGTCTTCACCGCGTTCGGCACCTCGACGCCCACCGAGGATTTTCCGGGGATGGGCGCGAGCACGTTGAGCCGTTCGGCCTTCAACGCGGCGGCGATGTTGTTGGTGAGGGCGGCGATCTTCTCGAGTTTGACCCCGGGCGCGGGATGAAGTTCGTAGCGGGTGATGGTCGGGCCGCGGGTGATGTCGCCGGGCGCGACTTCGATGCCGAATTGCGCGAGCGTCTGGACCATCAACCGGGAATTGGCCATCAACTCCTCCTTGGTCTCGGTGGATTTGACGGTGAGATCCGGCAGGTGCAGCAAATCGAGCGAGGGGAGCTGGTAATTGCCGATCAACGGTGTGGCCGCGACGGTTATGGGCTTGGGCTTTCGAACCTGCATCCGTCCCCGGGTGACCGCCGCGAGTGGGGCGGCGGTGGAATTGGGAGGTTCGTCAAACGGGCTGTTGTCGGTTGCGGCGGGGTCACCCGATTCAGTCGGTGGCGTGTTCGCGGAACCCGGACCCGGAGCGGGCGGTTCGCCGTGGACGGTTTTCCCGCCGCGGAGCGCGGAATTACGGCCCAGGATGGATTCGGTGATGGACGGCGGTGCGATCTCCGCAGCCGGAATGGTTTCGCCTTCCCCGAGGATTGCCTTGGACGGATCCGAGCGTGACCCCGACATGCTGTTGTCCTGAAACCTGGGCTCGGGAACCGGCTTCAAATCGGCGCCGAGGTTGGGACCAGGTTCCGAACCGACAGCAGTGGCCGCCAGCGCCGACTCGGCGACAGCACCGGCCGCCGACGTGGGTGCGAGCGAAGCGTCCTCCTTCTTTGACCGGCGTGGGGCGGCGGTGCCGTCCCGTTTTTGGGCGTCCGGAACGCCACGAAGCGGGGCGGTCACCGGCGAACCCGGAGTGGCCGAACGCCGCGGGATCAGTTTTCGAATCCACGTCACGACATGAAAATCAGTCAGGAACACGAGACTGACCGCGTACAGGAGGCTGTAGAACAACGCGGCACCGGTCCGGTTCAGGCACCAGGTGGCCCAGTAGTTCAGACCTTCACCGAGGATTCCACCCGGGCTTGAGGCGTTGCCGGCGGTGCCCAATTGGACGCCCTGGACCTTGAGCAAATCGAACACGCCGAGGCAGGCGACCAGAAGCCCGACCGACGCTGCGGGAGCCCGCCAGCCGCGTCGCAGGTAGCCGAGGGCCGGCACGAATCGGGCGAGACCGAATCCAATTCCGAGCGCGATCAACACGAACGAACCTGCCCCCACCAGAAAAGTCAGCTCGCCCGCTCCCAATGCACCGGCGCGTCCCAGCCAGTTGTGGGGTGGATCGTTGGGGGGTTGGGAGAATTGGGAGAGATCGTTCCGGTCATAGGAGACCAGGGCCAGCAGCAGGACCACCGAACACCCGAGGATGACCAGTCCGGTGAGATCACCGGTCCGGCGCGGGGGTTCTCCTGATGAAGCTTTGGTGTCGCGTGGCACGGGGCGGATTACCAGCCGCGCCGTGACCGGATGCAAGCCGTTTGCGGTGTGCTCCGCGGACGGGTTCTAAGGAAAAAGTGAAAAGGGAAAATGAAAAAGGGATGGGTGACGGGACAAAGGGTTGAAAAGTAAAAGGGGTTGAAGAGGTGAGGAGGCAAGGTCTCAGCGCCAACGGCGCGTTCCATACCAGCCTTGGGCAGCGCCCAGGGAAAAGGCCCGAAAAACCGACGGAGGGCTGAAGGTTCGTTCCATGGTTTTCTGACCGCGCCATTCATTCGTGGATCGAACCCATGGGTGAATTGTATCGGGCGCTTAGCCCGCAAAACCACTGGGTTTGGTGCCTGTGGGATTGCGATTAAGATTGGGATTAAGAGTAAGAATTTTGGGGTGAAGATTGGAACGATCGCCGACTTCTTCTTAATCGTAATCCTACTCTTACTCTCCGTCGCACCGATTGACTTCTCCAACCTACTCCCCAAACGCCGCCCGTAGTGTCTCCCGACTCTTCGTGGCGATGATTTCGGGACCTTCATCGAAGTTGAACACCTCGACCGAGACGTGTCCGTTGTAGCCGACTTCCTTCAGCGTGGCGGCGATGGGTTTGAAATCGACCTCGCCGAATCCGGGGCCCTTCAAATTGCGATCGTTGGCGTGGAAATAGGCGAACTCGCCGCGTGAGGCGCGGATGATGTCCGGCAGCGGCGTCGATTCCGACAACATGGCCTTCACATCGAGCATGATCTTGAAGGCAGGTGACTCCATCCGGCGCGCCAGGGCGAGGGTATCGGCGGCGGTGATGAGGAAATTGGTCTCCGCGGGCGAAAGAGGTTCGAGGCAGATGGTGATGCCGCGGGTCTCGGCAACCCGCGTCGCGGGACGGAAGGTTTCCACCGTCCAGTCTTTAGCCTGTTCGAGCGTCACGCCGGGAAGGATTTCGCGGCGTTGCGGAGAGCCGAAGATCATGTGAGTGCCGCCGATGTCCGCGCAAAACTCCACCGCCGCGGCGAGATAGTCCCGCGCCCGATCGCGCCAGGCCGCATCCGGATGATTCACGTGCATGCCGTCGGTGTAGGCCAGGACCCAGTGAATTCCCGAGATGGCGATGCCCGCATCGGCCGCCTGCTGCCGGATTTCCCGGCGGCGCTCGGCGCTGATGTCGGTCACCAGCTTGGCGAGGGTGAACGGTGCGATTTCCATGGCCTCGTACCCGGCCTGTCGCGCGTACGCAAAGGCGCGGGGCAGGGGCCATTCCTTGAAAATCTCACTGCAAATGGTGAAGCGCATGGGGAGGGGGAATTAGAACCTATGGAGTGCGGTGGCAGAGCGGAGCGGCGACACCGCTGTGGGCCCGAGTAGTTGTGGAAACCGCTGGTGGGTTTGCCGACCCCGGTTGGGAATTGGGGCGGGTGTGGATCCAAATTTGTGCCGTGGTTGTGGTATCGATAGCGGCGTGGCGCTTTGCTTCCCGCCGCACTCCATGGTGTTGATCATAGCGCCCTCAGGGAATCGAGCAGCGGTTTTCGGAGGGCGCGTCGGGTCGCCAGCCAGGTCCAGAGTAGGCCGTTCGCCAAGACAGCCAGAAGGGTCAACGCCAGCGATCCCCATGGGAGTTGGCTTCCAGGAATCACGATGGCAGGTAGCACGGCCAGCACTGCGGCACCTGTTCCGACTGCCAATCCCAGGAAGAGCAGCGCGGCGTGTTCGGTGAGGACAAAGCGTCGCAATTGAGGTCGGCCGAATCCGATGGCCTGCAGGACCGCCAACTCACCCCGGCGTTCGAAGACATTGCGCGAAACGACGACACCCAATCCCACGCTGCCCAGCAGCAATCCGAGGCCGCCCAGAATTTGGAAGGTATTGAGATAGGTGTTCTGCACCGCGTTGAAAGTGTCGAGTCGGCGGGCTGCAGAGATCACTTCGAGACCGTTGTCCTGAAGCGCGCGGGTCAATTGTGCTGCGAGCGATTCTGCCCCATCGACCGGTGCGTCGACCAGGAAGGCCCGATGCCCGCCTTCGTTGGCAAACCGGCGGACAAAGTCGTTTTCCGAAACGATCACGCTGCCTTGAAGGATCGAGTTGGCCACCGCGCCGACCAACCGCACTTTGAACGGCCGCCCGCGTTCGTCCACGTAGTCGAGTGTGTCGCCCAGTTGCTTGCCGAGGGCCCATTGAATCGAGTTGGCGTCGGCAATCCCGGGAATGATGTCCACCCCGCCTGAATTCGTTGAGTGCGCGGTGGTCAACGCGAACCAGCCATTGGTGACGGTGATGCCATCTGCGAGACCGGTGAAGGTGAAGGCACCGCGCTGCGCGAGGAGTTCGGGTTTCACGCCGAGCAGGCGCGGACGTTGGGCGCGATTCAAGTTTAGGCAACTGGCGTCATCGCCGTCACGCACGCGCAAAGGAACGACCGAGACGCCCTTCATTGATTTCGGATCCAGGCCGTAGAATTCCTGTCCTTTGCGGGTGTTCAGATCCTGAACCACCGGCAGCGAGCTCTCCGCCCACAACGCGAATCCACCGGTACCGGAACCGCGCTGAGTCGCATCGCGATGGGCATCGAGACGGTTCGCCGCCACGGCGATGATCAGGAAGGCGGCGCTCGCCAACAGGGAAACGGTGGCCAGGGAACGCCGCGTTCGACGGGTCATTCCGCGCAGAGCGAGCGAAGTCAGCGTGGGCGCAACGGAAGTCGTTCCCACCGCGGCCTGCAGCCACTCGCGCACGCCCAGAATCCCGGCGATCAACAGCAATGCGCCGGCGCTGAAGAACGATTCGGGATCGTTGTTGTGAGTGGCCAATGCACCTCCGGCCATGCCGATCGCCGCAATTCCGAGAACGATCGCGATCCGGCGTGGCCAGCGCGAACGTTTTGCGGGATCCACCCAGAGGGTTTCGTTTGCGCCTTCGTTTAGGAGTTCCCGAGCCGGCCGGTTCGTCTGACGCCGCAACGTCATGGCCAAGGTGATTGTCGCCACCAGCAAACTGCCGAGGATGCCGGTGATCAGGGTGGTGGTGGTCAGATGGAATTCGAGTCCGGCCCCGGCCACCGCATCCCGCCACAGCGTGGAAAGTCCCCAAAGAACGCCCTTCGCGTAGTAAATGCCACCGATCGCACCGATGACGCTGCCGATTGTGGCGAGCATCACGCCTTCCCTGAGCAACAGCCGTCGCACCTGTTTTGGCTGCCAGCCCAGGGCGAGCAGAGTTCCGGTTTCTACCGCCCGTTGTTCCAGCGAAAAACTGAACAGCATCGCCGTCAGCAGCAACGCCGAGACGATCAGGAAGAAGCTGAAGCCGATCATCAGTCCACCGAATTCCTTTCCGGTGCCGCTTTCCGCCGCGGCGAGGGCAGGGGTTCGCACGTCGGTGAATTGGAGTCCGACTTCCGCGGGATTCACGTTGGACCGGATTTTGCCGGCGATCGAATCGCGCATCAGGGTGGGATCGTTCGTGCCGGCAATCCAGCGAATCGCGGTGAGGTCGCCGAAGCGATTGGCCCACATCGATTTTCCCGCCGCCAGGGTGATGAAGGCCTTGGGCGTGCCGCGCCATTGCTTCCAATAGGCCTCATCCTTGTCGCGGATCGGATGCACCATGTCGAAGCCAGCATCCCAGTCGCGGGTGCTCTCGGCCTTGGTGAGTCCGGGGAATTCCGGCATGAGCGAACGGTCGGCGTGCAGGCCACGCATGGGGACGATGGAATGGACGCGGAAGGTGTTGGTGCGCTCGACGAGTTGGGTGCCGGCGTCGACGCGATAGTAGGTCACGGCGATCGGGTCACCCGGCTGCACCTTGAGATCAGCGGCGAGCCAGTCGTTGATCACGATTTCGTCGTCGCGGAGATCGGCAGGGGTGTAAGGCGCGCCGGCGGCAGTGACCATGGAGTACGGCGCGAGTTGATCGCCGCGGGTGAGTGCGTTGACAAGGTAGGTCAGGATTGGCGTGGGTGATGTAGTCGGGACGCCAACGGCCGGGTTCGTGAGTGCGGCGCGGACGACGGGGGGTTCGAGGAAGATGCGACGGGTGGAAAGCTCGGTGAAGGCGGGCGCGGGTTCGCCGCCGGTGAGTTTGGGTGCGAGTTGAATCGAGCGGACCGCGAGCTCGGCGTCGTCGAGGGACCAGTTTTCAGCAAGGATCTCGTTGGCGTCATGGATTTGCGGAGCCGCTGGAGACAGGAGGACCGGAATTCCAACGTTGTTGTCCCCTCTTAATGGACTCAGAAAGCGGTTAATTGGAACCGAGAGGTTCGGGGGTAATCTCGCCACCTGTTTGAACAACCAATTGATTGTGGGCATCACCCCAAACCGGGGCATTCGCGCCAAGCGTCCATTTTCTGCGTAGAGGAGGAGGTTTGCGCGATGGTCCACGCCCGCTGCCCGGGCGAGTTCGTCAAAATTGACGAAGGCATTCAGGGGTGCCGTTTGATTCGCGCTGAAATCCACATTTCCCGCCTGATCCCGGAGAATCGAGTCCACCTTCAGTCTCAGGGCCACCGACTGGTCATCACGGGGCGTGATCACGGCGTCCCGCGAAAGCGCACTGGGCTTGTGGATTCGAATGACGATCTCATCTCCCGGAACCGCGTGGAGTCGGTCCGCGAGCGCGCGGTTGAAGAAAACCGACCCGGCGGTAGCACTCCATTCAGTATCGGATCGAGTCCAGTCGATCACGAGTCTTCCAGTTTCGCGTTCCCGTTCCGATTTGGTCTCTCCGTCAAATGGGAGTTTCAGCAGACGCCGAAACGTCGGTCGCACCCCGAAAACCCGAATGCTGTTGGCGCGAGCTGTTCCGTCCTGGCGGGCGATGGTTGCGGTCAACTCGAGGACGGGAGTGGTTCGAAAAGTTTGGCTTCCCGGCCCTTCCAGGAATTCCTGTCGAAAAAATCGGTCGCCACCTCGAACTGCTCCTGTGAATGCGCCGATACGTTGCCATGCCTGCCGCTTCAAACTCTCCTGCACCGAATCCCCCACTGCCAGGGCTCCGATCAGGACCGCCGCCGCCAGCGCGGCACCGGCCAAAACTCCGAGATGGCTCCGGAAATAGTAACGCAGCGAACTGCGGGCGAGGGTGCGAAGGGTCATGGCGGTGAAGATTCCTGATTCAACCGCAGTTCAAGCCCGGACGGTTTTGGAGTCCAACGGCGCGAGTTTCCCGTCGCACAATTCCACGCTGCGACCCATCAGCCCTGCCAGTTCGGCACTGTGAGTCACCACGATCAGCGTTAACCCGTCGGTTCGGTTCAATTCCACCAGCAACTTGGTGATCTCGCCCGCGCTGACGCGATCGAGCGCGCCGGTGGGTTCATCGGCCAGCAGGAGAGCGGGTTCGTTGATCAGGGCTCGAACGACGGCCGTGCGTTGACGTTCACCGCCGCTGAGTCGGCCCGGGGTATGATCGATCCGATGGCCAAGGCCGACCCGGTCGAGCAATTGCCGGGCGCGGTGTTCGGCTTCCTTGGGAGACCGGCCGGCTCCGGCCAGCGTTGGAATGAGCACGTTTTCCAAAACGGTGCATTGCGGGAGCAAATGATGATTTTGGAAGACGAACCCGATCCGGTGATTGCGCAAAACGGCCAGTTCCTTCGCCGAAAGGCCGGTCAGATCGCGTTCTTCGAACCACACACTTCCGGAATCCGGGGTGTCGAGGGTGCCCAAGAGATTCAGCAGGGTGCTCTTGCCCGAGCCGCTGGGGCCGACGATGGCCAACGATTCCGAGCGGGTGACGTTTAGCGACGCTTCCCGAAGGACCGGCACTGGGGTGGGGCCGGGGTAACTCTTGGAAACGGATCGGAGTTCCAGCAAGGCAGCGTCGGTCATGACCGGGCGAGTCTACGCCGTCGGCGGAAGTTGTCAGGCTCGGAGCCGCATCGCTGTGGTCAATCGGGGATCGGAAATTGTCTGTGGATGGGGGTGATTCGCCGGGTCGCACCGCCTCTCCCGCCCTCCGGGCACCCTCCCCTCCATTCCGAATGGTGGTGGGGGGACGACGTGCGGTGGCGTTCGACGGCGATACTCTCCGTGAGAGCTGTTTCAACTCCGTCGTTCCGGATTCTCCGTTGCGAACAAGTTTTCAGGGAAAGCCTTTGACGCCACTAGATATTGTGGGCTAGTGGATGGCGAGACGCAGCCGGTTGTGTTGTGTCCCAAAATTATGCGGTGTCCGAAGTGCGGCGGCCAGGACGACAAGGTCATTGATTCGCGCGCCTCCAAGGAGGGGTCGGTGATCCGGCGTCGACGCGAATGTTTATCCTGCTCCCATCGGTTCACGACCTATGAGGAGATTGAGCACGAGGAATTGTTCGTGGTGAAGCGGGACGGTCGGCGGGAGTTGTTTTCGAAGGAGAAACTGGTCGCGAGCCTCAAGCGGTCGTGCCAGAAGCGTCCAGTTTCCGAGCCAGCACTGGCCGATGCCTCCGAACGGATCGTCGACGAAATCACCGACAAATTTGACCGCGAAGTGCCGACCAAGGAAGTCGGCGAGCGGGTGATGCGCGAACTGCGGGCTCTCGATGCTGTCGCTTACGTCCGGTTCGCCAGCATCTATCGTGAATTTCAGGAGGTCGGTGAATTTGTGGAAGAAATTCACCGGCTCGCCACGTTGCCGCCATCGGACAAGCGCCAGATGGCGTTGTTACCCGACGGCTACGAAGAACCCCCAACCCCGGACAAACCATGATCCAATTGCGCGAGGACTGTTTGATGATCCAGCAACCCGGCGGCGGAAGCATTCCGTTCTCGGCCGAGGACCTGACCCTGGAATTCGTGGGCGGTGCCGTGGGTATGATTGATCAGGAAATCCTGCACAACGCCGCGATGGGCGTTCTGCACTATTTTCAGGAGGAATTGGGCCGGAAATCCATCACCGTGGGTGAGTTTGCCCAGGCTCTGGCCAAGGTTTTGAACGGTCTCGGGATTATTGCCGAAGTGACCGAGGTGCGGATTGCCGACGCCGTCCGGGTGGCGGATCTGCGCCAATTGGCGGCGGGCTCGGGGAAACTGGGAGAGCTCGAATTCTTCACCCGCCTGCGTCAGACGCTGCGGGATCAACTTGCCGAGCAGCCGCGCGCGGTGGAATTCCGTGGATTGCGCGGCTGCGTGAAGCAATTGGTCGGCCGGAAGCACTGGTGTCCGGCGTGCGACCGGATGCAGTCGTGGATTCTGGAATCGCTGCAGGGCTGGTTCGGTCAGGAGCCCGGCGCGGTGAACACGTCGCTGGTCATTCGTTGAAGGTTGTCCGGGCCGGTGCGCCCGGTTACCCAAGCGGAGACGCACCCTATGGCCATTCCATTGATTTTGTTTGGTGGCTGGAAGCCGCTCCAACGGCGGTATCCTGATATTCCGCTTGAGGTGGAGCGCACTTTTTCCGGTTCATCGATGTATTTCGGTCATTCCTTGTTTGGATTCTATCGCCAATGCGTCGATGTCTCGGTCAGTGCCCAGGGATTGCGGCTGAGTATCGGCGGGGTGTCGTCCAGGTTCTTCCTGCCGGCCATGGTGATTGATTGGTGCGACATCCAACAGTGTACCCGGACACGGATGGGGTTTGTTGGTGAAGCGCTCAAGTTTCGACTCCGAGGGTGGCCGAGTCCGATCTACGTCGGTCGCTTTTTGTGGAAATACGGTGATGTCTGCGAGAATCTGATTGGACGCTGGCGGTCGGCGCAGGACGAGCCTCGCAATCCTTGATAGTTCGGTCACGTTCGCTCGCGAATCCGGATTTCGCCCCTAGATTGGTTTCGATGCCGTTCGTGGGCTTGTCCGTAGGCCCTTTTGCACTATGACGCTCTTCGAAAAACTCATCGCCCGCCAGATTCCGGCGGAAATCGTGTACGAGGACGATCAGGTCTTCGCGTTCCGGGACATTCATCCGCAGGCACCGACGCATATTCTGGTGGTGCCGAAACGGCCGATCCCGCGGATCGCCGAGGCGGCGGTGGAGGATGGGCCGTTGCTTGGACATCTCTTACTGAAGGCGGCGCGGGTTGCTCGCCAGGTGGGACTCGAGGAGGGTGGATACCGGCTGGTGATCAACAACGGCCGTGACGGGGGCGAATCCGTTCCGCACCTGCATTGCCACATTCTGGGCGGACGCGCGTTGCGGTGGCCGCCGGGTTGAAAGCAGGCCTCAACAACGTCCGAATCAACGGGGTTCGGGAATCACGACGCGCAATGCGCTCGGGAGTAGCGAAAAACTGGCCGGCAGCGGTCCACCCAATTCGCCTTCCACCTGCCACGGCGTGCCGTCTTCCGCGGTCATCAATCCTTCCTTCGCTCGAAAACAAATGGCATCGGGCGAATCGACCAGTCGATCGTTCCACAACGCGGTCATCAGGCGTCCGAGGGTGAGGGGATTCATCCGTGGCGCGACGGTGATTTCGAGGTGCCCACTGTCGAGTTGAGCCCCGGGGAAGACCGGGTAACGGCCCCCGTAAAACCGTCCATTGCCGACGCCGACAAACTCACCCGTGATTCGTCGTCCAGCAGCTTCCACGGTCACCTGCGGGCGCGGCGATTTCAGGCTGAGCAAACCGGCCCAAATATAGGCACCGACACCGGTTCGCCGTTTCAGGTTCAGGTTCACCCGGCCCAGGGCGCGCGAATCCAGTCCGGCGCCGGCCATCTGCACGAAATAGCGGCGTTGACGCGAATCGGCGGGACCAAACTCGATCCACGGAAGATCAATCCGCCGTTCGTGGCCGGCTTGGATCGACTTCCACGCGGCTGAAAAATCGGCCGGGATCCCGAGTTCCTTGGCGAAAACGTTGACCGTGCCCAACGGCAGGACGGCGAATCGAGTTTGACTCAGTCCGTCCCGTGACGTGGCCAGGCCATTGAGAACCTCGTTGACCGTTCCATCACCGCCAGCGGCAACAAGCGTGGTACAGCCGTTTTCGACCGCTAGTTTCGCCAATGCTGTGGCGGTGCCGGGACCGGTGGTCGGGCAAAGCGCAAACGCACCGTGGAGCGTTGCGAGAGACTTTTGAAAGGCCGCCGCTCGTTCGCCGTGAGCGGTGGGATTGAAAACGACGCAGGTCATCGCGCCGACGGTCGCGTCGCGTCGGCGGCGCCACCGGATCAGGACTTCGGAACAATGATGTAATACTCCGGCGACCGGTCACTCGATTGGACCGTGCCGGTGTTGCCGAGGTATTCGTAGTCGAACTTGTAGCGGTACGGGATGAAGGACTTTTCGGCCGGCAGGGGAATGCGGGCTTCCCAGCGGTTCTCGGTATTCGGAATGCGGGTCATCGGGAACGTCTGGTTGTCGATCACCACGTAGGCTTTCACCTCGGCCTTTTCGGCGCTGCGCCGCGGATTCTCCCATTGGACCTCGAATGGATACACGCTTTCAGTCGCGCGCGGAACGCGGCGAGCAGTGAGGTTCACGTATTTGGGGCTGCAACCGGCGGCGATGACCGCGAGAAGGGCGGCGAAAACGAGCTTTTTCACGGGCGTAGGATGACGTGGCGGCGGCCGGCTGGGAAGCCCAAGCTGCGGGTTCTGATGCTGGTAGCGCGCGGATTCTGGAACTTTTGTCCCGTTCCGGTTATCCATCGTGGAACGGTCATGCCCCAGTTTTCCTATAAAGCACGTCGCCGGTCCGGTGAACTGGCCGAAGGCGTGGTCGACGTCGCGGATCGCCCCGCGGCGGTCGCGCAGATCGAACGCCTGGGGTTGATCCCCGTCCGGGTGGAAGCGGCAAAGGGAGGCGGGGGGCCCGCCAGCCGGACGCGCAACCCGCCGGCGGGTTCGAGGACGGCTGGAGGAGCCGCAGCCTCCCAGGCGTCCGGGGGTTCGGGACTTGCCAAGCTGTTTCAACGTCGCCGGCCGCGTCCCAAACTTCAGGAACTGGCGACGTTCACCCAGCAGTTGGCCAATTTGTTGAAGGCGGGCATGCCGTTGACGATGGCCCTGCAGAGTATGAGCAGTCTCACCTCGCGCGGGATTCCGTCCGAAGTGGCGAAGCAATTGAGACAGGACGTCACCGAAGGACGTTCCCTGTCGGATGCCATGGCCAAGCAGTCCGAAGTTTTTCCGCCCATCGTGATCAACATGGTCCGGGCCGGCGAACAAAGCGGGGCCCTGGAGGAGGTGCTCCGCCGGCAGGCGACGCATTTCGAGCGGTTCGCCGAGGTGCAGGCGAAGTTCAAGTCGGCGATGATTTACCCGTTGGTGGTCTGCGCCGTGGGTGTGGCGTTAGTCGTCTTCTTCATGACGGCGATGTTGCCCAAGTTCATGACCCTGTTTGAGAGCATTCAGGGCCTGGAATTGCCGGCGACGACGCGTTTACTGATCAGTTCCAGCCGTTTTCTGACCCGTTGGTGGTGGTTGTTTCCGATTCTCGGCACGGTCATCGGGCTGGTGTTTCGGCGGTTTCACGCCTCACCCGAGGGACGTCGCAGCGTTGACAAGTTGATCCTGCGGCTCCCGATCTTTGGGCATGTCGTCCGATTGAACCTGTTCGGCCAGTTCGCCCGCACCCTGGGCACGCTGCTGCGGAATGGCGTCCCGGTCCTGCAAGCCCTGCGGATCACCGAACAGATCGTTTCCAACGTTGTGGTGGCCGAGGCGGTCGCAAAGGCCCGGGATGGGGTCACCGATGGTAAAACCCTGGCCCAACCGCTCGCCAGCAGCGGCCTGTTTCCGCAGTTGATGATCGATTTGCTCAAGATCGGCGAGGAAACCGGGGATATTCCGGGTTCCCTGGAAAACGTCGCCGAAACCTACGACCGGGAATTGAATCTGGCCCTGCGGGCGATGACCAACCTCATCGAGCCGCTGATGATCGTCGGCATCGCGGTCATCGTGGGCTTCCTGTTGATGAGCGTCATGTCGGCCATGTTCGCCATCACGCAAAGCATCCAGAGATGAGCCTTGAGCGCCTGTCTGAGGCCGCCAGTGCCTGCCGCTCGCGCGCCGGATTCACCCTCATCGAGCTGATGGTGGCGATTGCGATTGGGGCGCTGATGATGATGGTCGCCATTCCCGCCTTTCGTTCGGCGAAAAAAGCTCCGGTGGTGAGGGCGGCGAATGATTTTCTGGAAGCGTGCCGCCAGGCCCGGGCGCGGGCGGTCCTCACCGGACAACCGATGGATGTTCTCGTCACCGTCAATGACCGGACCACCGAGGTGTCGGTCGTGCCGGCGCCGTTCGGTCCGGGTGGAATGGCACCGGCCGGCGGGGGTGGAACCTCGTTGTTTCACGCGGAATTCCCCGAGGATGTCGCGTTTCGGACTTTGATCATCAATCAGCGCAATGCGGTGGCCGGGGCGACCGAGGCGGCGGCGATGCGATTTTTCTCCAACGGAACCAGCGACGCGATGGAGGCGGAATTGCAGTGGCAGCGGCGGGAGATCCTGCGATTGCGGGCTGACTTGGTTACCGGGATGGTGGAACTGGAGGCGCTGCCATGACGACGAGTGGTCGCCAGATTCGCGGTGGGAAAAGGCGGGGTGGTTTCACGCTGATCGAGGTGGTCGTCGCCGGGGCCGTGCTGGCGATCTCGCTGATGGGGATTCTGCTGATGTGTTCGACCGGGATCCGGACCGCACGGGCATTGGAACGGGTCCATGTCGATGCCAGCAGCCTGGCGGCGGAATTATCGCTCACCAACCGATTGGAGGAAGGGTTCGAGACCGGGGATTTTGGCGACATTCATCCGGGATATGCCTGGCGTCGTGAAATCAATCAGGTCCAGACCAACGGCCTGTTCCGGGTGGATTTCTTCGTGTGGTCCGCCGCGGATCGCACCGCCACCGAGTCCCGGATGAGCATTCTGCTGTTCCGGCCTGATTCCATCCAACGCCCGTTCCGATGAGACCGACTTCCAGCTCAAGGTCAGAAGATCGCGCCGGGTTCACCCTGATCGAGGTGATGGTGGCGATGGCGGTGTTCAGCTTGGTGATGCTTTCGTTGTATTCGACCTGGCGGATCATCATGCAGAGCACCGGAGCGGCGATGAAGCTGACGGCGCGTGCCCAGCGTGCGCGGATTGCCGCGCAATCGTTGGAGTCCGCGTTCATGGGTGCCCAATTGTTCCAGGCCAACGCGCCGCTCTACACCTTTCTCGCCGACACATCGGGCCGAAACGCGGCGGTAAGTCTGGCGACAATTCTGTCCGATGGATTCCCGGGAAGCGGCTATTTTCAGGGCGAACGCCTGCGCCGGGTGACCTTTACGGTGGAGAACGGCGGCGATCTGGTGTTGCGTCAGAACTCGCTCCTGGCACCGGTGGAGGGGGATGTCGATACGCATCCCATCGTGCTGGCCCGGGACGTCAGCGTGTTCCAGTTGGAGTTTTGGGACCTTCAACGCGGTGAATACGTGCCCGAATGGCTGGCGACCAATCGGCTTCCCCAGGTGGTCCGCGTAACCTTGGGAATCGGCGAGCCGGGACAGTCCACGCGCCAGCCCGTTCAGCGGATCACCCGGGTCGTTCGCATCCCCTCCAGTGCCGTCGTCCCGGGCCTGCAAGGGCCGCCACCGGGAGCCCCCCCTCGACCATGAGGTGTCACCGCAGAACTCCAGGAAACCGTCGCCCCGAGGCCCGCGAACAGCGTGGTGTCGCATTGGTGATCGTCCTTCTCGTGGTGATGGCGATGGCGGTTGTCGTCGGCACCTTTTCATACTCGATGAAGGTGGAAACGCGCCTCGCCTTCCAAACCGATGCATCGGGTGAACTCGACTGGCTGGGGCTGTCGGGCATCGAATTCGCCAAATGGTTCATGGTTCAGGAACAGCGACTCCCGGGGCAGCAGACCTTTTCCGGGCTGAATCAGAGGTGGGCGGGTGGGCCGGGGGTGCAGGATGTGGCGGATAACCCTCTCGAAGGGATTTCTCTCAACCAGGTGCCCGTCGGTGAGGGCTTCGTGACGATTCGCATCGTGGATCTGGAGCGTAAAATCAACATCAACCAGGTGGATCCCAAGCAGTTGGAGACGGCGTTGAACCGGACCGGTGCGGGGGGGGCGAGCGGAGAATCTTTGGCCGCTGCGCTGACCGATTGGCGGGATCCGGATGATTTCGTCACGTCGGGTGGCGGCGCCGAGAGCGACTACTACCTGGGGCTTGATCCTCCGTATCGGGCGAAAAATGGGCCAATCGACGACATCAACGAACTCTTGAAGGTCAAAGGGGTCACGCCGGCCCAATTCTTTGGCGGGTCCGTCTCGGGTGGGCGTCGAACCGGGGTTCCGACGGCTCATGAAAGTGGCGAGATTGTTGGGCTTTCTGAGATTTTCTGCGCCATCTCGTCAGGCCGGATCAACATCAACACCGCCCCGGAAGCCGTTCTTGAAGTGGTTCTGCGAGGGGATTCGACGCTCGCCCGGCAAATCATCCAGGCCCGGTCCGGTCCCGACGGGATCGATGGCACCGAGGACGATGAACCCGCTCGAAACGATGCCGATATTGGGCGGCTCATAGGGCCGATCGGAGCCGGGCAACTGGGCGCACAGTCCCGTTTTACGGCCTTGAGCAGTACCTTTGAGGTGCACGTGGAAGCCGTGTTGGGCCGGAGTCATTCGCGGTTTGTGGCCGTCATTCAACGGCGCGGCATTCGTGATTTCCAGACCCTGGTCTTCCGCCCGGAATAGGCGGCGGAGAGGCGAATTGGGTCGCCTGGGGGGGGTGAAAACGGACTTTTCGGCCGGTCCGCTAGGGAATGAACCCCGCTGAAAACAGGCCCCATTGCGGGCGGTACGGCCTCGTTTTCTTCCTCATCAATGAGGTTCAGATCGACCAAAGAGGTTGTTTGCCTCGCAAAGGGTTCGTTGGGGGGGCAAAAAACGGCAACCCGACGGTCCAGCACCAACAAATTTCAAAATCCTCGGACGAAAGCGTCAGGAAAACACAACGAGGTTCAATACACTATACATCAACAGGTTACATCTGCGACTGATCCACCCGAACGGGCGCATCCGGCGACCGGGCCGGGCGATTTCGAAAGATTCTTTCAAAAAGCTATTGCAGTGATCCGACAAATGGCTAAATTGATCTCGTTCTTAATGAACGCTGTTGCCGAGCGTCACTCGGTTTGAGGTGACGCAAGGCAAATCGTCGTCTCGTCCTGCAAAGGGCAGCGATGAAAGCTCATTGAAATCTTAGTTGTGCGATTAGTGAAGAGCCCAGCTGTTGCAGTGTAAAAGCTGCTCAGCAAAACCAGACGCAAGTCTGGACGTTAAATTATAATCGGAGAGTTTGATTCTGGCTCAGAACGAACGCTGGCGGCGTGGATAAGACATGCAAGTCGAACGCTAACATTCGGGTAGCAATATTCGGATGTTGGAGTGGCGCAAGGGTGTGTAACACG
>CAIVQB010000117.1 GCA_903907925.1 uncultured Verrucomicrobiota bacterium
ACACTCTGTCAGGACAGGTGTCTCGTTCTTGGAATCTGCATCATCCTTCATGCCACTTACTTAGCACTTGCCATGCCGACCTCTGCCTCTGACCAGTGAGAGATGCGGGTTAGGGTTCTTTTTAACAGCTCAAGTTGAATCGACACGGGCGGACTCCGGATTCTCGGAGATCGCAAGCGCGGTGTACACCGCATACGATCTCGCCATGGTGGGCTACATGAAGGTTACCGGATCTATCAGCTACATGGACTCCGTCTATCTCGAGGATTGGCGTCTTTATTGTTACGGATACTATAGGAATACTTATTACTCCACCCGCTGGCACTACTATCGCGACAATGTCGTGCATCAGGATTTCTACGAAAAAAGCCTGTATCAACCTGATACAAGTTGGATAATTGACAAGACCCCATTTCCGATTCAAACCATTGATCGACGAAGCTACCGGTGCGACCAATCGACTATCGACGGGAATGGGGTGCTCGTGCAGTATACCTACAATATGCTCGAAGATTTCAAAGTTACAATTCACAATACAGTCACGGCTGAAGCGGGACCGTTTCCACATAGAGGTCCATGGCCTGCACGGATCCTCTTTAAGGTTAGCCCTCTTCCAATGAATTGTAGCGACATAGAGTCCTCATTCCCTCTCACCGACTATATCGACGTCGACGTTCCGCGCAACGTAGTTGTCCACGGACTGTCGGGTCGACTCACAAATCGAAACTATAGTTGGCCTCCTGACATCCGCCTTGCTGCGCAGTGAGGAATGGTGAGATTCCTGAAATTTCAGGCTGATGAAATCATCGCATGGAATCACAATCGGGGCCGCGGTATTTCTAGTCCTTGGACTAGCTATTTTTCGAAACGGGCAACCCCACGATCCGTCGACGCCACCACCCGCGAGAAACTTGCCGGCCGATCGAGCCCAAGACCGTCCTACAAACACTCTTTCCCCGGCATCCGTTTCCTCGAAATTGGATCAAAACCCGCGCCAACTTGTCTCAAGTGTCTTTTCCAGCGCGGTTTCCAACCGTCTGGAAACACTCATCGTCGAACAGACCGCGATGCTCGAAGCAACTCGCGGGCTGGAAGGCAACGCACTCCGTGCCGCGGCCGGCTTGATCCGACTCTTTCAGGAACGGGAGTTGGATGAATTGTTGGTCACGTTTCCCAAGGAGAGTCGACGGGACCTTCAGGCCGCCCTCGATCGACGCGTCACGATTCCTGACGGTTACCCGGCTCCAACCCATCCTTCGAGTCCACCCCCGGACCGTAATTTGATTCACGAACCGCCATGATCTCCCATCAACGGAAACTCCTGGGGCTGGGACTCATCATTCTTTGCGGGACGATCTTTCTGTTGTCTCCGGGCTTGAGAAACCGTCCGCAGTCCCTCCGAACTTCAGGCGCCCAGGCCCCTCACGTCACCGGAAGTCTCCTCACTCCTTCGGCTTCCATGGAGGCAGAGGCTGCGATGGCAACGAGGCCGATCGATAGCCCGCAGGTGCGACGAACGAAGGAGTTGATGGAGTTTCCGAACGCGGCGGCGGCGAAGATTCTGGAGGCCGTGGAACGATATGCACCGGCCGGGTGGATCCGGACTACACTGTTCGAGGATGCCTCAATGTATTGCTGCCTGCTCACCCAGCTACGGCGATGGGAACGGGAGGAGTCAGCCAACACTCTCGCCCTCGCCCGCACTTTGGAACAAGACCACAGCGCCCCACCCGAAGTTGCGGCCAGTCTGAGACGAATCAAACCGGGGCAGCAGTGGACCGGCTTGGAGCCATTCTATACGACGGTTTTCTCCAATCGCTTCGCCGTCCGGTTTGGAATCCTCGACAGCGGATTCCTGGAGGAACTGGGCCGTATTTCCTACGACTCCCCCACTCCCAATTTCCGGAAGTAAGCCACTGGCATTTGGGCGGTGCAGGTTCACTCGAAATTAAAGTGAACCTTACGCCGGGTCGCCGCGATAAAGGGGTGAATCAATGATGCGGCCGATACCGCCTCTGAACCCTCACCTCTCATTCCCATGAAACGCTGCTTTCTCGTTCTGATCGCCCTCTGGCAGGCAGGCGCCTCCGTCCACGCGCAGCCCAGCCAGGAACACCGGACCGACATCAATCCCGCCCTCCTCTATTGGCAGGCCATCGTGCTGCGCCCGGTCCAGTCGGACGAGGATCGGGACTATCTCTTGACCAACGAATGGCGCGGACGCCCGCTCGATGATCGGTTCCGCACGCTCGTCATCGCGCCCAACACCGCCTTTCGACTGGTCGAACAAGCCGCCCGTCAAACCGCACCCTGCGATTGGGGTTACGACATCACCTACGGACCGGCGATGCTGCTCCCGGGTCTTGCCAAGGGAAAATCCTTCGCCCAACTCGAACGCCTCCGCTTCCGATGGAACCTGGAATCCGGGCGCAACGAAGACGCGGTCCGCGAGTGGCTGGCCACCTTCGCCCTCAGCCACCAACTCTCCCGTGACGGCACGTTGATCTCCTGCCTGGTTCAATTCGCCATGGACAACATTCTGCTGTGTACCGTCGCCGAAAACTGGTTCCGCCTCGACGGTGCCGCGCTCCTCGCGATCCAAAACGGGCTCACGTCCGTTCCCCGTGCTGGCACCACTCTGGACAGCAACACCATCGAGCGAACGGCATTCCGAGACTGGTTCATCCGGCAGGTGGAAGCGATCCATCGGAGCACCCCGGATCTCGTGTTGCGTCGAAAACTCATCCTGACCCAGTTCGAGGAAACATCGCCCGGCGAAGCGGACCTCGGAAAAAAGGTCCTCGCGGCGGGCGGCAACACCGGTGAAGGCGTGATCCGGCTCCTGATGGACCTCGATCCGCTCTACAACGAAGCCGCCGAATTGATCCGCCTGCCGTACGCCGGATTCCGCCAACACGCACCCGTCTTCGACTCCCACCTCAAGTCCAGTACCAACCCGCTGGCCGGCGCATTCCTCAACGGAATCCAAAAATCCCGTCTGAAGGAATTCACCGCGATCACCCGGGCCGCACTGTTTCAGGCCGCGATCGCCCAACGTCTACAGGGAGAGAAAGGATTTCAGGCCGTATTGGATCCCTTGACCGGAAAGCCATTCGTCTTGAAACGGGTCCAGGTTGCCGGAATCGATCGTGGATTCCAGATAGGTTCCACCGTCACCGACGCCGGCGACCTTCCCTTGTCGCTGATCTTCATCGAAAAGGACGGCCCGGCCTTCCATCTGGACGGTCGCCAGGCCGGGGAACTGCTGAAATAACCAGCGCAACCCGCAGCATTCCGATTCGCCCCGATCCATGTCTCCGGTTCTCTCCAACCCGGCACCCGCCCCGGCCGAACTTCCGACACCGGAAGTCTCCCCGGAGCGGATCCGGGAAGCGGCGTGGATTCGGGAGGCCCGGACGGGCAACTGTGCGGCGTTCGATGAGCTGTGTCTCCTGCACGGCGACCGCCTTCTGGGGCAGGCGATCAAGCTCTGCCCGGACGTCGCGCTCGCCGAGGATCTGGTCCAGGAAACTCTTATTGCCGGCTGGAGGAGTCTTCATCGGTACAACGGCGGATGCCAGTTCTTCACCTGGCTGTGCAGCATCCTGATTCATCGGCACCACTCCATGGTCCGTCGGCGGTGGTGGCGGGAGATTCTGAAGCTCGATTCGAGCCTCGCCGCCGAAACACCGGATTCGAATCACAACCCGGAGGAAGCGTCCCTTCCTGAACAGGCCCTCACCGGGGCTGAATCGACCCGACTCGTTCACGAATGCATCCAGCGGCTCCCGCGCAAACAACGCGAGGTGGTCCAACTGCGGTTCTTCGCCGACGAATCGCTTGCGGGAATAGCGGCAGCTACGAACAGTTCGGTGGGAACGGTCAAGTCACGGCTGTTCCACGGACTCGAGCGGCTGAGGCAGATGAAGAAGCTTCGGAAAGAAAAACTCCCATGAACTCCTGCCATCCCATCCGCGAACGGCTGGCGCTTCGACGCACGACGACCGCAGACGACCTGCTCGATGCGTCGGTGCGGGACCATCTGGCTGGGTGTTCAGCCTGCCGGGTGTACAACGAGGAACTGCATCAACTGGTACGCGAACTCGAATCCGCGGCGACGGCTCCCGCCACCTTGACGCTTCCGTCGCGGATTCATCGGACGGTCGCGACGGCCATTCGGACCCGGCCGACACCAGAGCAGCCCGGCTTCGGGCTGCGTTTTTTCCCGTTGTTCCTGCGCGTGACAACACTGGTCCTCGGGCTGGCGACCGGCATTCTGGCCTTCTCGACCTTTCGGCAGCGCGTCTCCGTCGCACCGAATCCGGTTCGAATCGCCACCGCGTCGGGTGCCGCCCAGCCAGTCGGTGCCGGCGGAAAGGACCGCGATCCGATCGATGTCCGCTATGGCACCTATCGACAGGCGTTGGATCGCTCGGTTGAATCCTTTGACACCCTTCTCGCCGCGCAACTTCGGACGGCCCAAACCCGACCACAACAAGGCCCCCTGTTTCACGCGGGTGATCGATCAGAATAGTCCAGAAAGTCGTTCCAAACTGGACCCATTGTGGCGCAATCCACCGGTAGGGCGCGGCTCTGCCAAGCCGGGAACTTGGTAGGATGTGGTACGCCGCAATGCGTGGTGGAATCCGTCCGTTCACCCGGCTCACCGGGAGGTTCGCCCTACCGACAAGACCGCAACGATCAAGCGCCAGCAGACAGCTTCCGCTTGCGCCAAGTTCGCAGTCCGGCGGCACCCAGCAGGAGGGCACCGGCAACGGCGACAGTCGATTCCGCTGGTTCTGGAACGCCCATCCCCAGCGTCAAACCCGTCCCCTCGTACGCCCAGTCGTGGATGGTTACCGTTGGACCCGATGACGACGAGACCGTTGCACTCAGCTCGATCCATCCATACCGCACCGGCGCACCAACAACAGTGGTGTCCTTGAACTCAAACGACATGTACTTGTGAGAAAAGCCACCGGGGCCAAGAACAATAGAATTGGAAGCACCAACCTGCTTCCGTGCAGCGATCTGCGCGTGATCCAAAACCAAACTGGACGCCGTACCAATGCCATTGAATGTTTGCCCGGGATCTGCGCGGTGCACAACATAGAGACCCGAAACAAAGTTGGCGTTGGCCTTCAAATAGGTTGCACCCAGCCTGGGCAACGGCAACACCTTGTGTGTTTGCCCGTTAAAACTGGCCAGGAAAACGATGTCGTTCGACCCGGGAAGGTCGATCGTGTAGCTCGGCAGTTCGGTCCCCACAAATCCAACGACCACATCCAGCGGACCGGAAGAAAAGATCACCTGGGCATTCGCCATGAACGCGCCGGACAATGCCGTCGAGGACAGGGCGAGCACCGAAGCCAGCTTCGATCGCGCAGGTCCGGAATCCGTCGCCAACGATTGGTTCGCCGTTGGTGAAGTGGAGTTTTTCATAATTGGATCTCTGGAACCGCCTGAACACTAGCCCCCCGCCGATCCCCGATAGGAAATCCGACCTGCTTCAAGAGTTCAAGAAATCTTCGACCCCGGCGATCCCCGGGGCCACTGGTGAACATCAGCCCTCATCCAGCGGCCAATACTTCGACGAGGTAACGCAATTCCGCGTCGGCATCGGCGGAATCCGGAACCGTCTGCGCCACTTCCGTCCGAATGAGTTCCCGGAATCGTTTCCTCAACCGGTGAACCGCCACCTTCACCGCCCCTTCACTCATCCCCAGCGCCTTCGCCGCATCCGCTTGGGACAACGCGGCCGTCTCGCCCACCAGCCAGGGCTTGAGGACCCGGTACTGTTCGGCCTTACCGGCAGTCGCCTGCTCGTTCGCCAAACGTGCGAAGGCATGTTCCATCAGCGCGAACGCCCATTGCCGGTCGAAGAAGGTGTCGGGAACGTCAGCTCGCGCGTCTGGAATCTGGAATCCGGCCCCGGTGTCGGTGTTTCCGTCGGCCGAAAGCGATTCGGGAGGCACCCCGCCGCCGCGCTTCGCAGCCCGGTCCCGGTCCCGCACGTCCCCGAGGAAATGTTTAACCGCACCCAGCAGGAAGGAACGGAACCGGCCGCGTTCCCGGTCAGCGCTGGAGAATCCATCCCGGGCGAGAATGCGGGCGAAGAATTCCTGGGTCAGTTCGCGGGCGGCGTCCTCGGTGCGCCCTTCTCTGCGCAAGAACCGAAACACAGGCGTCCAATAGGCGGTACACAACTCGCCGAGCGCCACTATTGCCTCCGGAGTCTCCCCGCGCGCCGCAAGCACGAGCGTCCAGCGCGTGGGAACAAAGGCGGACGCGGACGAGGAGTGTGGTGATGTCATCGGGGAATCATCCAATCGCCAGTGATCCTGTTGGTGGTCGTTGGCTTGCCGAACGCCTTGAAACGGTGAATCACGGTCAGTTCGGGGTCCCGGCCCGCCTGCAATGCTCGCAGCTCCGACACGTTGACTCGCACATCATCCGTGTCCTGGTCGGCCCGGACGGGATCAAAATGGTCCACCCAGATCTCGTAGAGTTCCAACTCACCGTCGGCCGGCCAGAGCGACGCACCCGCTTTTTGGGCTTCGCGGAGTCTCACGGCATCGCCAGCACGGGCGGCGAGAAGCGCCTTGAGTGCCGTTAAACGACGGCTCAGGGCGCGGTTGAATTCGTAGGCGGAATCACCCTGACGGAACACCATCCGCTCGTCGGGGATCTTCAAGGCCCGGCGGAGCGGTGATTCGAGAACGGCGAGCGCGTAGTCGAGGTTCCGCCGTCCGGCGGCCCGGAATACCGACGCCAGGTCTTCCCGATACGACGTGCCCGGATTTGCCACCGGGACCAGCCCGGAGAGGCCTTCCTTCGCCTGCACCATCTGCAGTTCCGCCTGGTTCACTTCCAACGACGTCGCCCGGCCGACTTCCATCATCTTGCGGACGATCGCGAACCACTGCTCTGCGTGGGCAAGTCGCGCCTGGGCAGCGAGCGCCGGTTCGCCGAGAAATTCCGACTCTGCCACAACCAAGTCCCGTTCTGCCGCCAGCATCTCGGCGCCCCCGGGAGCCACCATGCCCACCTCGACCTTCTTCCGATTCTCCTGCAAACCCTGCCAGGCCAGGTGCCATTTCAACGCCGCGGCACTGGCCAAACCACCGGGAAGGGTTTGCGGCAGATCTCCGATTTCCGGCTTGGGATCAGCGCCCGGCAGAACCTCCAGCCGGATCTGTTCGAGACCGATGAACGCAATCCACACCGGGGTGTTGAAGTTCAGCACGAGATTACCCGCCACCAACTCTCCTGCCTTGGAGTAGAGCGCCTGTCCCCCTTCGGGAAGGTTGAACTGAAGGATGCCACCGTCCCGCGCATCGCCCGTCTGCACCGTGACGAACATTTCGTTTCCATTCGGACGAAGCTCATAGATCACGGAGATCTTCGAGTGGTACTCGTTTGGACCCACCCTCGTCAGCAGAGCGGTCTTCGCCGCACTCCCGGACGACAGGCGGACCCTGGCCGGCTTCGACGCCCGCAAGTCCCAGCTCAACCGCACCTGGGAATCGATGATTGTCCGTTCTGTCCGCGTGAGCATTGCAGTTCCGGCCACTGGGACGATCAGTGTGGGTGGGTTTTCGTGAACGGTCTGCGGAACCAGAAGTATCGGTTGTTGCCAACTCAGAAACAGACAGAGGCCCACCAGAAACAAAGGCACGGCGATACCCAACAGGACTCCGAGCAGAATGCGTTGCGGAATCGATTTCCCGCCGGAGAAGGCCGCCGTCTCCGTCGCGCCGGGAAGGGTCTTCACAAATCCCCAGATCAACCAGCCGAGCAGGACAATTGGAAGAAGCCCACTCATCACGCCAACCGGAGCCCCGACGGTGCGTACCAGTTGCGGCACGAGCAGTCCGGTCAACACCAGGCTGGCCGGCATCAACACCACCGCCACCAGCAGCCAGAAAAGACGATGCGGCCACGGACTCCAGGTCGCGATCACGGTGGCCTCCGACGCCTGCGGACGTGTCCGAAAGTATCCAAGGCCGATGAGGATCCCGGTAATCATCGGGACCATTCCCGCGAGGAATCCCGCACCCAGTTCGAACCCCATCCGTTTAATCACCGGGGCGAGAATCCCAGCGACGAACGCCGCAGCGGGCAGGAAGATCAACGCGATCACCAGCCAAAAGAGACGGTGCGGCCAGGGATTGACGGCCAGACCGCTCGGGATGGGCGCAAGGTTCTCAAACGCCGCGACCACGGCCGGCCGGGTGAGCGTCCAGAGGCTCGCCAACGGCACTCCGATTTGGAGGAGCCCGACGATCCAGTCGACCTCGGAATTCGGGTGAAAGGCCTGCAATCCCTGGGGCCCACTCGCCAGCCAGATCGCGAAGGCCAACAAAGACGCGCTTTGCCAGGCCAGCAGCAGCGCCGAACTGATCAACCCAAAGAAACGCCATTCCAGTCGGCGGTTCCACAAGGCGACGGCTACTGGCAGCAGCAAAATCTCGGTCGGCCAGCGAAACACTGAAACGTCTGGGGTGGGGTGGTACCGGATCAAAATCGAACCAGGAATGCCCAAAACGGCATAGAACAACATCAGCCAGCCAAATCGTTTTGCCCAGTCGGGCAGTTCGGCAGGTGGTGCTGTGACGGACTCCGCCGCGGGCACTTGCCGCGACGTGATCGGTCGGGTGCGCGGCGGTTGGCCGCCGGCGTCCGTTCCGAGCCCTTCCACCTCCGTCTTCACTGCACCAGCGCTTTGCTGACGGAGTTCGCGATCCTTGGCCAGCGCCCGGAAGACGATGGCATCGATCCGCGCGTCCAGGTCCACCTTTTCCGACGGCGCGGCAAAACGTCCGAGCGGCAATTCTCCGGTGAGCAATTCGTAAAACACCACCCCCAGCGAATAAATGTCGGCGCGATGATCCACCTGGGAGGGGCTCTCAATCTGTTCGGGCGCCATGTAGTGCGGCGTGCCCAGGCGCGAACCGCTCTGGGTGAGGGTCACGTCGGCCCGTTGATCACCCGGATCGCGCACCAGCTTGGCGATGCCGAAGTCGGCGAGTTTCACCCGGCCGCGGGCGTCGAGCAGGATGTTCTCCGGCTTGATGTCGCGGTGCAGGACGCCCTGTTCGTGCGCGTATTGAAGCGCACCGCAAATGCTCGGAATGATGGTGAGCGCCTCGGCGGGCGAGAAGCGACCCGCCTGCATGGCCTGGCGCAAGTTCACGCCATCGACGAATTCCAGCAGCAGATAGCAGAACCCCGGACCGGGCTGCTGGGTCGCTGCTTCCATAGTCGGCGGAACAATCGGCGCGAACCCGAAGTCGAAAACCGTGACGATGTTGGGATGATTGAGCCGGGCCAGGAATCGGGCCTCGCGATGGAACCGCTCGGCGAACGCGGGATCGGCGCTCAACGACTGGGGCAACAACTTCAGCGCCACCAGTCGGTCGAGCCGGGGTTGCCGGGCCTTGTACACCACGCCCATGCCGCCGAGGCCGAGCAGTTCGAGGATTTCAAGCTGAGGGAAGGCAGCGGCCACCGTTTCCATCGGCGGCACGGACAGCCGTTCGCCCGGTTTCAGGCCGGCATCCGTCGGAGCCGCCGCGCCGGCGAGCACGCATCGCGGACACAGCCCCTGCGGCGCGTCGGCGGCGACGGGCTCACCACATTTCGGACAAAGAGTTGCGGACGCTGGAGAAGTCATACGCCGTGTTTCTGAGGCGGCGGCAGGCGGAGGTTACAACCAAACCGCACCGGATCACGATGGCGAAAGCCGGACCAGCTCGGAAGAAGCTGCGAATGGACACTGACCCACCCGCCACCCCGCCACCCCGCCACCCTGTCATTCCGCTAGCTTCGCCGAGAGACTGCAGGAGTCGCTCCCGATCTGCGGAATCCCGAAAAATGGCCTCCCACCGGTCACCACGACTCATCAAATGGTAAACTGCTCCTTTGTACTCGATTCTCAGCCCCCTTGGCATCCCGAAACCATCCCGGTCATCTCACTTGTGTCAATAGTGAGGACCCCTTTTCACGAGCCGCTCGAGCCGCTCGAAAGGCTGTTTTCGGAGTAGGCTTGGGGCATTACAGCTTCTCAATGAGTTCCAGTAAACGTTCCAAATCCTTGTGTGCATGCTTAAGATCAATCGTGTCCGCAATCTTACTATGGATGTATGGCTTTTTGAACTTCGGATCAGCCAACCCGTTTAACGGGACACCTTTGCTGCCAATATTCTTCTTCAGGTCGATCAGACTATAGCCATTGCTGTAGTCGTTCTTAGTGGGACATTCGGTCGTCAGTATTTTAGCAACGGCACCCTTGTTGTGGTCTGTAATTAGAGAAAACTCCAAGTCGGATGTGAACACGAAAACGTTCAATCCGGCGTCTTTGAAATATTTTTCGCTGGCGGTGGCGGCGGCGGTGAACTCCGCCTCGGTCTTGTCCAATGCAGTATCAATTGTGGCTGTGACAGTCGACAAGGATGTGTGGGAATAACCAGCGTCTTTTGCGCCCCGGAGAATTGGCCGGTCTGCGTTCGCGATCAGTGAGTCAAAATCCGTTACGACCATGTGCGGAATATTTGCGGTGTTCCACGCCCGTATCATTCGCAGGAATGGCGAGAAGTTTTTATTTCCGGCAGCAGAAACTACTGAGATTCGGTGCGCTTGAGGCCCAAGTTTCTTTTCCAGAAGCAGCTTGATAACCCGCTGGTCAGACTCGCCTTCCACCAAGACGACTTTATCCGCGAAGAACAACAAATTGTTAACCTCCGAGCTGTAGGCATCGAAAGTTTGTGCATCACGCGGAGTCTTAACATCTGGAATGTGCAACGCCGAATAGGTTCCCTCTTTCCGGACTAAACCCAAACGTGTGAACGGCGTTTCGGCAACGATGTATGGACTGTGAGTCGTTACAATTATCCTTAGATTTTCGGACTGAGCTGTCCGGACATTCTGGTAAAGCTCCTTCTGCTTTTGGGGATGGAGAAATGCCTCTGGCTCTTCCACAGCGAGGATGAATTGAACATCTGGATTCTCTGCAGCGCTCTGCTCAAGCCGATGCAGTGCAAGAAGAACTCCACTTTGAATTCCCGACCCTGCCTCAGATAAGGCCAGGGTCACGTTTTCATCGTCCGTCAGTTGAAAACCGAGGCTGAGGTTGTTCAAAATCCACTCGCCGATCTGTTTGACATCCACATTAAATTTCAGCCCGAGCTTGTGCTGAGTCGAAAAACCAAAATTCTTTTGAATTCGAGGTAACAGTGCCTCATTCACATAAGGCTTGATCGTGTCGGTAATTCTGTCTCGAATTTCTTTCAACGTGCGATATTCCTTCGGAGTCCCGCCAGCCTTCTGTGGAATCATTTTCGATAGACCGTGCTCACGCAGCATTCGTGAGAACAATTCTTGAAACTGCACCGAAGAGGCGTCACGGAGGGCCGGAATTAGCACGAATCTATTTTTCTCGCGAAGTTTTTTCAAAACATCCAATGCAGTCCGAGTGGTTTTTGCGTTCCTTGTGATCTTCTCCAAGACAGTAAATGTCAGATCGGCTCGAACGGTAACGTATAGCTGCTTTCTAACCCCGCCGTCACCGTAATTGAGCGTAATCCGGCGAGCTTGGGGTCCGACCGGGAACATAGGCAAAAGGCGCTCGGCAAGATCGGGATGCAGTGCTCCGAGTTTAAGCGTTTCCTCGTCCAGCTGATTTAGGACGATGTCAATCGCCTTGAGAATCGATGACTTGCCATGGTCGTTTTGACCGATAAGCACAGAAGTTCTTTCGAGGTCGAATCGAAGAGTCTTGAATGCCTTGATGAACGCGAACTCAACGGATTCAATCTTCATTGTTTTTTACTTTTTGATCCACGCCCCCCCGACAGCAGCAGGTCGCGCGTCCGGTGAAGGTATTGGATTTAGCGTTGGAGCTTGAGAATGCCACCGAACGGCGGCGCGGCTCGTTCGGAGATCTGGCTCACCCTTTTGAGACGTGCGGAGTATTCTTGGGATTTTGAGGACGGAATTGGCGCGGAACTGTTCGGCGGCGTCCCAGAAGCGCTTTTCCGAGACGGCGGTTGCGGTCACTTTCTGCGACGGTGCGATCCAAATCATGCCGGGGACTCCAAGAAGGGGCGAAGTTACTCAGCCCCTCATTGACGGCAAGTGTGTTGTGGCGAACGCCGACGGTCGTCCTGTCAGCGGGCGGTCAAACCCAGCCAGTGTCTGAGGTGAACAAGTTCATTGCCGAGCGTGCCCGATAGTTGGGTTCGTGGTGGCGGATGAACCACCTCTGTGGAAAAGGGGGCGGTCCTCACTATTGACACAACGACACCAAATCACCCTCTTTTTGATAGGATGAGGATGTTTAAAACGCAGGTCCAACTCCCCATTTTTGAGCCGGGCGGCAGTCGCTCGCCATTTCCAAAGTGTTTCAAGGGTAGTGCAAAGTCCACCATCCGCACAGGTTGACAAGCCACCTACCTGAAATCCCTATTCGGATTCACCAATTTGTTTTTGGGCGAACCGGCGGAGCTCAAAGAGTCGAGTCGTTTCTCGCCTTCCGGGTTTCGGTCGTGCAGCCTTGGTGCCGATACAGAGCCGTATGGACGACGACTCCAGCGCGATCCGGCCCGAGCCGCGCCACAACACTCCCGGACAGGGCATTTTCAAGACGACCCAGTGGAGCCTTGTGCTGTCGGCCGACGGCAGCCCGGGCAGTGCCTCGTTCCGGGCGCTGGAGAAGCTCTGCCAGACTTATTGGTTCCCGGTCTATACCTTCGTCCGGCGCCAGTCGAAATCGCCCGAGGATGCCCAGGATCTGACCCAGGAATTCTTCAGCCGTTTCCTGGCACGAGGCGGATTCTCCCGCGCCGACCGTGAGCGCGGCCGGTTCCGCAGTTTCCTTCTCACCTCGGTGAAGCATTTTCTCACCGAGGACTGGCGGCGGGCAACGCGCCAAAAGCGGGGCGGCGGCGTGACCCCGATTCCCATCACCGGCGAGGACGCGGAATCCCGCTACACTGCGGAACCCCTCGATGAATTATCGCCCGACCGGATTTTCGACCGCCGTTGGGCCGAAGCCCTGTTGGAACGGGTGATGACCCGGCTCCGCGCGGACTACGAGGCCACAGGGCGGGCCGAGGTGTACCTGCAGCTCCAGCAATTCCTTTGGGGCCGGCAGTCCGACCTTTCCTACGTCGAAATGGCCGGACGCCTCGGCATGAACGAAGGTGCGGTGAAGGTCGCCGTTCACCGGTTACGGCAGCGGTTCCGGGAACAACTCCACGCCGAAGTGGCTGAAACGGTTGAAAACGAGGCTGAGGTCGACGGAGAAATCCGCCATTTGTTGGGCCTGTTCGCGAGCTGATGCACTGGAAAACGATTCGGGTCGAACGGACGAGTAACCTTTTCCCCGAAACCGCTTAGCTCCGTGTGACCAAGACCTGATCCATGGAAAACACCCCCTCGTGCCTCCGTTGCGGTGCCCGGCTCGCCGGCCAGGGCCTCGGCGGCCTGTGTCCGCGCTGCCTCCTGTCCGACGCGCTGCCTTCCACCGACGGTGGGACGCCCACCCCTGCATCCCGTCCGGCGGCGACTCAGCCGGTCCTGCTCCGCTATTTCGGCGACTACGAACTGGTCGGCGAAATCGCCCGGGGCGGCATGGGGGTCATCCACCGCGCCAAGCAGCTCAGCCTCGGCCGGATGGTGGCGATCAAACTGATGTCGGCCGGGGAATTCGCGCGACCCGAAGTGGTCCAACGCTTCCGGACGGAAGCCATGGCCGCCGCGCGACTACAGCATCCCAACATCGTCGCCATCCACGAAGTCGGTGAGCATGCCGGACTCCAGTATTTCTCCATGGACCTCGTCGAAGGTCCGAATCTCGCCGCCCAACTGGCCGGTCAACCATTGCCCGCCCGCCGTGCCGCGCAGTTGCTGACCACCCTCGCCGACGCGGTGCAATACGCCCACGACCGGGGAATTCTCCATCGCGATCTGAAGCCGTCGAACGTCCTGATCGATTCGTTCGGCGAACCGCGAATCACCGATTTCGGCCTGGCGAAGGACATCGGCGTCGATTCGGATCTCACCGTCACCGGACAAGTCCTCGGCACTCCCGGATACCTTCCCCCGGAACAGGCGGATCCTCAACGTGGACCCGTCGGACCGCCGGCCGATGTTTATTCGCTCGGTGCGATCCTCTATTTCACCCTGACCGGGCGTCCGCCGTTCGTGGGAGGAACGGTGCACGAAACACTTCGTCAGGTTCTGAACGACGACCCAGTGGCACCACGGATCCTCAACTCCGGCGTACCGCGGGATTTGGAAACCATCTGTCTCAAGTGCCTCGAACGGGATCCGGTTCGCCGCTATCAGACCGCGCGGGATCTGGCAGCCGATCTGCGCCGCTTCCTCGAAGGCGTGCCGATTCTGGCCCGGCCCGTTTCAGCCCCCGGACGATTTCTCCGCTGGTGTCGCCGGCGTCCGGCCCTGGCCACCATCTGGGTTCTCGTCGCCGCCCTCGCCGTCGGCTCGTCGATCGCCGCGGTATGGATCCAGCGCGCCCGTTCCCACACTCAGGACGCGTTGAATCGGATGACGGTGGCGGAGAACACGTCTCGCGACCGGTTGCGGGAGGCGCGGCTCTCGGAAGCGCGGGCAATCAGTCGCACCACCCAACCCGGCCGGCGGGCGCGCGCCCTCGCGGCATTGGCCGAAGCCGCCCGGATTCGCAACGGAACCGATCTCCGCGACGAGGCCCTTTCCAGCCTGCTGCTCAACGACCTCAATCCGGTCGAGACCTGGGATGCCCGGCCCCAGTTTCCAGCCGTGATCCGCTTCGAACCCGCGGGACGGACGGCCATCATGGATTTCATGGATCCTGACGGTACTCATTCAGAATCCGCGACGTTTCTTCATTGGGGTTCCACCAATCGGGATTCGGTGATCCGCGCCCCGGCAGTGGTGGTGGGACCCTTTCAATTTTCCTCGGATGGCACCCGGGTCTCTGGTCGCTATGCCGACAACACCATCCGGATCTGGAGGGTCGGCAATCCCAGGCCTGTGGTTGAACTGACCAATCGCCCACCACCCGCTCTCCGGTCGCGGGACGAATCCTTCGTGGATGATGTCCATTTTTCGCCGGACGGAACCCGTTTTGTCGCGGGCTTGAACGGTCCGGGCCTGGCACTTCACCGAACTTCCGACGGATCCGAAATCACCCGCTGGACCGGTCCCCTCGTCTTTAACCAGGTCCGATTTTCACCGGATGGAAAACACATCGCCGCCGTCCGGGTCGCCGACCTTTCCGATCGCGATTTGACCCTCTTCTCCGGGGACCTGAAGTTCGAACGAACGATCCCCCTGGCGGCCACTCCGGGCTGGATCGCGTGGTCTTCCGATTCTTCGCGTGTTGCGGTTCCCCTGAATGACGGGACCGTCGAGATCCACGACGTCGGGAACGGCCGGCTGCAGGCGCGCATCGTCGCCCCCAACATGGGTGCGGGCGATATCACCTTTCTCGGACAGGACACGCTGCTCGGGATCCGCGGGCGGGGCTACAGCTTCCACGTCTATAACATCACCACCGGGACCGAGGAGGTCGTGGTCGAAGGTTACAGCCGCGCCCCGGCATCCGCGCGCCCGGGCGGCAGCCAGATCGTCTCCACCTCGCTGCTCGGCCTCTCAACCCGGTGGGATGTTCTCGGACCGACCGGCTACCAGATCATTCCCCCGGCACGGCTCTCCGGATTCGGAATGGTCATCAACAATTGCGGTTTCGATTTCAGTCCCGACGGCCGGCAGGTGCTTTCGATTAGCGGACGCTACATCGCCCTGCGTGATGTCGAATCCGGACGATTGATCGAGGAGTTTGATGCGGGATTCCAGCGGAGCGATGAATTGTCGATGGTCGCCTTTCTCCCCGACGGCCGGAGTTTCATCCGCAGTTCTTCAGCGACCGGAATCTGGCGCCACTCAATTCGCGAAACTCCGGACGGACTCCGCATCGATCCGGGCCAGTCATTGGATCCGGAACCCGCCTTCACGATGACCGATCACACGGCGGGGAGCCGGCGGCTGGTCTTTGTGGCTCATTCCCAACGGGGCGCGGAACGGGTGAAAGTCGTCGAAACCACACCGGGTGGCATCCGCACCCTCAGCCGCTGGAATACGCCAGACGCCTATGCCGCCGCCTTGAATCCTCAGGGAACCGAGGTCCTGCTCAACTGCGCGACCACCGCCTCCACCAGCACCAACAGCCGCGTCCGCATTCATCGGGCCGACGACGGATCGGTGATCCGAACCCTGTCGGCACCGGTTTCCTGCGACGCGTTCTGGAGCGGCAGCGGCGGGGTCGCCATGACCTCCGCCGGCACGAGCACCAGCATCCTTTGGGATGCCAGGACCTGGCAGCCGCGGGCGCGAATCGAGGGTAGTCTCGGCGGGGACACCACCACGTTTGCCGTTTCCCCTGACGATCGCTACGCCGTCATTATCATCGACCGGCGCCTGCATCTGATCTCCCCGACTGACGGGAGCATCCTCGCCAGTTTCGAATGTCCGGCTGCCCCTCGCGACGCCTCGGGAATCCGGTTCCATCCCGACGGAAAACGCTTCGCCATCCTGTGGCACGATGGCCGGGTCGATCTTTTCAACCCCGACACACTCCGTGCGGCGGCGGTTGCGGCCATCGGCATCGGCTGGTGATCGGTCCAATTCCCCGGCGCTGCGGGGTTGCACTCCGACGCACGGCCGCGATGCTGTTCCGGTGAAACGGTTGGAACGCAATATCGGTGGCTACCACGGCGAACGCATCGACGTGGCACGGACCCGCGCCGCGCTGGAGGCGGCCGCGCGCCGGACGGGATGGACCACCGGCGGAATTCCGGCGGGCCGGCACGATCTGCTGGTGCTGGAGCGCCCGGCCAAAAACCCGAACGCACCGCGTCTCTACCTTTCGGCTGGCATGCATGGTGATGAACCCGCCGGCCCACGCGCCCTGTTGGATCTCATGGAAAAGGATGCCTGGCCCGACGCCCATCTCTGTCTGGTGCCTCTCCTCAATCCCGGCGGACTGGCGCAGAACACCCGGGAAAACGAGCAAGGCATCGACATCAATCGGGACTACCGGCACTTCCGGACGCCGGAAGCCCGCGCCCACGCCGATTGGCTTGTCCAGCAACCCCGGTTCGACCTGACGCTCCTGCTGCACGAGGATTGGGAATCGCACGGATTCTATTGCTACGAGCTCAACCCCGATCACCGGCCCTCTCTCGCCGCGCCGATGATCCGTGCCGTTTCCAACGTCTGCCCGATTGACCCCACGCCGGTGATCGATGGCCGACCCATCAGCGAACCGGGAATCATTCGTCCGATGGAGTGGCCGGATTTCAATCCAGACGACCGCCCGGAATGGCCCGAAGCCATCTGGCTCGGCGTCCACAAAACCCGCCTCAACTACACACTGGAAGCCCCCAGTGACTGGCCGCTCGAGTTCCGGGTCAACGCACTGGCCACCGCCGTCGCCGCCGCCCTGTCGATGCACCCCGCCACCCCGCAAACCCCGCCCGGAATCGCCCTTTGACCACGCCTTCCACGATCACCCTCCGCCCGCGGACCACGGGTCGACCCTCCTCAGATTCCATCGCCGCGCCGGAGGCCCACGTCACACCGCCGGATCGCGGGCCCGTGCGGGGGCTCTATGTCCACGTCCCCTTTTGCGCCCATAAATGCGAGTAGTGCGCGTTCTATTCCGCGCCGCCGTCCGGCGACATCATCGAACGCTATGTTAACGCGCTGGTGCTGGAACTGGAACTCATCGCCTCGAACTGCAAACCGGAGACGGTCTTTTTCGGCGGCGGAACCCCTTCGATTCTGACCCTGCGCCAATGGGAGACGGTGCTGCGCGCGATGGAACGTCTCAACCTGCTGGGCGCTGCGGAATGGACGGTGGAATGCAATCCGGCGACGGTGTCCGCAGACAAGGCAAACCTGTTGCGAAGCTTCGGCGTGAACCGGATTTCGATGGGCGTCCAGTCGCTCGACGAAGGCCTGCTCGAACGGCTGGGACGCATCCATTCGCGCGAACAGGTGTTTCGCAGCTACGACATTCTGCGGGCCGCCGGGTTCGACAATGTGAACATCGACCTGATGTTCGCCATTCCGGGTCAGACTCTGGAGTTGTGGCAATGCACGCTCGACGGGGCCCTCGCGTTGGGGACGGAACATCTGAGTTGTTACGAAGTGATCTACGAGGATGACACGCCGTTGTATCGCCAATTGCAGGCCGGTGAATTCGATGTCGATGAAGACCTCGCCTGCACGATGTACGACGCCTTGATCGATCGCTGCGCGACGGCTGGATTCCGACAGTACGAGATCGCCAACTTCGCGCGCGATCATCGTGCGACGGTGTCCGGTGCCGAAACCAAACCCGCCACGGAAACCAGGACCGCCGCCGCAATTCCCACCTTCGCCTGCCAGCACAACGTCGGCTATTGGCGGGGCCGCGACTACTACGGGATCGGCCCCAGCGCCAGCGAGTACGTGAATGGGGTACGGGCGAGGAACTGGTCGAACACCACCTTCTGGATCGAGGAACTCGAACGCGGCCGCCGGGCCAAGGAATTCAGCGAAACCCTGTCACCGCTGTCCCGCGCCGGCGAACTGGCGGCCTTCGGACTCCGCATGAACGCCGGCTGGCCGTTCGAGGACTTCCGAAAGCGGACCGGAATGGAGTTGCGCGAAGAATGGCGGACCAACCTCGATACACTGATCGCGCAAGGTTGGGCGGAGGAAACGCCCGAGGTGTTCCTACTCAACCGTACCGGCCTTCGTTTTGCCGACGCGGCCGCGGAACAATTGTTGCGCTGACCCGGCGCCGCCCGGGCACCAAAACCAAAGCGCCGGTGAACCTCAACGGTCACACCGGCGCCAAATCGATCCCGGGATTCGGGACGAAAACCGCTTCTACACCGCTTACTTCAGGACGGCCTGGTGGAATTCAAACCAGTCGTCGAGGTTGTTGAGGCTGGTCGCATCCGGCAACACCGCGCCGCTGTCGGGCAGGTTGTTGGCGGCGAGGATGCCCTTGCGGACCTCGTCGGTGTGGATGTAGCCGGCGATGCTCAGGTTGAGCTTGTGGATGTTGGCCTTGGTCAGGTTCACGCCGGGCTGGGAACGGATCCAGGATTCAAACTGCGGATAGGTGGGCTTGCTGTCGGTGATGAACTTGCGCACGGCATCGGCATTCAGGCCGAGACCGGTGATCACCATCATGTCATAGCCATGGCCGATGCCGGGATAGCCGGCGGCCAACTTGCCACAGGCCTCGAGCGAGGCCTTGAGCCACAGCCGGGGCAGATGAAGAACGCCAAGGGGACCAGCAACGCTGGAACTGATCAGGGGAACGATGGTTTCACTCATGGGAAAAAGGGAGTCCGAGTTGATTGGTGCGAGAACCGGAGATTAAAAACCCACCCCGCCAGCCGGCAACCTGTTTCGCAGAATGATTTCGAACCAAGGTGCACCATGGCCTTACCGGCCGGATCGGGAATGCGTTGGAGCCCGTCCGAGCGTTTAAATCCTCAAGAACACCTGGCGGCGATACATCCAGTACAACACGAGCCATTCCACGAACAGCACCGCCGCGCCGTGGAAGAACGGTTCGTAGGCCGCCCCGGCAAAGGCGAAGAACTGGGCGCCCAAATGGGTCACCAGGTTGTGGTGGATGAATCCTTCCCAAAGGTGGGCAATGCAGTAGGCGGCGATGGAGTTCATACCGATCACCCGCAGCGGCAGGGCCGGACCTTTCAATCCGTGGAAATCGACCAGCGCATAAAAGGCCGCGAGAAACCACAGGCAGATGCCCCCGCTGAACAATACCCAGCTCGGTGTCCAGATCCGCTTGACCACCGGACACACTCCCGTGACCCCCAACAGCCATCCAACGAAAAGACTGATGGCGCCGGCGATCAGCAGCCAACGCATCTTCGATTTCGGATCGCGCGGCCCCCGCAACAGGCCGCCGGCGATCAGCCCGAGAACCATCGTGCCCAGGGTCGGAATAAAGCTCAGTGTCGAATAGCCGCCATCGTTCATCACCCAGGGTTTGGGCCGTGGAAACCAATTGAGGATCACGTTGTCCGCCGCCCAGGCGAAGTTGCTGTTCTTCTGCCAATGCGCCGCGAAGCCCTTCAACCCGTGCTCGCGCAGCCAATCCGCCGACACCGCGACCTTGTCATAGTCAAAGCTCGCATCCGGCAATGGATATGCCGCGAACGCCGCCCAATACCCGACCAGGATCGTCACCAGCGCGATCCATTGCGCCCGGACGGATTGCCAGCCGAGGACGAACAGCACCCCGTACCCAAGACCGATCTGGGACAACGTATCCTCGAAGGTCCATCGCGTTTGAGGCGAATGGGTCGAGCGCAATGCCACGCCGAGCAGAATCAAAATCAGCGCACGTCCCAGCGCGTGCAGGGTCATCTTTCCCTGCGACTGTCCCCGCGCGGAACGGGCGGCGATCGAAAACGGCAGCGCCACACCCACCAGGAACGAGAACGACGGCTGGATCATGTCGTGCAGGACGCATCCGGTCCATTGGACGTGCGATTGATGGAGATCGAGAAACTTCCAGAATCCGCTGTCCGGCAGCGCCCTCGACACCGCGCCAAAGCTCAACACTTCCCCCATCATCAGCAGCATCACAAAGCCGCGATACGCATCCATGGAGGCCAGCCGCGGCGACGGGGTGGGGACTGGAGAGGACATGGCGCGGAGAATGGCCGGCTCTTTGGAATTCGCCATCCCGTTTTCATGGAATGGACCGCATGGTTTGCCTTTATCGCGCGTTGCCAGCGGGGTAGCCACTCGACTACCATCTCGTCCAACCACTTATCATGTTCGGTTTCAAGCCCAAGAATCCGGAAGCGCACCGGTACTACCTCTTTCCCGGCCAGGGACGGGGAGCAAAAAAGAAATTTCGCAGGAACATGCTCGGCGCGCTCGCTGCTGCCGCGCTGTTTTCGGCGGCCTTGGGAACCCTGCTCTGGTACCTGAATACGTATCGATGACGCGCCGTCAGCGATCGGAACGCTTACGGACCGACATCCCTCGACCCGCAGGCAAATGGACAGGATGACCCCATTCCGCCGGTTGAATCTTCCCCTGCTTCGCGCCGTCCTCGCCCTCGGGTTGGGGACCCTGTGGCTTCATTCGGCGGACTGGCCGCAGTGGCGCGGCCCCGAACGCGATGGCCATGCAACCACTGGCGATCCCCTGCCCCGACACCTCGCCGCTGAACCTTCGGTCGCCTGGCGCGTTCCGGCCGGACCCGGACTCGCCTCTCCGATCGTCGCCAGCGGAAAGGTTTTTGTTTTCGACGCCCAGGACGGACAGGAAACTCTTCGCGCCTTGGATCGCTCCACCGGAAAGGAACTCTGGCGGCAAGCGGTCGACGCCCCGTTCACCGATTCCCAAGGTCCGACCGGTCCGCGCTGCACCCCGATGGCCGACGGTGGTTTCGTGTACGCCGTTTCCTGCCGTGGGGAATTGCAGTGCCGGAAGGTCACCGACGGAACCCTAGTCTGGCGCACCAGCTACACCGCGGATTTTTCGGCCGTCTTCATCGGTGAAAAAGGTGCGGCGCAGGGTGCCACCCGGCATGGCAACAATGGAACGCCTTTGATCGACGGTCATCGTCTCATTGCCTGCGTCGGTTCCACCAATGGCGCCAGTGTCGTCGCCTTCGAGGCGAAGACCGGGAAGGTGCTTTGGAAATCCCAAAACGACATCGCCGGCTACGCGGCGCCGCTGGTCGCCACGCTGGCTGGCGTCCGACAATACGTCTGCTTTACCGCGGATGGCGTAATCGGGCTCGAATGCGATTCCGGCCGCTTGCTATGGCGTTACGGAATGAAAACCTCCTTCGGTCGTCACGCCGCCACGCCCGTCGTCGCAGGCGACCGGGTCATTGTTTCCTCGCATCAGGCGGGTTTGATCGCGTTGCAGATTCGATCGGGTGCGGGCGAACAAAGCGTGGAGGGCGTCTGGACCAATCGCGACGCAGCGATGAATTTTTCCAGCCCGATTCGGGTGAACCAAACGCTGTATGGCCTGGGACCCGCGCGCAACCTGGTGGCGCTGGACGTTTCAACCGGCCAGATCGGCTGGAGTCAGGACGGTTGGTTCACCAGCCCCAAGGACAAGGCCCACGCCGGCTTCCTCACCGACGGATCCGCGGTGCTCGTCCTGACCGACGGTGGAGAGTTGGGCCTTTATTCTGCGGATCCGGCCGGCTGGAAGGAACTGGGCCGCGCCCAGGTTGCCGGTTCGAACTGGTGCAATCCTGCATGGTCAGGCGGGCACTTGTTTCTGCGGGACGCCAAGAGCTGGATTTGCCTCGACCTTAGCCATTGAGAAACCCGAATTGTTGAATCCATCCAAGCGGAAATGCCTATGACCACATTCAGCACCTCACGCGAAATCCCGGCGACCGTCGAAGACGTTTTTGCCGCGATCAGCAATCCGGAGCGTCTCGCGCGGTGGTGGGGGCCGGCCGGTTTCACCAACACCTTTAACGTCTGCGAATTCAAGATCGGTGGCCGTTGGTCGTTTGTCATGCACGGTCCCAATGGAAACAATTATCCCAACGAAAACGTCTTTGCCGAGATCAAGGTGCCGGGAAAGGTCGTCATTCAGCACGTTTCAGAGCCGAAGTTTCGATTGACGATCACCTTGGCGGCAACGGCGGCGGGAACTGTCGTCTCCTGGTCGCAGGAATTCGAGAATTCTGAAGTGGCCCGTCACATCGAACACATTGTCGTCCCCGCCAACGAGCAGAACTTGGACCGGCTGTCGGCTGAAGTTTTGCGCAAACCAAGCGGCGGCTAGATTGACGACGAGGGCGCATCTTGACGCCGCCCCCCGTTTGGAGTTCCGCCATTCAGGCGGTCCGGGCTTGGGCGCACGCTGACCGCGTAAACGCGGGACTCCAAACCTCCGGCCCGCAACGTTCGGGGAAAGCGTCAAGATGTGTCCGCCTGTCCCGGTCCGTGTTCATCTGTGGTTTCTTTTGGATTGTTCGGGGTTAAATTTCGTCGGTGATTCTTTTCCGACGGTTTCTGTTTGGTCTGCTGATTCCGCTGCTCGGCCTGGCGCAACCTGCGGCTCACGCGCCGGAATTCGAGGCCGCGGCGAGTGATGCCCGACGATTTCAACTCGCACCCGGATTCAAACTCTCCACCTGGGCCGCTGAACCTCAATTGGCCAACGGCGTGGCCTTCAGTTTCGACAATCTCGGCCGCTGCTACATCGCCGAATCGCATCGCTGGTCGGTGAGCATCTTCGACATCACCCAGCACACCAACTGGCTGTGGCAGGACATGTCGTTCCACACCGTTGCGGATCGCACGGCCTTCCTTCTCCAGCAATTCGCCACCAACACCGCCCTGCTCACCCGCGACAGCGAATTGATCCGGCGGGTCGAGGATCGCAGCGGTTCCGGCCGGGCCGATCACAGTGAAATCGTCTCCGACGGATTCAACTCCGCCGCCGATGGCACCGCCGCCGGCGTGCTCGCCCGCGGGACCAACGTGTGGTTCGCCAACATTCCGAATCTCTGGCGCATCGACGAGGTGCCAGGCGCCGATCAACCCGCCGGCACGCGCACGTTGACCCGCACTCGATCGGCCCTCGGCTCCGGCTTCGGCGTTCACATCGGCGTGTCGGGCCATGACCTGCATGGGTTGATCAAGGGACCCGATGGGCGCATCTACATGAGCTTCGGCGATCGGGGGGTCTGCCTGACCAATCGCTACGGCCGCCTCATCAACCTGCCGGACACCGGCGGTGTGCTGCGATGTGAACCCGATGGAACGGATCTCGAAGTCTTTTGTACCGGCCTTCGCAATCCGCAGGAACTTGCCTTCGACGATCTCGGCAATCTGTGGACGGTGGACAACGACACCGCCGGTGCGGATCCGTGCCGCGTTCTGCATCTGGTCGAGGGTGGCGACTACGGCTGGCGCACCAGCTATCAACACATGGAAGGATTCGGACCGTGGGTGCAGGAGGAACTGTGGAAAGGCGGGCAGGACGGCATTCTTCCGCCCGCAGGCACTGTCAGCCAGGGACCGTGTGGATTGGCATACTATCCGGGCACGGGCTTCGGCGACCGGTTGAAGGGAACCTTTCTGCACTGCGATTTCCCGGCTGGGATCGTTGCCTTCACGGTGAAACCCAGCGGGGCCAGCTACGTCGTCGACACACACGAAAAGTTTCTCTGGAACTGCTGGGCAACCGACGTGGATTTCGGTCCGGACGGCGCGGCCTATGTCCTGGACTGGGTCAACGGTTGGGGAAGACCGATGAAAGGCAGGATCTACCGGATCACACCCAACGAATCGGACGCGGCCCAGACCGCATTGATTGCGGAAGTGAAACGGGTCCTGGGTGAAGGCATGCAGCAACGTTCCGAAAAGGATCTGCTGGGATTCCTGAGCCATCCCGATCGCCGGGTGCGGCTGGAAGCGCAATGGGAGTTGGCGGAGCGCGGGACGAACTCCTTCAACGGCCTGCTCGCCGTAGCCAGGGAAAGTAAGAACCAACTCGCACGGATCCATGCGCTGTGGGGAATTGGGCAGATCGTTCGCCCACTCATGGGAATGGAGTTCGCCGAACCGCTTCTGTCGGTTCTACCCCTTCTTTCCGATCAAGACCCTGAAGTCCGGGCACAGACTGCAGTTACGTTATTGGAATCTGGGTTTGGGAATGCCGTTAAACCCAGCGCCGCATTGATCGAACCGTCCAATCCCAGAGCCGCGATGTTGGTTCTGAGTGCCCGCGTCAGGCATATTGCGAATTCACGTATTCGTCTTGTCGAACCGAAGAGACTGCAAGCTCTTATTCGAACCGCCTCCATTGTGGACAAGTCGTTGGGGACCCAACTCACAACATCACTCTCGGACTCATGGTATACGAGTGAATTTGGATACGATCCTTGGAAGGAAATTGAGCGACTCTGGGGCAACGGTGGAATGCCAGATGCGTTTGTCGCCTTGGAGGCGGCTCGATTCTGTCGATTGTCTGTTGGAGGCAGGGCGGATGGATTCTTTTCGACCGGGGTAATTCAAAGCCGGAATCCGTTGCTGAGACTTTTGGCGGTGCATGCCTTGCGCAGAGCAGAGAGTGCATCCCTAACCCAGTTCCTCTCCGACCCCGATCCACGCATCGTCATCGCCGCTGGCCGGGCCATCCACGACGTGCCGATCGTCGATGGGTTCCCTGAACTGGCGCGGTTCATCACCAAGGTCGATTGCCCGACGAATCTGATGTCGCGCGCCATCGATGCCGCGTTCCGACTCGGGACCCAGCAGCACGCGCAGATGCTCGGCAATTTTGCCAAGCGCCGCGACATTCCAGCCTGGGCCCGGGCACTCGCTCTCGACGCGCTCGCCGATTGGGGCCATCCCAAACCACTGGACCGCGTCATCGGACTCTGGCGGCCGCTGGTCGGCAAAACGGGCGGCGGTGGAACGTCATCGCTTCCAGCCGATCTGGGGCGTTCGGCCAGCTACGAGGAGGGGATGGCTGTTCAGCGCAATGTCCAGCCGGCCAAGCGGGCTTTCCTGCGAATCGCCGATGAAATCATGAACCCGGCCACGCCGGACGAAAACGGGATCGTGCTCGGCGGTGCGCCCGCACCGGTCGCAGTTCAACTGGCGGTGATCGACGCCACGATCCGCTTGAAAGCGTCGGAAGCATCGACCCCGTTGTTCGATCAATTCACCCGCAGCAACACGCCGGTCGAGATTCGACGCGCCATCGTTCCGGCACTGGCCGCTCTCAACGCGGGACAAACCGAGGAGGCTGTGAAGCGGGCGTTGTCCGATAGCGATGCGACGTTGCGCGCCGCCGCCGTTCCCTTTCTCGACCGACTACCCGGGGGCGATTCCACTGCGATCATCGCCGGCCTGGTGAACGAAGCCGCCGGAACCAATCGCGTCCCAACTGCCACGCTTCGCCTGGCGCAGGCGGCGTTGAAGGCGCTCCGAAATCTTTCCGGCGAGGCCTCCGATGCTGTTGCCCGCAGTGCCTACGAGCGGCTTCAGCGGCGGGATCTTCCCGCCGAACTGGAACTCGATGTCGTGACCGCCGCGGAAGGCCGGGGCGATCCGCAACTGCGTGCCGCACTGGCGGGCCGATTCAATGCCGGACAGGCCGCGTCGCCGTTGACCCGATGGCAGGCCGCGCGATTCGGCGGTGACGCTGCGCGCGGACGCGACGTATTCTTCAATCACCCTGCCCTGCAATGTTCCCGCTGCCATTCCGCGTGGGGACAGGGCGGAACGGTGGGTCCCAAGCTGGACGGCGTCGGAACCCGGTTGAATCGCGACGACCTCCTGGAAAGCATCGTCGCGCCCAACGCCAAGATTGCGGCCGGATTCGAGATGGCGGTCTTGACGCTCAAGGACGGACGGACCCTGACCGGCAAAATCAAGAACGAGACCGCCGCATCGCTCGTGCTGGAGACCACCGACGGCGAAACCGGCGCGCCCGTGGACATTACCATTACCACCGCCCTGATCACCGAGCGCGAGCGTGGACTCAGTCCGATGCCGGAGGGATTGGGCTCACAGGTCACGCTGTTTGAACTGCGCGACTTGATGGAATTCCTGGCGGCGTTGAAGTAGGGGTCCGGCCCAATCCCAGTCTGAGGGCCGGTACTTGCTTCATTATTCCACGCCCAGGAAAGTGACACGGAGGGTGGTGGTTTCGCTCGCGGAACCCGTGCCGACCGCACCGGTCTGGAGGTAATCCTTGCGGTATTCTTTTCGTCCGCCGTCGTAGCCGATCGAAGGGACAAAAATGACCTGCCGCCCGTCGGAAGCCTGTTGAATCTCACCCTTGTGCAGCGCTCCAAACGCTGCCGTCCAGAATCCACCCGGCTGTGCAATCGCATGGCCCGCGCAGGTCAGGACATATTGCTCCAGCGGTGGGGTGGTGAAGGGGTCCCACTCGAGGCTCAGTTGAGGCACCGCAATATCGTCGTCCCCGTACACAATATGGGAGTCAATATCGAGGTCCACGCTGTCGACTCCCAGATTGTGCACGGCACCAGTACCCGGGCCCGGACCGGATTGCGCCGTGCATCCTGCGGGAGGGTTGTTCCAACTGGTGGTGTCGATGGTGATAGGGGCGGTCCCGGAGATTCGAGCCTTCCCGTTGGCTTCGAGATCGGCGGCGGAGAAGCTCAGCGTGAATTCGGCGGAGACACTGGTGAGAACCGAACCGGAAGCGATGTTGTACGCGGTGGAACTGAGCAGCTCCAATTTGAACCGGGCGGCGCGACTCAACAGGTCCCGGTAGCGGCTGCGATCCGCGAGCGAAATCACCCGCGAAATTCTTCCCCGGCGTGTCCAGCGAATGTCACGGTAGAGCCGGATGAGCGCCTTGACGCTCCTGGCCTGGCATCGGGCGAAGGCGCGGTCGATGGATGAGTTGAGTGCCTGCAGGGCGAGCGCGTCGGTCTCCTAGATCAACTGCCGCAGGTCGGTGTTCACCGGGTTGGCAATCTCCGAGTCCAGATTTTCAGTGATCATGTTGTATTCCCGCAGGCCCTGCTCGAGACGGTCGTCAGAATACAATGCCGACCGCAGGCGCGCGGTCACGCCGCGCTGGATCATCTCCTCGAATATAACTGCACCGAGAGTCTCCGCGGCCGGGCTTATCGGTGCCCCTCCCCGTTCCCCCAACGGGCTGGCGGGACGACGTTGGGTCAAGGCTCCCTGAAACTGGGCGAGGGCGATTTGCTGCTCGATCCAGGCAACGGAGTCCGACGGGTGCGACGTGGCGATGGGCCCCGACGGAGTGCCGGTGATTTTGCACAAACCGAAGCCGCCCAGATGTCTTATCGGAATGACCACCTGGCTGCCATTCACGGTACGCGGAACCATGTGAACTTCGACACCGGCGGTGCTCCAGGCCACGGCGGCGACGGTGTCCAGCGCGACTCCCGCCGGCGCGGTGATGGTCAGCGTGGAATCCCCCAGCAAGGCCGCGGTGAACGGGGCGATCTGAATTCCGGTCAAATAATTCCATCCTGCCGGGAATCCCTTCGCCTGATTAACGACTCCGAATTGCAGCACCGCCGAATCAACCAGGGCGTCTTCGGTGAGCAGAATCTCATAGGTGTATCCCGCGTCATCGAGGAATTTTACCGTCTGTCCGTCGCCGGATTCGAAACGGTTTTTGACGAAATCTTGGTTCACCTTGGGGACAATGGTCGGAGCCGAGGGAAGGCTCGCGGCATCGACGTTCCGGGCTCGCAGGAAGGCGAAGTCATCATCCGGAGGGAGGAAAAATCCGGCGGCACCATTGGTCAATATGACCGACCCAACGGCGGTCCAGTCGGTGAGAGTGGGTGAGGATTCGATGAGTACGTTCGTTCCCGCCGTGCCGGTGACCGAGAGGGTGAGGTTGCCTTTGGGGGAAATCCCGACCGCCGAGAACTGGGGATCCGCAGCAACCAGACGGGCGGTGGCGATCACAGCCAGGAACCCGGAGGCGACCCAGGAACGCCAGAAACCGGACCGCCCGGGATTCTGCCCTGCTGCATGGGATAGGTGTATTGTGTTCATGAAGGTCCTCGAACTGGCGGTGACTCGATGTGGGATTCAGGGCGTTCGAAACCTGAAGAACGCCGATGTGGCGGTAGTGGGCAGCGTGATGGTGACGGGCGATACGGGTGGATTGGTGGTCAGAAGCGTCTGAAATGTGCCGCCGAGGAGAGGGGTCGATTCGATGATGACAGGCTGTCCCGGTGTGAACGCGATTTCGAAGACCAGGCCGGACGACGAGTTGAAGGTGATGCGATTCAGCGTCGGGGCCGGGTTCGAGGCTTGTGAGCCGCCGGTAGTCACGGTCAGGCGTGTGATCCGCGTGAGGGACGCGAGACCTGAACCCGGGACACCGGACATCGATTTGTTTTGGTCTGTGAGGTGGGAGAAACTCAGCTCCGCGGTGTAGCTGACTCCGTTGGTCAGGGTGTTCGCGGGAATCACCGTGCCCGCGGCATCCGGTGCGAGCGTCCGGCCGTGGCACGGATCCGGATTGCGGAACACCAGCGTGCCGTCCGGGGCATAAACATTGAGCGAAATGAACTCCGTGTTGGTGGTGGCCCCCGCGAAAGGATCCCAGGCGAGCGCGGTGTCATGGGCCGCGTCCACGGTCTGCGTGACCGCGAAGTTGGAAAAATGCGGGATGGGTGGATACCCGGTGGCGCTCACCTGAAGGGCCACGGAATTGGTGACGACGACCGCCTGGTTGAGCAACTCAAGCAGGTAGCTACCGGTGGGATAGGCATCGTCGAGATCGGACCGGCCGGCGAACCTTTCCTGAACAAACCGCCGCGAAAAGTCCGTGACGTCAATAACCGGATTCAGAACCTTCAGCTTAAAGGCGAACGGATTTGCAGTGGGCACCTTGAGAATCACCACTCCCGTGCCGAGCGCTGTTCCAGGAAGATCCATGAAGATCGAAGCCAGCGCCCCGAGGGTGGGATCGAGAGTCGGGTCGTCCTCAGAGTTCTGCAGGTAGTTGATCTGCTTCGACACAAAGAAGGCGGAGCCGGGAATCTCACCGGGATGGGACGGCGAGGTGCAGGGATCGACACCACCCGCGGTCTGAAAGACCCCGGTCTTCAGCGGAAGTTCGTTTCCGGCGGCATCGCGAAAATTGCCGGCGACACCCGGGTGCGGATTCAACGTCCAGGAAACCGTCGCGCCCGCCGGCCAGCCTCCGCCGGTCACGTTGTAGAGAAAGGCCAGTTGTCGATTGGAGTCGGCCCAGAACGTCTGGAAGGCACCCGTGGCCAGGGTGATGACCTGACCATTGAGTTGAGCTTTCCACTCGATCGAGACCATGGCGGGATTCATCGGCTCACTGAATTGAAACAGCACGGTATCGAGTGCGGTATTCATGATGGCACCGACAGCCGGGAAGGAGGAGGTGAGATCGGGCGGCGTGGTGTCAACCGGACCGGTCGAGGTTCCGGTGGTCTTCAACGTCATCGTGATCTCCGATGCCGCGCAGGAACGTCCCGACAACAGTTCGCCGGCATCCGGGAGGGCGGGCGGATCCTTGTGGGTGAACACCAGCCGCACCTGAAGTGTTTTCCCCTTGGGCAGCTCCCCTCCCGAAAAGGTCCAGTCCTGGGTATCGCCGGTCAGGTCGCCGACTTCATCGACCACCGATCCGGAGGCGGGATCCAGAACCTCCAAACGAATCTGGTCGTCGTCGGCCGCCCCAGTAAAGGAATCCCAGTGAAGGGTGAAATCATTGTCCGAATCGACCTGCTGCGCTTCGGTGAAATTGGCAATGTGAGGGGCCGCCGGGATTGTGGTGGCGGCGAGGACGGTGTGGGCCCGGGTGGCACCGAGGATGTTCAGGGTGGCGCTGAAATTGTAGCGGCCGCTGGGAAAGGCAGTGTCCCGATCCCCGGACGTCGCGAAGTTCTGTTGAAATTGGTAGTCGCCCGAACCGTTGCTGGAAAGGGGGTGCGATCCGCCGATCGGACCGCCCACCTGCGCGTTGCTGATAGGTTCGAACAGCCCAAACGCAACCGCCTGCGCTAGAAAATAGAACGCCTGGTCTCCCGAAACGGCGGTGGCTGCACCTGCGCTGGCTTGAACCCATCGGTGCCCGCGGATGATTTCGATCGCCGGATCCTCCGCCTGCAGGTGCGAGAAACCGCCCAGCAGGAGGAATCCGGCAATCGGGGTGCTTCGGATGAACGCCTGGGATCCACGTTTCCAGGCTGGTATCAGCAGTCTCATTACCGACGGATTCGCCGGTCGGGGTTCGTTCTTACAAAAATCCGTTGGAACTTCGAAATCGTCATTTCCGCGGATCACCAACCGAGGCCGATGTTCGTCAATTGGCGGCGAAGTTCCGCAAGATTCCATAGTTGCAGCACGTGCTTCGTGGAGGTTTCCACGAGCGTGTTGCCGTCAGGACTGAAGACGAGGCGCGTGATATAGCGGCGCGTGGGATACTCCAGGGTCAGTACCTCCTGTCCGTTGGTGGCATCGAGCAACTGGATTCGTGAGGGTTTTGGGGTCCAGGCAAGGAGTTCGCCGTTGGGGGAGAAGGCGAGTTCCCAGAAGGCGGGGCTCTCCGCGGCGTCGACGGCCCGATGCCAGCGCAACGCGCCATCGGCGAGGGCATAAATGTAGCACCCGGAATCGGTTCCCACCCCGAGCCAACGGCTGTCTGAACTCATGGCGAGATGGGTTCCAAACCCAATCGGGGCGCTCCAGGCGAGGTTGCCGTCGGGCATCGAAAAGACGCGCACGCCGCGGTGGTTTCGCGTGCCGACGGCGATCCGGCGGCCATCCGGACTCACCGCCACGGTTTCCGCCAATTCCTGTCCGTGATTCCAAACGCGCACCTTGCCGTGGTCGACCACATGCAGATCCATGCCGTGGATCCAGGCGAATACGGAACCGTCGGCATCGGCGGCGATTTTCCCCTCGTTCCATTCCGGGCCGAAATTCGCAATCTCCCGGGCGTCGAGATGCGTGGGATCACCGGGAATCGGCGACAGTCTCCAGCGCCGGATTTCCCCGCCGCTGTTGCTCAGCAGCTCGGAACCATCCTGATTCAGGTGGAGTGCCTGGCAGTAACCCGGTCGAAACAGGGCGAGAGTGGCGGTCGGGTAATGCCAGATCCGGATCCCGTCGACGTCCGGTGCGGCAAGCCACTTTCCATCCCCGGAGAAGGACGCCATGAACGGTCCTGCCGAGGTGTGAGGATCGCCATAGAACCATTGCCGAGAGATGTCACCGCCGGTGAGCCGCCAGGATCGTGAATGAGGTTCACTGCCCAGGCGCCAATGGAGGATTCCCCGGGCTTCCTGAAAGCGGGCTTCGTATCCGGTGGCTTCAATCCGTCCCAACTCCTGACCGGCGTGCCAATCCCACAATCGCGAGGTGCCATCCCAACTGAACGTGAGCAGCCAGGGATACGGCGGCAGAAAGAGGCTCTGGATAATCTGCGCCTGGTGACGCCCCAGAACCGAGGAGGACGTCCAGGGCTGCATGGCGCGGACGCGCAGGTAGCCGTCGGCGGTGCCGTAGGCGAGTGCGGCCCCGTGGGGATGCCAGATGGCGGCCTGAATCTCCGCTCCGAGGGAGTCGAGATCCTGGGTTTGAAAGGTGGTGGGATCCGCCAACTGAAGCTTCGACCCAGGTCCCATCATCTGGAGCCATTGCCCGTCGGGACTCCACTTGGGTGTCGAAGGCGAGGTGGAAGCCGGCCAGGTGTGGAGTCGACCCCAATCGGGCAACTGATGAAGCGCCACCTGGCCATTTGTGTATTCCACTGCGACCTGAGGGTGGTTCGGACGGAAGGCGAGGGAGAAATAATTGGTGTCGAGTGCGACGACCTTTCGCCCGGTCTGGAGGTCCCAGATGCGTTCCACGAAGTCACCGTATCCGGCGTAGAGGTAACGACGATCGTCCGACAGCACGAGCGGATCCCGGACCCGCTCACCCTGACCGGGAACCGTGCTCAGGACGGCACCACCGCGTCGGTCTCGAACCACAATGGAACCGTCCTTCCGAGGCTCGATGAACGGCCCCTCCGGCAATGGATCCTCGGGAACATCGGGGATAGGCACCAGATCCGGTTGGGCGAGGGCGGTGGCCGCGAGACTTCGTGCCTCCGCGCGCAGGGCCGGGCTGATCCGGTTGGTCAACAAGGCGAGCGCCGCCACGCTGCGCCCGATCTGCCGGCCCTGCAGGATCGCCCGGGCCTGCGCGATGCGTGCCTCGCTGAGTCGCTCCTGGGCACTCCGCTCGGCCACCTCGGCGCGTCGGCGCAGCAATTCCTCCTGAAGCCGGCTGTCACGCTCCTGAGCGGCTTGACGCCGCGCAATGATTCCCGCAGTGGTGGTGATGACCGCAAGAACGGCGATGGCCGCGGCCAACTGGGTTGCCTGTCGCAGACGCCGCTCCACGAGGCGCAGTTGTTTCACCGAGCGTCCCGCCTGGAGCAGCGCCAGATCGGCGGCGAAATCATCCGCGCTGGGATAACGATCCGCGGGACTCGTCGCGCAGGCCTTCAGCCACAACAAATTCAATTCCAGCAGCCCGCCGCTTTTTCCAAGATCGTCCCGCTCCAGGGGCAGGGTCGGAAACTCATGGCGGTCACGTCCGGTGGCCGCCTCGTAGAGCACCTTCCCCAGGCTGTAGATGTCGGCACGCGTCGTGCCGGCGCCCTCGGGCGGAATGAATCCCTCCGTTCCCACGTAGCTGAGGGAATCGTCGGCAGAGGCCACCAATCCCACATCCGCGAACTTCGCCGTGCCGTTCACGAAAATGATGTTCGAAGGCTTGATGTCCCGATGGACAAGCCCCGCCCGGTGCAGGTGGGCGATGGCCAGCGCGAGGCCGTGGAAATGCAGGATGCACTCCTCCACGGGGAGCTTCTTTCGGGCGGCGAGTTCCGATGCCAGGGAACGGGGAACGTATTGGTCGGGCGAAGGCGGTTCCGCCGTCATTTCCCCGGGAGCCGGCATCGCATCGGCCAGCTCCATCACGTAGTAAAAAAATCCTCCGGACTCGCTGCGTCCCACCTGCAGGATGTCCACCAGTCCGTCGTGGGTCCGTGACAGCGGTTCAAATCGTTGAATGCCGGCAAACTCGCGTTCGAAGGGGCGTGGACTGGAAAAAGCGTCCCTTCGGACGATTTTCACCGCCCGGAGGGTTCCGAGAACGCTTCGGGCGATCCACACTTCACCATAACTCCCGCGGCCGATCGGCTGGAGCAGTTCATGATCGGGAATTGCCGGAGGCGGGGATTGCGCGGGTGGCTTCGAAGGGGTCACAGGCCGGACCCATTGAATCGGAAAGACGATCCGAAGGCGAGTGCCTGGAATTTACAAATCCTCGGCCCGCAGTCGCTTGATTTCCTGGCGCAATTGCAACCCGATGCGGTGTCGGGTCACGTAGATCAGTGCCAGACTGACACCAAGCGCCTTGGCGACCTGGGTGACGGGCCAACCCTGGGTGACGTACAGGTCAAAGATCTGAAAATGTTCGGGCCGGACGTTCCGTTTCACCCGTTCCAGCGCGAGTTGGTACAGGTGTTGCCGCCATTCCTGCTCCCAAAGACTCTCCATGGACGCCAGGGTGGTGTCTGGCAACGATTCCAGCGCGGCGTCGCTGGCTGCTTCCCCGGGAGACTTGGGTTCGCGGTAGTGTTTGCGAAGACGGTCCGCAATACGCCGCCGGGTGATCTGGCAGAGCCAGCTCTTGAATCGCCCACGGGTGGGATCGTAGCGAAACTCCGGCATCTGTTGCGCCACGGCAACGATCGTCTCCTGAACGACATCCTGGGCGTCCGCTTCCGAGAGGCCCGATTTCCGGGCCACGTCAAAAATGAGGCGCCAATAGAGTTCAAAAAAATCCCGCCACGAGTCCTGGTCGTTCCAGTCCTTCAGGCGACTCAACAGACTCTGTCGGGTCGGTAGTATGTGTTCCAAAGCGCTCAAGCCAGATCGGAGGGGGCCTCCGCGGGAGGATTCGTATGCCGGGGAAAACTCTTACAAAGTTTGTGAATGACAGCGATTCGCGCGTGGTCGGGCGCACACTCTGGGGCCCATCCGCGCCGAATGGCAACGGCCCGTGGGCGGGAATCAACCCTGGAGGGCTAGGTTCCACCCGCGCCCCAATTCATCGCGAACCCGATGTGGAATATCCCCCGCGCTGCAACCCCTGAACAGCGGCCATGTCACCCGCAACACGAACGTGGATGGGGCTCGTGTGGAAACGAGCCCTCCAGCGCCGGCGATGCACCGGCGGGGATCGCAGTACGAACTTCCGAATTCAAAGCAGCCGCGATTGCGACGCCACGAGCGGTTTGAGTCCGAGCTTTTTATAGCTGCGCTCGCTGGCGGTTCGTCCCTGTGGAGTGCGGTTAAGATAGCCTTCCATGATCAGGTAGGGCTCGTACACTTCCTCAAGGGTGTCGGGTTCTTCACCCACCGCGACGGCGAGGGAATTGAGACCGGCGGGGCCGCCGCCGAATTTGACGATCAACGTTTCCAGGATGCGCTTGTCCATCTCGTCCAATCCGTTCTCGTCGATTTCGAGAATGGCGAGCGCCTGGTCGGCGAGGGCGCCGGTGATCCGGCCGTCGGCCCGGACTTCGGCAAAATCCCGGACGCGACGCAGCAGGTTGCCGGCGATTCGCGGCGTTCCCCGGCTGCGTCGGGCGATCTCCATCGCGCCGTCAGTTTCGATGGCCACATTCAACAGCCGCGCGGCACGCAGGAGGATGGTCTGGATCTGATCCGCTCCGTAGTAATCCAGGCGCTCGCGGATGCCGAACCGGGTCAGCAACGGAGCGCTCAACAGACCGCTGCGCGTGGTGGCGCCGATCAACGTGAAGCGCGGGAGATTGAGCCGGACACTGCGGGCGTTCGGCCCCTGATCGATGATGATGTCGAGTTTGAAGTCCTCCATCGCCGGATAGAGGTATTCCTCGATCGTTTTCTGCAGCCGATGGATTTCATCAATGAAGAGGACGTCGCCTTCTTCCAGATTGGTGAGCAATCCCGCGAGATCGGCCGCTTTTTCAATGGTCGGACCGCTGGTCGTCTTCAGGCCGGCCCCCATCGCGTGGGCAAGGATGTTGGCGAGGGTGGTCTTCCCGAGGCCCGGCGGGCCGCTCAGCAGGATGTGGTCGAGGGCCTCCCCACGGCGCCGTGCCGCCTCCACGGCGATTTCCAGCCGTTCCTTGACCTTGGCCTGTCCGGTGAACTCCTGGAATGCCGAGGGTCGCAGCGTCTGTTCGAGCGCTGCCTCGGGCTTCGTCAGAACTTCGGAAATCAACCGGTCGGCCATGCGGGTCGCAGCATGGTCGGCAGGTCGGCGAATGCAAGTGGTGGAGCATCGACCTCGGACCGTCGGGCGGTTCGGCGGTTGCCAACCGCCCCGGCCCCACGACATGGTCGCCGGACAACGGCACGCCTTTTCCATGTCATCCCCGGATTCCACCGCCCCTCGCGCCACCGAGATGATCGCCCTCGGTGAGGTCATGCTGCGCCTCTCGCCGCCCGGCCACGGACGCCTCGAATTCGCACGATCCCTCGACATCGACGTCGGCGGCGGTGAGTACAACGTCGCCTACGCCCTCGCGCGGCTCGGTCATTCGACGGGATTCGTGACCCAGCTTCCCGACAATGAACTCGGGCGAATCATCCTTCAACATGCGCGCGGAGCGGGCATGTCGACAGAACACATCCGGCTGCAACCATTTGACGGAGTGGGCCGGAATGGACGGGTCGGTCTCTATTTCGCTGAAATCGGCATGGGACCGCGGGGTGGGCTCGCGGTGTTCGATCGGGCTGGGAGCGATGCCAGCCGGATGCAGCCGGGCGACGTGGATTGGGACGCGGTGATGACCCAGTCTGGTTGGTTTCATTGCAGCGGCATCTTTCCCGTCCTCTCGGAAAACTGTCGCTCGACACTGCGGGTCGCGGTCGCTGCCGCACGACGCCACAACGTCCCTGTGAGCTACGACCTCAACTATCGATCGAAACTCTGCACGCCGGAAGCAGCGGCCGAGGTGAACCGTGAAATGGCTGCGGCCGCGACGCTATTGCTGGGAAGTCCGGAGGGGTTTGCCGCGCTGTTGGGCGCACGGGAATCAGGATTCGATCCGGACGACGAGACCGGATTGATTCAGGGATTGACCGCAGTTTTCCCCGGCGTTCAAGCCATTGGCGCGACCCGCCGGGTGGTCCGGAGCGGATCCTGTCACGATCTGTCGGGATGGCTTTGGAGTGGAGGCACTCTTTGCCGAAGCCGGGTATGGTCGGGGGTTGAAATCGAGGATCGCGTGGGCAGCGGTGACGCCTTTGCGGCGGGCCTGATCCACGGCCGTCTGCGCGGCTGGCCGGCGCTCGACGCGCTGGAGTTCGGCGTGGCTCACGCGGTGTTGCTCCAAACCACCCGCGGCGACACCTCGCAGTTCACTGAGGCGGACGTTGCGGCATTGCTGCGCGATGGAACTGCAGCGATGAAACGTTGATTGGGAACGCGGCTGAAAAAGGGGCAGAACGACACCGATCGAGACCGAATCAACGGCATCCGATTGCTTCCCTCCCAATCCGTGCGAATCCGTGCAATCAGTGTCGTCTCTCCCCGCCGACAGTTCTTCTGATCATTCGAAAACGTCCTACCGGCCTCCGTTCAATTCCTGCCAGGTCTTGATCCCGATCACTGGGAGCGCGAATCGGAACGCCTCTTCCCAGTGTGGCGTGTCCGCCGCCCGGAACACTTCGTACAATTTCTTCTGCCGATCCGGGGTCGCGATCGTGCCCGGTTGATGAGTCCACAAGCCTAACGCCAGTCCTCCCTCTTGCGCGTGATCGACATGGCGGTGGAGGATGAAGGCGTCGATGCCCGGAAGTCGTTCCACCTTTTTCCACGCGTAACAATAGGCTGCCGCCTGAACGATCTCGCCCTCCGGTCCGGGAGGCGTATGGAAGCCCTGTTCGCTGAGGATGACATGCCGCATCCGTCCGCGATACCGCAGTGCCGGTTGTTCCAGAAAACGCACCAGTTGTTCGATGTTCTTGAAGGTGATCCGCGGAGTGGTCCGGAAGTTGGGTTGCGCCGAAACGTCGTTCCATGTCCGTGGATTTCCCAGATTCTCCGGATACGGATGGAAGGCGATGTTCCAGTCGAAATCACCGGCCTCGCGCGCACCCCGCGCAAAGGCTTCGAGAAACGGACGTGCCGCGAAGGTCTGGGTTTCATCGCCGCCCGGGTAGTGAATGTTCCAATGGTGTTCGAGGGAGAGATAGACGCGCGCATTTTTCGACGCCGACCGGATCGCCGCATGAGCCAGGCGCACCGTTCGCAGGTGGTCGATAACAAAGGTCTCCAAGCTGACGTGGCCCATGTTGGACCAGAACCAGTGGGAATTAACTTCATTGCCAACGATCCAGTTCGCCACCCGGCCGTGGGCCTGATCGGGGCGGGACCAGCGTTCCGCGAGAAACCGGAGGCTGGCCTCGAACCATTCCCGGCCCTCGGGTGTGACGGTGTTGAAGGCCGAGAGATGATTCGGACAGGTCGGATCGTAACCGGGATGGAGCAGGATCCGTCGCAGAACCGGGTCGCCGGGTTCGTAGTTCAACAGGATGATCGACACTACGACTCCGCGGTCCGAGAGGGTCTTGATCTGGCGATCGAGGGCGTCCAGATAGGCCTGATGGAAGCGGTGGAAGGATCCATGAAGTTCAATCCCCGGTTCCTGGGGACCGCCGTCGGGCGCGATCAGTTGTCCGAGGTTGAAATTGAGCGCGGCATGGCGGACGCCGAGGGCCAGGGCGTCGTCGACCATCTGGACCTGCAAGCCCTTCTTCGAGGTCGTTTCTGGAAAGGGCCAAGTTGCCGGCGCGGCGACCGCGGCCGACGATTGCAACAGGCAGGCCGCCCCTACCCACAACGCCGCCACGGTTCGCCGCATCACGGATGGAATCACGCGGAGCAGACGCAGATGTCGGTCAACTCTTCGACGGAGTTTTGTCGGTGGAACGTTGGGACAGCCAGCGCCACACCCGCAGTGCTTCGGTCGCGCCCCAAGCCTGGGCGTCGCAGCCGCGCTGGCGGTGCGGTGCGTCGCCGTCGATGATTTCCGGAAGGTGGCCCAGGCATCCGGCGTTCAACAACCGGTCGATGCCGCCAAGGTGGGCGCGGGCCGCTTCCAGTGCCCTCGAATCGTCCGGATACGCCTTCACCAGCGCTTCGCAAAACGCCGGGAAGGTCCAGGTCCATGCCGTCCCGTTGTGATAGGCGGGCTTGCGGCGGGTGTCTTCATCGCCCTCATAACGCGGCCAATACGGATGATCCGGATCGTTGAGCAGGCCGCCGTCGGGACGACGAATGGGCAGCGGCGGAACGATGGGCAGTGGCGCGAGGGTCCGCAGGGCTCCGGGAACCACGAGATAGCGGGCGGCAGCGTCGACCATGCGGCGGGCGCGTTCGGCAAACCGCGGGTGGCGGTCGATGTCGAGGGCGATGACCAGCAGGCAATTGTTCCGCAGCGCGGTGCTCGGCGGCGACATGCGCGCGGGATGATCCGGGCCGGCCAGGAGGACGTCGGAATACCAGCCGTATTCCTCCAACCAGAAGAAGTCGTGCAGCGATTTCTCGGTGCGGCGGGCCAGGTCGCCCCAGGATTCTCCGCGGCCTTCCCAGGGCTCCGCGCCGAGCCGGTCGAGTTGCCGGAGCAATCGGATCCAGAGCGCCTGGATTTCAACTGGGAATCCTTCGCGCGGAGTTCCCGGCGGATGATTGGTGTCCATCCAGGTGAAATGACTCGGACTCCACAACAGACCGGTGGGCGCATCCACGCGGATCCCATTCGAAGTGCCGTGAAGACATCCGCAGGCGATCGACCGCAGCACGCCACCCAGCGTTCGTCCCGCGGCGTCGACGGCCATCTCGTACAGCCCGGCCACATGCACGGCGAGCTCCTCCGCCACCACGCCGAACCACAGCGGAGCGTCGCTGGTGTCTCGGTTCGAGGCGTCGGTGCCGTGGATGCTGTTGGGCAGGGTTCCGCCCTGTTCGAAACGTCCGAAGGTGATGAGCAGATCGCGCACCTCCTCCAGCATTCCCGCAGCAATAAGTCCGCGCGCGCAAATCAGCGAATCGCGGCCCCAATCGAGAAACCACGGATAGCCGGCGATGACCGATCGGGCATCACCGCGACGAACCACATAGGCCTGCGCGGCGGTGACGAGGGTGCGGCCGAGTGCATCCTCGGGATCCAGTTGCGCCCGCGCCAGAGCCAGGTCCCGCAGCCGGGTGCGTTCGGCCACAAAGGTGGAAATCGCCTCCGGACGCGGTGCAATGGATTCGGCGCTGGCCACCAGGGTGACGGTGGCGGAAGGGGGCAGACCGAGTTCGAACCACCCCGGACTGTACGCGTCGCCGGCGCCTTCCTGTCCACGGGTCGCCTCGATCGGATGGGGAATGTTCAGGCACCACTCCGGTTCGGAATGAAACCGGCCGGCATCGACCGCGACCCGCAGCCGTCGATCGGCGGCGGGCGTAAATTCGAAACCCACCGCGCCCGACCGGTCGTCAAAAGCCCGGCATTGGTTCCTGAAATGATGATCCGCCGCATCGTTCCGCTTGGTTTCCCAATGGAAATTCCGGTCTTCGATATCCACCCGGACGGTGAGCTTCACCCGGGCACCCGGCGGCAGGGGGCGACCGAGGCGGCTGGCACAACGTTCTGGATTCGGGCGACTGAACTGGACGACCACGGTGTTCGAATCCGGCAAAAGATCGATCACCAGATGGATCTCCACGCTGCGCCCATCCCCGGCATTGGCCACAAATCTCCAATGCGCCGGAGGGCCCGGTTCGAAGTCGACCAGGTTGTCGCCGTTCAACGGAGTGATGAATCCATCGGCGTCGACCCATACACGAAGGCGTTTGGCCAGGATGTGGCGATCCACCGGAACCGATTCGTGGAGGTTCGCGCCGAGGAGACAATCGTACTTCGATTGGATGTCGCCCAGATTGACACGCAGCCGGCTCATCGCGCCGCGACCATTGGTCAGGAGGACGCAGGCGGTGGCGTCTTCCGGCGGCGCTCCGGTGGCCCGCATCGGATCGGGTGCGAGGAAGCGCAACGCGGCTTCGAAACGATCTTCACCCCCGTGGTATTGCTCGAATTCCAGCACCGCATCCTGACCGGTCTCGGGTGATCGCGGCGGGAAACAGGCGACAAATCCCCCCAGGGCGGGAATGGACTCCACGTTTTCGGGAAGACCCGAACCCGGCATCGTAAGTCGCGCCCGAAATGGGGCCGGATCCAACAACAACAACCAATGGCCCGGTGGAACCGGCGCGATCCGGTGGCGATCCGCACGACGCCACTCAGTGATCGGACGGTATTGCCCGGCGCATCCCGACGCCCGGACGAGGCAAGCTCCGGGATCGGCATCCACTTCGGCCGCCAACCGTCGCCAATCGTCGCCCGTGGTCCCCGCCCCCGGCGTGTCCGAAGACGGGATGCGTCCCGCAGCGGTGATCGCCCAATCGGCCCGCGCCCGTGCGGCCCGATACGCCTCACCCGAAAGTCCGCGGGGACGCGGCAACGGAGCGAGACAGTGCGCGGCACCGGGCCGCAGAATCACTTCGATCCACGCATCCGTGGCGCGCCCGGTGACAATGCGTTGGGGAACCGGTGCCGGCTGGAGAAGGTCGTGCGCATTGGCGCAGAATTCCGACCATACCCGGGGCGAAAGACGGATCGCTTCCTCCGCCAGCGGGTTGGTGTTGACCAACACGAGGACGGAATCGAGTCCCTCGGCCGAATCGCGTCGGAGCACCAGCACCGGACTGCTTTCGGTGCTCAACCGGGTCACCACGGCTCCGTCGAAAAAGCAGGGATGATCACGGACCAGCCGATTCAGGCCAGCGAGTTCGTCGACGAGGTTGTCGGGATCCCCCCACGCCAGTCCGCGACTGCTGTGGACGTTGATCTGTTCGGTGGCACCCCATTCGACCCCGCAGGTGAAGCCGAAACCGCCGTTAACGCTGGTGAGCGCGCAGAGGCGGTTTCGATGACGCGACCAGGCGAGCCCGAGCGGGTTCGCCGCCAGGCGCGAATTGTCGTGGGTTTCGCTGTAGTGGATGAGCGTGCCGGTTCCCTCCTTCGCGCGGAGGTGATGATCAATGTACGAACCAACCGCCAGCGGACCGCTGTTCTGGAACAACTCGCTATAGGCCCATTGCATGCCGCCTTCGCCCAGCAGGTCGTTGGTGGCTTCCCACGGGCCGCCGAGGCCTTCGAGCAGGAACAGCGTGTCGGGGAATTCCTGCCGGACGCGGGCGGTGATGAACTGCCAGACGTGGGTCGGGACCTTGTATCCGGCGTCGCAGCGGAAGCCGTCGACCCCGCGGCGGCACCACACCAGAAACGCCTCCGCCAGTAATTCCCACAGCTTGGGATGGTGCTGATCCAACTCAACCAAATCCTCCCACACCACGTCCCACGCACCCGGGGATTCGAATTCACCATCCGACTTCCGCACAAACCATTCCGGATGTTGTTCCCACAACGAGCTTCCCCAGCCGGTATGGTTGATGACCAGATCGAGCATCAGCCGCGCACCGCGGGTATGAACAGCGAAGGCCAGTTCGCGGAACTGATCGATTCCCGTGGTCCGCTTGTCGAACTCCACCAGGGCGGGATCGATCGCGGTAAGATCCTGCAGGGCATACGGCGAACCAAAGCGTCCGAAACGCGCAAAGGTGGTCGGCGTGGGGCTGACCGGGAGCAGATGCAGGATCCGGCAGCCCAGGGTGTCGATGATGTGAGGCAGTTCGCGGATGACATCGCGCAGCGTTCCGCCCGGCGGAATGACGGTGTATCCGGCATCATCCAGCGGTTTGAGCTGGGCGTTGAGAACGGGATCGATCGTGACTCTTCGGGTCTTGTTGGGACCGAACATCCGCGGAAAGGCGCAATAAATCGTATTGCCCGATCGCGTCCAGGAAGGGTGGACGCTGATGCCGGTGTCGGGTCCCCACGGCCAGTGCTGGAATCCGCGTTCGTCGAGGGCGAATGCCTTCGCCTTGAAATAACCGACCTCGGCGAGGGGCAGCGTGATCCTCCAGACGCCATCCTCGCCGGCGTTCAGGGGTAGGTCCCGCCACGACGCGCCTGCGAGTGGAATCCGCTCGAACCGGGCGCGGACAATCTCCTCACGCAGGCGTTGCGCGCGGCCGAGGTTGGTGCGCAATCGCGCCGACCATCCCGGCGGGACGCCGGTGAGTTCGAAGGTGAGGGCATCCCCGGCGTGACGCACAAGGCGCGTTCCGGGGGACGGGGACATCTTCAGGTCGGGCATGGGTGTCGCGGACGACGGCCACAACTCTGGCGGTCCGCGAACGCCCGTGGCAAGCCGCAGCTCCTTTTCCACCGGTCCGCGGTCGATGAAAAAGATTCACATCGCCCGCCCGGTCATCCCATGAACGGCTTCATCTCCTCCAACAACGTCGGCACGCGGGTCCATGGGCTGTCCTTCAATTCGTATTCCAAGGCAACGAATCCCTGATAGCCCGCATCGCGCAGAATTTTGAACACCCGGGCGTCATCCCGCGGATCGTCCTGAGCCTGGCCGCGGCGGCGGATGAAGGCCTTGAACTGAACATTGACCGCCCACGGAGCGATGGCCGCGAGATCGGCGTAAGGATCGTCGGTTTTGAAATTGCCGGTGTCGAGATTGATACCCACCCACGGCGACCGCACCGCGCGCACGATGTCCACGAGGTCCCTGGACTCAGCGACCACGCCGCCGTGGTTTTCAATGCCGAGGAAGATTCCGGCGCGCCCCGCCGCCTCGCCGCATTCCTCCAGCCCCTCAATGCAGAGCTTCTTGGCCTCCTCTTTGGAGGTTCCCTTGGGCGTTCCAGCGAAGACCCGGATGTGGGGTGCGCCGAGGAGAGTGGCCTTGCGGATCCACTCCTTCACGTGGGCGATCTGCTGGGAGCGGAGTTCGCCCGGCGGATGACAGAAATCATTCCCCACCGCGGTGCCGCTGATGGGCATCGCGCGCAAATGGGCATGCCGGCGAACCTCGGAAAGCTGGGCGTCGGTCACCTCTTTCGGAAAATAGTAGCTGGTCAACTCGGCACCCTCGCAGCCGTGTTCCGCGCAATAGTCGATGAACCGCACCATGTCCATCCGCGGTGCCGAGCCGTCCTTGCCGACGACAAAATCATCCCGGAAGGAATAGGCGGCGAGTGAGAGTCGAAGCCTGGATTTGCCGGTGCGAATGAAGGGCTCGGCGGCATGACCGAGGGGAATCGCGGCGGCCGCGGCCGTGACGGTTTGCACAAAGGTCCGTCGGGAGATCATGGCAACGAGACTGGAGGAACCCATCGGAATCCGCAAACGGGATCGAAGAGCGGCGGTGCCCGGTGTTGTAACCTTTTGAAGCAACACCTCCTCTAACGAGCCGTTCCTACTCCAGCGCACTCCGGAAAACACGGTTGAGTCGCGCCGCGGGGTTCGTTCGATCGGATGAAGTGACAATTGCAGTGGTATTCCGACTCCGTTCCGTCGCCAGGGCCCGCCCAACCCTGGCATCGCGGACCGGATTCTGAATTTACCCGCCGTGGCCGTACCCGGGTTGTTCCGGGTGGGCCACGACGGAAGTCTCGTGTTGCCTGTTATGAGCATCGAAAGTGTCGGATGGGGCGGCCGGATTCGCTCCGGGTGGGTTTCGGGGATGAGTTGGAATGTCACCTTGCGGTGGCTCCTGTGGGCCGGGCTCAGCGCCCATGCCGCGCCGGTGGATGTCCTCACCTACCGCAACGACGGACTGCGGACGGGCCGCGCCCTGAGCGAAACCCTGCTGACCCCCGCCAACTGCAATACCAACCAATTCGGAAAGCTGTTTTCCCAGCCGGTCGATGGATTCGTGTACGCCCAACCCTTGTATCTGGGAGGCGTCACAATTCCGGGCCAGGGAACACACAATGTGGTGTTCGTCGCGACGGAACACGATGCGGTCTACGCCTTCGACGCCGACAACAATCAGGGATCGAATTCAGTGCCATTGTGGCAGACTTCGTTCATTCATCCCGAGGCGGGAATCACCAGCCAGCCGATCGCCGACTACGGGTTGAGTGATCTTCCCGCGACCGAGTTGGGCATCACCGGGACGCCGGTGATCGATCCCGACGCAGGCATTCTTTATGTGGTGGCCCGGATCAAGGACGCCTCCACGCCGGTGCCCCAGCACCACCAGATACTCTACGCACTCGACATCCACACCGGTGCCGCCGTCCTCGGCAGTCCCGTCGAGATCACCGCGGTCATCGAAGGCACCGGAGCCGGGGCGAACGAGGCCCACCAGATCATCTTTGATCCGTACTATCAGTTTCAACGGTGCGGTCTGACTCTGTTGAACGGAATCGTCTACATCCCCTTTGCGTCGCAGGGCGATCTGGGATTCTACCACGGCTGGGTCCTGGGCTATGACGCGCGAACGCTGAAACAGGTTCAGGTGTTCAACGACACGCCGGACGGGGGTGATGGCGGAATCTGGATGAGCGGCGGAGCGCCGGCATTCGACGCCGACGGCAATCTGTTCCTCAGCACCGGCAACGGTTCCTTCACCGCCAACCTGGGCCAACGCGACTACGGTGACAGCGTTGTCAAACTCGCGGCTCGCACCGGTGGACTGGCACCGGTTGACTATTTTACCCCCTACAATCAGGCGGTTCTGGACCAACTCGATGGCGATCTCGGTTCCGGCGGAGTTCTTCTTCTGCCGGATGAGGCGGGATCGGCGGCGCATCCCCATCTCGCGGTCACCGGCGGAAAGGACGGCACCCTCTACCTGCTGGACCGCGATCGACTGGGACATTTCAGCACCAACATCGTCGGCGCTGCACTCCAAGCGGTGCCCAACGGCTCCAAGATCTTCGGCACGCCGGGGTATTTTGGCGGACGGATCTTCATGTCGGGGGTCAACGACACCGTGAAAGCCTACCGGATTTCCAACGGACAGATGGAAACTCACCCCGAATCGGTGGGATCGGTTGTCTTCGGATATCCCGGATCCATCCCTTCCGTATCGGCCAGCGGTGCCACCAACGGCATCCTCTGGACCGTGCAGGCCGATGGATTTGGCCGCAGCGCCCCGGCCATTCTTCGCGCCTATGACGCGACCGACCTCTCCGTCGAGCTGTACAACTCCGAGGCGGCCGGAGACCGGGACCGGTTGGGATTGGCTCAAAAATTTAGTGTCCCCACCGTCGCCGCGGGAAAGGTCTACGTCGGAACCGGAATGGAACTGGGTGTCCTGGGACTGTTTCCCCCAACCCGCCTGACCGCCGCCCTTGCGGAAGGCGGAACCCGGGTGAAGCTTACCCTGGAAGGGCAACCCGGACACGGGTACACCCTTCAATACGCCGACACCTTCGATGATCCGGACCAATTTTGGTACACCTTCGGCACCGTCAACTTGCAGTCGACAAGCACAACGTTGAGCCTGCCGTTCCCCGACGGAAAAGCCGGGCGGTTTTATCGGGCCGTGCGAGTCGAATGATCGACGGGACCTGAATCACGGCGTGGAAACGAAGCGGGCGAGGGCCAGTGGCTCACTGTTCCAGCGATTGTCCGCCTGGCCAAACTTCGCCGGAATCCCGTGGTCACGCAGCCATTCCGAGGTGGCGGAAAGGGCTCGGTCGACCGGTGACGGAATCGACAGGTCGAGCCCCCATGTCCAGAGGACTCCGTGGTCGTCGACGCCAAACGCCGTGTCACCTCCCGCCCAAAGTTGAGTCCAACGCTTCGACTCGAACACGCGCCGCCAGGCCACTGGAGGCAGATCGTCGCCGACAGCGGCTCCCGGGTTCCGTCCGAGACTCCACAGGTGTCCTTCCGAATCCAACACGGCAAACGCGGTGGAACAGGCGATCGCGGCCCTGGATTCCGGTCCGATGGGCAGAGCGAAGGGCAAATGCCGATTGGTGCTCCCGAGAAAATTCTCCGCCGCCGGCCCCCACACCCACCAGCGGTGATCCGCGCCAAGGACGCCGGAAAACGCGTGGCCGGGTTCCACCTGGATCCACGGACCCCCGGCGACCCGATTCGGCACCCGCGAATCAAATCCGGAATTCGGAATGCCCGGATTCTCGATGAATCCCCAGTGCCACAACAACCCCCCGGAATCGATGCCGAAGGAAACGGCATCCCCCGCGCCGATGCGGCTCCAACGCTGTCCGGACCGAACCGGAGTCCACACCGCGCGGCCGTAAAATGTGCCATCACCCAGTTGACCGCGTTGATTGGCACCCAGGCCAAACAGAGTCCCGTCCGATTTCAGCCCGAGAAGATGCTGGCCGCCCGCAACGACATCGATCCAAACGGCGGTCCGAGCGACGGAATTCGTTCCGGGCGATTTCGGTTCCGCAAGCGGCGTGATCGTCAGGTGCCCGCCGGAATCAAAGTGCCATCGTTGCAGGCTGCCGTCCCCCTGCAGACCCACTCCACCGTGGTCCATCGCCGCGATCCGCAACCAACCCACTCCGATCGGCACCCGGCGGAAGCGTCGGAGGTCGTCCTTGGAGCCGGCGGGGCCAAGGATTTCGCGGTTCTGGCCCCAGCCCCACACCGAACCGTCGGGTGCCAGCAACAAGGCGCAGCGGGTGGCAAACGCCATACGGGTGGCGGTCAAAGTTCCCCGCACCGGAATGACCATTGCCCCCACGGATCCATCGCGGTGAATCCGGTGGAAACCCAAAATGCAAACGGCTCCACCGACCAGCAACAGCGCCAGTCCCGACACCAACCGTCGGGTCAGTCGGCAATGAAGCCAGTCCAGGGGGATCACGCCGGTCATTCTACCGTTTCAACCAAGCCTTGCCCAGCGTCGCACCCCTCGTCCCTTCGGCCGCTCACCGCCGAACGATGGGCGGTGGGCTCTGGCAGGGAAGCTGCTTGAAGGTGGCGTTTCCCATCTTCCTCGCGTAAGATCCTCCGCGGGGGCGGATCTTGGGATTGGGTTTAATACTCTGATGCATCTTCGCCGATTGGGAATGGTCGTGATGGGGCTCGTGATGGGATGGGTCGGGGTCACCCGGCTCAGCGCCGAGCCGCTGGTTTCGGTCTATCTGGAATTGACGGGGCCCAGCCTGTTCGAAATCCAGCATCCGGAAAAAACCAGCCCCTCCGCGCGTCCGGCATCCATTTCTACGGCTCCTCCGACCGATCGCCTGAGCGTGATTCGCCGGGAGCAGGATTCCGTCGAATCCCAACTCGCACCCTATCACGCAAGGGTCATCGGCCGATTGTCCCGACTGGTCAACGCCCTACGAGTTCTGGTTCCGGAATCACAGATCAATGCCCTGGGTACGATTCCCGGTGTGATCCGTGTCGAACGGGCCCCGCACTACCACTCGTTGGCTTCCCAAAGCATTCCCTGGGTGGGTGCACCGCAAATCTGGGGCGCGCCGTCCGGACTGACCGGCGAAGGGGTCCGGATCGGCATTGTGGATTCCGGCATCGACTACACTCATGCCGATTTCGGCGGGTCCGGACGGGTTTCGGACTACGACGACAACGACTCGACGATCATCGAGCCCGGGACCTTTCCGACCGCCAAGGTAGTCGGCGGCACCGACCTGGTGGGCGACAACTATGATTCCAGCGGTCAGGTCGGATCGCCGACGCCCCAACCGGATCCCGATCCACTCGACGCCCGCGCGCACGGCCACGGCAGCCACGTGGCGGGCATCGCCGCCGGAGTGGGCGTGACCGCCGCCGGCGACCCCTATGCGGGCCCTTACGACGCGACCATTGATTTTGGCGGGTTCCAAGTCGGCCCGGGCATGGCTCCCAAGGCGCTTCTCTATGCCATCAAGGTTTTCGGCGGAAATTTGAGCGGGACGACGGACGCGATCGGCGACGCGCTGGATTGGGCTTCTGATCCCAACCAGAGCGGTGACCTCACTCATCCGCTCGAAGTGGTGAACCTCTCGATCGGTTCCTGGTTCGGTGACGACAACCCGAATGCGATCGACCAGAAGTCCGTGAATCGGCTCAGTCAACTGGGATCGGTGGTGGTGATTGCGGCCGGCAATTCGGGCGACACCTCATACATCGCCGGCAGTCCCGGAATCGCCGTCTCGGCGATCACCGTCGCCAATGCCAATGACGGATTTGGCGGCGTGCTGAAGGTGAGTTCGCCCACCGCCGTGGAAGGTCTCTATCCGGCAGTCGAAGGTGAATTCACCGCCCAATTAATCGACGTCGGCGACATCAACGCCCTCGTCGTGGCCACCCTCCCGGCCGATGCCTGCGACACTCTTCAGAATGCGGCCGCCCTCCAGGGAAAAATCGCCCTCATCGATCGCGGGACCTGCCATTTCACCGACAAGGTTCAGCGCGCTCAGGACGCCGGAGCCATTGGAGTGATCATGGTCAATAATGTCGACGGCCCGCCCATCACCATGGGCTCGGATCCACCGTCGACCGCCAGCATCCCCGGGGTGATGATTTCCAAGTCCAATGGAGCCCTGCTGCGCGGCCATTTGGCGGAAGGGATCAACGTCACCCTGTCGAGCACGCTGGTGAGCCGTGATTTGAAGGCCGCCGACCTCATCGACGACAGCAGTTCCCGGGGACCGGTGTATCGGAGCAACCGGTTGAAGCCGGATCTGGCGGCACCCGGTGTCGGGATCTTCTCCGCCAAGGCCGGGTCCGGTGCCGGCGGCATCAGTGAGACCGGCACTTCCATGGCGAGCCCGCACGTGGCCGGCGCGGCGGCGCTGCTACGACAGGCCCACCCCGACTGGCCGGGAGTGGACATCAAGGCGGCCCTGATGAACACCGCGGTGATGACCCACGATGGTGCCGGCAATCCGTATCCGGAATCGCGCATCGGTTCAGGACGCCTTCAAGTGGACCGTGGTGCCGCCGTCCCGGTCGTGGTCCGGTCGTCCGACACCGACGGCCGGGTCTCGGTGGTGTTCGGGGCGTTTGAATTGAGCGCGCCCCAATCGGTGACCCGAACCGTCCAACTCACCAACCACGGCGATCAACCGATCACCTTCAACGTGGTCGTCAGCAACACCGTCGTCGACACCGGCGTGGTGGTGACACCGGCGGTTCCGACCCTGCTTGTTCCCGCCCATGCGGCCGTGACGATGGATTTGAATTATTCCGCCGATCCCGCGCAGTTCACTCGGGCCCAGGATCTGACTTCCCCGATGACCAATGCCGGCGTCGCCCGGCTGCAGTTGCCGGAATCCAGCGGTGAAGTGTGGTTCCAAGCCACGAATTTCAGCCTGCATCTGCCGTGGTATTCGATCGCGCGCGCCACCTCGCAGTTGAAAACCACCACCACCGCGGTCGGACTGCCTGCCGACGATGCGGTGACCGTCACGTTGCCGGTCCGGGGTGCATCCGCATATCCCCGGCCGCTGGTCTCAGTCTTTCAACTCGGAGTATCACGCGCGGGCCACGGGTTCCCCGATCTCCGGTCGGCCACCGACATCGTCGCCACCGGTGCCGCCAGTGACATCGACACCGCCGGAACCCTCGCCCAAACCCAAGTGTACTTCGCCATCGCCGTCGCCGGCCACTGGCTCTCTCCGAACCGCGGCGAAGTGGATCTCGACATCGAAATCGATCTCAACGGCGATTCCGTCGCCGACTACACGCTGTACAACGCTGATTCCGGAACCTTCGCGACCGGAAACGTCAACAACTTCAAAGGTTCCACCGACGCCATGGAAACCGTGGTCGGGTTGAAATCCACCGGATCCAGCGGCCTGGTGGAGGAGACCGTCTTCAACGCCATTTCACCGCAGGTCCGCGACTCCGGCCCGTTTTTGAACGGAGTCCTGATTCATTCGGCGCGGGCAACCGACATCGGGTTGACGGCGACCCGGACGAAGTTCCGCTACCGGGCCATTTCGCGGGGTGACTATCAGGATTCAACGAGTTGGGTGAGTTTCGACGCCGGTGCGCCGGTGATCGATGGCACCGCCTTCGCACTTCCAGGAACACCGTATTCGGATGATGGCGCACCGGTTCGCTTCACCGTGCGACGTTCCCGCGCCGCCGCGGCCGGCTTTGGCTCGGCGAATCCGTTGAAGGCCCTGATCCTCCACCAACACAACGCCAGCGGCGCTCATCATGAGATCGTCCGCCTGGATCTCACCACCCCGGATACCGACGGCGACGGGCTTCCCGATTTCTGGGAACTCCAGACCTTCGGTGACCTGACCCACGATGGAACGACCGATGCCGACAACGACGGCATTTCGGATCTGGACGAATACCTGGCGGGCACCGATCCGCTGGATCCCGCGTCGCCCTTCCGCGTCGCCCTCTCCGGGAAACCGTCCGACACCGGCGGCGCAACCCTCGCCTGGCCCTCGAAATCCGGGTTGAGCTACACCGTCGAACGGGCCGACGCTGCCGCCGGACCGTTTGTTGCGGTACGCACCGGCATCGTGGCCACGCCTTCCCGCAACACCTTCACCGACTCAACATCCTCAACCGCCGCCCGCTACTATCGAGTTAGAATCGAGTGATGCCGTTGCGACCGGTTGCAGTAAGCGGCGGTCAGACCACCGCCACGGTGTTGATCAGTTCGCCAATGCCCGAGATGGCGATGCGCACCACGTCGCCAGGCGCAAGCGTGAAATCGTTCGGCGGAACGACGCCGGTGCCGGTCAACAGCACCGCGCCGCGCGGAAATTCCTGACTACGACAGAGGAACCCGGCCAGCTCGGGAAAGCTGCGCTTGATCTGGCTGACCGCGGTTTGACCCGAGAAAACATCCACACCACCCCTGGCGATCAAGATCGAAATGGTCCATTCACGCGCGCCGGCTTCGCTGACTCCGATGGTGATGAACGGTCCGAGGGCGCACGAGGCGCGATAGACCTTGGCCTGCGGCAGGTAGAGGAGATTCTCGCCCTCGATGTCGCGCGAACTCATGTCGTTGCCGGCGGTGTAGCCGACAATGTCGCCGCGCGAATTCAGCACCAGAGCCAGTTCCGGTTCCGGCACGTTCCATTTTGCATCGGCGCGGATGCCCACATTCGCCCCCGGTCCGACCACCTTTTCAGCCACCGATTTGAAGAAGATCTCCGGGCGTTCGGCTTCGTAAACCCGGTCGTAGGCGGTGGCGCTAAAATCAGACTCTTCCATGCGCGCCTTCTTGCTGCGCAGATACGTAACGCCCGCGGCCCAAACCTCCTGTTGATCGACCGGCGACAGCACGGTCGCTTCCGCCAGCGGAATCCGGTGCAACGGTCGACCCGCCAGATCCGAAACACGGGCGGCCAGATCGGTCGAATCCAACAGCGCGGACAGACTGGTGACCCCGGCTGCGGACAGATCGAGGATATCCCCTTCAACGGTCAGCAGACCCGGGGAGGGCCACGGATTGGATGCGGAACGAAAACGGCAGAGCTTCATGGCCGGTGAGAGTGGACCAGTCCCGACACCGGCTCAAGCCGACAAGGGCTTCACAAGAAAATGGACACGGATTTCACAGATTATCACGGATTCCTGAAGAGCGGACTGATTCAGTCCATTCTGTTTCGTTCTGTCCCAATCCGTGTCAATTCGTGAAATTCGTGTCGTTCCTTCCGCGTCCAGCTCAGAGCCCCACATCCCCGGCTTCCTGGCCGCGCAATAGCTTGCGGTAGGTGGCCAGGGCCAGCAGCGGCCAGGAGTTTCGGTACATGTCGTACTTGAGGTAAAACACCTTCGGGAAGCCGGTCCCGGTGATCTCCTCCTCCGTCCACGAACCGTCCTCGTTCTGGTTGCGAATGATCCACTCCACGCCCTGGCGCAGGGCCGGATCGTTCGGATCGCCCATCGCGCAAAGCCCCATCACCGCCCAAGCGGTTTGAGAGGGCGTGGCCGGGCCCTGACCCTTGAAAACCGGGTCGTCGTAGGTGTTGCAACGTTCACCCCAGCCGCCGTCCGGAAGTTGAACCGAACGCAGCCAGTCGCGACCCCGCACGATCCAGGACTCGTTCATGTCGATCTTGAGCGCCCGCAATCCGCGCAGGACCTGCCAGGTGCCGTAGATGTAGTTCACGCCCCAGCGCCCGTACCAGGATCCGTCCGATTCCTGCTGGGTGCGGACATAGCGCAACGCCGCCTGAACCTGGGGATCCTTCACCGACCAACCCTGGTATCCCATGAGCTCCAGAATGCGGGCCGTGATGTCGGCGCATTCCGGATCGAGCATCGCGTTGTGGTCGGCGAACGGCACCTTCTCCAGGATCGAATTGGTGCAATCCCTGTCGAAGGCCGCCCAACCGCCGTCGCGACATTGAAAGGTCAGCATCCACCGGATCGCCCGTTGAACGCATTCATCCCGCCGCGCCACGTCGTCGGTCGGAACCATCCGCAACGCCAGGATCACCATCGCGGTGTCGTCGACGTCCGGATTCCATTTGTTGGCGAATTCAAACACCCAGCCGCTGGGATCAACGTCCGCCGGATTCTTGTGGATCCAATCACCGCGAAACCGGATTTCCTTGTCCATCAGCCAGGTACCCGCCCGCTTGATCTTCGGATGATCCGCCGGAACGCCGGATTCGCGGAGGCAGATCTCGACAATTGCCGTGTCCCACACCGGCGAAAAGCACGGCTCGATCCGGAGACTGTCCGCGGTGTGATGCTCCAGCTTGGTCAACTCGCGATACGCCCGGACCACCTCCGGATGATCATCGGCATACCCCAGCGCCTTGAGCGCGATCAGCGCGTTGAGCATCGCCGGGAAGATCGCCGCCAATCCGTCGCTGCCCTCGAAACGTTCGGTCATCCAGTCTTCCGCGCGGCGCAGCGCCTGGCGGCGGAAGGGATGCAGTCCGTGACGCGCAAACCACTCGGCGAGCTTGTGCAGCTTGTCGAGCCACAGGAAGGCGTTGCGCAGGGTGAAGTCGAAATACCGCGGCCGCAGCGACTCATCGAGCTCCCATTTTCCGTTGGGATACAATTCATCGAGATTGAAGCCATCCGGCAGCGTACGCGTGGGTCGGAAATGGTTGATGATCGCCAGCGGGACGAGCATGGCGCGCGACCAGTTGCTCATGTCCCAGAAGTTCACGTGAAACCATTTGCCGATGAGCAGCACCTCGCAGGGAATGGTCGGGACGTGGTTCCAACCCACCAAGCCGATCAGGGCCAGGTAGAGCTTGGAAAAGGTGTTCATCCGCGGCACGCCGCCGAGCGCGCAGGCCATCGCGCGCGCCTTCAGCATCCGCGGCTCGGTCGCCGGGAAGCCGGCCATCTTCAACGCCATGTAGGCTTTCACCGTGGCGTTCACCTCGGCCGGGCCGTTGGGATAGATGTTCCATCCGCCATCGGGGAGCTGGCGTTCAAGGATGTGATTCACCGCCTTGCGCTGCCACTCCGGATCGACCCGTCCCCACCAGTGGTGGAACGCGATCATGTCCGAGACCAGGGTGGAATCGACGATCAACTCGCCGACCCAGTAGCCCTCGGGTTTTTGCTCGGAAAGCAGAAAGGACTGCGAGCGGGTGATCGCCTCGTCGAGGGAACCCGTGGACGGATGAAAACTGTTGGGAGGGGCCGTCGGGGCCGCTCCAGCAGCCGGGACAGTCGTCACTGACATGGCGCGAGAATGGGAATCGGCATCTTTGTGTAAAGGGGTTTGTGGATCGACGCCGGCCGGATTCATTCCGTCCGTCAGAGGGTCTGAAACCGCCGCGTCATCGCCGATGGAAATTCAGAGCGCGGGTGGTTCCAACGGGACTGTCCGGATATCCATCAGATTGAGCATGAGCAATCCCCCGAGCAGACCTCCCAGGTGGGCCAGATGGGCCACGTGTCCCCAGTTGAACAGAATGCCGGCCATGCTGATCAGCGAAATCGACAACAGCAGGAACTTCGCGCGCATCACGATCGGAAGGATGAGAAACACGCGCACTTCCAGCGGTTCCTCGGCGTAAATGGTGCAAACCGCCGCGAGCAGGCCGCACAACCCCGCCGACGCGCCGACTACCGGATGCCCAAACAGGCCGGGCGACATCCAAGCCCCGGCCAGATGGATCGCGCCGCCAAAGACACCGCTGGCCAGGTAGAGCAACGCAAACCGGCGCGGGCCCAGGGTTTGCTCCAGGACCGGTCCGATGGAGTGCAGGAAAAAGAGGTTGAAGAAGAGGTGCAACCAGCCGCCGTGCAGGAATTGATAGGTCAGGAACTGCCACCAGGCGCCGGATTGGACACCATCCAGGCTCAGGGCATAGCGCTGTTCAAACGCGAACCACGGAAGCCCGTGGAGCCGGCTCTGCCACAGGAACACGATGACATTCACAACCAACACCGCGTTGGTGACCGAAAGCACCGGCGCCTTCGGGTTCGCGGAGTCCGGAATCGGAACAGGAACCGATTGAATGGGCGGAACGGAATTCACGCCAGAGCCTCCCACTCCCGCCGGACACGTTCGGCGAGCGGACGGAGGGATTCGCGGCTGAAGTCGAAACGCCCGCCCGCCCGGGCGAACAGTTCCGGAAGCGGACGCGACCCACCCAACGCCAGCGCCGCCCGATAGTCGGCCAGCGCCCGCACCGGATCGACCGCCGCATTACCCCAAACTTGGAGGGCTCCCATTTGGGCGATGCCGTACTCCACGTAATAAAACGGATACAGGAAGACATGGAGTTGCTTGTGCCACAGCGCGGCGCGAACCGCCTCGCACCCGCTCCAATCGACGGCACCCCCAAAGCGTTTCATCAAGCCGTTCCAAGCGGCGCGACGTTCTTCACGGGTGTGATTCGGATGGGTGTAAACCCAGTGCTGGAAGGCATCCACGGTCGCGATCCACGGGAAAACGCCGACGATCCCCTCAAGATGAACCCGCCGCGCGCGCCGGGCATCGTCCGGCGAATAGAAGACATCGAGATGCGGCGCGGCCAACAGTTCCATGGCCATCGACGCCACTTCGCAAAACTCAATCGGCGCACCGCGATAGGCGTAGAGATCCTCGTTCTGCGTCGCCAGCGCGTGGAACGCATGACCGGCTTCGTGGAGCAGCGTTTCCACATCGCGCTGGAGGCCGACCGCGTTCATGAAAATGAACGGCAACCGGGCTTCGCTCAACGTGCTCTGATATCCGCCCGGGGCCTTGCCCTTCCGATTGTCCAAATCCAGCAGCCGGAGATCCCGCATCTTCTTGAACCCGGCCGCCAACTCGGGATCCAACCGGTCGAAGATCTGCTGGGTGCAACGTTCCAACGCCAGAGACTCGGTAAACGGCCGGAGCGCCGGCCGCGCCAGGGGATCCACCGCCAGGTCCCACGGACGCAGCGTCGGGAGTACCATCTCGGATCGCCGCCGTTCCTGCAGCATCGATTGGATGGGCATCACTTCCGCCTCAATGGCTTCGTGAAACCGTTCGCAATCCGCCGGCGTGTAATCGAAACGGCCGCGCATCCGAAACGCATAATCGCGGTAGTTGGTAAAGCCCGCGTTGAGCGCCATTCGATGGCGGAGGGCCACCAATTGATCGAACAACGCGTCGAAGCGATCCTCTTCCTGAAGCCGTCGCGCGACCACCGATCGCCAGGCCTCTTCCCGTACGGCGCGAATTGGATCCTCCTGATAGCGCCCCATCGCCACCAGCGTTCGTTCCTCGCCCCGGAACGAAACGGTCAATCCCCCGGACAATTTGTTGTACTCATTCCCGAGCTTCGCGTCCTCGGTCTCCAGCGGAACGTTGTCCTCGCGGAACAGTTCCACACGCAACCGGGTGTCTCGGTCAAAGACCTGGTAGCGATCCTGGGGCAGCAGCGTGCGCAGGGGATGATCCAGATAGACCCGGGCGAGTTCGAATTGCCGGGGTTTGAGCTGGGGTTCGACGTGTTCGACGAAATGGAGGTAGGCCTTTTCCGCCGCCGGATCGTCGGTGTGGCAGGTCATCGCGATATGCCTGCGGGCACCTTCCTCATCGAGTGCGGCCGACAGTTCGCCGCCGTCCAGGATCCAGCGTTCCAACTCCACGACCGTCTTCAATTCGCCCGCGCGGTGCATCAACTGGTCAAAAAGCGGACGAATCTGATCCCAATCGCCCAGGTCGATGGTTTCAGGAACGAAGCGCCGCGCGGAAAAAACCGGTAGAGTGCCGAAGGGCAACAAACTCATGTCACCGATACTGTGGTGCAAACGACGACCTCCGGCAAGTGGGCGGGAAAGGTGCGCGCTACGGCGCGTCGACCTTCATGCGTGCACCGGACAGTGCCGGGTCATCCAAATTCAACCGGTACAGCACCTGGTTGTAGTCGGCCCGCGGCACCGGTGCCGCGTGATCAGCAAACTCCCGGCTGAAGGTTCCCTCAAACAGCAGAATCGGTGAGTCGATCGGCGTGAACTCCGGATGCAGGCGCGGGTTGTAGAATGTGTAGTTCTCGTGGGTGACAATCCGCACCGCCGGACCCCACGGACCGGTCGGAGTTGGCGCCTCAGCATACCACAACTCACCAAAGGCGGACGGTTTTCCGAACGCCTGAAGAAACACGGCGATCCAACGGTTCCGAAACCGGTTCCAAGCCATACTTCCGCTGTGGGGCTTGATCCGGTCACCCTCTCCTGCCGATGCCAGGGTTTCGGGCGGTTGCAACGCCTGCCAGTTCGACGGATCGCGCCACGCTTCAAAGGTCGGCGGACAGGCCAGGGTCGGAAACGGATTTCCGAACAGCAGCGCCACCGTCCCCGCCGCGTTGGTGGCCCGAACGGGGTGGCCATCCGGAAAATGTTCCGGCCGGGCCGCTCCGTCAGACTTTCGCCACAATACCCGCTCGCGATCGAATTCGCCGGCCTCCTCGTTCCACACACACAGCCCGATTTCGTAAGCCTCCATCGGCGGCTGGATTTTTTGATAGGTCGCGACCAGGCGTTCAACACCCGCCGCGTCGGGCACCGTCGCCACGCCGCTGATCCACGTCGGCCCCTGCCCCGGCATGCGTGCGATGCCACGGACTCGTCCGGTACCGTCACGAAAATGATCGAACTGCAGACGGACTGGCGGTTCGAATGAGGTCAGGGGCTGGACCGGAGTGGTCGCACCGGTCATGTCAAAAATCCCCAACGGATACCGCGCCAGCGACGTGTCACCCCAGGCCCAGAACAGTTTCCCGCCCCACACGGCGTTTTGCACGCTGTCGCATCCCAGCACCCGACTCTCGGTCCAGTTGGTCTCCCGACCCAGCTTCTGGCTTTCGGCGAACAGTCCGGCACCGGTCAGCCGACCCAACCGCTGCGCCGGCAAGGTCCGCGTCACCTCAATCTTCAAACGCCCGCCCGGCGTCGGGGTCAACCGCACGCCGTGATAACCGAACCCGTCGGCAGGAACCTCGTATCCATGGCCGACCACGAAGAACCAGGTTTCCACCCCCATCAATTCCGGCAGGTCAAACGCCACCACACCGGCATTGTCGGAAACAAACCGAACCTGATGAACGGTGCGCAATTCCACCAGCGGCACCGGCCAGCCCGAACCCTTCTCCACCACGTCAATTTCGCATAGACGAAACTCCGCGGCACCGCACCGCATCATCCCCACAAGGATCCACAGCCGAGCCAGCCAGCCGATGGGCGATGGACCCCGACGGTTCATGATTCGTGGGACACGGCGCCCTCCGGCAACCGTCGCGTGACCTCGCGAAACCGGTTTTCGTATTCGGGGTGATTCGTGCCCATCCAGCGATCCCAAATATTGAAGTACAACCCGTAGTTGCCGCGGATCCGCTCATGATGGAGCACGTGATTCGTCGGCGTGTTGAGATACCGACCCCAGCGCGAGTCCATCAGCCAGCGGGGATGGAATTCGTATCCGGTATGGCCGAGGACGTTGAAGGTGATCTGCCACACCATGAACAATCCGAACGCAAACGGATGGATCGGAATCAGCAGCGCCACCACCGGGAACACCAACGCCTGAACCACCGCTTCAAACGGGGAAAACGCATAGGCCGCCCACGGGGTCGGATTGTCCGACTCGTGGTGCAGCCTGTGAACCAGACGGAACCAGCGCGGCCGATGCATCCAGCGGTGGCTCCAATAAAAGAGGGCATCGTGAACCACAATCGCGGCGGCAATGCTGCCGACGAACCAGAGACTGCCGTGATCCGACAGCTTCCAGTACATCTGCGTCCATCCGTGGTGTCCCGCCAGAATCGTGAGGGCACCCACGAGGGCGAAAATCACCACCGACGACACCGACCACACCAGTTCGCGGCGGACATCCTCCGTTGCCGGAAACGCGCGGATGATCTTTCGATGAAACCAACGCTGGCGAAACAGCGCGTAACCCAGCAACCAGGCCAGTCCGGCGAACAGGGAATAGCGAACACCGATGTCCACCGCCATCTGGCCGGCCAGCTTGAGAAACCGCGGATCAGAGTGCAGAACTTCCACGACGTCGTGCTTTCGGCTTAAACCCGCAGGAAGATTTTCCGGTTGTAGAAGAACCGGCAGATCATGAAGGAGAACCACAATCCCAGCAGGGCGGTCACCAGGACACCCAGACCGTGGTGCATCCCCTCCAGCGATTTGTGAATTTCCCCGCCGACAAACCGCTTCGCCAAGTTGTCCAGACTGACCACATGGGCGATCAGATAGATGGTGATGGCGTTGGTGCCGATCCAAACGAACGGCTGGCACCAGGACCGCCGGTTCTTGATGTCGATCACGTAATAGAAGAAGGCCAGCAGCAACGAACTGATGCCCGCGGTGAGGAGGACGAAGGATGAACTCCAGATCTTCTTGATGATCGGGAACTGGAGATGCCAGAGCAGAGCCGCCACAATGCCCGCGCAACCCCACATCACCAGGAGCCGGACCTTTCGCGCCGGTTCGACCGACGGATTCTTGATCAGCAACCCAGCGAACACGCCCAACAAACTGGAAGCAATCGCCGGAATCGTGCTGAGCAGGCCTTCCGGATCATGGTCGCCATCCCACTTCCGGAAGGGCAGATACATCTTGTCCACCCAGTTGGCAAAATTGTGACCCTCGGCAAAATCACCGGCGCCGAAACCCGGAACCGGAATGAAGGTGAGCATCGCCCAATACCCGGCCAGCAGAGAAACCGTGAGCACGATCAGGGACCGGGTGTTCAACCAGACGAAGGCCAGACCCGCCCCGCAGGAGCAAATCGCCAGACGCTGGAGCACGCCGAGAAGCCGGACATGATCAATGCCCTCCGCGATGCCGCGATAAGTCAGAATGCCGAGAATCCAGAGGATCACCGTCCGTTTGAGGATCTTGATCGACGTTTGGGATTTCCCCTCGGTCGCCACCGATTTGGAGAGGGAAAACACCAGTGAAACCCCGACGATGAAGGCGAACAGCGGGAAGATCAGGTCGTAGAAGTGGAAGCCGGCCCACGGCGCATGCTGGAGCTGCGCATTGATCGACGGCTTCATCGGGAACATCTCCGAGATCGCCTCGAAGACCTCCTCCATGCCGACGATGAAGAACATGTCGAAGCCGCGGAGAGCATCGATCGACATGACCCGTTGCGTGGCCGGCGCGGCAGCAGCCCCGGGAGGATTGGAGGAAGCATTCATTCGATCAGGCAACGTGAAGCAGTCATGCGGTCATGGACACCACCCGACTCTGCCGCCCTCCCCCGCCGCTTCAAAGCAAAAGTGTGGTTCTGTAGTCCGCGCCGAGAGGCGAACAAATCCACAACGCCTCCTCCGCTGCGGACCGCAAAACCCCGTTCAAGCGCCAACGGCGCGTGGCAAACCGAACCGGGACACCCGCACCAGAAATCCCGTCGGAGCTCCTATCAGACTTGAATCGAAGAAAGCCCGGGTCGTCGTCGCTCAAATGCAGCAACGACGAC
>CAIVQB010000118.1 GCA_903907925.1 uncultured Verrucomicrobiota bacterium
CCTGGGAGCGCCGTCATCCTTTCCGGCGAGATTCCTTCAGTGGCTAACACGGTTCCCGGCGAACCGCTCAGGCAACAGCGACCACCGAATGTCCGGCCGCACTCTCCGCCGCGCATTCCGCCGCCCGGGACGAGTGAGGATTCGCAAACGCTGGGCGCATCGTCATTCCCAGCGCCGAGAGCAATTCGCGGTCGGCATCGTAGCTCGGCGACGGCACTGCCTTGGTGAGCATGAATTCGGTTTCGCTGGAGAAGATGGAATTGGCTCCCGCCAGGAAGCACATCGCCTGCGCCGTGGGATCCAACTTCACCCGGCCGGCCGTCAACCGGACATCGGACTTCGGCATGACCAACCGGGTGGTGGCGATCATGCGGATGACTTCCCAAACGGGGACATCGGCGTTGTCGGCCAGGGGCGTTCCCTCCACGCGAGACAGGATGTTGATCGGTACCGATTCGGGATGCGGACGGACGGCGGCCAGCGTCTGGAGCATCTTCAACCGGTCGATCACCGATTCCCCGAGTCCGATGATGCCGCCAGAGCACAGCGTGACGTTCGTCTTGCGGACATTCCCCAGCGTCTGGAGTCGATCGGCGTAGGTCCGCGTGGTGATGATCGTCTCGTAGAACTCCTCGCTGGAATCGACGTTGTGATTGTAGGCGTAGAGTCCGGCGTCTTCGAGGCGTTTGGCCTGATTCTCCGTGAGCATCCCGAGCGTGCAGCAAACTTCCATTCCCATGTCGGTGACACTGCGGACCATGTCGAGAACGCGATCGAACTGGTCGTTGTCCTTCACGCTGCGCCAGGCGGCGCCGAGGCAGACGCGGGACACGCCGGCGGCCTTCGCCCGGGAGGCGATTTCCACCACCTGCGCACGGTCCATCATCCGTTCCGCACCGACGCCGGTGCTGTAGCGCGAGGATTGGGCGCAGTAGGAGCAATCCTCGGGACAGGCACCCGTCTTGATGCTGATCAATTTGCTGACCTGCATCTCGCGGGGGTTGTGGAACTGCCGGTGAACGGTGGCCGCCTGGAACACCAGATCGAGCAACGGCGCATCATGCAGCGCCTGCAACTCTTCGAGGGTCCAATCATGGCGGAGAACGTCATTCATGCTCCCAGAACCATGACCGAGGCTCAGGGTGCTTGTAAACCCGCGAAACAACGGAAGTTGACGAAGCGATGATGGTGCTTTTCATCGGCAAAATAAATTCCTACCGCACATTTCTGCACATCTAGACAACCGAGCTATCCATCGCCAATCCTTTCCTTACATCGAAGCGCTTCCTTGAGGCAGCGCTTCAAAACAAAGCCTACTCCTAACCGACAAGGTGGAGCGGCAATCAAGGAGGATACGCCATGTCACCAAAATCGTTCAGTTCTCATGATTCAACGGAATTGATGAAAGGTCGCCGGTTCGAACGCCGTCAGTTCCGACTCATCACCGTCTTAGGGTTCTTTTTAACAGCTCAAGTTGAATCGACACGGGCGGACTCCGGATTCTCGGAGATCGCAAGCGCGGTGTACA
>CAIVQB010000119.1 GCA_903907925.1 uncultured Verrucomicrobiota bacterium
AGTACACCACTGCCCCCGCTTCCTTGTTCTCGTGTGCTAGTGTTCGCTTACTTGGCCGCAATGTATGTCATGCCTGCCGCCAGCTGCTCCGCCCACCTAGACAGAAACAACACAACTTCAGCGCCACAAGTGCACCACAGACAACTTCACGTGCACCACAGACAAACTTCAGCGCCAATGCGCACCACAGACAACTTCAACAGGCATCAATGCGATCCCTGTCTCTCTCTCTCTCTCTCTCTCTCTCTCTCTTGCTCCGGCATATCCTGCAAAATCAAGGTAAGGAATCGTTTCATAGTGATGTACAATTGGAGATGAGAGTTTGATTCAGTCGAACCGTTCGAACGCCCCGATCATCACCGCCGCGAAGGCCTTTCGACGCGACGTCGACCCTACACTGCGGTGAGAGCAGGCGAGCGATTGACAGATAGCGCAGGAACCGGTGTTCGCAACCTTGAAATGGCGTTCAGGCCGGTTCTCCTGGATTGAATGATTCGCCCCAACCGGCGTCGGAGCAGACAGGATTCAGATGACCGCCGGGGGTCAGTGTTGAGAGGCAGTCGAAACCCTGCGAACGTCATCGGAGTCAATCCTTCATGAACATCTGTCTCGTAAGTCTCTTGTCACTGATCACGCTGAGTGTCGCTGCGGATCCCACCGAGGTGATCCTGATTCGCCACGGCGAAAAACCGGAGGGTCGGAAGGATCCTCACCTGACGTCGGAGGGACGCCTGCGAGCGGTTGAATGGAAGGGCTATTTCAGCGCTCGAACGCCGCGACCCGATCTGCTGATGGCGCCCAAACCGAGCCAGCAACACCCAAGTGTCCGGCCGATCGAGACCTTGGAACCCCTCGGCCAATCCCTTCATCTCACGGTGGAAACGCCGACCGAAAGCGGTGACCACGCGGAACTCGCCCGCCAGCTTCGCTCCGATTCACGCTTTCAGAACAAGACCGTCGTCGTCTGCTGGGTGCACCAATCCCTTCCCGATCTGGCGCGGGAACTCGGTGTCAAAAATCCTCCCGCGGAATGGGGAGCTGAGAATTACGGCGGTGCCTGGCTCTTGACCTACAAGGCGGGATCGGTGGCATTGAAGGTGATTCCGGACGCAACCCCGGCGCCGAAAACCGTCACCCCGTCGGTCTCAACGAAGTGATCCACCGAAACCGCGCTCCGGATCACCGGCCTCCCGCTTCCAGCAAAATTCCGAAAACGAATTCTTGAGGTCGCCCCGCTATTTCATTGGTCTCTGCCTGATCCTTCTCGGCATAGGGGTCGCGACGCCCAGCGCGTTTGCCGGCGAATCGATTCGTCCGAACATTCTCTTCCTGTTCGCAGACGATCAACGGGCCGACACGATCCAGGCGCTGGGAAACACAATCATCCAGACTCCCAACCTGGACCGATTGGTTCGCCGCGGTGTCTCGTTCAACCGCGCCTACATGCAAGGCGCGATGCAGGGCGCCACCTGTGTTCCGTCGCGCGCGATGCTCCTTTCCGGTCGAAGCCTGTTCCGCATCGATGAAGCGTTGATGCGTGACGAAACCTGGCCGGCGGCATTCGCCAGGGCGGGATACACGACGTTCATGACCGGGAAATGGCACAACGGTGCCGCATCCGTTTCGAAGAGTTTTCAGATCGCGCGATCGGTGTTCGCCGGCGGAATGGCCAATCCGTTCGAGGCCAGGCTAAGCGACCTCACCGACGGCAAACTCGGGCCGGCGCGGGTCGCCGGGAAGCACGCCTGCGAAATCTTCGCCGACGAAGCCATTCGTTTCCTCAACGAACACACGAATCATTCCGGCACTCCATTCTTCGCCTACGTGCCGTTCGATGCGCCACACGATCCTCACATCGTGCCGGAGGCGTTTCCCATTCGGCATGACCCAGCCCTCATCCCGGTTCCGCCAAACTTCCTGCCACAGCATCCCTGGGACAACGGCGAAATGATCGTCCGCGATGAAGTCCTTCTGCCGTGGCCACGGACTCCGGCTCAGGTCCAGGCCCAGCTCGCCGAATACTATCGTTACATCTCCTATCTCGATTCACAGATCGGCCGCGTACTCGACGCCTTGGAGGCCTCGCCCTTTGCCGCCAACACGATCGTCGTGTTCAGCGCCGATTCCGGAGTGGCGCGCGGAAGCCATGGATTGATCGGCAAACAGAACCTGTACGAACATTCCATCCGGGTTCCTCTCGTCATTGGCGGCCCGGGCATTCCCGCCAACCGGCGAACGGATGCGATGTGTTACCTGTTCGATGTCCTGCCAACCTTGGGACATCTCGGCGGCGTTCGCCCCCCGGCGACCAGCGAAGGCATCGACCTGGGGGCAACGCTTCGCAATCCGGCCAAACCCGCGCGCCGCCAATTGATGTTCGCCTACCGCAACGTTCAACGGGCAGTCCGCGACGGGCGCTGGAAACTCATCCGGTACCCCGAAGTCGGCCGGACCCAGTTGTTCGATCTCCAAGTCGATCCACAGGAAACCCATAACCTCGCTGGCAATCCGATGTTTGCGGCGCGGGTCACCCGGATGACCGGAACTCTCGGGCGGCTACAGAAGGAATTCGCAGACGCGGCCCCGCTCACGGTTCATTCGTCGAAATCGGGGAATTGGACGCCGCCCGACCCGCCCAAATGACGACCATCATCGCCGCAATCCCTCGGTCAATGCCCCTCGGTCCTTGGTCAACGATGCAGCACTTCTTACCGGCCGGGCATGAATTTGAGCAGGAGATAGCACGCCGCCAATAGTCCGGCGAACAGCAGGAAGATGACCATCCGGGGACGATTCGAGGTCTTGGGCGGCGAGCGGTAGCATACCGAACAGACCCAGGGGCGCGCACCCGAACCGGTCAGCGCCCGGACCAGCGCCAGCAGCAGCAACCAAAGACCCAGGGTGCAGATCCCCAGGACCATGTTGAACAACCAGGTGCCGTAGGGCGTGGACCGGGTCTGGACGGTTCGCTTCCCGCACTTCCGGCATAACTCTTCGACCTGCTCGACGTGGAACTTTGGCATCAGCTCGGGAGCAGCCTGCGCCCGTTCGAAGCCCAAACTCAATGTCGGTCCACCGCGAATTCGCAGGAGTCCAGGCCCAACATCAGTGCCCTGCATCCAGAAGCCTATCGAGCACTGACCACTCGGATCTTCTTTTGCACCAGCGCCCGATTGAAATGATCGGGGCGCGCCAGCAATGTTTTGATCGCGGCACGACGGCTCATCTCCTCCAAAATCCGCGGCACGCTCCATCCCCAGAATACGGCAAGACACACCAACGGGAAGTGAGCACGGAAATTCACCGCCACGCCCGACAGCAAGGCCACCGCCAGCAACCCGGCACCGACGGCGACAGCTGCGAACGGGCGAATCCTGACCCAGTACGACGCGACTCCCGCCACGAAAATGAGAAGCCACGCCGGGATCAAAGTATCCGGGGATTCCCGCTCAAGGAATAGCGGCAGCGCCACGACGGAAACGACGCCGGCGGCCAACGCGGTCAGGCTCACCTTCAACCGCGGCAAGCCACCCGCCAGTTCAAAGGGACGTTGATCCGGAAAGCAAACGTCGATGCGCCGGCACAGAATCCCTTCCTTAAACGCCTCATGACTGAGCCATGCCTGTGCCTCGTCGGGATCCGATTGAAGCTTCGAAAACCAGGATTCAAATCGCCCGTCCACCGTCGATCGTGCTTCGGAATCGGCGCTCATGACCTTCCTCGTCCATGCCCGTCGACACATCCCGAGCAATCGCTTCCAAGGGTTCCGTCGACAACCTCCCCCAGCGAAGTACTCGCCGTTCTGCAGTTTTCTCCGCGCGCGGTGATCTCGAGATGCATTCGATCCTGTGATTTACCCCCCTCATTTCCTTGCGTAAGTGAAACCCTTACATCGGACTAGTGAAATGTAAATCGCGGTATTTCCTCCTCAAAACTCCTGCGAAAGCCGTCATTCGTACATTCCGCGAACGCGAGATAGGGCGATTCCCAGGGTCCGAAGGGCAACGATTCGCCATTTCACGCTCCCGGCGGCTGGAGATCCCGCACGAGATTGATCCACCACGGCCCACCGTTTCTGGGATCTTCAGGCTGGCGTGGACATGGCGGCTCTGCGCCAAGCTGAATACCTGGCGCGGACCAGATTCTTTAATTGGCCTCTTTCGCTTCAGGAGGAACGCCGTCCGATGCCGCCACCGTCTTCAGCTCGGCTTCATACAACCGCCGAACCCTGCTGCTGGCCATGTAGACCGCGGCCATCGTGGATCCGGCGGTCGCCGCCGCTTCCCGCACCGACATGCCCTGCAGGAAATGGAGGTCGAACAACTGGAACTGTCGCGTGCTGACGTGACCCTTGACCCGGGAGAGCGCGAGGTGCCGAACCCACCCGTACCACTCATCGTCCCAGATCTTCTCAAAGCCGTGTGGAGTGGCATCCGACGAACTGCCGACCGTTAACCCTCGATTTGTCCCTCCTCCCGGGTCTTTGGGATCCCCTTCCTCGATCCCGGCAGCACCGGTTCGCCGTTTCCGAAACTGATCGGCTGTCCGCCATCGCGCTTGCTGAAACAACCAAGAACGAAACGAGCCGCGACGTCCCGCATGTTCAAACTCCCCAATCTTCTTGGCCACCGCGATCAACACCTCCTGCACCACTTCATCCGCTTCGCATTCGGAAAGGCCGGCCTTGCGGGCCACATTGCGGAGCAGCGGTGCATAACTGTGGTCGAAATCGCGCCACGCCGTCTGCTGACGCCAGTCCTTCAACTGTTCGAGCAGGCTCGCCCGGGTCGCCAGCGAATCGTCGGAATGAGTCACCATGGGAGTTTTCACCGGGTAAAACGGGGTTCACGACGACATTTTGACAACAAATCTGCAGGCGGATGCGGATTCAGCGGCACCCCGGAAAACATCATCTGCGTTCCGATTGTTGTTAAGTAGGCCGGATGGGATGCGTTCTCAATGCAGAACAATGACGCCAACCCCAAAACTGCACCGACCGGACGACGGGATCCGGTTGCCGCCCCCTGAACACATCGGTCGCCCTGCCGGCTTCACCCTGATCGAACTCCTTGTCGTCATCGCGATCATCGCAATCCTGGCCGGAATGCTCCTTCCCGCCTTGAGCAAGGCCAAGGCGAGGTCCCAAGCCATCGCCTGCGTGAGCAATCTCCGGCAATTGCAACTGGGATCGCACCTTTACGGCCTCGACCACAATGACGCCCTACCGCTCCACATCGTGGGATCGGTTGGCGGGCGGCAATCGGCGATGCCGGGTTCATGGGTCGTGGGCAACGTTCAAACCGACACGACGGTCAGCAACATTGTGAACGGGACACTCTTCGCGTACGTCGGTTCGGCGTCGGTCTACCGATGTCCGGCCGACAAATCCACTGTGCCCGGCACTCCCAACATCTTGCATACCCGCAGTTACTCCAGCGACAATTGGTTGAACGACGACCCCACGCGGGTCGGGTTCCCTCCTTCAACGCTGACGCCCTATATGAAAACGAAGGGCGCTCAACTTTCCAATCCCGCGGAGATTTTCACTTATATCGATGAAAACGAACAGAGCATTGACGATGCCAGTCTGCAGGTGGCGATCCTTCCGAACCCGGCGGTTCCAAACGTCGGGCCGGGTATTGACCCGACGCGGAAAAACGAATGGTCCGAAATGCCCTCGGACCGCCACAATCAGGGATGCAGCATTTCATTCGCTGACGGCCATGGGGTGAGCTGGCATTGGAAGTATCCAAAGAAGTTCAACAGCTACGGCCAAACCGCCGCCTCAGTCGCCCAGGACCCGGCACAAAACGATTTGAAAGACCTTCGCCAGTTCCAGGCATGGATACCCCAGAACTGAACGCGGGCGATTTTGGAGGGCAGCGGGTCAAAACCGCTTCGACCAATCGGCAGCGCTCCCGACGCCACGCGAGCCAATGAAAACAAACTCCTCTTCCGCGAATAGAACCGTTTCGACCACGCCGCCCGCTTTTGGCTGGCGCTGCGCCACGATCCTGTTGCTGCTGCTTTTTGCGGCGCGACTTGCCGTGAAAGCACAAGATTTCAGTTACAGCACGGAGAACGGCGCGATCATCATCACGGGCTACAACGGTTCGGGCGGGTCGGTGACGATCCCGGGCGCGATTAACGGCTATCCGGTCACGGTCATCGGCACCAATGCGTTCCTTTATCGTTCCAATCTCACGGGCGTGACCATTCCTGACAGCGTGACCATCATCGAGGATGGGGCGTTCGCTGGCTGCACCAACCTGAATAGCGTTACGATTCCGAGCAGCGTCACAACCATCGGATGGCAGGCGTTCGCTGGGGCCACCAGCCTTGTGAGCGTAACGATCCCCAATGGTGTCATCAGCATCGGCATCCAAGCGTTTGGTGGTTCCGGCCTCAAAAGCATCGTCATCCCCGATACTGTCACCACCATCGGTGACTGGGCTTTCTTTGGCTGCATCAGTTTGACCAACGTCACGGTCGGCAAGAGCGTCACCAGCATCGGTGCCGGCGCCTTCCACGATTGCTTCGAACTGACCGCCATCACGGTGGATGCTTTCAATTCCGCCTTTGGCAGTATGGATGGAGTCTTGTTCGACAAGAGACAGACCGAGCTCATCCATTGGCCGCAGGGGAAAGATGGCGTCTATACGATTCCCAATAGTGTCACCAGCCTCGGTAGTTTTACGGATGCTTACCTCACCGAGGGCCACGCGTTTGGAACGTTCTTCTACTCCAGCCTGACCAGCGTCACGATTGGCTCCGGTCTGACCAACATCCCGGGCTATGAATTTTCGGCCAGCATGAGCCTCACCAACATCACCATTCCCGCCAGTGTAACCGAGATCGGGGATATTGCGCTCGCGGAGTGCTCCAGCCTGACAGGAGCCTATTTCCAAGGCAATGCGCCCCACCTTGGCTCGGATGTGTTTCGCGGTGACGACAACGCGATCATCTATTACCTGCCAGGCACCACAGGCTGGGACACGACATTTGCGGGCCGACCGACCGCGCCATGGGTGCTTCCCTATCCGGTGGTCTTGGACTCCAGCGTCCACGCTGGCACCCAATCTGGCGGATTCGGTTTTATCATCTCCTGGGCCACCAATCTTCCAGTTGTGGTAGAGGCCTCCACGAATCTGGCGAATTCGGTCTGGACTCCCGTGGGAACCAACACTCTCACCGACGGATGGTCCAATTTCAGCGATTCTCAGTGGATGAATTATCCCGGTCGTTTCTACCGTGTCCGCTCTCCCTGAAGCGCATAGGGCCAAGGGGTTCTTTCACCGTTTCTTCCACAACGAGGCTTCCAGCTCCTTGAATTCCTGTTCGTCGCGCAAGGCGTCTAAGCCCGGATCGGTGTAAATGCCCATAGCGAAAGCGAGCGGTTGTTCTTTTATGGCCCGGTTCAAACATTTGAACGCCTCATCCCGGTGCTTCAGGCGGGCGTGAATGGTGGCCATTCTCATCCAGTGATCCTCTTCGCTCCCGGGCGTTTCCAATCGCAGTTTTTGCCGCCAGTAGCCTTCCGCGCCTCCTTTTTTGAAGGCTTGGTCCAGTGCGGCAAATTCCGATTCAATCCGCGTGGGATTTCCGCCGCGCTCCAATGCCGACTGTCTCTCCAGGCGAATTGAACTCGGAATATCGTCCTTTGCCAAATAAGCCAGGGACTGCAATTGGTGCGGTCCATCGACGTCGTCCCGAAGCCACGGGGTCTCGTTGTAAAGCGCGATAAGACGGTCGTATTGGCGACACCAGCCGTAGACAAACCCGGTATAAATCAAACGGAGTTTGGACGGGGTATCCTGGCCGACTTCGGTCGCCTTCTTCAGGTTGACCAACGCATCATTGGTTTGGCCCAGAATGGCAAGATTCAGGGCGGATGCGAGCAGCACTTCCTCGGAGTTCGGGCTCAGTTTGACGGCCGCCTCGGTTTCTGTTTTCGCGGTCGCGAAATCCAGCGAGAACGTTTTGGATGCCGCCCAGAAGACCCGGGCCAGGCCAGACTGAGGGGCGATAGAAACAGCCTTTTCAGCAGCCTTGGCACCCTTGTCCTTATTGCTGACTCCCGGAATCGAGAACCACGCGTCCGCCAATTGGGCGTAGGCATCGGCATAGTGAGGATCCAGTTGAATGGCCCTGTCAAAGTGTTGGATCGCCCCCTTGGCATTCAGATTGGCGTGCAACTCGTTGATGCCCATTTTATATTCATGCACGGCCTCCGGGATGGCCGACCTCCCGACCGCCGATGAGTCCGGGCTACGAGATGTCAGCCGTTGCGCGGCAATCCATGTCACTGCAAGGGCCACGCCGGACACCGCGAACTTCATCGCGTGGCGGACGGATCGCCTCCAGGCCTGACGCCGTTTCACCGAACTGCCCACCTGCAGCAGCGTCAAGTCCTCGATCATCTCATCTGCCGACTGGTATCGCTCGCGGGGATTGGTGGCGCAGGCTTTGAGCAGGACGGCGTTGAGTTCGAGCATGACGCCATGATCCGGGCGGGATCTGAGATCGAACGGGAGTTGCGGGAAATCCTGTCGATCCTTCCCGAAGGCGGCTTCGTAGAGAACCTTGCCCAGTGCATACAGATCGGCCTGCGGAACTCCCGGTCCTTCGGGCGCGATGTAGCCTGCGGTGCCCACCAGGGATCGAGCCTCGTCCACTGCGGTGACGAGGCCGGCATCCGCCAGTTTGGGTTCATTGCCGATAAACAGGATGTTGGAGGGCTTGATGTCGCGATGGACCAAACCCTGGCTGTGCAGGTAGGCCACGGCGGAGGTGAGCTTGAGACCGAGATCAATGACCTCGCTCGCCGGCAACGCGCCGCGCGTCTTCAGGTCGGAACGGAGGGTTCGCGCGCAATAGGTGTCCACGCAATCCCGCACCGGCGAAACACGGCCCGCTGTGTCTTCCGTTCTACCGGTCTTGGAATTGTTACCCGTTGGAATGGAGGCCGCCGAAACATCATCAGCCAGCTCCATGACGTAGAAGAAACCCGACTCTCCCTGCAGTTGCCCGAGAGTGAGGATGTCGCACAATCCTTGATGCGAGCGAGAGATTGGCTCGAAAGATCGAAGCCCCTTGAACTCGCGTTCGAAGTCCGCGGCTTGTTCGAAGTTTTCACGCCGGACAATTTTAACGGCACGGAGCGTGCCGAGGAGATTCCGCGCCAGCCACACCTCTCCGTAGCTCCCCCGGCCGATGCAGCGAAGGAGGTCGTGGTCCGGAATGGACGCCGGGGTTGATTCCGGTTTTTTCACGGCTTCGTCACGGACAGACTTGCCCCATGTTAGGTCACAACCCTGAAAACCGGTGGCTTCACCCCAAACGGAGGCCGTCCCTTTGAGAATCTCGGCAGAGTATTGAAATGGTGCGCGATACAGGGTTCGAACCTGTGACCCCTACCGTGTCAAGGTAGTGCTCTACCACTGAGCTAACCGCGCGACCGTCGTAAAGTGGGCGGAATGTAGGCATCCGTCCCTTTCCCACAAGGTTTTTTTCAATTCTGCAACCCGTCGGTAGCAAGGCGGTTGCGGGCATCGATGAATAAGGAATGTTTACGCACGTCATTTCCCCTGTTGTGACGTTCTGCCTGCAAAGCGGTTCTGGAATGATTCCAGGGGCCGCAGTGGCAACCGGAAACGGGTGCCGCGGTCGGGCTTGACGGATCTACGTTTCTTCCTCCCCATCCCCTTGGTTCCATGAAACGCATCCTTCTACCCTCGTTGTGCGCGGCGCTGCTCGTCGGTTGCGATGGAGACGATCCCAAAGCGCTGCTGGCCGACAAGCTGGACGGCTCGGCGGCCAAGGTCGCTTCGCCCACGAACAGCGTCGGAACCGAACTCGCGGTCGAGCCTCCGAAGACCCCTCCCGCGTTGCCGGAACCGGTCCGCGACGTCCTTCGCCTTGCCCAAACTTCCGTCAGCGAGGGCGTCCTCGTGGATTTCATCGGCACGATCCGCGAAACGTTCAACCTCAGCGCCGATCAGATCATTTATCTCACCGATTTGGGCCTCAGCGGACCGACGATCCAAGCCCTTCTGAAGCACACGCCGGCCGGCGGCGCAACGGCGGATGCCCCGGCCGTCGCCGCCACTCCCGCTCCCGTTCCGAATACCGCCACACCGCTTCCATCAACACCCGGTGTCGCGCCGCAATCGGTGATGGCAACCGGAGCACCGGCACCCGGGCCCGCGCCATCCCAAGTGGTCATCGCGGCCCCGTCCACCGAGGTCAATTACAACACCTTTTACGATTCGCTGTCCTCGTACGGAAGCTGGGTTGAAGTGCCCGAGTACGGCTGGTGCTGGCAGCCCAGTGTCGCCGCCGTCAATCCGGGTTGGCAGCCCTATGCCGACAACGGCGGATGGATCTGGAGTGATGTCGGCTGGTATTGGAATTCCTACTATTCCTGGGGCTGGGCTCCGTTTCACTATGGCCGGTGGCATCGGGCCGGATTTGGTTGGTGCTGGGTACCCGATGTACAATGGGCTCCGGCTTGGGTGACCTGGCGGTCTTCCGACGCCTATTGCGGCTGGGCTCCGCTGCCCCCGGGCGCGCGCTGGACCGTCGGTGTGGGCCTGACCTGGAACGGCCGCCATGCCGCCGCGGATTGCGCCTTTGGCCTGTACGCGAATTCGTTCGTCTACCTCGGATGGAACCGGTTTTGTGATCCCCGCCCCTGGAACCACTACGTGCCGCGCAACGATGTGCCGCACATTTACGCCGAGACAAAGATCATCAACGACTTTCACGAACGCGGCGCGGTGCGGGGTCCCGGCAAGCCTGGACCTGCCATTGTGAACAACGGCCCCGGCGTCGCACCCGCGCAAGCCCACGTCCCCGGCGGCGTGCCGGAGGTCCACCTGAGTTCGACGCCCCGGGTCCCCACGGCGGGTGCGGTGGGATTTGCCAATCGAGGAACTCAGATCCCGGCGGTACTCCCGGTTTATCGCCCGAATCTCTCCAGTGGTTCCGGAGCGATCCAGCCCGCACCCACCCCGCTAGCGTTCGCCAATCGTCCCGGAGCACCCGCATCGTCGACCGCATTCGTCGGCCCCAGTTCGGCCCCGGCGTCGACGACCCCGGGCTACCGGCTGGTTCCTCGAGACCCGGACAACCTGCGGATTCCAGCCCCGCAACCCGGTTCTGCCGGTCCGATTCACATTTTGGATGGATCCACTCCCGTCCCCTCCTCAGCCGCCACGGTGGCCTCCACCCGTTTGGTGCCGGACACTGGGGTCAATCCGCGAACTCTTGTCGGCAGTGGAACGACGCCGCGCACCACACCGCAACCGATCGCGGGACCGGTCATCGTTCCTGCACGGAACCCCAACGGCAGCCGGATCCCGCCCACGGTGTATCGAAACGATCTCGAAGGTTCACCTTCTGGAAGCCTGCCGTCGCCATCACAGGCCGCCCTCGCGGCGCGCGCCGCCGCAAATCGGCCGATTCTTTCAGACAACACAATGACTGCGAACCCGGCCATCCTCCCGACTGGCGTGGGAACAAGACCCTTGGCAACTCCCGGAGCGACGGTCGCCTACAGCGCCCCCACTGTGCCGGTCAACCCAACGGCGCGCACGGTCTATGGACAGGGCTATTCTGCACCTGCTCCCAACTATCCGGGAACATCGACGACTCCAGGATCGTCGTACTCGAGTCCTTCCTATTCCGCGCCGGTGCAACAACCCTCCTCGTCCTTCTCCGCACCGTCGTCGGTTCCTGCCGCCATTTCCCGCGGCTACTCCGCACCCCAACCGAGCGCGCCGGTTTTCTCCAGTCCGCCGATACGCAATCAAGCCCCGGTCAATAACAACACCTCGTCGGGGGGCGGTTCCGCCAACACCCATTCCGGCGGCAACAGCAGCAACGGCAAACACAACCAATAGCACCCCGTGGCGATGCTCGGTCCGCCACCTGTGGCTTCGGAAACCGTCAACCCGACGAGACGAACAGGTGGAACCGAGTCCGCACGATCTCTTCTCGGCCTGCCGACTCCGGTGCGCCCTATTTCCGGCCACTGACTCGTCTCACCGACCGGCACCCCGCCCTGTGTAGTGGGTGTCGTTGGTCAAAGTGTGCTTTTGTTTCGGAGTGTAGAGGAAGCCGAACCGGGCGAGGTTGCTGCTGACGGTGTTGAAATTGGCCACCGCGGCGTTGAATTGTCCCTTGAGAGCCTCGTCCTTGAAAATCGCGCCGGCCATTCCGCGTCCGGACTGCAAATCTCCGGCGATCAATTTGATGTCCTGAACGGCGAGCGCGGTGGAATGAAGCGTCGCCTGCAGCTCGGGACGGGCGGAATCCAGCATCGACTGAAGATTCGAACTGGCCGCGACCAATGAAACCGAGGTGGTGTTGAAATTACTGATGACCGTGGCGACGACCGGGCGTTGATCGTGAACCAGTCCCTGGGCATCCACCAACAGCGCTTCGGCACGCTCCGACACGGCGCGAAAATGAATCGCACTGGCGGAGAGATTGGTGAGGACGCTGTCGCTCAGCAGCGTGTGGTCCACGCGATCGACGGCACCGTTGATCCGGGCCACCGCGGCATCGAGCTTGGACATCAATCCGAGGGCGGAACGCGCGGCCTCCTGGAGATTGAAAGGCAGTTGGGCCTGCACCTTGTCGCCGTCATGGAGCAAAGGTTCGGCATTCTTTCCGGCAACGATCGACACGTATTGGTCGCCCAGGAATCCGCTTTGTTCGATTTCGAACCGGGCATCGGCATGGATGCTGAACTGCTTGAGAATTCGGGTGATGATGAGCACCGACCGGCCATCGCCGGTCAGCTCAATGGAGTCGACCGAGCCGACCGGCACTCCGGACATGAGGACGGAGGCTCCCGCCTTGAGACCGCCGACATTCTCGGAGCCCACGACGACGCGATAGCTCGGGGTGAAGAGACCCCGGCCCTTGCTGAAGTTCACCAGCAACAGCGCGGTGAGGATCAGCGCCAGCAGCACAAACAATCCGACTTTCGTCGCGGTTCGGGAGTTTTCCATGTTCAGGGTCAGAAGGTGGGTTTGCCGGACGGGATACCGTTGACGAAATGGTTCACCACCGGATCAGTGGAGGCGAGAATCTCGGCGGTGGGACCGTCGGCGTAAATGGCACCCTCGTGGAGCATGAGGATTCGGTTGCTGATCCGGCGGGCGCTGGCCATGTCATGGGTGACGGCGATGCTGGTCACTTTGAATTCCTCCCAGACGCGGCGGATCAATCCGTCAATGTTCGCGCTCGCGACCGGATCCAAACCGGTGGTGGGTTCGTCGTAGAGGAGGATTTCCGGCCGATAGACAAGAGTTCGCGCGAGACCGACGCGTTTGCGCATGCCACCGGAGAGTTCGGAGGGTTTCTTGGATTCGATGCCCGGCAACTCCACCCATTCGAGCGCCTCGGCCACCAGTCGTCGGATCTCCTCCGCCGAATGGGTCCGTTCCCGTTGCAGCACGAAGGCCACATTTTCGAACACCGTCAGCGAATCGAAAAGTGCCGCTCCCTGGAACAGCATGCCGAATTTCCGTCGAACGACGAGAAGCTCGCGTTCGGTCAATGCGCAGAGGTTTTGGCCGTCGACCCGGACCTCGCCGGAATCGGGCTGCAACAGGGCCACGAGGTGTTTGAGCAGGACACTCTTGCCGCCGCCGCTGCGTCCGATGATCACCACGGCCTCGCCGCGATCGATGCACAGGGACGCGCCTCGGAGCACCTCCTGTGTCCCGAACCGCTTCCAAACATTGCGAACCTCAATCATCGCGTGAAGTGGATTGTCTCGTGGCGAAATGAATCCGCGGAAACCCATCTGAAGCGGCGGAGACTCATGACTTGAAGAGTCGGGTGAGGAACAGGGTGAGAAAGAAATTGGAGACCAGGATGGTGATGCTCGAAGTCACCACCGATTCAGTTGTGGCGCGACCCACCCCCTCGGCGCCGCCGCGGCAGGACAATCCCTTGTGGCATCCCACCAGGGCAATGGCCGCGCCGAACAGCGTGGCCTTGATCAATCCGGTCATAATGTCCTCCGGACTGGTGTAGCGATTCATGTTGGCCAGATAATAGGCGCTGTCGATCCCGAGCAGGTGCACCCCCACCAGCCAACTGGCGATGATCCCGACCACCACGGCTTCGGCGGTCAACAAGGGCGCGGCAGCGGTGCAGGCCAGGAAACGAGGCACGACCAGGTAATCCACCGGATGAGTGGCGAGGGTGCGGAGCGCATCAATTTGCTCGGTCACCTTCATCGTCCCCAATTCCGCCGCCATGGCCGCGCCGACCCGCGCTGTGAGCATGAGGCAGGCGAGAACAGGCCCCAATTCGCTGCTCATCCCGACACTAACCACCGCGCCGGTGGCGGTGTCCATCTTGACCTTATGGAACTGGAAATAGGTCTGGGCGCACAGCACCATGCCGGTGGCCGCACCAGTGGTGATCACGACACTTTGGGATTTCACCCCGACAAAATGCAGTTGGGCGATAAAATCGTGCCAGGAGGGCCGTTGATGTCGGAGCGAGGCGAAGGCTTCACCGGTCAATTCGGCCAGTTCGCCCAGTTCACGGACAAAATTGCGGATTCGGGTTTGGAGAAGGGCTAGAACCATTCGGCGGGGCCACAATAGCGGGAAATGTTTGAGGGGAAACCCGGATTTAGAAGCCATCCAACCGGCTGCGGCCGGTTCCCCGCCAAAAATCCCTTTCCCCCGGGCCATTCGTCCGCCAGATTCGCCGCTCGTTTTATGGACGTAAGACTTCCGAAAATTGGCGACAGTGCCGACAGCGGCACGGTGGTCAGCATCCTCGTCAAACCGGGCGAGGTGATCACCGCCGGTCAGACCGTGATTGAGCTGGAACAGGAAAAGGCGGTGGCGCCGATCCCTTCCTCCGCCGCTGGAACGGTCGCGGAAATCCGTGTGCGCGAAGGAGATAAGATCTCTGTCGGTGCCGTGATCCTGACCTTGACCGCCGCCGCCGGTGCAGCCGCGCCCGCCGCGGGCCCGGCCAAGACTGCCCCTGCCGCTGCCTCACGTCCCGCCCGGCGTCCCGAGCCGATGGATGATGACGATGACGAACCGTTGCCGGCGGATGAGGCGGATGGCGGTCCCACTCCTGGAGCATCGCCTTCGGTGCGAAAAGTCGCCCGCGAGCTCGGTATTCCGCTCAATCGGGTCACTGGAAGCGGAAATGGCGGCCGTGTCCTGATCACCGATCTGGCTCGCTACATTGCCCGCCTCGAACGCGCTGTCGCGCGGGCCGGACGCTACGCCGACGAGCCCAAGGGTCTGTCGTTCGCCGCGGTTTCAACCGATTTCTCCGTCTTTGGACCGGTAGTTTCCGAACCGCTCAGTGAACTGCGCAAGATCATCGCCGCGCGGATGGTGGAAAACTCCGTGACCCTGGCGCATGTCACGCAATTCGACGAGGCCGACCTCACCCGGATCGAAGCCCTGCGCAAACAATTCAAGGCGGCCTACGAAAAGGCCGGCACCCGGCTGACGCCCACCCCGTTCATCATCAAGGCCCTCGTTTCCGCGTTGAAACGGCATCCGCGTTTCAATTCCAGCGTGAACGAAGTGGCTCAGACCCTGGTGTTGAAGCAGTACTATCACATCGGGATCGCGGTCGACACCGATGCCGGCCTGCTGGTGCCCGTCCTGCGCGATGCTGACAAAAAATCGCTGCTGCAACTCGCCCAGGAATTGAGCGCGATCGCGGAAAAGGCCCGTGATCGGAAAGTCGGTGCAGAAGACATGAAGGGCGGCACGTTCACCATTTCCAATCAGGGCGCGATCGGCGGCGGACATTTCACACCGATCATCAACAAGCCCGAATCGGCGATCCTCGGCATCGGCAAGACCCAGTTGAAACCGGTGGTCACCGCCGAAGGCAAAATCGAGGCGCGCCCGATGATGCCGATCACCGTCAGCTACGATCACCGGATCATCGACGGTGGCAGCGCAGCCCGGTTCACGGTCGATCTGGTCAAGGCACTCCAGGAGTTTCCGGAGTCCGAGGTGAGTTTGTAATCCACGACGCGCCATGGAAAAAATTCCAACAGACATCGTGGTGATAGGCGGCGGGCCCGGTGGATACGCCGCGGCCTTTTACGCGGCCGACCTGGGACGCAAGGTCATTCTGGTCGAACGGGACAACCGCCTCGGCGGCGTCTGCATGAACCGCGGCTGCATTCCGTCGAAGGCGTTGCTTAATGCCAGTCACGCGATCGTGACCGCCCGGGAATCCGCCCATCGGGGCATTCGATTTTCCGAACCGGTCATCGACCTCACCCAACTGCGGGCGTGGAAGGATGGCATCCTCGAGAAGCTCGCTCAGGGCATCGCCAGTCTCGCCAAAATGCGGGGCGTCGCGGTGATCCACGGACGCGGTTATTTCGAAAACTCCACCACGCTCCGGGTGGAAACTACCGAAGGTCAGAAATTTGTCGGATTCGAAACCGCGATTGTCGCGGTGGGATCCCGACCGGCGCTTCCGAAGGCATTCGACCTCGGGAATCCCCGGGTGATGACGTCGACGGAAGCCCTCGAAGTTCCCGACATTCCGGAAAACCTGTTGGTCATCGGCGGCGGCTATATCGGCATGGAACTCGGCACCGTTTACGCCACGCTCGGTTCCAAGGTCACGGTGATTGAGGCGATGGAATCCATCCTCGCCGGTGCCGATCCCGATCTCGCCCGCCCGGTGGCGGCCTATGCCAAGAAGGCCTTCAAGGAGGTTCGCCTCAAGGCCAAGGTGCTGGAGATGAAGACGGCCGGAAAACAGATCAAGGTCGTCTCGGAGTTCAATGGTCAGCGGATGGAGGAACTCTACGACCGCGTGCTCGTTTCGGTCGGCCGCACCGCGAACGGTCAGGACCTCGGTCTCGAAAACACGTTGGTCCAGAAGGACGAACGGGGCTTCGTCAAGACCGATGAACGGATGGCCACGACCGACCCGAAGATTTATGCCATCGGCGACATCGCGGGCGGCATCATGCTCGCCCACAAGGCCAGCAAAGAGGCGCGAATCGCAGTTGAAAACATCGCCGGGGACGGCGGTGAAGTGAATCGCGACTATTCCATTCCGGCGGTGGTCTTCACCGATCCCGAAGTGGCCTGGGTCGGACTCACCGAAGCCGAAGCCCGCCAGAAGGGAATCGCGTTCGAGGTCGCGAAATTCCCCTGGGGTGCCTCCGGCCGCGCGTTGACCTACGACCGCACCGACGGGTTGACCAAGTTGATCATCGATCCGGAGACGCACCGCATTCTTGGCGTCGGCCTGGTCGGCCACGGAGCCGGTGAGTTGATTGGTGAAGGTGCGGTCGCCGTCGAAATGGGTGCCACCGCCGAGGATCTGGCCGCAATCGTTCATCCCCATCCCACCCTGTCGGAAACCCTGATGGAATCAGCCGAGGCTTTCTTCGGGCATTCCACCCACGTCTTCACCCGAAAGAAAGCCGCCCACTAAACCGAATCATCCTGGACCTTCCGGAACTTCAATTGCACCGGTGGTACTTCCTCCGGATTCCGGATGTCGCCTCCCCCTCTGTCATCCATTCCCCTGTTCCACATGACTGCCCACCGCATCCCCACCCTCGCCCTCTCCCTGCTCATGGCTCAACTGGCCTTCGCTGAAGACAAACCCGACCTGAAGGACCCGAAACAGCGGGTCAGTTACGCGCTCGGCACCGACATCGGCTCCAGCATGAAGCGCCAGGAATTGGATATCGATCCGAAGGCCCTTGCCGTCGGCATCATCGACGCCTTCGCCGGAAAATCGACCATGACCGAGGCCGAGATGAAAGACGTATTGAATCAGTTGCGCACCGAAATGATGGCCAAGGCCGAAGCCAAGGCGAAATCCGCCGGTGCCGACAACCAGAAGCTGGGCGACGCCTTTCTCGCCGCCAATGCCAAGAAGGACGGCGTGAAAACCACCGCGTCCGGACTGCAATACAAGGTCAACAAGTCGGGCACCGGCAGGACTCCGAAGAACAGTGACACCGTCAAGGTTCACTATCACGGCACCCTGATCGACGGCACCGTTTTTGACAGCTCGGTGGATCGCGGCGAGCCGATCAGTTTCCCGGTGAATGGCGTCATTCCCGGCTGGACCGAGGCCCTGCAGCTCATGAAGGAAGGCGACAAGTGGCAGTTGTACATTCCCGCCAAACTCGCGTACGGCGAACAAAGCCCCGGCGGCAAGATCGGCCCCAACAGCACCTTGATTTTCGACGTCGAACTGCTGGCCATCGAAAAGGGCGGCAAGTAACCCGACGGACGGAATCCCCTCCAACTCTCATCGACGGCGGCCCGACACGGCCGCCGTTTTTCTTTTTCCTCCGCGATTTTCCTGAAACCCGCGCGGGATCTTCCGGGTGATGTCCCCACGGCCGAGATCGGCCGGATCACACTCATCACCCCCCGCCATCTCATGAAACCGATCCATCGCAACGTCGCCGTCACCGCGCTCCTCTCACTCAGCCTCGTCACCACCACCTTCGCCGACTCCGCGCCCAAAGCCGTCGCCGCCGAAGTGGATTTTGGAAAATGGACGCCCCCGTCGCACGGTGGTGAATTCGTGGAGGTCAACCTCAAGGAAAACATCCTCGGAATGGCCGCCCGCCTCGCCACCAAGGACCAGCCCGAGATCGCGGAACTCCTCGGCGGAATCCACAGCATCCGGGTCAACGTCATCGGACTCGACGACGGCAATCGCACCGACACCACGGATCGGATCAAGACTCTCCGCGGCAAACTCGACGCAGCCGGCTGGGAACGGGTCGTGACCGCCAACGAAAACCACAGCGACGTCGCCGTTCACTTGAAGACCCACGGCAAGGAGGCGGTGGAAGGGCTGGTGGTGTCCGTTCTCGAAGGCGGAAAGCAGGCGGTGGTCGTGAACATTGTCGGAGACATCCGGCCGGAAAAACTGGCCCTGCTCGGCGAGAAATTCGGCATAGAGCCGTTGAAGCAACTCGGAGTTCCCGGCGCGAAACACACTGAAAAAACGGAGACAAAACCCTGAGTTGAAATCCGGGCTCCTGCCGTTGGATCTGCGACGGCCCGGCTTTCAACCCAATCATTCCATTCCGTCACGATCCCGCCCATGTCTGCCCCGCCTGTTGCACCTGCCCCAACCCCGCGGTCTCGCCCGGGAACCACGGGAAGGATTCTGCGCCGGATCGCAGTCACCCTCTGCCTCATGCTCCTGTCGGTACCTTTTGCGGGTGCCGCCCTGCTCTGGCTGAGTTCCGGCGGCGGCGCGCGGGTGACTGCCGGCACCGAGGCGTTGAGGAATCAACTCGATCCGACCACCGGCGCGGCCGCGCAAACACAGGTCGATGTCCGGCTGGGATGGCTGCCCTTGACGGTCGGCCGGTTGGTGGTCGGGCTCACTCCTGCACCCCGCGAGGCCCGAATGGCCCTGCGATCTGTCCGGGAAGCCAGCGTCTCCGTACGGCAATGGAATCCCGACCGCGAGCGGGTCACCCCAAACATCGACATCGCCGCACTCGATTCGGTGATGGAACGCCAGGGTTGGACGCGAGTGGTGCGGGTTCAGGAAGAGCTCCAAACCGTCCTCGTCTATGTCGCGGGCAATGCTGCCGGGGAATGGGATCTCACGGCCTGCGTGGCGGTGAGGGATCGCGACCAATTGGTCATCGCCGGCGGCCGGTTCGATCTGGAGGCCTTGACCGAACTCGCCCGCGGGATAAAGGACCTGTCACCGAAACATCATCCAAACTGGCCGTCCCAGATCGCCGGCATCTTTGGCAGCAGTCGATGAGGCGGGAAAGGGTTGATCACCCGGGCAAACCTCCCGGTGGGCCGGAACGCACGGACGGTTTGATCAACTCGCAGATGCGACCAACAGACTACCACGCACCTGGTTCGGCGGGAGCTTCGGCCCTACCGGTGGACCGCATCTCCCTCTTCAACACTTCAACACGCAAACTCGTCAACCTCTCTTGGATGGCTCAAACCGGCGCGGATTCCGGTCCGACAAAGAAAAAGCGCCGCACCCGTGGGGTGGCAGCGCTGAAAATTGGAACGAAGCGGTTAAGAACCTTACCGGAACCGCTCAAACCGCCCGCGACTTGCCGCGCAACAGGCTGGCCAGGCTGAGGACCCCCAGGCAGATCAGCGCTCCGACCGTCCCCAGAATCGATCCGATGCTGTTGTAATGGGATCCATCGGTCGTGAAATTCGGCTCAACGACCGGCAGAGCGTTCGTCGCCGATCCACCCACCCACGCGGCCATGGCCTGGCTTCCGAGCAGGACGGCGATGAAGGCTGCGATCAGCAACATCAGATGGTTGAAGGAGCGTTGGTTCATGGCGGTGTCGGAGATTTGAATGGCGGTATCGGCTACTTTGCCCGGTTAAGAATTACATCCGCCGAGCCGGATCCGGTGAGCCTATTTCGACCTGAGGACGCCTAGTCCGGATCCCTATCTCCCTGTCGGTGGGACCCGGAACTTCTAGGAGAATGACGCGGCACCCACCCGGCCCGGCCTTGTCGCGGTGAATCATTTCTGCTTGGGTTTTCCGCGTGAAACCACGGAACCAGCGGTTTGGAGCTTCTTCGATGGGCTGGCTGTTCGCCCTCTTTCTGTTGGCGGGTTGCCAGACGGTGCCCGAGACCGGCCGCCGCCAGTTCAATATCTTTTCCGCCTCCGACGAAATGCAATTGGGGCTCACGTCCTTCACCCAGATGAAGACCAACGTCCCCATCAGCCACGATCCGAAGGCGAACGAATGGGTTCAAAGGGTCGGCAGGCGGATCGCCGCCGTGGTCCCGCTGCCGGGTGCCCAATGGGAGTTTGTGGTGTTCGAAAGCAAGGAGGCGAACGCCTTCTGCCTGCCCGGTGGCAAGGTCGGGGTCTACACCGGGATTCTTCCGATTTGCCGCGATGAAGCGGGACTGGCCACGGTGCTGGGACATGAGGTGGCCCACGCGGTGGCGCGCCACGGGGGCGCACGGATGACTGAAGCGGCCGGGCTTCAACTCGGCGGGACGCTGGCACAATCCTGGGTCGATGGCTCGAAGTACGCCCAATACGGCCCATTGGCGAAGAATGCCTGGGGTCTGGGAACCCAGTTGGGAGTTGCCCTGCCCCACAGCCGGGTCCAGGAATCGGAAGCCGACGAAATCGGCCTGCTCTACATGGCCCGGGCCGGCTATCCCCCCTCGGCGGCGGTGGAGTTCTGGCAGCGGTTTGCCGCCTTTAATCAGCAACAGGGCGGAACGACACCGTGGTTTCTCCGGACCCACCCAACCGACGACCAGCGCGTCGCCCATCTCAAATCACTTCTGCCGAAGGCCGAGTCCCAATTGAAGGCTCCCTAACCGGTTGGCGCTTCTAACCGGATCCCCGGCACGGCACATTGACCGCCGTCACATGAACGTACCGTTCCTGAATCCCGGTGCCCAGTTTCCGCCGTTGCGCGCCGAAATCCTCGCCGCCACCGAAGCCGTCCTGGCGCGCGCCCACTACATCCTCGGACCCAACGTCGCCGCGTTTGAAGAGGAGGCCGCCCGTTACTGCGGTGCGGGCTTCGGCGTCGGCGTCAATTCCGGGTCCGATGCCCTGACCCTGGCTCTCCGCGCGTTCGACATCGGGCCGGGCGACGAGGTGATCACCACCCCGTTCACCTACATCGCCCCGGCCGAAAGCATCCATCAGGTCGGAGCAAAAATTGTCTTCGCGGACATCCACCCTCGTCGATTCACCCTCGATCCCGAGGACGTCGCCCGGCGAATCACCCCGCGCACCCGGGCCATCATTCCGGTGCACCTGTTCGGTCAGGCGGCAGCCATGGGGCCTTTGGCGGCGCTGGGACTGCCGTTGGTCGAAGACTGCGCCCAGGCCATCGGCGCGACAGTCGATGGACGACCGGTGGGAAGCCTCGGGGTCCTCGGATGCCTCAGCTTTTATCCGACGAAGAATCTCGGGGCGTGCGGTGACGGCGGCATGGTGCTTTGTTCCAATCCCGACACCGTCACCCGCCTGCGCATGCTCCGGGTGCATGGCATTCAGCGGCGCTATTTCCACGATCTGCACGGCTACAACTCCCGGCTGGACGAACTGCAAGCCGCCATTCTACGCGTCAAATTGCCGCACCTGGATCGGTGGAACGCCCGGCGGGCTGAAATCGCGGCACGGTACGATGTGGGACTGTCAGGCTTGCCCCTGCTGCTCCCGGAAACCGCGCCAGGAAACCGGCACGTGTTCCATGTGTACGCGATTCTTTCCGACCAGCGGGACGCACTCCACGCCCATCTCGCGGCCAACGGCGTTCCGACGATCATCTACTATCCGCAGCCCATGCACCTGCAGCAGTGCTACGCCGATCAGGGCTGGAAAACCGGCGACTACCCGGTGGCCGAATCCGTCTCGAAACGAATCCTCCCGCTGCCGATGTATCCGGAGCTGAGCGACGCCGAAGTGGACCACGTGATCCAGGCGATCCGCGGCTTCTTCAACGGAATCGCCTCATAGTTGGCTAGGCGAAGCTCCCGCTGAGCCGCAGCGCACGGACGGATTTGACCACGCCCGCGGACGTCCCACGGCATACCAAACACTCAGATCGGCGGTCGGCCCAACCACCGACCGCGTCTTCCTCTTAGAGCGCATCTGAAAATGAGGAAGGGTCCTGTTGTCGGGGAAAAGGCTGGATGGCGAGGCGCGACGAGGGAGCAGCCCTTTTTGGGCTGTGACCGAGGATCAACGAAGCCAGCCGGCCTTTTCCTCGACAACCCTCCGGGCGGCAGTGCTTTTGTCTTCTGCCTTCGTTGACTCAGTCCTCACAGCCCGGCGTGGGGATGCTCGGA
>CAIVQB010000120.1 GCA_903907925.1 uncultured Verrucomicrobiota bacterium
CGAAGAGGCGCTTCGGCGGAATGCCCCAGACCCTGGTCAGCAGCTCCCAGCCCCAGGTCAGCGACTCCTTTTTGAAGTAATCGCCGAAGGACCAATTGCCCAGCATCTCGAAGAGCGTGTGGTGGTAGGTGTCGTAGCCGACATCCTCGAGGTCGTTGTGCTTGCCGCCGGCGCGGATGCATTTCTGGGTGTCGGCCACGCGTTTCCACGGCGCGATCTGGTCGCCGAGGAAGTACGGCACGAACTGGTTCATGCCGGCATTCGTGAACAGCAGGTTGGGGGCGGTCGGCAACAGCGAGGCCGAGGGCACGACGGTGTGCTGCTTCGAATGGAAGAAATCGAGGAACGATTGGCGGATCTCGGCGCTGGTCATTTTCACAGGAGAAATCACAGGACAAAGGCGGCGTGGGAGCGAGGCAAGAGGGGAATTGGGGGTGGACGGGTCAAGAACGTTCCAACCGGGTGCCGGGCAGTGCGTTGCCCGGCGGGATGACCCGGTGGGCTATATTAATCGCATCGGCGTCCGTTTCTGCTCATGGTGGTTGCGCCCAAATCCGCGGTTGGAAATTTTTCCCTGGCGATTATTCCATAGTTCGCCGCCGACCGTCGCCGCCCCGTACCACCCGCCCATGCAACCCGACGACCAACTCAAGGCGACGCTCAAGGAGATCGGCGACCTGAAGGCTGCCCTGGATGAGCACGCGATTGTGGCCATCACGGATCCGCAGGGGAAGATCACCTACGTCAACGACAAGTTCTGCGCGATCTCCCAATACACGCGGGAGGAACTCATCGGGCAGGACCACCGCATCATCAACTCGGGTTATCATGCCAAGGATGTTTTCCGGGACATGTGGGCGACCATCGGGCAGGGCAAGGTCTGGAAGGGGGAGATCAAGAACCGGGCGAAGGACGGGTCATTCTACTGGGTCAACGCGACCATCGTGCCGTTCATGGATGCACGGGGCAAACCCCGCCAATACGTCGCCATCCGCACGGACATCACCAAGCTGAAGCAGCACGAGATTGAGATCGCCCGGCTCACCCGGCTCTACGCGGCGCTGAGCCAGATCAACCAGGCGATTGTCGTGAGCCGGGACCGCAGCGAATTGTTTACGAAGATCTGCCAGGCGTTGGTGACGCATGGTGGATTCAAGATGGCCTGGATCAGCCTGCTGGACCCAGCGACCCGCAAGGTTGAGCCGGCCGGGGTCTGGGGCGATGACACCCACTATCTCGGTCAGGTGGATATTTTTGCCGATGACCGGCCGCAAGGCCGGGGCCCGACGGGTACGGCGATCCGCGAGGCTCGGCCGTATATTTGCACCGATTTCCCGAACGACCCCAAAACCGTGCCGTGGCGCGAGGCTGCCGCCCGTTCCGGATTCAAAGCCTCGGCTTCCCTGCCGATCCGGCAGGGTGGGGTCGTGTGCGGGGCAGTCACCGTCTACGCGGGTGAAACCGGTTTTTTTCAGAGCAAGGAGATCGCGCTCATGGAGGAGGCGGCGGAGGATATCTCCTTCGCGCTCGACAACCTCGCGCGTGAAACCGTGCGCCAGGCCGCGGAAATATCGTCGCGCGAAAGTGCGGAGCGGTTCCGTCAACTGACGGAGAGCATCAATGAGGTTTTCTGGAGGACCGATCCGCTGACTGGCGCGCTCATTTACATGAGCCCGGCGTATGAAAAGGTTTGGGGGCGCACTTGCGCCAGTCTCTACCAGGCCCCGGAAAAATGGGTGGACGCACTGTATCCGGAAGACAGTGAGCGGATCCAGACTGCGGCCCGGACCAAGCAGTTGAGCGGGGAGTACAAGGAAACCTACCGGATTATGCGCCCGGATGGATCGGTGCGCTGGCTCCATGAGCAGGCGTTTCCGGTCCGGAACGCCGCGGGCGAGATCGACCGGATGGTCGGGGTGGCGCAGGATATCACGGACAACAAGCTCCTTGAAGCGCAGTTCTTCCGGGCCCAGCGGCTGGAGTCGATCGGCACCCTGGCCAGCGGCATTGCCCATGACCTGAACAACATTCTTGCGCCGATCATGATGGCGGCACCGTTGATCCGCCACAGCAAGACACCCGAGATCACGGAAAAGATGCTGGGCACCATCGAATCGAGCGTGCAGCGCGGCGCCAAGCTGGTGCGTCAGCTGCTGACCTTTGGCCGCGGGATCGAGGGCGAGAAGAAATCCCTGGGGCTCGGACCGATCATCCGGGAAATGGTCACGATCGCGGAGCAGACTTTTCCCCGCAGCATCCAGATCAGCACGACCATCGCCGCGGATATCTCGCCCATCCTCGCGGACGCGACCCAGGTGCACCAGGTGCTGCTGAACCTGTGTGTCAATGCACGCGATGCCATGCCGAACGGCGGCCTGCTCACCCTCAGCGCGGAAAATGTGCACCTGGACGGCGCCTTTGCGGCGGCCACGCCCGGCGCCAAGGTGGGTGGTTATGTGCGGCTGAACGTCACCGACACAGGCACGGGCATGACGACGGAAATCATCGACAAGATTTTCAATCCCTTCTTCACCACCAAGGAAGCGGGCAAGGGCACCGGCCTGGGGCTGGCCACGGTGCTGGGCCTGGTGAAAAGCCACGGCGGCTTTCTGACCCTCCGGAGCGAGCTGGGGAAAGGGACGACCTTCCAGGTCTATTTCCCGATCGCAGGCAACCCCGACACCGCCGTGCCTTTCGCCCAGGTCATTGCCCTGCCGGCCGGTCATGGCGAACTCGTCCTGGTGGTGGATGACGAGGAAAATATCCGGGACACCATCCGCGGCATGCTGATCCAGCAAGGTTACACCGTGGCCGTGGCGGAAGACGGGATTGATGGCATCTCGCGCTACGCCCTGGCGGCGAACGAAATCAAACTCATCATCACCGACCTGGACATGCCGGCGATGGATGGGGTGACGATGATCCGGGTGCTCAAGCAGATGAATCCAAAGCTGAAGGTCATTGTCTCGAGCGGGATTCTGCGCGGCAAGCAGTTGACAGGCAGCCGCAGCTCCGAACTGACCGCCCTGGGGGTCAAGTCATTCCTGGACAAGCCCTACACCGCCGCACAAATCCTGCAGGCGGTGCACGACGCGCTGGCGGCCGCGTCCTGATCAACCCAGTTGGGCGATGACGGCGTCGGCCATGGCCCGGGTGCCGACCGATTTCCCGCCGAACGCGATGTCGGCGGTGCGGGTGCCGGCCACGACGGCCCGCTTCACGGCGGCCTCGATCCGTGCCGCCGGTGCCTCCAGACCAAAGCTGTAGCGGAGCATCAGGGCGGCGGAGAGGATCTGGGCGCAGGGATTGGCGAGGTCCTTGCCGGCGAGGTCGGGGGCGGTGCCGCCGGCGGGCTCGTAAAGTCCGAAGGGCAGGCCGCGGGAATTTCGGCCGGCGCCGAGCGAGGCGGACGAGAGCATGCCGAGCGAGCCGCAGACGACGGCCATCTCGTCGGAGAGGATGTCGCCGAACATGTTTTCCGTCACGAACACGTCGAACTGGTTGGGATCGCGCACCAGCTGCATCGCGGCGTTGTCCACGTAGAGGTGGCTGAGCGTGAGGTCGGGCGCGTGCTGCGCGACATAGGCGGTGACAGTCTTGCGCCAGAGGACGGACGTCTCGAGGACGTTGGCCTTGTCCACCGAGCAGAGTTTCTTTTTGCGCGCGCGGGCGGCGGTGATGGCGGTCGCGGTGATGCGCTCGATCTCGCTCTTGCGGTACACCATCGTGTCCACCGCCTGCACATCGCCGTCGGGGA
>CAIVQB010000121.1 GCA_903907925.1 uncultured Verrucomicrobiota bacterium
CATTGTTTTGTCCCGAACTTTGCACCGAGCGTGATCTCACCGTTGATACTTGCCGTTGCACTCCTATTGCACATCTTTTCGGGCGCTTGGGTCGCTGTCAAAGGGCTCCCTTGGCATACGACATTTCAATTGAGTTCGTTGTATGGTGTTCCAGCAAGGAAGATGAATGAGTCCATGAAATCCTTGTCGGTGATTGTTTGGCTTCCCAAGCACGGCGGGAAATAGTTGCAGATGCATATGTCTGCCGTTGCGGAGGCCAGCGGCATGGACAAAATCATCAGAATGGGCGAGATAAATTTCATACGGTGGTAGTGTCTGGTTGATGGTTGTTGGAGGTGTGTTGCGAAGAGTTGCGTTCCCATACCCAAAACTTTGAAAATCTGAAGTTCCAGAGGCTGACGAGCACTACCGCAGCCCCGTTTGCAGGCAGAATGGGAAATCCGAAGCGGTTTCGGAATGCGAGGACGAGAACGGTACTCAACAAGATGCCGGTTAAACTCACGACGTTGAATCGCAGGAATCTGTACTCCAGCTTGGATGCCGACCTCGGGTCCGATTCGGGGGTGAAGGTCCAGAGGTTGTTCCAGAAGAAGTTGTTGGCGACCGCGACCTCTGCGGCGAGAAGTTTGCTCGGTACTACCGGCCAATCGGCTTGGGTGGTGAGCATCAATAACAGGATTGAGTCGACGACAAGTCCGGACAGACCCACGAGGCAGAACCGTAGGTACCGAGAGGTGAAAAACCTGACGCAGCTCCTGGCCGTGAACCCCTGTTTCATGGCTCGGCCTTTCTGGAGGTGGCATGCCGTTCTAGCCACAGAATGTCCCGATTGCCTGGTGCGGGTTGATCGTTTCGGTTGGGGTTCGATCGAAGGAAATCTAGCCAATGATGGATTTCGACGTGTCCATCCGCGAATGAACAAGTACCCCCTCGTTGATGTAGGGTTGCCGTCTGATCCCTGAGCATCCACGACGACGGATCGTCCTCCCGGAAATCCCACTGCTGAGAGAAGGCACCGTCGTTGATGGTTTCCGCCCGTTCTTCGACGACCGACAGCAACTCCGACGGAGACAAGCTCACAAAATCGCTTCGCTTCCGGTACGATTTCGCGACCGGGGAATCCACAGGCGAGCCGATGAAGCCGTTGATCGAGAATGTCCGCACCCTGAGCTGTGTCGCCCCACCCACTTTCGTTGGCCGGGTTGCAGGACATCTCCAGATTCCCGGAGTGCCGATGTAGCTCCCCAGGAGCGACCGTTGGAGAAAAAGAAGGTTCGTGCAGTCGGGTCCGGGCAGACCCAGCCAGCCTTCGACCCATGTCTCGCCGAGCAGTAGTCCCTGGCCGTCCTTGTTCGGAGGCACCGAATCCGAATGGTCGTCGCAGTAGAGGACGAACGCCAAACTGAGCTGCCGTGACTGTGACATGCAGCTTGCGCCCAGAGATTTTGCCTGCGCGCCGACGGTCGCAGGAAGGAGGATTCCAGCCAATACTGCAATGACAACGATCGCCGCCAGCAGTTCCAACACAGTAAACCCGGTGAGCCTATTCCCCGGGCGTGTTGTATGCAAATCAGTGCGCTTCATCTGCCAAAATGGGAAGAACCACTCCTTCTAAACAATCGTATCGAAAACCTCGCTGAGAGCCTTCGTTGGTGAATGACGAAGAGGCACATGTTCGAATGTGTATTGACGGTATCGACACCGATGGACTATGCCAATTGTGCGCTGCATACTCAGGTGCCAATGTCGCTCAGGGACCGTAATCTCGGTATTGACACTATAACGTTACGCGATATACATGTGGCCGTGTGAGAAGAAGGAAATTCAATCCGGAGAGTGAACTCCCCCTGTCGCCGGCGGTGTTCCACATCCTGCTTTCGCTGGCTGACGGCGAAAGGCACGGCTACGCCATCATGCAGGATGTCGCGGAAGCCACCGGGGAGCAGATGGGTCCCGGAACTCTTTATGGTGCGATCAAGCGCCTTCTGGTCGCCCGCTGGATTGAGGAGGCCGAGGAACGTCCCGATCCGAAACTGGATGACCAGCGCCGCCGCTACTATCGCCTGACGTCTGATGGACATCGGGTGATGGAATCGGAGGCGCAACGCATGGCCAGACTGGTGGCACTGGCGCGAGCTCGCGGCGTGGGGCGTCCTTTTGTGCTAAAGCCGGCGTGATCCTCCGACAATTCCCTTGCCAGTCATCCCTGATCCGAAGCTTCCAATTCTCAATGAACACTCCCGCAAATCCCCCACCGAAGCGTGCAGAACGGCTGTATCGGCTCCTTTTGAAGGCTTATCCCGCGGAGTTCCGCCGCGAATTCGAAGAGAAACTGGTCCAGTTGTTTCTCGATCAACACCGCGATGCCACCGGGGGCGGATCACGATCCGCGCCGTTGGGATTCTGGGTGCGCACGCTGAAGGACACCACTCGCTCGGCCAGCCGGGAGCATCTGGATCAATTGAGAACGACGCTGACCGGGGCGAGCCCGGGAACGTTGCTGCTCCACTCGTTCCGCACTCCGTGGAGGGGATTTTCCGTCACCTTTGCTGCCGGAGTCGTGATCACTTTGGTGCAGTTGGGAACTGTCCAGCCGGCGTATATGAGTACTGCGCGAGCGGTGATCAACGGTCGAAACGATTCATTGGCGGCGTTCGATCCGCATCAACGCCAAGTCGTCGTCGATGCGCTGGCCTCTGACGGAAATATGGGTGAAGTCGCTCGCGCTTTAAATCTTTCCGTGCGGTGGGGAAATTCCGCCGGCGAACGTCCGCTGGTGGATTCGATTCACCGGCTCCACCGGGGCCTTGAGATTCGAGGCTATCGGAATACAGCGCTCGTGGAGGTCTCTTACTTTGGTGGAAATGCGGTGGAGAATGCCGAAATCGCCAACCAAATTCTGACAAGCTACATCGTGACCCGCGGGGAAGCGCTTGCTCAGGGAAGAACCGATTCCGCTGAAATCAGCATCATTGATCAGGCGCTTCCGGGGAGACTTTTAGTTCGAGGCCATCGCGGTGTTATGACTGTCCGGGGGCTGGTTTTGAGCGGTTTGACGGGTCTTCTGGCGGCCGCCGGCATTGCAGTCCTGCGACTATTCTTTCCATCGACCTGGGTTGAGCATGGAACCCCGAGACTAAGTTGACCCACTGAAGCACCGGAGACCTCCCGTTGGCGATCCAGACCTGTGATCGTCGCATCGCGCCTCAAAGCGGGAGGGCAGGTTTGGGCCTCCGCCAGGTCTTGGACTGCGGTGGCAGAGCGAAGCGTCGACACCGCTATCGAGTCCGAGTGTGGCGAAACACCGCTGATGCACCGCACGCCCTGAATCAGGCGGACCACCCACGCCATCTCTGCGTGCCATGCCGAGACCAAAGCGGCATGGCGCTGCGCTCCAAAGGATGCGCGATGGCCTTCTGTGGAGTGCCGCGGCTTTGCCTTCTCAACGCGCCGCAGGTCCCGTCGGCCGGCTGACTTCGAAGGTCCAGTCGGGTCCGCTGCCGATGTGATGGGCGGCGGCGAAGTTGCCCTGATTGAGCGCGACCGCGACCTCCAGCAGGCTGTTGACGAACAGCACCGGCTGGCCGATCGGTACGGCGCCGAATGTTTCACCGAACGGGACCCGGCCCTGCCACACCGTCTTTCCGCCATGACCGATGCGGACTTGAAACGACTCGCCCACGACAGGGTTCAATTCCTTGAACAATCGCTTGGGCAGGTTCGACCAGACGTTGCCGTATTGGACATCCAACACCGGAATGGAACCGATCAACCGGTCGCCGACCCGGTGCGCGTGCTCGTACAGCAGGCGGATCACATCGTTCGTCATCCGGACGCCGCAGTCTTGGAATTCCAGCCGCCCGGTCGCCAGTCGTGCGCCCACGTAGGCGAACAAATCGCGCCCATGAAACGTGTAACTCTCCTCGCTCCCCTTCAATCGCTGCCGTGCGATGTCAATCACTCGAACTTCGGACAAGCCCGGTGATTCGGCGAGAAAGGTCAGGCTCCCGTTGTCTGGCGTGACGATGAACTGTCCGCTCGTCGTGCGCGCGACAACGGCCCGGCGCTCGGTGCCAACGCCGGGATCCACCACATTCACGAAGACCGTGCCGGCCGGCCAGTAGGCCACCGTCTGCTTCAGGCGGAAGGCCGCTTCCCAGATATTGTAGGCCGGAATCTCATGAGTGAGATCGAACTGCCGCAGATCCGGGTCCACGCCGTACGCGACACCCTTCATCGCCGAGACCGCGCCGTCCTTCAGACCGAAATCAGTCTGAAACACCAGCGCCGCCGCAGAGGCAACGCCGCATTCCACGAACACGGCCACCATCACAACGACCCACCCTCGTAACCCACGCATCATTGATGAAGAATGACGGAGGATGTCCGAGCCGTCGAGTGCGTGTGAGGAGCGCGATCCTTTTGCGCATTGGAATCCCCGCTGCGCGTTTCATTCCACCGAAGGCTTCAGCTGAAAATAGCCCAGCGTTTCAACGCTGGGATGGGCGATCCCTCGGGATTCCAAGTCCCGTCAGGGACGGCAGTACTCCATCGTGAACCTACCGCTCAATCGTCACGGTTAGGAGATACGTGTGGAGCGGGCCACCTTTTTCCGTCACCCCCGATACAGCCAGGAAATGGCGGCCGCCCTGTTTGAACTTCCACGTCAAAATGGAATCACGTCCGGCCCCTGCGCCGTCGTCGTTGACGGCCACGATCTGGCCTAGTTCGGAATACAGCGTCAGGGATGAATCGAGCGACGAACCCAATCGGTCCGCCTGAATCTCCGCGCGCAACGTCGCGCCCGCCTCCGCTCGGAAGGTGAAGACATCGACGTCGGTGGGACTGTCGATGGTTCCCAGCACGGTCTGGCCCGAGCGAATTTCCTGGGACTGACGGAATCCATTGTTGGGTTCGATTTCCGCAATCAATTGACCCTTGGGAAAAACCACCAATGGATGCGGAGAGCTGATGCCATCGGGTGTCACCACGGTGAACAGAATTCGTGAAACGTCTGCGGACTCCCGCGCCCGCGTGGAAACGACGAGGCGATGATCGCCGACCTTGTTGGTATCCATTCCCTCCGGTACCGCCACCCCACCTCGTTCCTTGATTTCGGACGACACCGCTCCGTCTGCACCGCCGATTTCAACCCGCGTTGCGTTGGTCAGGTTCAATCCGCGCATGGTGATGGAGCCCGTGCCGCCCGCCTCGAGGGCGAGCGGTTGGAGCAGCACGATGCGCGGCGGAATGGGTTTTGCCGGGGCGGGTTTGGTCTCATCGGCCCCAGTTGCCGAAACCGCGGTGAACATCAGGCCGAGGAAAACGGGGCAGGTGGCGCCGGATCGAGTGCGGTTCAACATGAATGAAGCGGCCGGGGTCACCCCAAAACTGTACGGTCGCGGATGGCTTCGATCGAAGGCAAATCGTGCCGCGCCGTCGGGCCGGTGGAATGCCGGTCCACCGGGCAGGTTCCTGCTTTGAATTGGAACTGGCGGATTGTCGTCTGGCGGGACCTGCCTAACCTCTGCGCCATGACGTTTGCCGAGGCTCAGCGGCGCCACGTGCGTTTGGCGGAAGAACTCCGCCAGCACGATCATGCCTATTATGTGATGGCAACGCCGACCCTCAGCGATGTGGAATACGACCGGTTGTATCGCGAACTCCTGGACCTGGAGACGGCTCATCCCGAGTTGACCGCCGCAGATTCACCCAGTCAGCGGGTGGGTGGAGCGGCACTCACCGCGTTTCAACCGGTGCGGCATTCCGTGCCGATGATGTCTCTCGACAATACGTACTCACCCGACGAAGTGAGGGCGTTCGTGGCTCGGGTTCAAAAAGGCCTGCCGGGGGAAGCACTCGCCTGGACGGTCGAACCCAAGGTGGACGGGGTCGCGGTGACGCTGCGCTACGAACAGGGAGTGTTTACTGTCGGGGCCACGCGCGGCGACGGCACTACAGGCGATGATATCACCGCCAATCTGCGAACCCTGCGGAGCCTTCCGTTGCAGATTTGGAGGGGATTCGCCCCGGCTGTTCCAGCGGTTCTGGAAGTGCGCGGCGAAGTTTTCCTGCCGGTAGCCGGCTTCAAAAAACTCAACGCCGAGCGTGAGGCGGCGGGTGAGGAACCGTTTGTGAATCCACGCAACTCGGCGGCGGGATCGTTAAAACAATTGGACCCGAAACTGGTGGCGGAACGGCCGCTGGCGCTCGTGGTTTATGGAATTGGCGTCGTCGAGGGAATCCCCGGTCCGTCGACGCAGCGCGAACTGCTCGCGCTCCTGACGAGCTTTGGATTTCCAACGCCCGAACGCGTCTGGACCGCCTCGTCGGCTGACGAAATTCTCGATCGCATCGCCGAGTTGGACGCGGTTCGACGTCGGTTCGCGTACGAGACCGACGGTGCAGTGGTCAAACTGGACAGTCTCCGGCAACGGGAATTGCTCGGAGCGACCGCCAAGGCACCGCGCTGGGCGATGGCCTTCAAGTATGCCGCGGAACAGGCCGAGACCCGGCTCAACGCCATCACCATTCAGGTGGGCCGCACCGGCGCATTGACACCCGTCGCTGAATTGGAGCCGGTGTTCGTCGGCGGCAGCACGGTCGGACGCGCGACGCTGCACAACGAGGACGAGATCCGGCGGAAGGACATCCGCGTGGGCGATCGGGTGGTGATTGAAAAGGCCGGCGAGGTTATTCCCGCCGTCGTCCGGGTGGTGGTCGAACGCCGCAATGGGAGCGAGGTTGAATTTGCGTTTCCCACGGTCTGCCCCGAATGCGGGACTCCGGCCACCCGCGAACGAACTGCCGCCGGTGATGGTGTGGTCTGGCGCTGCGGAAATCCCGATTGCCCGGCCAAGATTCGTGGACGGATCGAACACTGGTGCAGCCGCGGTGCGATGGACATTGAGGGTGGGGGTGAGGTTCTCGTTGCCCAATTGGTTACCGCTGGAATGGTGCGGGACGTGGCGGATCTCTATCGGCTGCGACGCGACGAGCTGTCGGCGTTGGAACGCATGGGAGAGAAGTCGGCCGACAATTTCCTCGAGGGCATCCGGGTGTCCCGCGGGCGCGACCTGTGGCGATTGATTTTCGGCCTTGGGATTCTGCATGTCGGCGCCGGCGTGGCGAAGGCGCTGGCCCGGGCGTTTCCCGACCTCGATGAATTGTCGCGGGCCACCGCGCCGGAATTGACCGGCATTGACGACGTGGGGGCGGTCATCGCCGCGAGCGTGGAGGCGTGGTTCGGCGATCCGAGCAACCGCGACCTCATCGCACGTCTGCGGGCCGCGGGTTTGCAGTTCAATTCGTCGACCTACACACCGGCCGATGCGGTGCCGAGCGGACCCTTGGTGGGAAAAACTGTGGTGCTGACCGGAACCCTTCCGAGCCTCACGCGGGAGGAAGCGGCCGCCTGGATCGAACGCCTCGGCGGCCGGGTGTCTTCCAGCGTCAGCAAGAAGACCCACTACGTCCTCGCCGGTACGGACGCCGGATCGAAGCTGGAGAAGGCTCAAACCCTCGGGGTGACCGTGCTCGACGAGGCAGCATTTCGGGCGCTCGTGGGAACATCTGGAAATCCGTAATCTCTTCGGCGGGGTCGCATCTTCCGGAAATCCAACTCCCCGCTTTCCATCCGGCGCGGGACTCGTAGTCTTCTCCCCGCTTACCCCAATGAAGTCCCTTCTCACTCTGGTGACCGCGCTGGCCGCGGCATCGTCCATCGCCGTCCCCGCCGCTGAACCCACCCGGGTTTCGCTCAAGCTCGTGGCTAGCGGGTTAGTGGAACCGTTGAGCTACAATCCGCTGCCCGATGGCCGGGTGCTGGTGGCCGACCAGATTGGTTCCATCCGATTGATTGATCGTGACGGCAAACTCGACGAGGCTGCGGTGGTGGACCTCGCGTCCAAGCTTTCGGCGATCAACCACAACGCCTTCGACGAGCGGGGATTGTTGTGTCTCGCGCTGCATCCCGACTTCGCCCGCAACCGCCGCGTGTTTGCCAGTTACACGGCGCCGCGTCGGGCCAGTGCCCCCGCCGACTACGATTGCACGCTTCGGATCAGTGAATTCACCCTGCCGGCGGCTGAACCGCTGCGCATCGATCCGGCCTCGGAACGCATCGTCATCGAGGTCGACAAACCCTATTTCAATCACAACGGCGGACGGATCGCCTTTGGACCGGACGGTTATCTCTACGTCTCGGTGGGTGACGGTGGAGGGCCGAAGGGTTGTGACATCGGCAACGGCCACGTTCCCGAGGGCAACGGGCAGAACACCACCGTGCTGCTGGCGAAGATTCTCCGCATCGATGTGGCGGGGACCGATGCCGCGCGTGGAACGGCCTATCGCATTCCCAAGGACAATCCTTTCGCCGACGGACGCGCCGGGCGGCCGGAGATTTTCGCCTATGGCATTCGCAATCCCTGGGCCATTTCGTTCGATCGCGGTGGCAAGCACGAGCTGTACGAGGGCGAGGTCGGCCAGACGCGGTGGGAGGAGGTCAACATCATCCGCAAGGGCGGCAATTACGGCTGGCCTCTCCGTGAAGGCTTCGACGGATTCAATCGGGAACATCCCGAGCTGGCACCCGAATCGAAGGCGGAGCGCGGATTGCGCGGCGAAGAGTTGATTGACCCGATCGCCGTGTACAAGAATTCGAACGGATTCAAGGGTGATCCCGAGGCGCTCGGAATCTGCATCACCGGCGGCTACGTGTATCGCGGCAAGGCGCTTCCCGAACTCGTCGGGCACTACGTGTTTGGCGATTGGGCGGGAACCCAGGGAACCCCGCAGGGCCGGTTGCTGATCGCACGGCGTCCGGCATCGGGCACGGGTCGCTGGGCCGTGGAACCACTCCGGGTGACCGGTTCCGGCAAGGCCTTCGGATGTGTGGCGGCGTTCGGCGAAGGGGCCGATGGCGAGATCTACGTCCTGACCAACGGTTCCACCACGCTGACTCCCGGCCGGGGCAAGATCTGGAAACTGATGCCGCCCGAACCGGTCGCCGCGAATCCCTGAGCGGGGAAAAGTTCGCCGCACTCCACCGAAGATCGGCGCGCAGCCTTTGGTGCGGCGGGAAGCGAAGCGAAGCGCCACGCCGCTGTGTAACCGTCGACCTGCAGTACGGCCGCTTGAAAGATTTCGCGCGCCCGGCCGCACTGCCCAGACGGTTTTCCGCTGCATCCGGGTTCGAAAGCGCCGTCGCCGCTCTGCTCTACCGGCGCACTCCATAGGGAGCGTCGATCCTGCCCTACTTCTTTTTCTTCCAGCCGAGATGGACGGTCTGGGTGAAGCGGGACAGGAGGCCTTTCTTCTTGGCCTTCTCGCCGACGCCGGGAATGGGGCGGCAACGGGTGTTGCAGTCCGGGCAGAAGAGGAGAACACCGGCGTTGCCGCCGGACAACTTCACCACGCGGAGTGAGGCGGCATTGAATACCCCGGGACATTTGACCACCGCCATGCAGCCCAATTCGGCCTCGTGGGTTGCCGGAAGCGCCGGATTCCGGGAGCAGGCGGCACTGCCGTCGGACAGCACCTCGGCGATCCCAGAGGGCTGCGCCGGGACCGGGGCGGCCGCTGCGGGAATGCGGATTTCGTAGGTTTCCGAATCCAGCCGCAGCTCCACCGCACCCAGTTGGAGTGTCTGTCCCGGGCGGAGAACGGAGGCTTCGATCGGACTGCTGTCGATGAAGGTGCCGTTGGTGGATTGAAGATCACGGACGCTGACGGTCGGGCCCTCGGGATCGACGGTGATCTCGGCGTGAACGCTGGAAACGCTCGAATCAGCGATGATCATCTCGTTGGCCGGGTTCCGGCCAACGGTAATCACTCCGCTGTGGAGTTCGTGTTCCAGCGGGTGGGTCATTCCCCTGAGAATAAAGCGAACCATGGTTCAGTCAGATGGCGTCCTTGCGGCGGTACTATTCCCACGGAAACCCCGATGTCGAGTTCCGGTTCGGTGGCAAAAGGAACCCAGTCCGGTTAGAACAGGTTGCCAATCACCGAACTGAGCACCGTCAGCGGGCCGGTGTCTTCGAGGCCCTCCGTCGCCTTGTCCACCTTTTGCAGGGTGAGCTTCACGTTTTTCAGGAATCCGGCGTCGTTGACCAACTGGCCGATCGTGCCCTGGCCGCCGTTGATCTTCTGGAAGATCTCCCGGAGGTTGGTCATGGCGGTGGTGGTTTCCGAATAGAGCTTCTCGTCCTTCAGCAGTTTGCCGACCGTTCCTTCGCCCTTGTTCATGGCGGTCACCATACTGCGGGCTTCCGCGACTGCCGCGCGGGCATCGGTGGCCAGCGGTCGAATGTCGTCCACGGTCTGGTTGAGGTTGGTGACCGTCGCCAGTGCCGACTGATAGAGGGTGTCCTCCTTGATCAGCTTTCCAACGGTTCCCTGTCCCTCGGCGATCGTCGTGGAGATGTTCTGGAGATTGCCGAGTATGGCGACCAAACGCGGTTGGTTTTGCTTGAGGAAATCAGTGAAGGGTCCGAGCAGTTTGTTGAATTCCTCGCCGGTGAAACTGCGGGTCATGTTCTGGACGCCGTCCGCGGCCCCGTCGAGCTTCGTCATGATCGCCGCCAGGTCGGGCTGATCCTTGGACGTCAACAGGGTCGTGGAATCCGCCAGTGGCGCCTTGTCCGAGCCGAAGGTGAGGGAGATGAAGTTCTGTCCCATCAATCCGGTGAACAGGATGGAGGCGACACTGTCGGTGCGCACTTCGGCCTCGGGGTCGATGGCCAGTTCCACTTCCACCCTGCCGGCCTTGGGGGCGTGGATGGTGCGGACGCGTCCGATCGAAACGCCGGCCAGTTTCACCGGGTCGCCGGCCTTCAGGTCGCGGACAGTGGCGAATTGGGCGCGCAAATGTTTGCCGCGGGAAAACAGGGCACCGCTGCCGATGAGTTCAAACAGCAGGAACGCGGCGATGACCACGAGGGCGAAGAAGAGGCCGAGGCGGGTTTCGAGGGTGTTTTTCATGGCGGGCGGAGGGGCGATCGGGTTGTCGGCGAAAAAAGAGGGTTCGGCGGATGGGTGCGGGTGGACTTAGCCCATGGCGGCGGACTCCGGCGTTTGGAAATCGGCGGCGAGGAACTCCTGGATCAATGGGTGTTGCGCCGCCCGGATTTCGGCGGGCGAACCGAGGGCGATGATGTTTCCCTCGAGTAGGAAGGCGATTCGATCAGCAATGCCAAACGCGAGGTCGCGATCGTGGGTCACCACCACTGTCGTCGCGCCCGTGCGGCGGTTGAGGTTGAGGATTTCCCGGCCGATGGTGAGGGCGACCAGCGGATCGAGTTCGCTGGTGGGTTCATCGAACAGAATCAACTGCGGGTCGGCGACCAACGCGCGGGCGATGGCCACGCGCTTGCGCATGCCGCCGGACAGTTCGTTGGGGTATTTGTCGGCCACTTCGGGTCCCAGCTTCACCAGCGCCAGGCGGTCGGCGACGATCCGGTCGATTTCCGCGGGCGGTTTCAGACGGAGTTCGGACAGCATCAGGCCGACATTCTCCGCCACCGAAAGCGAGTTCAGCAATCCGCCGCTCTGGAAGACCATCGCCAGACGGAAGCGGTCGCCGACGCCTTCGCTGGTGGCCAGTTCGCCGCCGATCCGGATCTCGCCCGAATCCGGTGATTCGAGTCCGATCAGGTGGCGAAGGAACACCGACTTGCCCGAGCCGCTGGGTCCCATCAGCACGAAGATCTCACCGCTGCGGATCTCGAACTCCAGGCCCTTCAACACTGGTTGTTGGCCGAAGGATTTTCGAAGCGAGCGGATCGAAACAGGGATTCCGTTGGGAGGGCGTGAGGTCATCGGTCAGAAACGCCAACCCTTGTCCAGCGGCAGCAGGAGGCGGGTGAGGACATAATCGAGGACAAGGATGAGCACGATGGAATTGACCACCGCCTTCGTGACGCTGCGTCCGATCCCGCGCGGACCGCCGATCGTCGTGAGACCCTGATGACAGGACACGACGCCGATGACGATGGCGAAGACGAACGACTTGATCAGCCCGTTGGCGATGTCGCTCACTTCCACCACTTGGCGGAGATTTCCGAAGTACGAGGACCACGACACGCCGATCCGGTCGTTGAGGCCGGCGACCAGCGCACCGCCGAGCCATCCGACGAGGTTGGCGAAGATCACCAGACAGGGCAGGGCGATGCTGATGGCGATGACCCGCGGAACCACCAGGTAACGGATCGGATTGATGTTCAGGGTCCGGAGCGCGTCGATTTCCTGGTAGACCCGCATGGAGCCGAGTTCAGCCGCCATGGCGGATCCGATGCGTCCGGCGATCAGCACCGCCATCATCACCGGGGCGAGTTCCTTGCACAAACCTAGGGCGACCAACCCGCCGAGGGAGGATCCGAGTCCGCGTTCGGCTAACAGCGGCCCGGTCTGGAGCGCGAGAACCCCGCCGATGAACAGCGACAGCGTGCAGGCCATGAAAAGGCTGGCGTTGCCGATGTCGAACAGTTGTTCAGCGATCTTCCGCCGGTCCTGCCAGGCACGGGGCAGCGATCCGAGCGTGGCGCCCAGCAGCATCAGAATTTCGCCGAGGTTTTGAAACATGGTCAGTGGGAGCCCGGCCGGCTTGGACCAGGGATCAGACCCGGGGACGGCCAAGGATCCGAACAGACACCGGTGAGAGTGCCGCGAAGGTGTCGCATGTCAAAGCGGGTGTTGGTCCACAGGATTAGGGAGTCGCGGTCGGCTTCGGACCAGTGCCGGCGGGCGCAGGTACCGCCGGCGCGGGAGAAGCCGGCGGGGCGAAACGGGTCCAGAAAAACCGCCAATGGAGATGTTCAGCCTCGCGACGGGTGCGGATTAGTCCGAAGAGGAACGATTGGTGCGCTTCGGTCTTCGCTGCGTCCCGGCGCCAAAGATTCCACAGCAACGACTGGCTCGAATGGCCGGTCTTGGGATTGAATTCCGCGCGATACAGCGACCAGAGGGGTGCCCAACTGCGGTCGATCGATTTGTTGCCGGCGATCACCGGTTCGGACACCGCGAGGATTTGGAGCCGTTCGCGTCCGTCGAGATCGTGGGTGAAGGAGAACAGTGGCCAGAGATCGCGTCGCAGCCGGTAGTCGCCGGTCGCCGGATTGACCAGGCGGGTGTCGGAATAGGGGAACCACAGGATGCGGGTGCGTTCGCGGACGATCTCCGGAGCCCGGACCAGACGGTGGGTGTAGAGCGGCCAGAGGAAGAAATCGGTCTGGAGCGTGGCATTGGTCGCGCGTCCCCACAGCGGCCAGATCCGGTTGGCGTGTTTTCCTTCGCCCCGCGCCCATCCGATGAAGGGAAACGGCATGCCCCATTCCTCGAACTTCGCCTCGCGATCCACCGTATGGCTGATGAACGGCCACGGGATGGAGGTGTTATCGCGCGCCGGCGACCGCTGGATGCTGTAAAGCGGGATCAGGATGCGCCGGCGTTCCTCGTTGGTGGTGCCGAGATTGAGACTCTCGTGATGAAAAAAGGGAAACAGCGCGAACCATTTGTCATAGCCCGGAACGACCTCGGGCTCGTCGGTGAGCCGATTGGTCCGCGTCACGGGCTGTTTCGTCTCGTGGCCGGCGAGCGGAAGAATCTGCCAGCCCTGAACACCGCCGCCGTGCCGGAAATGAATGAACGGAAACAGGTAGTTGTCGGTTTCCATCGCGCCCTTGCGCGACCAGACGTAGAGCGGTGCGGCCACGAAGCGGACCTCGTCGCGGAAGAGATGATTCTGGAAATGTCCGTAGAACGGCAGCAGCGACCAGTAATCATTGGTGTGCTGGGTCGAGGTCTGGGAGAAGAAGAACGGGAACAGGTTTCGGCGGTGTTTCACCTCGCCGTCCTGGCTGGTGCCGCCGTGGAAGTTCAGGAATTGGGCGACGTGCAGCCGCCATTCGGTGCCAAACCGGTCATAGCTCAGGGCCGGATAGAGGAAGTCGAACTCCACCCGTTCGATCTCGGGCTCCTGATAAAGCGAGGCAAACGGGGCGATGGTCCACAGCGAATAGGCGCCCTTTTCGCCTTCCTGCGTGCTGAACAGCGGGCCGATAAATTCTTCGCGTTCCCCGGCTTCGAGGGTGAGGCCGAATTGATGGAACAAAGGGCCAGCCTCGACCAGATTCGCGGGCGCAGCTTGCAACAGCCCGCCCAGGAGGCCGGTGGCGATCAGAAGTGCGGCAAGGCGTCGGCCCATTGTCGAGGGCGCGAACCCTCGGCGATGGACGGCTCCGATGCAAGAAACACGGTGAACCCCGGAGATCCCTTTCCGTTCCGAGAATGCGGTGATTCCAGCCCCGGCGTTGACATTCAGGGCGCTGGCGTGGCATTCTAGCGGCCTGTTGGAATGAATTTCATTCGCAAATCCGTGGTGATCGTAGCCGTCCAGCGCCTCCAGAAAGGCGCCGCGATGGCTTGCTCCCGGCATGCGTCCTGGATGCAGACACCGGGGCGGGGCGGAGTGGGGATGATTTCAAGGTAAAGCGACCAATACCGATTTCACAAAAACCCACGACTGCCCAGGCGGTCGTGGGTTTTTGCATTTTGGCACCCCACCGACACCCAACAGAGGCCCTGCACCACCAGTTTCAACCGCACTTTGACTCAACTCATTTTATGAAAAACACAGTTCTGGATCCACCGGTCGAAAGACCGCCGGTGAACCGGTTCGCCGAGGCGACCGAGCCACCGGCCCCATTCACCCTGACCACGGAAACCCAATTGGAACGCCTCAAGAACCGGCTTCTGCGGGAAGCGGTTGCCGCTGCCGCCAGCCCGGCCATGCTCGCCCCATTGCGGCGGGCTGCCAACGAGGCCGCCGCGCTGGCGTGGTTGGAGCCGCATCCGCTCCTGGTGTTTCCGGTGTTGCTGGGCGAGAAAATCCTCGAAGCCCGCCTCCGGGAACAACGGCAACAACGGATCCACGCCCGACGCGGGAACCTGATCGAGGAGGCCGCATGATACATCGCATTCTCTCGCAGATTCCATCGAAGGTTCCCGCGGTATCCCGTATCGCGCTGGCCGGAATGAAGGGGCTCCGGGGTCGAGTTCAGCGGCTTCACCTGCACCGAATGCAGGCTGGCTGCTGAACCCGACCCCGGAGTTCAGTCTTCCCTTGCCGCATCGTCGGCTGTCGGCGCAGGCTGATCCCGGCATGTTTCTCGTCGCCCTGACCCAGGCGCCGAACCCGTGGATGATCATCCCGTTCGCCGCTCTCCTCGCCATCATTGCGCTCGCGCCCCTCTTTTTTGGGGATTGGTGGGGACGCCACTACCCCAAGGTGGCCTTCGGCCTGGCCGCAATTGTAGTCGCCTACTACTGCATTGGTCTGCAGGCCTATGCTGACGTTGGGCATACCGCCCACGAGTATCTCAGCTTCATTTGCCTGATTGGCTCGCTCTTCGTGGTGAGCGGCGGCATTCACATCAGTGTCCGCGGTGAAACCACGCCTTCGTTCAACACCGTGTTCCTCTTCATCGGCGCGCTTCTCGCCAACCTGCTGGGCACGACCGGAGCCTCGATGCTGCTCATCCGGCCCTGGATCCGGATGAACAAATACCGGCTCACCGGCCATCACATCGTTTTCTTCATTTTCATCATTTCCAACGTCGGTGGCTGCCTCACGCCCATCGGCGATCCGCCGCTGTTCCTGGGCTATCTCAAGGGGGTTCCGTTCTGGTGGGTCGCGGAACACTGCTGGCCGGTGTGGGCCACCGGGCTGGGGCTTCTGCTGGCGATGTTTTTTGTGGTCGATGCGCGCAATTACCGGAAGGCCCCGCGCGCAATTCGCGCGGAACACGCGGAGCATCCGGATTGGTTCCGCTTCGACGGACTCGGCAATGTCTTCTTTCTGGCGATCATCATCGGTGCGGTTTTATTTGCGGGCCAGCCACCGTTCTTGCGCGAAGGTCTCATGCTGGCCGCGGCCGCCGGTTCCTATTTCACCACCCGCCGCCAGGTGCATGAATCGAACCACTTCAATTTCCATCCGGTAAAGGAGGTGGCGATCCTGTTTGTCGGTATCTTTGCCACCATGATGCCGGCATTGGATTGGTTGTCCGTCCGGGCCGGTGCGATGGGTTCTCCCTCGCCCGCCTTCTTCTACTGGGGCAGCGGTGTTCTGAGCAGCGTCCTGGACAATGCGCCGACCTACCTGAGCTTCCTGAGCGCGATCTTCGGCGCCTACATCGATCCCGACACCGTCCAGCAGGTTCAACACCTCATCCAATCGGGCGGCGCCGACATCGGGACCTACGTCCACGGCGATCACGCGGAGCAGGTACGGCAGACCTTTGCGGCCCTGCAGAAATATCACTCCGACGGTCTCGCGGCCCACACCATCGGGACCGAGGAGATTGAAATGGCCTTCCTGGTCGGGAACGCCGCCTTCAACCAATTCATCGTGGCCATCTCGGCGGGCGCGGTCTTCTTCGGAGCCAACACCTACATCGGGAACGGTCCCAACTTCATGGTGAAGGCCATTGCCGATCATCAGGGAGCCCACACCCCGTCGTTCGTGCGCTACGTCACCCACTACACCCTGCCGATCATGCTGCCCATGCTGATCATCGTCTGGCTGATTTTCTTCCGCTAGGACAGGAACGCGCTCTGAGGAGGCGCAGAGTAGGGCAAGGCTCCCTCCCGCCGAGCCGCGGCTCACGGACGTATTTGATCACGATCCGATGCGTACCAATGCGCCCGTGATCTGCGGCTCCGCGTCAGCCCGTTATCGGCCTTTCCCCTTTCAACTCTTCAGCTCATAAACTCTTCAACCCGCCCCTCTCGCTCACAGAAAGTCGTGTTCTTCCGGCCGAACCACGAGGACCGGACAGGGGGCGTGCCGGACGATTTTCTCCGCGACGCTGCCGAGGAGCGCGTGCTGGAGCCCGGTGTAGCCGTGGGTGGCGACGACGATCAGGTCGGTGGACTGGGCCTTGGCGGCGTCGACGACTTCCTTCCACGCGCGTCCGATGCGGACCTGGGTCTGCACCGGAATGGTGGCACCGAGTTCGGCACCGAGCTGTTTGAGACGGCGTTGGAATTCCGCGAGGCGTTGTTCCTCGGCCTCCTGGGGTTCGACCGGCATGTAGCCGAACTCGACCGGGTACACGATGGGTTCGATCACGTGCAGCAGCATCAGGCTGGCTCCGAATTGTTCGGCGAAGGGACGTGCGTAGCGGATCGCCTTCTGGCTGGGAGTGGAGAAATCGACCGGCACCATGATCTTCCGCAGCTTGAAGCGGATCGGGGCGAGGTCGATGACGGGAGCGCTGGCGACGCGGTGGCCGGTCCGGTCGGTGACGACCAGCCGGGCACCGGCCTTGGGAGTGGAACGACCGGGTTTGACAGGTTTCATTTGGATTTCTTGGGAGTGCGTGCGGCGACGATTTCGAGCACCGAGTTTACGCCACCGAACGGATTCGGGATATTTCGCGGATTGCCGGGATCGGAGATCCATCGGCCGTCCGCGACGAAAAGGTATTCGTAGACCCCGGGTGGCAGGAGCAGGTCCTTGAACCAGGCACCGGTCTTCGACTCGATCATGGGGAACATGGCCGGATGCCATTCGTTAAACGTGCCGGCCAGGAAAACCTCGTGCGCTTCGATGAACGGGAGTTTGAAACGAACCTTCCGCGCGGGCTGGGCTGCGGTTCCAGTCGCACCGGCATCCGGTTCGGAGGTGGAGGCGGGTTGGCGTTTCATGGGTTTTCGGGCTTCTCGAGTGACACGCTGGTCCTTCCCTGTCGGTCTGGCAAACCGTGAATTGGCGAACCGGAACCCGATTTTGTGGAATGGCTCCGGTCTCCGAACTCGGGCTGGGCAACCGGCGACATTCCGGTGCATTCTTGCCGCAATCATGAAGGCCCCCCTGCGTCCGACCGCCGCCAACCTGGCCCACCAGCCCTTTTTCCATGGCATGGCTTGGAATCATCTGGAGGTGCTCGCCAGCGTCTCGGGACGCACGGCGGCGGCGGAGGGCGCGCTGATTTTCAAGGAGGGGGATGGCGCCGATTTCTTCTACTGCCTGTTGTCGGGCAAGGTGGCGATCGAGGCCAACACCAGCGGTCATGCGCTGCAACTCCAGGTGCTCGAAGGCGGTGATGTTCTCGGCTGGTCCTGGTTGTTTGCGCCCAACAAATGGCATTTTTCGGCGCGGGCGCTCGAACCGGTCACGATGTTCTTTTTCGACGGGAAACATCTTCGGGAACGCTGCGAGGAGGAGCCGGCGTTGGGCTTTGCCCTGATGAAGCGGATGACCGCGGTGGTCCTGGACCGGCTCCAGGTGACGCGCCACCGGTTGGCGGTCGTCCAGCAGGCCGCGTCGGGGATTCCCATCCGCATCGCCCCGCTTGATCCCCCGATCGAAGGGAACTAGCCTGCTGTCGTGGCCACCAGCCGCTCCAATCCCCTCCTCGATCAGCTTTCACAGTCCCAGATTTTCGCGGACTACCAGAAGGCGTTTGGGGAGGCCACCGGTTTGCCCCTGTCGTTGCGACCGCTCGAGGCCTGGCAGCCGGTGCATCATGGGAATCCCCACGAGAATCCTTTTTGTGCGCTGATGGCGAAGTCGAGCCGGACCTGCGCCGCCTGTCTGGATGTTCAGGAAAAAATCGCGGAGAATCCCGGCGCGGGCCCGAGGACCGTCCAGTGTTTCGCCGGGTTGAGTGATACCGCGATTCCCCTGCGGTCCGGGCATGAGCTGGTGGGATTTCTCCAGACGGGCCAGGTGTTCCTCACTCCACCGAACCGGGACCGTTTTGCGCGGACCGCCCGGCAGTTGATGGAATGGGGTTCCAAGACCGACCTCAGCAAGCTGGAGGACGCATGGTTCCACACCCGCGTGCTGAAGCCTGACCAGTACCAGGCGATGGTGCGGTTGCTCACGATTTTTGCACAGCACCTGTCGATCGTCGGCAATCAGATTCTGGTCGCCGGTCAGAACGCGGAACCACCGGTCATCACCCGCGCCAAGGCCTACATCGCCGCGCATCAGGATGAACCCCTCTCGCTCGGAGCCGTTTCAAAGGCGGTCAACACCAGCAGCTTTTATTTCTGCAAATTGTTCAAGAAGGCGACCGGCCTGAATTTCACCGATTACGTCTCGAGGGTCCGGGTGGAGAAGGCCAAGAACCTCCTGCTCAATCCGAACGCACGGGTGAGCGAGGTGGCGTACGAGGCGGGCTTTCAATCGCTGACCCATTTCAACCGGATCTTCCGCAAGGTGGTCGGTGAATCGCCCACCGAATTTCGCCGACAATTGCCGTCCCATTGATGTGAGTCACGATCACGACCACGCCGACGATTCCGGGGTGACTTGGAAGCCGATGGCGACGCGGGCGGCGGTGTGTGTCGGCGGCGCGGTGGTGGGATGGTTGTTGCGCGGTGTCTCGCCCGCCACCACCACTGCCGCCTACGCCGTGGCGTATCTCGCGGGCTCCTGGGATCTTGCGCGAGTGGTCCTCCTGGACCTGCGGCAGCTTCGCTTCAACACCGAGTTCCTCATGCTACTGGTGGCGGTCGGTGCCGGTGCGATCGGGGCCTGGGGTGAAGGTGTGCTGCTCCTGGTGTTGTTCTCCTCGTCGAAGGCGATGGAGACCTACGCCGCCGGTCGCACCCGCCGGGCCATCGATGCCCTCCTCAAGGGTGCCCCCAAGACGGCGAGGAAGCTCGACGGCGAGATTGAAACTGAGGTGGAGGTCGATTCGCTCGCACCCGGTCAGACGATTCGCGTCACCGCCGGCGAACAGGTGCCGGTCGATTTCGAAATTGTTCGCGGCACCAGCGGCTGTGATGAATCCACATTGACCGGCGAATCCGAACCGGTGTCGAAAGCTGCCGGCGACACCGCACTCGCCGGCACGATCAATCTGTGGGGTGTTCTCGAAGGCCGCGTGCTGCGCGTCGCGGGCGACAGTGCGTTGCAGCGCATCATCCGGCTGATTCATGACGCCCAGCAACAGAAGGCGCCGACGCAGCGGTTCACCGATCGTTTTGGAACACGCTACACGGCGGGCGTGATCGCAGCGTGTGTCGCCGTTTTCTTTTTCAACTGGATCGTCCGGGAGGCACCACCCTTCGTTTCGGTGGTGGGTCGGGTCAGTTCGATTTATCGGGCGATGACCCTGCTGGTCGTGCTGTCCCCGTGCGCCCTCGTTCTCTCGGTTCCATCGGCGATCCTGTCGGCCATCGCCTGCGGTGCCCGGCGTGGCGTTTTGTTTCGCGGCGGAGCGGCCGTGGAACGCCTGTCGGACGTCAATACGGTGGCCATGGATAAGACGGGAACGCTGACCGAAGGGGCGCTCCGCGTGACGGGCGTTGAAGTGCTGGCCGGCGATGAGGCGCAGGTGCTGGCCGCCGCCGGTAGCCTGGCGCGGCTTTCCAATCATCCCATTTCAAAGGCCATTGCCCGCGAGGCCGTCCGGCGCGGTGTCACGTTCTTCGATCCGGGTGCCACCGAAACGGTGCCAGGCCAGGGCATTCGTGCGCGATCGCCGTCGGGCATCGTGGTGTTGGGAAATCGGGATCTGCTGATCGGAGTGGTTTCATCGGATCAACTCACAGCACTTCCACCATCCCCGGAAGCCGTCAATGAAACCTGGATCGCCGGTCCTGGAATGCTGGGACGCCTGTTGCTGCAGGACCGGCTTCGACCCGAGGCGCGTGCGCTGGTCGAGCAACTTCGGACGGCGGGATTGCAGACCGTGATGCTGACTGGGGACCGTTCAGGCCCGGCAGAGCGAATGGCCCGCGAAGCCGGAATCGATGAAGTGCGCAGCGGATTGAAACCCGCCGACAAGGTGGCCGCGGTGCAACAGCTCAAGGCCGCCGGTCGCTGCGTGGCCATGATCGGTGATGGCGTGAACGATGCGCCGGTGCTGGCGATGGCTGACGTGGGATTGGCGATGGGTGCGCGCGGGTCCGACGCGGCGCTCGAACAGGCGGATGTGGTGTTGATGAACGACCGTCTCGAACTGTTCGTGCTCGCACGGAATCTCAGCCTGCGCGCCCGGACGATCATTCGACAAAACCTGGTGTTGTCGCTCGGCACGATGATGGTGATGGCCGTGACCACACTGATCGTGCCGGGAATGCCGTTGTGGGTGGGCGTGGCCGCGCACGAAGGCAGCACGGTGGTCGTGGTGATGAACAGCCTGCGCCTTCTCTTTCCACCGCCGGCAGAATAGGCGAGCACCCGGCGCAAAATCGGGCGTGTGTCGGACAAGCCCGGTTGGGCCGGGGATGGAAGTTTGCTGAACAGTGGCCGCGCTTGAAATCATCCACTGCCTTCCCCAGCGCCATCGAATCGAGCCGCGATTCGAAATCGATGACGAGTCCCGAGACGCCGCGAAATCCGCTCTGGCTGGGCCTGTGGTTGCTCACTGTGGGCATCGGTGTATTCGGATTCCTGCAATTGGGTCTCAGCGCCGCCTCCCATTGAACTCCAACCCTCCCCCATTCCGCGTGTCCGATTCCACATTGTCCACCGGGGTCCCGATTCCTGCGTCCGATCGCCACGCTGTGGCATCTGCCGGCCGGGGGTTGCCGTCGTCGATCCCGATTTCGGTCCACGCGACGCCTGCACCGGGCGGCGACCCCGATTCTCCGTCAGATTCTCACTCTCATTCCGCTGAGGGAGGTTGCGGCAACGAATGCCGGTCCTGTCCGAACTGCCGCTCCAGTGGAAGTCGTGCAATAAGCTGATGGTAAATTAGATACGAATACAAAAGATTCGCAATTGTCCCGCGTGGAGCCCCGCCAGGTCTCCATCCGACGGATGAGTCCTTCGCTCTTCGCGGTGAATGAACACTTGCGCCCGACCCATCGCTTGTGATTTTTTTCACGAGTGCTTGCGGGTTGGGATGTCGGCCGGGTATTGAGTGGGCGTCAAGCGGTCATCTAATCCTGCCGATTACCGGACTGAAAACCGTCGTTGGTGGACGGATTTCGAGTTGTAACCCTTCCTCCTGCACCCCAGAAAACGACTGGGCGAAGCAGTTGGTCTAATTTTAGTGAGTCTTTTGGATTAGAAGAACGAACAAGCCGGATGGGTTTCGACGTGGCCACGTCGGGGTCATCGGGCGCTGGAAAACTGAGCGATGTCCTTCATTTTCCCCAAATGGGCGAACACGCTGCCGCTGAAGGTGGCAGTGGGTGCCTTCCTGGTTGCGAACGCCGCCGGTGCGGGCGTCTGGTATTACCTGACGCCAAAGTACACCCGCGTCGGTTACACGCCGAAACAGCCCATCGCCTTTTCGCACGCCATCCATTCCGACCAGTTGGGCATCGATTGCCGCTACTGCCATTCCGCGGTGGAGAAGTCCTGGTTCTCGAACATTCCGGCGTCGAGCACCTGCATGAACTGCCACAGCCTGGTGCTGAAGGATGATCCCAAGCTGGCTCTGGTCCGCGAATCCTTCCAGACCGGTCGGTCCATTCCGTGGGTCCAGGTGCACAAGGTTCCGGACTACGTCTATTTCAATCACTCCGTACACGTGAACCGCGGCATCAGTTGCGTTCATTGCCACGGCCAGATCAACCACATGGAGGAGGTTCAGCATGCCAAGCCCCTCTCAATGGGCTTCTGCCTCGATTGCCATCGTGCCCCTGAGGAAAAAATCCGGCCCGTTGAACTGGTCACCCAGCTCGACTGGAAGGGTGCCGTCAACGGCAAGCAACTGGTGCACGATTGGAATGTGAAGCCTGGCCAGAGCTGCTCCACCTGCCACCGATGAAGACGATTCCCCCCGTTTGCCCCGAGCCGGAAACCGGCCCGAAATACTGGCGTTCGCTGGATCAACTGGCTGAACGGCCTGAATTCCGCCAATGGTTGGACCGGGAATTCCCGTCGGGCGCCAGCATTGCGCCGGAAGGCGAAACCCGTCGCGACTGGATGAAGCTGATGTCCGCCAGTTTTCTTCTGGCTGGCCTCGGCGGAGTCGCCGCCGGATGCCGTCGTCCCGAGGAAGTCCTCACCCCTTTCGCCAAGCAGCCGGAGAATTACATCCACGGCGGCTGGCAGTATTTCGCCACCTCGATGCCGACCCGCGGCACCGCGGTGTCCCTCGCGGTCAAATCGTCCGATGGCCGTCCGACCAAGGTCGAACCCAACGATCTGCATCCGGACGCTGCCGGCACCGATCTTCTCGTCCAGGGCTCGATCCTGAACCTGTACGATCCCGATCGCGCTCATCGTCACGCCGTTTCCGGCGCCGACGTGAAGGTTGAAAAAGTCCGTGATGCGCTCGCAGAACTCGCCAAAAAATTCGCCGCTTCGGGCGGTGAAGGGCTTCAGTTCCTTTCCGAGCGGAGCAGCTCGCCGACCCGCGCCCGGTTGCAGGCCAGGCTGGCCGAAAAACTGCCGCGCGCCCGCTGGACCAGCTACGAGCCGGTCGATTTCGACGTTCATCGGAACGCCGCTGGCGTGGCCTTCGGTGCTGATCTGCGGCCCTATTATCAGCTCGCGGGTGCCCGTCGCATTCTGAGCCTCGACGCCGATTTGTTCGGTGCCGAGCAGGATGCAAACCGGTTGATGCGTGGATTCGCCCGCGGCCGCAAGGCGAGCGATGCGATGAATCGCCTCTACGTGGTCGAGTCGCTCTTCACCTTGACCGGCGGCCAGGCGGATCACCGCCTCCGCGTCAAACCGACCGACGTTCTCAAGGTCGCGGCTCACGTGGCCTCCTTCATCGTCACCGGCGGTGAACTTGGTGCTTCGCTGAAGAAACTTTCCGAAGGTTCGCCGGCGTCGGCGAAATGGGCGGAGGAATGCGCCAAGGATCTCGTCGCCGCAGGTGGCGAGTCAGTCGTGGTCGCCGGATACGCCCAGCCGGTCGCCGTGCATTTGATCGCTCTGGCGGTTAATCAGGCGCTGGGTGCGGTGGGCAAGACGGTCTTCCTTCACGCACCGGTTCAACCGCCGGATTCCGGCACGCTGACGGGCCTCGTCGAGGCGTTGAACGGTGGGTCGGTCGATACCCTGGTGATCTTGGGCGGCAATCCGGCTTACAACGCCCCGAGTGCGCTGAAATTCTCCGATGCCGCCAAAAAGGCGAAGACCGTGGTTCGCCTCGGCTATTACGAGGACGAAACCGCGTCGCTCGCCACCTGGCACCTTTCCGCCGCCCATTATCTCGAATCCTGGGGCGATGCGCGCACCAGCGACGGAACCGTTGTTCCGATTCAACCGCTGATCGAGCCGCTCTTCGGTGGATTGACGGAGATCGAAGTCCTCGCCCGTCTGTTGGGTGAAGCGAAGCCGGCTCCGTACGAGTTGGTCCGCGAAACCTTCAAGACCCTCGGTGGTGAAGGCGACGGACCTTGGAAGAAATTCCTGCACGACGGATTCCTGGCCGGCAGCGCCGCACGCCCGGTCGCTGCCTCGCTGGATTCCGCCGCAATTGTGGAAGGTCTTTCCCACGCACCCGCGGCACCGGCCGCCGGGTATCAGGTGGTTCTTTACCGCGATGCCAAGGTGGACGACGGACGTTTCGCCAACAACGGATGGCTCCAGGAGCTTCCCGATCCCGTGACCAAATTGGTCTGGGGCAATTCTGTCATGGTTTCCCCGGCCACGGGCAAGAAGCTGGGTGTGACGGAGAATGGCACCGCGAAGCAGCAGAAGAACGGCAGGAACAACGCCGACGACAGCGCCCATGCGCACGACGGGCAGTTCGACAACCACATCGTCCGCGTGACGGTGGGTGGGCAAACGATCGAAGGTCCGGTCTGGATCCAGCCGGGTCTCGCCGACGACACCATCGCTCTCGGTTTGGGTTACGGACGCCGCCGTGTGGGCCGCGTTGGGTCCGGCTGCGGGTTTGATGTCTACGGATTGTATGCGACGGCCGGCGGACACATCGTCACCGGTGCCACCGCCGCCAAGATTTCCAAGAAAGCCCTCCTCGGCACCACGCAGGAACACGGTCTGATGGAAGGCCGGCCGGTCATTCGCGAGGCCAACCTCGCGCAGTACAAGTCGAAGCCGGATTTTGCCAAGGGCATGGATCTGGACGGCCACCTGCCGCATTACGTCCCGTACAACGACGACGGCAGCATCAAGAACATCTACAAGCATCCCTACAAGGCGAACCCGGAGACGATGTCTCAGGTTCACCAGTGGGGAATGACCATCGATCTCGCCTCCTGCGTGGGCTGTGCGGCCTGCGTGATCGCCTGCCAGTCGGAGAACAACATCCCCATCGTCGGCAAGGACCAGGTGATGCGCGGTCGTGAGATGCACTGGATTCGCATTGACCGGTATTACAGCCACGATGCCGATCTGGAAGTGACCCAGGAGCACGTGTCCGCTGATCCGCAGATGGCGATTCAGCCGATGTTGTGCCAGCACTGCGAGGCCGCGCCGTGCGAAAGTGTCTGCCCGGTGAACGCGACCGTGCACGACGAGGAAGGCCTCAACGTGATGGCCTACAACCGCTGCATCGGCACGCGGTATTGCGCCAACAACTGTCCCTTCAAAGTCCGCCGCTTCAATTTCTTCGACTTCAACAAGCGCGAGAACGATTACGCCAAGGTCCAGGGCCAGTTCTTCTTCAACACCGGCAACCTCTACAAAGGACCGCTGGCGGAGAACCGCAACGAATCGCCCGACTGGGAAATCGTCAAGCTGGTGAAGAATCCCGACGTCACGGTCCGGATGCGCGGTGTGATGGAGAAGTGCACCTTCTGCGTCCAGCGCATCGAGCAGGCCAAGATCGCCCAGAAGGGGATTGCCCGCGACAGCGCCAACGTCCGCGTGCCCGATGGTGGCGTGAAGACGGCCTGCCAGCAGGCGTGCCCGGCCGAAGCCATCACCTTTGGCAATCTGCTCGATCCGGACAGTGCCGTTTCGAAGCTCAAGAAGGATCCGCGCGATTACACCGTGCTCGGGTTCCTCGACATCCGTCCGCGGGTCACCTACCTGGCGCGGGTTCGCAATCCGAATCCCGCCATGCCGGATGCCAAGTCCAAGCCGGATTCACTCCGCGACTACAAGCGCTTCCGTGATGAAGACCCTTTCACCGATGAATCCGGCCATGGAAAAGAAGGCCATCATGCCGCGGTCAACGCCGCACCGAAAGGAGACGCCTAATGGCTAACGCCGCCTCCATGCCTCATGCCGGCATTCCGGCTCAACACGCGCCGGAGCCCAATGCCGTGCCTCCGCAGATCGTGGTGGCTGATCCGCCGAAGGGTCTGGAACGCCAGCCACTGGTGCTGAACGGTCGTTCGCTCGGTTCGCTCACCGATTCCATTGCCGGCATTTGCGAAGGCCGCATGCCAATCTGGTGGTGGCCCGCCTTTATCATCTCGGCGGGGGTGATGACCATGATGGCGACCCTGATCGCCTACCTGATTTCGACCGGCGTCGGTGTCTGGGGTTTGAACAACCCGGCCGACTGGGCCTGGGATATCACCAACTTCGTGTTCTGGATCGGCATCGGTCACGCCGGAACGCTGATCTCGGCCGTGCTCTTCCTGCTCCGGCAGAAATGGCGGACCTCGATCAATCGCGCCGCCGAGGCGATGACCCTGTTCGCGGTGGCGTGCGCGGGCATCTTCCCGGTCGTCCACACCGGCCGTGTCTGGTTCGCGCTCACTCCCGGCTATCTGATCCCGGCGCCCAACGCCAATTACATCTGGCCGCAGTTTCGTTCGCCGCTGCTCTGGGACGTGTTCGCGGTGTCCACGTACGGAACGGTCTCATTGTTATTCTGGTACATCGGCCTGATTCCCGACCTCGCCACGCTGCGGGACCGCGCCAAGAACAAGGTCCGCGGTTTCTTCTACGGATTGTTCGCCCTCGGCTGGACCGGCTCCAACCGGCATTGGAGCAATTACGAGAAGGCGTACATGATCTTCGCCGGCCTCAGCACCCCGCTGGTGCTCTCCGTGCACTCGATCGTGTCCTTCGACTTCGCGGTGTCGAACGTCCCGGGATGGCATACGACCATCTTCCCGCCCTACTTCGTCGCCGGCGCGATCTTCTCCGGGTTCGGCATGGTGCTGACCCTGATGGTGCCGATGCGGACGCTGTTCAAGCTTGAGGACATCATCACCACCCGGCACGTCGAACTGATGTGCAAGGTGATCCTGGCGACCGGCTCGATGGTCGGATACGCCTACGGCATGGAGTTCTTCATCGCTTGGTACGGTGGCAGCCCCTACGAGCTGTACGCCTTCAAGAACCGGGCCTTCGGACCCTACTGGTGGGCGTACTGGAGCATGATCACCTGCAACGTGATCAGCCCGCACTTTTTCTGGTTCAAGTGGTGCCGCACCAACATGGTGTTCGTCTTCTTCGCCTCGATCGTTGTGAACATCGGCATGTGGTTCGAGCGCTTCGTCATCATCGTGACCTCGCTGCACCGCGATTATCTTCCGGCGAGCTGGGGTTACTTTACACCGACCTGGGTCGATGTGTTCACCTTCGTGGGCAGCTTCGGGTTGTTCATGACCTTGTTCCTGTTGTTCATCCGTTTCCTGCCGGCGATCGCGATCTCTGAAGTGAAGGGCGTGACTCCGCAGGCCGATCCGCATCACCCGCTGGGTGGTGCCAAGGGAGGACATCATTGATGAGCGCGACCGCCAAACCCTACGGAATCCTGGCCCGTTTCGACACCGCGGCCGACATCTTCGAGGCGGCTCTCCGCGTGCGGGATGCCGGCTATCGCAAATGGGATGTCTACACCCCGTTTCCCATCCACGGCATGGATGAAGCCATGGGGCTGCGCACGTCGAAGGTCGGCTATTTCACCTTCTGTGGCGGCCTCACCGGATTCTCCTTCGGCATGTGGATGATCTGGTTCATGAACAAGTTCGACTACGGTCTGGTGGTCGGTGGCAAGCCGCTGTTCACCCCGTTGTTCGCCTTCCCGGTTTCGTATGAGCTCACGATTTTGCTCAGCGCCTTCGCGACGCTGGGCGGGATGCTGTTCGTGAACCGCCTGCCGAAGCTCTACAATCCGCTGTTCCGGAGCGAGACGTTCAAGCGGGCGTCCAACGACCGTTTCTTCATCTGTATCGAGGCGGCTGATCCGAAGTTTGCCGAAGCCCGCACCCTGCTGGAGGCGGCCGGGGCCTCGGCGATTGAACTTGTGGAGGACTGATGCGCTACTTTCTCACCCTCTTTGTCCTTGCCGTCATCGGCGTGGTGTCCGCCCTCGGATTCCGCGGCGACAAATCGCGCAAGCCGCCCCGCATGGCGGAGATCTTTCCCGACCTCAACATCCAGCCGAAGCTGCGTCCGCAGACGGTCACCAAGTTCGACGGATTCGCCGACGGCGCCTCGTCCCGCGTGTATCCAGTAGGGACCGTGGCCCAAAAGGTGGGCTTCCTGGACAACACCACCTGGGAAGACACCGCGATCAACACCGGTCGCGATGCCAAGGGTTTCGTGGACAGCAACCCGGTTCCGGTGACCTCCGAGCTGCTCAAGCGCGGACAGGAACGCTTCAACATTTATTGTCAGCCGTGCCACGGCGCCCAGGGCGATTCCGCCGGCGGCATCGTGAAGAAACTCGGGGCCACCTCGGTCGCGAATCTTCAGGACCAGCGGATCGTCCGGATGAACGACGGCGAAATTTTCAACACCATCAGCTACGGGAAGAACACCATGATGGGCTATGCCGGTCAGGTGCCGGTGTCGGATCGTTGGGCGATCATCGTCTACGTCCGGGCCCTCCAACTGAGCCGGTTGGGCGCCAAGGATGACGTGCCCGCTCCGGTGCTCGAAAAGCTGAAATAAGGCGCCCATGAACCTCTCCCTGTTTTTCAAACGAATGTTCGCCCTGCTGGCCTGCGCCGGCGTGGTGAGCTTCGGAACGCTGCGACTCGCCGCCGCGGAACACGCCGAGCCGGCCGCCGCCGCGCACGCGGGCGAAACGACCGCGGTCGAGCATATGGAAGCTGCCGGCGGTCACGCCGGAGGGCACGCCGAAGCTCCGGAACCCACCTTCGTTCAGCAGTTCCTCTACAGCTATCTCACGGCCTACATGTTCTGCCTGAGCATCGTGATGGGGGCGTTATTCCTGGTGATCCTGCATCACTTGTTTGATGCCTCCTGGAGCGTGCCCATCCGCCGGGTCAACGAGCAGCTCGCCTGTCTGGCTCCGGTTATGGGTGTCCTCGCCCTTCCGATGCTGATTCTGGGCCCGGACATTTATCCCTGGATGAGCATTGATCCGGCGACCGATCACGCGCTGAACGTGAAAAAGATCCTCTTCAATCGCCCGGCTTTCACGGTGTTGTTGGTTGGAATCTTTGCCCTGTGGAGCTTCATGGCCCTGCGGTTCCGCAAGTGGTCGGTGGCCCAGGACAAGGACGGCGCGGCGATTTGGACCCGCAAGGCCCGCGTTCAGGCGGCTTGGGGCATCTACGTCTTCGCCTTCTCGCTGACCCTCGCGGTCTTCCTACTGATGAAGTCGTTGATGCATCAGTTCTTCAGCACCATGTACGGCGTCTATTATTTCGCCGGCAGCGTGTGGACGACCCTGGCGACGGTGTACGGCATCATCCGCTGGCTTTCGACGCGTGAACTGAAGCGGGTGATTTTCCCGAACACCATCCACTACATTGGCACGTTGTTCTTCGCGTTCACCGTGTTCTACGCCTACATCCATTTCTCCCAGTATTTCCTGATTTGGAACGCAGCTCTGCCCGAGGAAACCTTCTGGTACGTGAAGCGCGAAGCCGGAACGTGGTGGGACGTCGGTCTTCTCATTCTCTTCGGCCACTTCTTTGTGCCCTTCGTCATCCTGCTGCGGATCGACACCAAGATGAACATCCTGGTGATGGGACCGATGATCGCCTGGGCCTGGCTCATGCATTACACGGACATGACCTTCAACGTCATGCCGGTCCTGTATCCGAAAGGACTGCACGTCACCCTGCTGGATCCGATCTGCTGGGGCGGTCTCTCCGCGATCCTGGCGTATGTGTTCTGGAAGAATTTCAAGTCGGCCGCGCCCTTCCCGTTGAAGGATCCCCGGCTGAAGGAGGCGCTCACTCACCACGAGGTGCCTGCGCCTGGCACCGCCGCCGCCCACCACTGATCCTGCTGCCATGAGCGATTCCGATTGTTGTTCGCCTGCCTGGAAACGGGCCGCGGCCGCCGTTCTCGGTGTGGCCGGGACCTTTGCCGTCCTCGGTGCCCTGGCGGTCTACGTGTTCCGTTCCAACCTGCCCGCGCCGGTCGGTGCCGCGCGGGCCGCCGAGCGCACCCGCCTGCAGAAGGAACTCCAGGGCGCCAATGCCGAGACCTTGGGCAATTATGCCGTGATCAAGGCCGATACCGGTGTTTATCGCCTTCCGGTGGCCAAAGCCATGGAGGTGATGGCCGGTGAATGGAAGGACGGCAATGCCGGCGGTCGCGCCAAGTTGATCCAGCGCCTGGAAGCCTCCCTCAAGGTGGCCACCTTCGAATAACATCCGCTGTTGAAGCTGTCCCGCATGAGCGGTTCCCAATCCAACCTTTCCGATCGGCCCGACGCCGTGGATGCCTCGTGCCGGCTTCCGGTGCTCTATCTGCTCGCCGGCGGCCTGGCGTGGCTGTTCGCCGGCCTCGGCCTCGCGCTGGTCGCCGCGGTCAAACTGAAGTGGCCGGGATTTCTGTCGCAGTGCGAAGTGCTGACCTATGGCCGGCTTGAGGCGGCTTCACGAACCGCGCTGGTGTTCGGCTTCGCATCCCAAATGGGGCTCGGGCTCGCGTTTTGGATTCTCGCCCGCACCGGCAACACCCGGCTGCCGGTTTCAGGAATCGCGTTTGTCATCGCCACGGTCTGGAACGCCGGACTGACGGTGGGCATCGGATACCTGTTGTTGCAGGGTTCCAGCGGTGTGACCTGGCTGGAAATTCCCCGCCAGATCTCCCCGGTGATCCTGGCGGCGACTGGACTTCTGTCATTGGTCGGAATCGCCGCGTTCGCCGCCCGCGACGGTTCACGAAGCGAGCCGGCGCAATGGCATCTTCTTGGGGCATTGATCGCCTTCCCGCTGCTGTATCTCACCGCCCAACTCGCACTGTTGTTCTTCCCGGTCAGAGGAATTGCCCAATCGGTGACGCACGGATGGTTCAGTCAGGGCTTGTTCCTGCTGTGGCTCGCTCCGCTGGCGCTGGCGGTTCTGTATCATTTCATTCCGGTAGTCTCCGAGCGCCCGACCGCATCGGCCCGGTTTGCTCCGCTGGCTTTTTGGACGTGGTGGATTCTTGCCGGATGGACGGGTGCTGCGGAATGGATTGGCGGTCCGGTGCCGGCGTGGTGGGTGACCGTGAGCATTGCCGCCGGCGTTCTCCTGTTGATCCCCATCGTGCTGACCCTGCTGAATCTTCAGGGTGCCTGCCTGTTCAGCCGGTCGGTGGTGCTGCGGTTCGCGGCAGTCTCGATCATCAGCTTCGCGCTGTGGGGAGTGTTGACGGCCGTGACGTCGTTGCGCTGCGCCCAGTCGGTGCTGCACTTCACCCAGTTCGGTGTGGGGTTGAAGGAATTGTTCCTGTTCGGATTTGTCGCTCCTGCTCTGTTCGCCGGCGTGTATTCGGTGGTGCCCCGACTTGCCGGGCGTGAGTTTCCCTGCCGCATTTCTCCGCAGGCGCATTGGATCTTTACCACCGGTGGCATCGCCGTGATGACCCTGGCCTTTCTCGTGGGTGGCTGGATTCAGGGATGGCAGCTTGCCTCGCCCGAGATTCCGTTTGGCGTGGTCTCGGCGCGGTTGCATCCGTGGTTGCTGGTGCATGCGTTCGGGTTGGCCCTTTTTGGATTCGGACAGATGGCCCTGGCCGCCAACGCCGCGTGGCTGTTGTTCGAGTGCGTGAAGCCGCTTAAAGACCCGGTGATTGCATTGTTCTCCACCACCGCCTCGCCGGTGGTCGGGAAATAATCCGATGAAGTACGGACCGATCATTTATCTCGGAGTGTTGACCGCGCTGGTGGCGACGTGGTTCGGATTTGTCGCCGTTCCGCGCCGGCAGCTCGCCGCGCTGGGACCCGATGTCAGCACCAACGCCGCCGGCGTCGTGGTGAGCTATCCGGCAGCCCGCAGCGGCGAAGCAGCCCAGGGACGGGACATCTATCTGTCGCTCGGTTGTTCGGCCTGCCACACCCTGCAGGTCCGGCCAGAATCCGGTGGCAGCGACATCGCCCGCGGCTGGGGCAAGCGCCGCACCGTGGCTCGCGATTATCTCCAGGACGCGGCTCCGTTGCTCGGATCGAGCCGGCTGGGTCCGGACCTCGCCAATTTCGGTGAACGCTTGGGGACGAATGCCTTCCCGTTGGTTCGCCTGTTCGCACCGCGTCAGGTCAGTCCGGGTTCGATCTGCACTCCGGTTCCGTTCCTCTTCGAAACCCGCCCGATCCGTCGTGGGGTTCCTTCCGCGGACGCGCTCGTGCTCAAGGGTGCCGCGGCGCCGGAATCGGGAAATGAAGTGATCCCGGGTCGGCGCGCCCGGCAACTCGCGGCCTTTCTCGCCAGTCTCAGCACCTCGGTGGATCTGCCGGAAGCACCGCTGCCGGTCGCCGCGGAAACGGCCCTGAAATGAGCCCCATTCCGAACAATTCCTCTTCGAAAGCCCGACGCTCCCGGCGCGGGTTCGGCACGGTTGACACCGTCCTGATGGTCGGCAGCGCCACGTTGATTCTTTGGGGCGGACTGTATGTCGGCCGTTACAGCGGTCGCTTTGACGCCGACGAATTTGACGAACAACCTCATGCTCGCGCGCCAAAGGTTGTGGCTGGTTCGGCCGATCCCAATGCCGCGGTGCTCAAGCTGGGACAGATGGCCTACGGCAAAAGCTGCATCGCCTGCCATCAGGCCGATGGCAACGGCAATCCTGGACTCAACATTCCGCCGCTCGCCGGATCCGACTGGATCGCGGAGAGCTCGCCCAACCGGATCATCCGGATCGTGCTTCACGGTCTCGGCGGACCGGTGAAGGTGAAGGACACCGTGTTCACCGGCGGAGCGATGAATCCTTGGTTGAAGACCCCGGACAACACCGCCGGCCTGACTCCCGAAGAAATCGCGGCCGCCCTCAGTTTTGCCCGCAACTCCTGGGGCAACAAAGCGGCCATCGTCACTCCCGATCAGGTCACCGCGGTTCTCAAAGAGACCGAGAAGCGTTCCGAACCCTGGACGGCCGATGAGTTGGTGAAGGTGCCACTGACCGGTGGTGCTTCGGCTTCCGCAGCGATCACGCCCGAACAATTGAAGGCCGCCCTGAAGGCTCTTCCACCGGCTGCGCTGGAGGAAGTCCTTAAAGACGTGAAGAAATAAGGTGCCGCAACCAGCGGGCAGGTGCGACTCCACGAAGCACACCCGCTGATTATTCCGGCGGTTTTCCGCGGCTCAATACGTTGGTTTGGATCCAACTGGCCGGCAAGATGCCGGCGCTCCGCTGGGACGCCGCCGCGAATCTTCCGATGGGCTTGGCATGAGCCTCACCCGCAGCATCTGCGCCACCATCGTGGCCTCGTTTTGAGTCCGCCACCCACCTGTTTCAGATCGGTGGATTCCTTCCGATTGCGCGAATCCGGCTAGGCGCGCTTGGAACGGCGCCATTGAGCCACACCGGCGAGGGAAAGTGCTGCGATCGCAGCCCAAGTGGAGGCTTCAGGGACCTCTTGCGGCGTGAGCAGGAAGGCGTGGAGTGAGCCGCTTTCGGTGTCGGTTCCCCAGACGGCAATCTGGCCGCTTTCGTTGACGCCTCTCGCCTGCACCAGGGTGAACGATCCGAGATTCACCACGTCGCTGTTCAGGTCTTCCATCCCGCCGCCGTTCAAGTTCACAAAGGCGTGCTGGGTGCCGTTGGCCAGATCGGCCTGCCCGACGACGGTGCCGGAATCGTTGATGTCGTAGGCCGCGCTCCGGGTTCCACCCAAGGTGCCCAGATCGGTCATTGTTCCGTTATTGGAAATGAAGGCGCGGAGCGGGCCGGAAGCCACCGCCTCAGCAAAACCCACGATCACTCCGCCGGAGTTGATGCCCAATCCGTAGGACGCGTTTCCGCCGAGCGTGCCCAAATCGGTCATGACCCCGCCGGAATAGCTGAAGGCATGCGGGAACGTGTTCCCGGTCAGGAAGGCGTTGCCCACGATGGTTCCGCTGTCATTGATCCCGTTCGCGGCGCTGGAGGTGCCACCCAAGGCTCCGAGAAATGTTGTGGTCCCTCCGCTATAGCTGAATGCGAGATTCTGGTTACTGGCGTTGGAAGCCTGTCCGACAATCACTCCGCTCGAATTGATGCCATTCGCGATCGAGGTGTTGAATGAGCCTGCACCGATGCCGAGATCGGTCATGACGCCACCGCTGTAGGAGAACGCGTGTGAAAACCCGTTTTGCTGAAATGACCCGCCCACAGCGGTGCCGCTGTCGTTGATGGCCTGACCGAGGGAGAAGGCCGTATAAGGAGTGGTGAGGGTTCCAAGGTCCGCAACAGATCCACCACCGAACGTGACGGCATGGTTGGGTTGGGAACCTCCAGAGCTGGCGGAGTAGCCGACGACCGTCGCCGAATTGTTGAGCCCGGTGGCCACGGCATCGCCGGAAGTCAACGATCCGAGATCGGTCAGCGTGTAGCTCAGGGCGGAGGCGGTCAACGGCAGCAGACCGGCGGCAACCAGGGCCACGGTCAAAGGACAGGCGAGCCGTCGGAGGGGGGTGTTCATATGGGACAAGGAGGGTCGAGTGGATGGGACCAAGCCGCCGGTAGAGCATCAGCCACCAGTGACAGTATTTTCATAAGGCTGGCATTCAGAGGAACATCCGACGAGGGCCTGGCGTCCTGATGGGTTCTAGGTAAAAGTCCTATTTCCTCGCCGGGAATCGTGAGTTCTCACGGCATGATTTGATCGTTCGCGAGGTGGTCACGGGGTTCGGGCATTCAAGTTCCCAATTGGGCCGCCGATACCGAGGGAAGGCTTTGCGACGGGTAGGATCGATTGAATGGCGACCTGACGCGGGGTTGTTATCTCGTGTTATGGACCATCGATTCTCCCCGCGTCCGGCCCCGTTCCGGCTCTTCACCGCGTCGCTGGCTTGTTTTGGATGGGGGATCGTTGTTCCAACCGTCATCCTCCGGGCGGACACGATTTACGTGACCGACAGTTCCGACAATACCGTGCTCCGGTACGATCTTCTGGGCAACGGCTCGGTCTTCGCGTCCAGCGGATTGGACACCCCGAATGGCATCGCGGTGGATGGATCGGGAAATATCTACGTTTCCAACGCGCCGATTTTTGGTTCACAGACGGTCACCCGCTTCACTCCTTCCGCCGTGGGTTCTCAATTTGCAACCGGTCCGGTGAGCGGGTCGGGGAACAACGGACTGGCCTTCGACGCCTCCGGAAACCTGTTTGTGGCGACGGACGGTGGCGTCGACAAGATCACTCCGGACGGCACCCGTACCTCGTTTGCCACATTGTCGGGCGGTGGAGCCCAGGACTTGGAGTTCGACTCGGGCGGCAACCTGATCGTCGTGCAGTACGGTGCGAGCAAGGTGGTCTCGATCACCCCGGGCGGTTCGGTGACAGACCTGATCACCACCGGATTAAACGGCCCGCGATCCATCGCCATCAGCAACAGCGGCCTGATCTACATCGGCAACATGAACGACAACACCGTCGTGAGATTCTCCGCTGTGGGCGTGAATCTGGGGGTGTTTGCCAATTCGGGGCTGCTGGCCCCGACGGGTCTGGCCTTTGATTCTCAAAGCAATCTCTACGCGGTGAACAACGGGAACGGGACTTCCAGCGGGATCGAAAAGTTTGATCCGGAGGGGAATGCGACGTTGTTCGCGGATACGGAGGGTGCCCGCCTGGTCAACCTTTTCATCGTCGCCGCCGTTCCCGAAGCCTCGACCTGGACCGCCATGGTCTTTCTAGGAGCCGCCGCCGGGTGGGGATTCTGGCGGAACCGTCGTGTGATTGGGACATCGGCGAATGGCTGAACGCACGACGGTCCACGCGGTCTTCCCGCCGTCCCGAATTCTTAGACCGGCGCCAAGTCGATTCCGTCCTATGGAATCGAGTCGACGTGACGGAGAAACACCCTTGAACGGGGTTGGCCGGACCGCCTAGCTTCCCGGGGTTCGTTCCGACTGGCACGTCGATTGCAGTCTTCTCCTGAGTCGATGCCGACGGGCCTTTTGGGGCTTTTTGCAGTCAACACCACCGAACACCACCGGCCAAACTGTAGTGTTTTCGCCAACCTGCCTATGAAGTTCCACACCCTGACTGTTGCCGGCGCGTGCGCGCTGGCGGTTTCTGCCCGTTTTGCGGCGCAGGCCCAGACCCCCGCCGCTCCGAAGGTGATGGACAAATCCATCATTGAAGGCATTCCGCTCGAAGAGACGGTGGTGCCGACGGCGCGCCCGTTTAATTCGGTGTATGGCACCGACCGCAGCATCATCGACACCCCCCGGAATGTGACCATCATTTCCCGGGAGCAGATGGATGCCATCAGCATCCACGATGTCCGCGAGTTCTCCAAGCTGACATCGAGTTCCTACACCCGTTCCAACTTCGGCGCTCCGACAACCCCGGACATCCGCACGCAATACGCCGATACTTTCGTCAATGGCTCGCGGCTCGGGCTGACCTCCAACGGCAACGGTCTCCCGGTCAATTTCAACTCCGTTGAGTCCGTCAACATTGTCAAGGGACCGGCGGGTGTCGTGTATGGCGCGAGTCAGTACGTCGGCGGCTATGTCGATTTGATCACCAAGAAGCCGTTTTTCGACGGGTTCCACGGTGAGGCGACGGCCGAGGTTGGCATGTTCGACCAGTACCGCTGGGGACTGGATTTCGGCGGGCCGATTTCCAAGACGCTGGCCTACCGGGTGAGTTATGCCGGTGAGGAATCGGGCAGCTACTACACCGATGGTTACAAGCATACCCAGGCTGGCTATGCGGCGATCAGTTGGCAGCCGAACGATAAATACGACCTGTTCGTCGACGGCGAATTCTTCCGTGCCGATTACACTGAGAACTTCGGCATCAACCGCCCGACTCAGGCGTTGATCGACAAGGGCCTTTACCAGACCGGCATCAACAACAATCCGGCTCCTGATTACGGCGCCTATCCGTTCGGATACAAGGATGCCAGTGGCAATCCGATCACCTTTGGCAACGTCGGCGTGGTCAGCGGAACGCCCGCTCCGATCTCGGATCCTCAGAATTCGAAATGGGTGGTTTCCGGGTTCCCGCTGGTCAACAGCATCGGCTTGGGACCGGTGGTACCGATCGACCGCCGGCTGCGGCTCCCGACCTCGGGTTCCGATGGGTTCAGTGTGAACCTGCAGGCCATTCAGACCTTGCACATCAGCGATGACATCACGCTGGTCAACTCCACCTTCGGCCGCTATGTCCGTCGTGACACGCTCAGCCCCTATTACTATTCGGAGATTATTGATCCGAGCTGGGAGATTGAGAACCGCACCGAGTTGCGGATCACCAAGGACAAGCACTCGATCAACACCGGCATCGACCTCAAGTACGTGGACGTGCGGGCCTTCAACGATTTCTACTCGGAGCCGGCCAATGTCTGGGACCTGACCCAGTCGTTAAAGTCGATCAACATCTACAACGCGGCCTATTTCCCGAGCCCGTTCACCTCGAAGCCGGTACCCGGATGGCCGGGCCGGTATTACACGCCTGACAACGGCGATTCGGGTGAGTCGCACACGATCGACGCGGCGCTGTTCTATCAGCACGACTGGAAGTTCACCGACCAGTTCTCCGCGTTGTTCGGTGGCCGCGGTGACATGCTGAGCCTGAACTACAAGGATCCGTCGGGCACGCTGCCGGGTGATTCGACCACGGTCATCCTGCCGAACGTCAACGCCAGTCTCGTTTACAAGTGGCAGCCGGATCTCGCGAGTTACTTCACCTACAACTGGTCGGAAAACCCGGTCGGCTCGGTGGGCAACGGCGGTGGCTACACCACGGCGGGCAACGCCAACTTCTCCAACGCCAACCTCCGCAACGAGGCGACGCTGTATGAGCTCGGCTCCAAGTGGAGTCTGATGGGGAACAAGCTGTTTCTGAACGCCGCGATCTTCAAACAAACCCGCGATGATTTGCAGCAGGACCGCTCGGTGGTCACGTTTGACACCCAGGGCGTCGAGTTCGAGGTGAACTACCAACCGAACCGGAACTTCTACGCCACGATGGGCTACAGCTACACGGATGCCACCGTCAACAAGCCGCAGTTCGACGTGGGCAACACGTCGCTCACCGCCCCCAGCAGCCGTTATTTCTCCCTGGCCGGAGACAGTTTCCGCCGCCAGGGCGTTCCGACTCACCTGCTGAACCTGCTTGCCAGCTACAAGCTCGACAACGGGCTCGGTGCCAGCGCGAACCTCGTCTTCACCAGCGATATCAACAACAACGTCGCCGGCACGCTCGTGATTCCGGCCCAGTACACCCTCGATCTGTCGGTGTTCTACCAGCACAAGCGCTTCGAGGCCCGCATCTCGGCGTTGAACGTCACTGATCAGAAGAATTGGAGCGCGCCGAATGCCGTGTATGGCAATGAATCCATCGTGGCCGACCTCCCGTTCCGTCTCGAAGGCCGGGTGACGTTGAAGTTCTGATGGCCCGTTTCTCCCCTCCTTGCACAACGGCCGCCGGCTTCTCCGGCGGCCGTTTTTTGTTGGTGTCCGGAGTCCTGACCACCTGAACCTCCCATTCCGTCCATGGAACATTCATCCCCGCCGGGACTCTTCCGATTGGTCACCGATTTCCGTCTCGTGGATTGGCTTTTCCGGTGCACGCCGCAGGATCTACCGAACATGATTGGCTTCCGATCGCAGTGCTGGAGTGGGGGCGGCCGTCGGACGATTTGGCTGATTCCGTTGCTGGCGATGTTGCTAAAGATTCCGTTGCTGGCGGAATCCACCAACACGGCACCGCTCAAAGTAAAGGTGGTGATCGTCACCCTGTTCGAGGTTGGCGCTGATACCGGCGATCGACCCGGTGAATATCAGTTCTGGGTGGAGCGGGAACACCTGACCAATCGCGTGGCAGTGCCGGGGGCGTGGCGACCCGTGCGTTATCGCGACGATGGCGTCGTGGGAATCTGCACCGGAGGCGGAATCGCCCGCAGCGCCGCCAGCATCACCGCGCTGGGCCTCGATCCGCGGTTCGACTGTTCGAAGGCGTATTGGATCACGGCCGGCATTGCCGGAATTGATCCCGCCGATGGAACGCTCGGATGCGCGGCTTGGGCGGAGTATGTGATCGACGGTGATCTCGCGCATGAAATTGATGCGCGGGAAATGCCGGCGGACTGGACCACCGGCTATGTTCCCCTCAGTCAACCGCGGCCCTATGCGCTGCCGCGCAAGAACCGCGGGGTGGGAAACGTGGTGTTCCCCCTGAACAAATCGCTGGTGGACTGGGCCTACCGATTGACCCGCGACACACCGTTGCCCGAAACTGACGTCATGCGTTTGAATCGCGCCCGCTACACCAATCATCCGATGGCGCTGCGGTCCCCCTTCGTGCTCAAGGGGGACAACCTCGCGGGATCCACCTTCTGGCACGGCCGACTGTTGAACCAATGGGCCAACGACTGGGTGAAATACTGGACCGATGGAGCCGGTAACTACGTGACCACCGCGATGGAAGACAGCGGGACCCTGCAGGCGCTCACCTTTTTGGCGGAGGCTGGTCGCGCCGACACCAACCGGGTTTTGGTGCTGCGAACCGCCAGTAATTTCGATCAACAACCGCCTGGAAAAACCGCCGCCGAAAGTCTCGCCGAGGAGAACGACGGCAAGTTCTCCGCCTACCTGCCGAGTCTTGAATCCGCCTACCGCGTCGGTAGCAAGGTGCTCCATGAGCTCGTCGGTGGTTGGAGTCGTTACGAGAAGGAGCTGCCGCAATGAAACCGATCCGTGTCCTTCAACTTCTGTGGGCGCTCTGCATGGTTGCGGGTCTGCACCTTCGGGCCTCCGATTTCTCCGACCGGTTTGAACAGATCAAGACCCACACCACCAAGGCCGAGCTGTTCACCTTCCTATACGCCGTGCCCAAGGGAGGCGATCTGCATCATCACAGCGGCGGCTCATGGCAGATGGACACCCTCTACGCCGTTGCGATTGATCCCGCGCGGAACGGCGGGAACCGATTCTACACCCGGCTGCGTGCCGGCAACTGTGACGGTGAAACGAATGGGTGGCGTCAGTTTCAGACGATCGCCGGATTCACCTGGAAGGCCCTGTCGGAGTGTGAACGGCAGGAATTCACCGCGCTTGATGAACTCACGCCCATGCAGCGCGATGCGTTTGTCAGTTCATTGCGATTGGACAAGCCGGGGGAGGGACGGAATGAGTTCTTCGAGGAGATCTGGCCGCGTTTTGGAGCCATGGGCCGCAGTATCGAGGTGTTTCTCGAAATGACGGTCGAGACCATGAAGCGCTATGGCGCGGAAAGGGTGCGGTATCTCGAACCCCAGACGATTCCGGTCGGAATGGTTCACGCCGATGGTTCCGCCGTGGATCCCGAGGAACTGCACCGGCGTTTGAAAGCGCGGCTGGATCAGGCGGATGCGCGGGCGACCGGCGTGGCGGTCCGTTGGCAGGTGGTCGTGCTCCGCTTCACGCCGGTGGCTGAGAAAAAAATCGAGGAAGCCTACGCCTTCGTCGATGGGCATCGCGATCTTTGGGTGGGCATCAACATGGCCGGCCGCGAGGACAACGACAAAGGCCATCCCCGCCGTTTCATCGAGACCTACCGCCGCATGCGTCATCGGTATTCCGGCATCGGTCTCGCAATTCATGCCGGTGAGGTCGACGAGCCCAATTCCCATATGCGCGACACGCTGCTGCTGGGGGCGACCCGGTTGGGTCATGGCAACAACGTTCTCACCGACGACGATTTGGTCCTCCATCTCCGCAGCGGGATCGCCTTCGTGGAAATCAATCTGGTGAGCAATCTGCTCCTGGAATACGTCACCGACTATTCTCAGCATCATTTCGCCGAAATGCTGCGGCTCGGGATTCCCTGCGGTCTGTCAACGGATGATTCGGGAATGTGGGATTCCGGCATGACCGATGAGTACATGACCGCGGTCACGGAATTCAACCTGACCTGGGATGAACTGATCACCTGCGGTCGCAACAGTTTGAAGTGGTCCTTCGCCGAGCCGGCGCTCAAGCAACGGTTGCTCGAAACCTATGACCGGGACGTGGCCGCCTTTGAGAAGGAGTGGTCCACGGGCGAGGTGGCGGAGAAGTTGAAAACCGTCCGACCGGTCGCGCGAGGATTCGCCGCACGGCGCTGGGGTATTCGATTCTGAGCCTTGAAGCCCGGAGTTGGGAATCGGGAAAGCATGAAGGCGGATACGGAGTGGGTGGGGCGGCCGGTCCTTGAGGCAATGACGCTCGGGTGCCGGGTCGACTGACGGGCGTGATTGCGCCGGAGGGCGCACGACACCCTGCCAGGTGCTTGGCTCGTTCCCCGAACCGCGTTAACGCGGGACTCCGGCCTAACTCGTCGACCACATTCCCTCTTCAACACTTCATCTTTTCAACTCCGTAACCACCCCCCCCGGCGGCCTACTTCGTTGCGCGTTGAGACAGCAGAAAGGCGAGCAGGTGATGGAATTGTGCCGGGGGCAGTGTCTCGCCGAAGTTGTCGGGCATCAGCGAGAGTTCGCTTTCCCGACGTTCGGTGACGTTGCCTTTCTTCACCGAGAATTCCTTCCCGGTGCCGTCGGCGAACACCAGCAGATCGCCGTCTTCGCGCCGGAACAATCCGCTTTGCACGTCGCCGTCCTTCAAGGTCAGCACCGTCTGGCGAAAAGCGCGGTCAACATTCCGATTCGGATCGAGAATATCCTCACACAGACGTTCGGCGCCGCGACTGCCGACGCCGGTGAGCTGGGGTCCGACCAGGCCGCCCTGGCCTTCGATCTGATGACAGGCGGCGCAGTTCTGCTGAAAGAGTTTCCGGCCTTCCTCCACGCTGGCGGTGGCGGATGCGAAGGATGCACGGCGCTCGGTGATCAAGCGGTCACGAGCGGCATCGGCAGGGGGCAAATCCTTGGTCAGTGCCGCGACGCGGGCTTCCCAATTCACCGGCTTCACGGCCTGCAGCCGGTTCTTCAACCCGGTGCCTTGGAGTAATCGCGCTGAGACGACGCCCTGGCTGACGGCATTGAGCAGGGCTTCAGCACCATCGCGCGAACCGGTCAACGCCGTGGCCCAACGGGCCTGCAATCGCAGCGGAGCGGCCTTCATCGCACCCACCAATGCGGTGCGGGCCGGATCGGAATTCATTTCCGCCAGGCTGGCTCCGAAGCGTTCACGGACGGTTTCCGGCTGGCGATCATCGACGACGGTGGCAGCCAGGAGCGGAAATGCGGCCAACGGATCCAGCGTCGCAAAGGCACGTGCGGCGGCCGCGCGGGCACCGGGATCGCCGGGTTGCTGAAGCACCAGTGCGAGGCGTGGTGCGAGATCCTTCAATCCCAATCGGGCTGCGAGATCGGCCGCGCCGGCCATGCGGTCCGCGCCCGCGCGCGGAGCGACCCGGGGAAGTTCAGGTCCGCCCGTGATATCGCCGATGGCCAGCCAGGCGTAGGCATCACCGGTGTCTTCATCCACCACCTCCAGCACCACCGGCGTTCCCTCGGCGGAATGGGTGTCCCAGGTGATCTTGCGGGCCACGTCGGTCCGGGGCGGTGCCGCTTCGAAGAGGATCGCACCGGTCTGGGCGTTTCGGAGGCGGACACCGTTGCGATGTTTGGCCGGTTTGTCGGGATAGCCGTCGTGCCCGGCGAGCCAGAAGCTGAGCTGGATGCCGGCCTTGAATTCGGGAGAACGGAGGACGCCGGTGAGTTGTTCGCCGCGGCCCAGGCTGGAAATGACGCGGATCTTGGCGCCGTCGGTCCGGGTGCGTTCCTGGAAATCCCAGGGGTTATCGGTGGGTGCGGCATCCAGTGGGATATTGGACCAATCCGAGCCCGCTCCAGGTCCGTTTTCGAGCACTTCACGGGCGAGGACGGCACCCCAGTCCTTTAGCGCTTGCGGTGGCAGGACACCGCGTTGTTGCAGTCCTTGGTCCACTGATTTGAAGAGGGCCAGTTGGAAATCCGGTTGCTTGGGGAAGCGTGCCTGGACGAAGCGAGCCAGCTCGGGAAGTTCGCTCTCCGGTGCCTGGCGCGCCGCTTGGAGCAGAGCCTCGTTCAAGCGTTCCGGCCCCTGATTGGCGATGAGATCCATCTGCCGGATCAAGAACGTGGCGGCTTCCGGTGAATTAACCGCGACGGCCACTTCGAGGAGTGCGAGGCGATCGGCGTTGGAGAATTGGGTCGCCGCCACCACCTGGCGGAAGACGGCGGCATCGCGGAGATGATCGCGCAGCGCTTTCTTCACCACGTAGAGCAGGTGGGTGTCGGCGGCGGGAATCTTCGCGCGAAGATCCAACAACGGTCGAAGATGCTCGAAGGCAGGGTGCGCCCCAAGCGCCTCGGCGGCGCAACGCTGGACCAATGCATCCCCATCGTTCAGGCACGAGACGGCCAGGCGATCAAGCGCCGGGCTTAGCGAGGGTCGGGCTGCCAAAATACGTTGAGTGTGAACGCGGAGGAGCGCGTTCGCCCGTCTGCCAGAATAGGAGAGTTCGGAATCGCTCAAAACTCCGAGACGTTCCAGAAGCCAGAGCGTGTGGACATGTTGCCAGGCCTCGGTGGTGGCATCCGCAGCCGACGAATGTCCGCGCAAGCCGGACAGGGTTTTTCTGAGGGCGGGTATGGAGCCGGCTCCGAACCGATCCTGAATGTCGTTCATCGCCAGCAGCCGGCGCGTCAGGTTCGGGGAACCCATTTCAGCGATCAATCCATCGAGCGTGCCCGGCAACGCGACGGGGTGGAGTTTTGTTTTTCCGTCGGTGCCCTTGTACACAATCCGCCAGATGCGGCCGCGTTCGCGGTCACGTCCGGGATGGGACAGCGGGACTTCGTAATGTCCGATGATGCGGTTGTAAAAGTCGGCGATGTAGAGGGCACCGTCGGGTCCGAGCTGGTTGTCCACCGGGCGGAACCAGGGATCGGTGGTGGTGAGGAAGTCGGGCTGTTCGATCGCCTGCGGGGACGAGCCGTGGAAGATGAGGTGATCGCGGTTGAGCCGGCTGGTCATCACGTTGCCGATGAAGAAATTGTCCTGATATTCCGCCGGCCAGAGGTTGTCGTTGTAATAGAAGGCGCCGTCGATGGCGGTGCTGCCGTGGGCGTGTTCCATCAACACGGGGGCGAAGCCGAGTCCATCGTGGGGTTTGCCGAAGCTTGGATAATAACCACCGTCCAACAACTGGTAGATGGGGGCGCTGTGGCAATCGCTGGAGTACAGGTTGCCGCGGGCATCCCAGGCGAGGCCGAACGGATTCACCTGGCCGTGGGTGTGTTGCTCAATGTGCGAGCCATCGAGACGAATGCGGTAGGTGTTGCCGGAGTTCAGATCGACATGGCTTCCGTCGCGGGCGGTGACGTGGGAATCGTTGTTGAAGCCGTGCGTCGCATACATCCAGCCGTCAAACCCGCGGCGGAACGAGGACTGGTTTCCATGCGTGTCACGCGTGTGATCGAACGGACCGTAAAGCTGCGTGCGCTTGTCGGCGACGCCATCGCCATCGGTGTCTTCGAGCAGCCAAATGTTCGGGATGCTCCACACGATGGCCTTCCAGTGGCGGTCATCGGTGCGGAACGGGTAGATGCCGATGGGAATGTTCAGACCCTCGGCGAACTTGGTGACTTTTCGTGCGCGACCGTCGGGTCCGAAATCCTCGAAGATCATCACCCGATCGCGTCCGATCCGGTTGGTCGGTGCCGGGAACGGATACTCGATGCTGGTGGTGACCCACAGACGACCAGTGACGTCGAACTGCAGGTTCATCGGCTTGTTGATGTCCGGCTCGGTGGCGACGAGCTGGATTTCGAATCCCGGCGGCAGCTTGAACTTGGCTGCCTGTTCCACGGGAGTGAGCGGTGGCGTGGTGCGCACGCCGAGATCGAATTCGTCCTCGGCGGTCAGTGAAAAGACCGTGGCGACGGAAGCGAGGCCGACGAAGGAGGCTAGGATGCGGGAATGCATGGGCTGATGGACGGGGAGGGTACCGGTGAATTCGATCGGAGAAAGCGGGAAGATGATTCCAAATAAACCCGTTCCTTGGCCAAAACAGTCGCTTCGGCTAGCGTCGGCGGCCGTCATGCCCCGGAACCCGTTGCCTTCAACCCGCACCCTGCTGGTGCTGGGGCGTGCTTCGAACCTTCCAACCGTGTGGTCGAATTGTGTCGCCGGATGGTGGATGGGCGGCGGTGGGGGTTTGTTCACCCTGCTCCAACTCTGCCTGGGCGGGACGCTGCTGTACCTCGGTGGGATGTATTTGAACGACGCCATGGATGCAGCGTTTGACCGGCAACACCGGCGCGAACGGCCGATCCCGTCCGGGGCCATCGACGAAGCCCTGGTGTGGCAGTTGGGATCCGGTTTGATCGCCGCGGGGTGGCTGCTGCTGGCGGTGTTGGGATGGGACACTGCCCTGCTCGCGACCTTGCTCGTGGTGGCGGTTCTGGTTTACGACGCCGTTCACAAGGCAGTCACCTTTTCGCCGGTGCTGATGGCGGCCTGCCGATTCTTTCTGCTGCTGGCGGCGGCTTCGGCCGGTGCTGATGGCGTGACCGGGCTGTCGATCTGGAATGCCTTTGGCCTGGCGGGGTGGATTGTGGGATTGAGCTATGTCGCGCGCCGCGAGAGCACCACCGGCCGCCTGCGCCGCTGGCCGCTGGCGGCTCTGCTGCTGCCGCTGTTCTTCGCTGCATTGTTCAACAACGGTGAATGGTTTTGGCGCGCCGCGGGCGTGGCCGCACTCGTCCTGGCATGGACCGGTTGGTGCCTGCGCCACACGTTGGTGCCGGCGGGTCGGAACCTCGGATTGACGGTGTCCGGCCTGCTGGCGGGGATCTGCCTGGTCGACTGGCTGTCGGTCATACCGTCGACATCGGGTGGCCTGCTGTTCCTTGCCTTCTTCGGGCTGGCGTTGCTGGGACAACGATTCATTCCGGCAACCTGAACAACGGGCGCCAAACCGGAATCATTCAGAAGAAGCAGGGAAGACACTGATTTCACGGATTCACACGGATTCATGAAGAACTGATCGGATCCGGTTCATCCGGTCCATCCTGCCTGAATTTCTTCATCGCGACCATCCCTGGCAAGTTCGGCATTCATTCCGCGTGCCCGCGAGGCTAGTCTGTCCCCGTGCCTTCCGGTCGCCAGATCCGCAACATCGCCCTGATTGGGTTCATGGGTGCCGGGAAGACCACGGTCGGGCATCTGCTGGCGGAGGTCATGGGATTTGAACTGATCGACACCGACCGGGTGATTGAGAAGCGGACCCATCGCCGGATCCAGGACATCTTCGCGATGGATGGCGAGGCCGCTTTTCGCGCATTGGAAAACGAGCTGGTGCTCGAGCTGGAATCGGCCAATCGGGTGGTGATTTCCACCGGAGGAGGCCTGGTGATCAATCCGGCAAACATGGAGAGCCTCCGCCAACATTCCCTCGTGACGTGTTTGTGGGCCTCCCCGGAAACGATCTTTGAGCGGGTCAAATCCCAGACCCATCGGCCCTTGCTCAATGCACCCGATCCGTTGGGAAAAATCCGCGACCTTCTGCTCCAGCGTGCGCCGTTTTACAAGGAGGCGGACCTTTTGGTTGGTGTGGATTTTCGGGCGCCGCAGGAAACGGTGCGGCACATCGCGGCGGCGTTCGCGCGGGCCTCGGCGCTTTTTTGAAACAGCCATGCAGACCGAGACGCTGCGTCGGCGGGCCCTGGAACTGGGATTCGATCTGTGCCGATTCACCTCCGCCGCGCCGCCTACGACGGGTTCACGGTTCGCGGAATCGCTGGAGCGCGGAGATCACGCCGGCATGGAATGGCTGGCGCGGAATGCCGCGAAACGGATGGATCCAGAACTCGTCCTGCCCGGGGCGCGAACGGTGGTGGTTCTAGCGGCGAGCTACTGGCATCCGGAAAAGGATGGGGCCGGCGCTTCCGTCGGAAGGATCGGTGCGAACGGAGTAGTGGCACGTTACGCGCGGCATGCGGATTACCATGATGCGCTGGCCGGACCGTTGCGGACCCTGACAGGCGAGATCGATTCCGCCGGAGGGGCAGGGACGCGGTCGCTATGGTATGTCGACACTGGACCGGTTCTGGAGCGGGATCTGGCGCAGCGGGCGGGGATTGGGTTCGCAGGGAAGCACACCAACCTGATTTCGCGACAGCTTGGGAACTGGTTCCTGTTGTCGGAAATTCTGACCACCGTTGAATTCGACCCCGATGCACCGGAGGTCAACCGCTGTGGATCGTGCAGCCGCTGTCTGACGGCCTGTCCGACCGGTGCGTTGCCCGCGCCATTCCGCCTCGATTCGCGGCGGTGCATTTCCTACCTGACCATCGAATTGAAAGGGGAGATTCCCGAGGAACTCCGGCCGCTGATTGGAAATCGAATTTACGGGTGTGACGATTGCTTGGCGGCCTGCCCGTGGAATCGGTTCGCGCGCGAGGGACGATTGATGCGGGCCGCGGTTCGGGAGGATCTGGCGGAACCCGATTTGCTCGAATTGCTGGCCCTGGACGAGGCTGGATTCAAGCGGATGTTTGCCGGAACCCCGATCCTTCGAACCCGGCGCCGCGGCCTGCTGCGGAATGTCTGCGTGGCGCTCGGGAACACCGGGACGATCAACTGCTTGTCGGCGTTGGAGCGCGCGTCACGGGATTCCGAACCGTTGATCGCCTCGCATGCGGTCTGGGCGATTGGGGAAGTCGAGCGGCGGCTGAAACCGCGCGGAACGAGTAGGCAAGTGGGCGAATGAGCGAGTGGGCGTCCAGTCCTTCTCGCGGCTCAAGGACTCGGTTTTGGCGTCTTTTCTACTCACTCACTCGCATACTGGCTCACTTGCCCACTCTTCTTTCATGCCGTCAAAGCCTCGGCCTGCTGCGCGGCGGCGAGGTCGACCTCGTGCTTGTCGCGCGCCGACTGGATGTCGTAACGGTCGTTGTCCGGATGTTCCGGATTGAGCGGTGAAATGTCCCGGAGCCGTTGAATCAGTTTCGGCAAGTGTTCGAGGACATAATCGACCTCGTCCTCGGTGTTGTAGATCCCGAGGCTGAATCGGACCGAACCCCTTGCGCGCATCGGAGGCAGTCCCATCGCCATGAGAACGTGCGAGGGATCAAGTGAGCCGGTGGTGCAGGCCGAACCGCTGCTGGCGCAGATCCCGAGACCGTCGAGCAGGAGTAGGATGGCCTCGGCCTCCACGAAATCGAAGGCGATGTTCGCGGTGTTGGGCAGTCGATGATGCCGGTTGCCGTTGCGGACCGTGTTGGGAATCCGGCTGAGAATGGTGTCTTCGAGACGGTCCCGCAGGGCGCGGACACGGGTGTTTTCGTCGGTGAGCGAATCCATCGCCAGTTCGGCAGCACGGCCAAAGGCGACGATATTGGCGACGTTTTCCGTTCCACCGCGCCGGCCGCGTTCCTGGTGGCCGCCGATGAGATAGGGTTGAAACTTGGTCCGGCGCTTGACGTAGAGCATGCCAATGCCTTTCGGGGCATGCAGCTTGTGAGCACTGAGGGACAAGAAATCGACGCCGAGTTCGCGGACATCGAGCTTCAATTTGCCGGGGACCTGAACGGCGTCGGTGTGGAACAGGACCCCTTTACTGCGGCAGATGGCGGCGATTTCGGCGATCGGAAACAGGACGCCCGTTTCGTTGTTGGCGTACATGCACGAAACGATCGCCGTATCCGGGCGGATCGATTTTTCGAGCAGATGGACGTCAACCGATCCATCGCTATCGACCGGCAGATAAGTCACGTCGTAACCGCGGCGCTGGAGAAAATCGCCGTAGTTCATGTTGGCGGAATGTTCCACCGCCGTGGTGATGACGTGCTTCTTGCCGGGGTTCATCACCAGCGCGCTGTGGATCGCGGTGTTGTTGGACTCGGTGCCGCAACTGGTGAAGACGACCTCCTTCGGGTCCGAATTGACCAGGGCGGCGACTTTCTCCCGGGCCTTTTCGACGTGGCCATGGACTTGGGCTCCGAAGGCATAGGCGCTGGACGGATTTCCCCAAAACTCGGTGAGGAACGGCAACATGGCCTCCACGACTTCCGGAGCGATCCGGGTGGTGGCGTTGTTATCGAAGTAGACGACTTTCTTGGGGGCAGCCTGGCTCATGGGATCGGCGGAGAATCAAACCGGATTAAAAGACTCCGCTATGTTAGATTGCGGTGAAGACGGCGCAAGACGTGAATTCCGGGCCGCGCGAAGGGATGCGAGGCAGGCGATTGGAAATTTCCAGATTCCAACCGGACGCGGGAACCGATTGAATCGGCCGATGCGGTTGCTACGGGCGGAACGACGCCAGTAAATTGTCGGTTGACCCCGATTCACTGCGAGCTATCATCTGTATCTTTAGTAACTAACTTATCATTATGTCTGCTGTTGAAGCTGGGCCTGTGGTTCCGACGAAGAAGCTGACTCGGAATGAGGAGCTGAAAATAGCCGTGCCGACCCTGGCCGGGAACATTGCCGCGACCCTCGCGGATGCCGCCGTCGCCTGTTTTTCGGCCGACGACGAGCAATTCCTCAAGTTCCACGGCATTTACCAGCAGGACGACCGCGACAAGCGCAAAGCCGGCAAGCAGTACATTTGGATGATCCGCGGCCGCATTCCCGGCGGTGTTCTGTCGGCGCCCCAGTACCTGGTGTACGACCGTCTCGCTACCGAGTTCGGCAACCAAACGCTGCGCATCACCTCGCGCCAGAGCTTCCAGTTCCACGGCGTGGTGAAGAACGGCCTTGGCCCGCTGATGAAGCAGTTGAACGAGGCGATGATGGACACCGTCGCCGCTTGCGGTGACGTGAACCGCAACGTGATGGCACCGCCCGCGCCCGCGCGAACCGCCCTGCATCAACAGGTCCTGGAGGACGCCAAGGCGGTGTCGCTGGCCCTGATGCCGCGGACCAGCGCCTATCACTCCATCTGGGTCGATGGGGTGCAGCTCAATCTCGATGCGCAGGAGAACAAGGACTTCGTCGATCCGCTCTACGGTCGCCAATACCTGCCGCGCAAGTTCAAGACCGCCTTCGCTTTTCCGCCGCTGAATGACGTCGATGTCCTGACCAATTGCCTCGGCTACATCGCCATCGAAGAAGGGGGACGCCTGATCGGATACAATCTCGCCGCCGGCGGTGGGCTGGGTCGCAGCCATGGCAACGAGGAAACCTATCCGCGCATCGCCGACGTCATCGGCTTCATTACGCCGGAACAGTTGATCGACGCCTCGCGGGCGGTGCTGACGGTCCATCGCGATTTTGGCGATCGCACCAACCGCAAACACGCGCGGCTCAAGTACGTCCTCGAGGAAAAGGGCCCGGTCTGGTTCCGGGCGGAACTTGAAGCCCGACTTGGCTGGAAACTCGCCGACCCGAAGCCGTTCTCCTTCGAAAAACAGGGCGATCATTTCGGCTGGGATACCGCCGCCGATGGCTCCGCCTTCCTGGGATTGTACGTCGAAACGGGACGGATCAAGGACAACGGAGCCCTTCGACTGAAAGCCGCGTTGAAGGTCATTGCCGAGCGGTTCGCGCCGGAATTCCGCCTGACACCGTCGCAAAACATCATCCTCGCCAACATTCGCCCCGGGGATCGCGCGGCCATCACCCAGGTTCTGGCGGACCACGGGATTCCCGTCGACAACCAGGCCAGCGCCATCCGGCGCGCTTCGATGGCCTGCCCGTCGATGCCCACCTGCGGACTCGGTCTGGCCGAGAGTGAACGCTACATGCCGGCGCTGCTCACTGGCATCGAGGGCGTCCTTGTCGAAACCGGCCTGGCCGGACAGGAAATCATCATCCGCATGACCGGTTGCCCCAACGGTTGCGCCCGGCCGTATATGGCGGAAATCGGTTTCGTCGGCAAAGGCCCGGGACGTTACCAGCTCTACCTTGGTGGCAACGAGTCCTGCACCCGCCTCAACCGGCTCCACAAGGATGTGGTTCGCGATGGCGAAATCTTGGGCGAATTGCGGTCATTGCTGACGCGGTATGCCGCCGAACGCATCGGTGCGGAACGCTTCGGCGACTGGGTCGAACGCGTAGTGTGGAAGGAGACGGTCCCGACCGCTCCCGCTGCGGCCGCCGTCGCATGAAAAAGGGGCGGAACCTCGCGGGTCCCGCCCCTTCTCAATCTCAATTCTCCGTCGATGACGGGATCAACCGTTCAACGCTTCGTAGACCTTGCCGACCATCTTTTCGTTCGGCGCGAGGGTCTTTGCGCCCGGCTTCCAGCGGGCAGGGCAGGCTTCGGCGGGATGGTTGATGAGATAGGCGTTGGCCTCCATCTTTCGCAGCAGTTCACCGGCGTCGCGGCCGACGTTGTAGAAGTTGATCTCGGAGGACACCAAAACTCCGGAAGGATTGATCATGAACGTCCCGCGCAGCGCCAGGCCACTCGCGTCGTCGTACACGCCGAGCGCCTTGGCCACTTTGCCGGTCGGGTCGGCCGCCAGGGTGTACTGAACATCCGCCAGCAGCCGCTCGGAATTGCGCCAGGCCAGGTGGGAGAATTTGGTATCGGTCGAAACGCCGGCCACCGTGGCGCCGAGCGCCTTCAGGGCAGCGTGTTTTTCGGCGAGATCGGCCAGTTCGGTGGGGCAGACGAACGTAAAATCCGCCGGGTAAAAGACCAGAATGGTCCAGCGGCCTGCGGCTTTTTCGGAGGCCAGGGAAAGCTTTCCAAACTGACCCGTCGCCGGGTCGTAGGTCTCCATTTCGAAATCGGGAACGGATTGTCCCACTCGGATCGGATTGATATCGCTCATGTTCGTCAAAAAGGACTGCGGTTTCCAAGTGCTGCGGACTGTCGGGCATCCAGAGGATTCCAGACCGTCTTCAATCCCGGGAAATAAACCCACACCCGCACCAGCGCAAGCCGGCACCCCATTTTTTCGCCACGATTTTACCACCCGCCCGTCCCACGTCGTCATTTTCCCCTCCCATGACTCCCGAATCCATCGCCGCCGCCAACGCACAGCTCCGGTCCCTGCCGGCCCTCGAAGTCGTCCGCTGGGCCATCGGACAAGCCGGCGGACGCGCCATCGTTTCCACGAACTTCCGGCCCTACGAAGCGGTCATTCTCCATCTCGTCACCCAGGTGCAGAAGGACATCCCAGTCCTGTGGGTCGACCACGGATACAACCGGCCCGCGACCTATCTCCACGCTGAGGATCTCACCCGACGGCTGGGTCTGAACCGGAAGGCGTATCTGCCCCGGCTCACGGCCGCGCACTACGACGCGGTTCACGGTGGGATGCCTGAACCCACGCCCGAAAACGAGGAGCGGATCAAGGCCTTCAGCACGGTGATGAAGCTGGAGCCGTTCCAGCGCGGCATGAAAGAACTGGCACCCACTGTCTGGCTCACCGCCCTGCGCCAGGTCCAGAATCCGAACCGCGCCGGCCTCGACATCGTCAGTCCCGACGGCAACTTCGGCGCCCTCAAGGTCAGCCCCGTTTTCTATTGGTCCGACGCCGAGATGGAAGCCTATCTCCAGCAACATCAACTCCCGAACGAATGGGATTACTTCGATCCGGCCAAGGCGGATGAGAAGCGGGAGTGCGGCCTCCACGCGGCTTGGGGAGGGAAGGCTGTTGCGAAAACATGAGACACGGATTTCACAGATTTTCACGGATTCCGGAGCATGGCTGAAATCCTCTATCGCGAAGAGACTCATCGGTTGATCGGGTTGTGCATGGAGATTCATCGTGAACTGGGACGAGGCCACAGTGAGGTCGTTTACAAGGACGCGCTCGTGGTGGAATTGGCTCGTGCCGGGATTCCATTTGTCCGGGAGCGGAAATACGAGATCACATACAAAGGTGTCCTTTTGGCCCATCCGTACTTCGCTGATTTCGTTATCGAAGATAAGATCATCGTTGAAGCCAAAGCCGTTGAAAGTTTGGTCGATTCCCACGTGAAGCAGGTGTTGAACTATCTGGCTGCTTCGAAGGTGAGACTCGGTCTATTGATTAACTTCGGAGGAGAGTCCTTGGATTGGAAAAGGGTGATTCGATAAAATCAATCCGTGTGAATTCGTGAAATCCGTGTCGTCAGATTCTCTTTAACTACGGTGTCTCAATGAGCAGTTACCATCTAGACCATCTCCAATACTTGGAGACCGAGGCCATCCACATCATGCGGGAGGTGGCGGCGGAGTTTGAGCGGCCGGCGCTGCTGTTTTCGGGCGGAAAGGATTCCATCTGCCTCCTGCGCCTCGCCGAGAAGGCCTTCCGTCCGTCGGACATCCCCATGCCGTTTCTCAACGTGGAGACGGGTCACGAGTTTCCGGAGTTGATCGAGTTTCGCGATCGCCGCGCGCAGCAGCTCGGGGCCAAGCTGATCGTCCGCACGGTCGACCAGGCCATCGCCAACGGCACCGCCATGCCAGCGCCCGGCGAGATCAGCCGCAACAAACTCCAGATCCCCGTGCTGCTCGGCGCCATCGAGGAGTTTCGATTCGATTGCGCCATCGGCGGCGCCCGGCGTGACGAGGAAAAAGCGCGGGCCAAGGAACGGTTCTTCAGTTTCCGCGACGCCTTCGGCCAGTGGGATCCCAAGAACCAGCGTCCGGAGATCTGGAACCTCTACAACGCGCGCCTCAACCCGGGCGAAAACATGCGCGTCTTTCCGCTGTCCAACTGGACCGAAATGGACGTGTGGGAATACATCAAGAAGGAGAAGTTGGAGGTTCCCAACATCTACTTCAGTCACCGACGGGATTGTTTTCGACGAGGCGGCCAGTGGTTGCCGGTGCCTCCGTCCCACACGGACGCCACCAAACCGGATCCTTATGAAGGCGCCCGGCCCAAATCGAATGAGCCGATCAAGTCCATGGTCGTCCGCGTCCGCACCATTGCCGACATGATCAGCACCGGCATGATCGAATCGCCCGCCGACAGCGTGGACGACATCATCGCCGAGGTTTCCGCCGCGCGCGTGACCGAGCGCGGCACGCGCGCCGACGACAAGGCCAGCGAGGCGGCCATGGAAGACCGCAAAAAGGCGGGGTATTTTTGACGATCCCTCCGGAATACTGCGCGCAAACATGACACCTCCAGTTCACGCCCGTCGCGCTTCCACCGATTCGAGTGGACCTCGATAAATCAGTAGCCCTCCATTTTCATGCCCGCCTCACACCCCGTCGAATTGCTCCGCTTCAACACCTGCGGATCCGTCGACGACGGCAAATCCACCCTGATCGGCCGTCTGCTCTACGACTCGAAATCGCTGATGGAAGACCAGATCGAGGCGCTGGAGCGTTCCGCCGACCTCACCGGCGGCGGCCAGATCAATCTCGCCAACCTCACCGACGGACTGCGCGCCGAACGCGAACAGGGCATCACCATCGATGTCGCCTATCGCTACTTCGCCACGCCTCGGCGCAAGTTCATCGTCGCCGACACCCCGGGGCACGTGCAGTACACCCGCAACATGGTCACCGGCGCCTCCACGGCGAACCTGTCCATTGTCCTGGTGGACGCCCGCCAGGGTGTGATCGAGCAAAGCCGCCGCCACACCTACATCGCCTCGCTGCTGCGCATCCCGCATCTGGTGATCGCGATCAACAAGATGGATTTGGTGGACTGGTCAGAGTCGCGCTTCATCGAGATCCGCGACGAGTTCGAGACCTTCCTGCCGCGTCTCGACATGAAGGACGTGAAGTTCATCCCCATCAGCGCGCTGAATGGCGACAATGTGGTGGAACCGTCAAAAAAGACGCCGTGGTATGTCGGGCCGACGTTACTGGGCCACTTGGAAAGCCTGCACATCGGCAGCGACTGGAATCTCAACGGATTCCGATTGCCGGTGCAGTGGGTGAACCGGCCCAATAATCCGACCGATCGTGAACTGCACGATTTTCGCGGACTCAGCGGCCAGATTGCCGGCGGCATCGTGAAGGTCGGCCAGAAGATCATGGTCCTGCCGAGCGGGTTCAAGAGCACCGTGAAGCAGATCTGGACCTATGACGGACCGGTGGAGGAGGCGTTTTGTCCGCAGTCAGTCACGCTTGTTTTGGAACATGATCTCGATATCAGCCGCGGCGACATGATCGTCGGACTGGACGGGTTGCCCGGTGCGGGAACCGAACTGCGCGCCACCGTCTGCTGGATGAATCCGCGTCCGTTGCAGCGGGGGCGCAAATACTTCCTCAAACACACCAGCCAGACCGTGCAGGTGATGGTTTCGGCCCTGGAAAGCCGGATCGACATCCGCAGTTACGATGCCCAGCCCGAGCCGCCCGAACTGGCGATGAACGACATCGGCGAGGTTCGCCTCAAGACCGCGCGCCCGCTCATCTATGACGGCTACAACATCAACCGCCTCACCGGTTCCTTCATCCTGATCGAACAGGGCACCAACGCCACCGTGGCCGCCGGAATGCTCCATCCCGCCCTCGAAGCGGTGAAACCCGAGTACAACGACTTCGCGATTTAAGGTCGGTGGAATGCTGGAGAGCCGGACTAGTGGATCGACTCCGGCGATTGCGTATCGCGTTGAATTGCCTCGATGGGGCAGCCCGCCAGTGCCTCGATTGCGCTGGCCCGTTCATCGGGTGTCATGGGTTGCCGGTGGACGATGGTGAAGCCGATGTCGTTGTGACGCCGGAAAGTGTCGGGCGCAACCTCGCGGCAGAGGTCGCAATCAATACAGTCGGCAGTAACGTAGAATTCGCCGGGAGCGTTTTGGGGAAGTCGCGACGAGGAGGGTGAACTGGATTGGGTGGTGGATGAATTCATGATTGGAGGCTTCGATTCCCGATCCCATTGGACCGGACTCCTCCAGTGAATCGCATCCTTTGAATTGCTTTAAATTCATTAATAGAATAGAACTCATTCCATTCGTGAATGACTGAACTTCCGGCCGTCAACGCCTTCGACCTGTACGAACTGCGGCTCTTTCATCTGGTGGCCGAATCGGGAAGCTTCACCAAGGCGGCCCGTCACGCGGGGCTGACCCAGAGCGCGGTCACCCGGCAGATTCGGGGTGTTGAGATCCGACTGGGAATCACGCTGTTTGAGCGGACCACCCGGCAGGTCCGTTTGACGGCCGCGGGACATCTACTTCAACAGCGTTCCAGGTCGTTGATCGCGGCCGCTGATGCAACGTTGCGGGATCTCCAACGGGAGTTTCAGCTCGCGCCCCAGAGTCTGCGGGTGGGCATCGCCCGGGACATTGGTCTCGCCTATTATCCCGGCTACTTCTTTTCCTTCCGACGTACCCATCCCACCGTCCAATTGAGAGTGGTGCAGCGGGCGGCGCGTGAGATTCTGGAGGGAATCGCTACGGGTGATCTCGATGTCGGGCTGCTGTCGCCGCCGCGGCGGCTTCCGCTGGGGTTGGCCTGCACACACCAATTCCGCGACGAATTCACACTGATCACACCGCCGGGCATTGCCCTGCCTGCGAGTCTCGGACGCGCCTCCATTGGAACACTCAAAAAACTGCTGCGGAATGAGAACTGGCTGCTGATCGATGGGGAATGCGAGACCGGCGCCGGCCTTCGCCGATGGTTCGGGGAACACGACTGGCATGTGGTGCCGGCCATGGAGGCGGACAGCTTTGACGTCATCACAAATCTGGTCTCCCTCGGCCTCGGGGTCAGCCTGGTTCCTCACCGGGTCCTGGCGCTTTACGGAGACCGTCGTCGCGTCCGCCGCATCGCGATTCGTCCCGGATTCTCCCGGGAACTCGCGGTGGTGGTCCGAAAGAATCGGAAACAGCCGGAGTCGATCGCGCAATTCATCAAAGCCGTCCTTTTCTGACGTTGACGCAACAACCGACTCATTCCGGCGGATTCCCAATCTCCCTTAAAACGCGTAATGAAAACAAATCCCCCATCCCTCCGCGTCTACGCCTACGCCGGCTGCGACACCTGCCGCAAGGCACTGCGATTTCTGCAGGATTCCGGCGTCCGACATGAGGTGATTTCGATCCGCGAACAGCCTCCGACGCTTGTCGAATTGAAGAGGGTACTGAAGGCGACCGGCGGCGATATTCGGCGGTTGTTCAACACCTCCGGACAAGATTATCGGGCGATGGGGCTCGGGATTCGGCTACCAGAATTGACCGTGGATCAGGCGCTCGCCCTGCTGGCGGCGAACGGCAATCTGGTGAAACGTCCATTCGTGGTGACCGCCGACGGTGGCTGGGTCGGATTCAAGGCTGATGAGTGGAAGGCCCGGTTGGTGCACCCGGTCTCCCGATAGGGCGCGGCACCGTCTCCGACCTCGCCGCCCAACCCCAGCGAACGCCTTTTTGTGGAGTGCGGTGGCAGAGCGAAGCGTCGACACCGCTGTGGAGCCCGGGTGTCACGGAACACCGCCGGTGCACCGCTTGCCCGGAATTCAAGCAGAACTCCCAACGTCGTTCTTCAGCGTCACGGGCAACGCGCCTGGATTCTTCTGACCCCCGGGTTCGCGCCACCTGTTCCAAAGCGGCGTGGCGCTCCGCTTCTCGCCGCACTCCATGGGCGGCGTGCCAGTCTTTTGTGGAGTGCAGTGGCAGAGCGAAGCGTCGAC
>CAIVQB010000122.1 GCA_903907925.1 uncultured Verrucomicrobiota bacterium
CCCAGCACTTCCTTCCGAGTTTTCTGGCTCATGTCGTTGTCCACGTCGGGTAACACCGACTTCTGGCGCAACGACCGGTTCACTCAAACCAGCCACCACTCCCCGGGTAACAAAACTTTTGGCGCAGATCGGGGATGGCGTCCGCAAGCAGAGTTTACTTGAAATCCCAGCAAAACCCGATATCTTACAAGCGGTTACAGGCGGGAGTCGGACGATTCCGACCCTCGCGTCTCTTCGTAAATCTCAGGTCGAACGTGCCAGTCGGGCGCGGTGTGGCCACTGCCAGTGAAACTGCCAGTTGAATGGGGTCTCCCAAAACATCGTCACTTGCAAACAAGTGTGTCGGGTTGATTTCAAAATGGGGTTCGGCGAAGGTTAGGAGCTTGCGCTTCATTCACCTCTTGGCCGTGCTGCTGACGTTCGTACCCCTCGCCGCTGCGGATGGCCGCGGACGCGTTTCAATCGATTCGTCGCGGACGCAGGAACACCGCGCCTGGGCCGAATCCGCGGAATGCATGGCCAACGAGTGGTATCCGCGGCTCGGCAATCTTCTCTCGTCCTCGCCTCGCGTTGAATTGCCCGATGTGGTTATCGAGCTGAGCCCGGATTATGACGGGGTCGCCGCGGCATCCGGTCGCAGGATCACGCTGTCTTCGAAATGGGTCCGCGACCACCCAGAGGATGCGCGAGGCGTGGTGGTGCACGAATTGGTGCACGTTGTTCAGGCTTACCCAGAGAATCGGGAGGGCTGGGTCACGGAAGGTATCGCGGACTTCATCCGCTACGGCCTCTTCGAAGCGTGGCCGCTGGAGAGATTCCCGAGACCGGCCAAGCCGCATCCGTACACGGACGGCTACCAGACGGCGGGCGGGTTTCTATTGTGGCTGGAAGGCGATGCGTCACCGGGCATCGTACGCCGGCTCAACACAGCCCTGCGCGGAGATGCGTACGGACCGGGAACCTTCCGTGAAATCACGGGTCGGAGCGCCGACGACTTGTGGGCGGCGTACGTCGCTGCGGTGGACGCGCCGCAACAATTGCCGGCCGAAACCACCAGGTTCCGCTACGGCGCGAACGGAGGTGGACTCTTTGAGCGGAAGGACGCCGGTGCGTGGGCCGAGATGAATCAGGGCGGAGAGATCTGGCGTTTCAAGGAAGTGGCTAGGACCACGACTTACATCGAGTTGCTGGATGAGAGCCGTGGGCTTCGGCTACGATTGACGGCCTCCGAGGTGCAATTGAGTCGACGCGAAGGGTGGTCAACCCTCTATGCCGCCGGGTGGGATCCGAAGCCACGAAGGCAGGTTACAGGTCCTTGAGGTGAGTGCGTGGGCCCCAAAGGGGGATGAAGTCCAAGGTCCAAAGTCCCAACTTTCCGAACTTTGCGACTTCGTGTCTTCGTTGTTTTTCCACTCCTGCTTTCCTGCTTGCGGATTCAATCCCACTGGCTGGACACCAAACATTCCAACATTCCACTAATTCCCATCACGTCATTCAGGAGACGGCCGAAATCCTCGGGATCGCCGTCCCCACCGCCAACAGGTGGTGGGCCTACGCCCGCGTCTGGCGGCGCGTGGAGATGCAACGGTCGGCGTAGCCGGCGTCAAACCGCGAGTTTCGAGGCAGCATGTCGGGCGTGCGGTCGCCAAACCCACCAAGCGGCAAGTGACGCCCGAGAACCTTTCCCGGTTCGCCTGCAACTGCGGGGTGCTCAACGTCATGCGCCCCTAACTGGAAGGAGTGCTCGAATGAAGCGGAAGGGG
>CAIVQB010000123.1 GCA_903907925.1 uncultured Verrucomicrobiota bacterium
AGGGGGAGACGGGGCTTAGAGGGGGAGACGGGGCTTAGAGGGGGATCACGGCTGCGAATACATGACCGGCGGCAAGGTGGTGATCCTCGGAACCACGGGCCGGAATTTCGCCGCCGGCATGTCCGGCGGTGTTGCGTATATTTTGGATGAGAAGGGCGACTTCGCCACCCGTTGCAATATGCAGATGGTGGCGTTGGAGAAGCCGGATGCCACCGATCTGGCCGATCTGCGCACCATCATCGGCAATCACGCGATCAACACCCGGAGCAGCCGCGGCGCGGGAATCCTGGCCGACTGGGACCGCTTCGCGCCGAAGTTCGTCAAGGTCATGCCCAAGGATTACAAGCGCGTCCTGCAGGCGATTCAGAAGGCCCAGGCCGATGGATTGACTGGCGACGACGCGCTGAACGCCGCGTTCCAAATGAACTCAAAGGACGCCGCGCGCGTCGGCGGCGGTTAAGAACCACCGTTGCCTCCCACCACCCTCTTGCACCCCGAACGAGACTGAGAAATGGGTAAACCCACTGGATTCCTCGAATACATCCGTGAGCTGCCGCTGGATCGCGGCGCGCTTCAACGCATCCGCGACTGGAATGAATTCCACGAGCACATGGATGACAAGAATCTGCGCGACCAGGCGGCCCGGTGCATGGACTGCGGCATTCCCTTCTGCCACAGCGGTACGCTGGTCAGCGGCATGGCCAGTGGATGCCCGATCAACAATCTGATCCCGGAATGGAACGACCTGGTCTACCGCGGTCTCTGGCAGGAGGCGCTGGAGCGTCTGCACAAGACCAACAACTTCCCCGAGTTCACCGGACGGGTTTGTCCCGCGCCGTGCGAAGGGTCCTGCGTCCTCGGCATCAACGCTCCACCGGTCACCATCAAGAACATCGAATGTACCATCATTGACCACGGTTGGGAGCAGGATTGGGTCAAGCCACAGCCGCCGAAGAAACGGACCGACAAAAAGGTGGCGGTGATCGGTTCGGGTCCGGCGGGACTGTGTGCCGCCGCCCAGCTCAATCGAGCCGGCCATTGGGTGACGGTGTTCGAACGGGCCGATCGCCCGGGTGGACTGCTGATGTACGGCATTCCCAACATGAAGTTGGACAAGGAAGAGGTGGTCACCCGCCGGTTGCGCCAGATGGAACGCGAGGGCGTGGCCTTCAAGTGCAATTGCGAAGTGGGCCGCGACATCACTTCACAACAGTTGCTCGAGGAATTCGACGCCGTGGTGCTCTGCACTGGCGCCACCAAGCCACGCGACCTTCCCATCGAGGGGCGGTCGCTCAAGGGAATCCATTTCGCCATGGAATTCCTCCACGGCAACACCAAGGCCCTTCTCGACAAGACTGCCCCCGCGATTTCGGCCGAGGGCAAGGACGTGATCATCATCGGCGGCGGCGACACCGGCACCGATTGCGTCGGCACCTCCATGCGGCACGGCTGCCGCAGCCTCATTCAGGTGGAGATTCTCCCGCGCCCGCCCGCGCAGCGCGCGAAGGACAATCCCTGGCCCGAATGGCCGAAGACCTACAAAATGGACTACGGCCAGGAGGAGGCCGCCGCGAAGTACGGTGCCGATCCGCGCGTGTATGTGACGACGGCGAAGAAGTTCGTCACCGACGACCAGGGTCGCGTGGCCGGCGTTCATCTGGTGGAGATCAAGTGGGAGAAGAACGAGAAGGGGCAGTTCATTCCGGTGGATGTTCCGGGGACCGACCGCGTCGTTCCCGCCCAGTTGGTGCTGCTGGCAATGGGTTTTCTCGGACCCGAACAGCCGCTCCTGGAATCCCTCGCCGTCGACCGGGATCAGCGCTCCAACGTGAAGGCGGAGCACGGCACCTACACCACCAGCATTCCCAAAGTGTTCGCCGCCGGCGATTGCCGTCGCGGTCAGAGCCTGGTGGTCTGGGCGTTCAACGAAGGCCGCGGCGCGGCCCGCGAGTGCGACCGCTTCCTGATGGGCACCACGTCCCTGCCGTGAACGGCGGGGCAGGAAACGGGCGGCGATCCTTCGGGTTCGCTGCGATCCTGTGGCCTATCCTGAACGATTCGAGAGAAGCGCAGAGGACACTGATTTCACGGAATCGCACGGATTGCTGAAGAGTCGATCGGATCCGCATTAGGGGGCGGTCACTCGTGTCCTGAAAAAGTACTGCTGAAGCGTCCGCAACGACGTTTGTGCACGGACGGTGACGCGTTCCGTTCCATCACCGAGATCCTCTGGCGAACCCACCTGGGTGATCGGCACCCCTGTGCCAAATGGAATGGCAGTGAACGCCTCCACTACGATCGTCGCGCCGGTGAGATTTTTTCGACGAATGTAGGAGATCGTCGGGTATTCCTCGCCGGCTTCGGAGGTGATCCGTCCCGCGGGCAATCCGCGCGCCTGAGATTTGAGCGGCGGCGTTCCGAGTGCGAATTCCGCCAGGTTGGAAAGACCATCGCCGTCGGGATCGTCACCGGGTCCGTCCTGACCCGAGGGCAGGGCGTTGTCGATCCGCCATTGCGCAAAGGTAAGACCTGCTTCCGGGGGAGTTCTGGGCGCAACCTGCACTCGCTGAAGATAGAACTGGATCGTCGGCAGCGTTAGTTGAACGGTGCCGCCGACCAGCGCGCTGCCGTCGGCGAGCATTTCAATGGAGTTGAGGGAACCTGCCGCCGTCCAAGTGTAGGGCGAGGTGAACCCCGTGGAGAGATTGCCGTTGTTCTCCACGATGGCGATGTAGGCGTTGGTGGTCGCATTGACGGTCTTGAAATCGCCGACAATCACCGCGCGGCCGCCCGGCAGGAAGGCCATGTCGTTGACGTGGCCTTCGATGGTGAGGGCGAAGGAGGTGTCGCGCGAACCGTCTGGATTCAATCGCCCGAAATACTGTCCGTTGTTGTCGCTGTAATAGATCCGGTCGTCGGGTCCGACATAGACCTGAAACATCTCAGGAAACGGGGCGAAGGTGGTGACCGCAATCGGATTGGACCCGGCGGCGGTTGCCCGCTTCAGCCCGAACACGCCGGACAACCAGATCGTTCCATCACTCTGCTGCGCCAGTCCGAAGAGCTCCCGGTTGAGGTTGGTGATCTCGCTGAACGAGCCGTCGAGCGCGCCCGAGGCCTCATAGCGGTTGACGCGACTGGTGGCGAATCCAAGTCCGGTTCGGCCAAGGAGGGTTTTTCCGCCCGGCAATGCCAGCATCTTCTTCACGATCAATCCGGGATTTGGTTGGAAGGTGGTGTCGAGAATTCCGTCGGCGCTCAACCGCACCGCGTAGCCGTAGGACGCGTTTCCGCCCCATTGAAAGAAACTGCCGCCGGCGAGGATCTGTCCGTCGGCCTGGACGGCAAGCGTGCGGATGGTGCCGTTGGCAATCCGGGTGGCGTTGGTGGTGGCGAAGGTCAGGGTGGGAACACCGTTGGAATCAATCTTGGCGAGACGCGACCAAGTCCGGCCGGACGCCGTGAGCGTGCCGTCACCGGCGACCAGGAAGCGGCCGTCGCCCGAAGGCGCAATGTCCCAGATCGTGCCGGTTCCGCTGAAGGTGAATTGCGGATGGAAAGCACCGGCTCCGAGAACTGAGACGTAAACCGCCGGGCTGACGACGGGCGGGCTGAACGCGTTGGTGACGGTGACCGTGTAGCTGCCGGCGTCGCTGACCCGGGCTCCGTTCAGGGTGAGGGTGGCGCTGGTGGCACCGGAAATACGGGAATCGTTGATCAGGGTGATTCCATTGCGTTTCCACAGGTAGGCCAACGTGGGTGATCCATCGACTTGCACGGACAGCGAGATCGTCTGGCCCTCATCCAAGTTGAGAGGCAGGGGAGGCTGAAGAATCGTCGGCGGGCGCAAAACGGTGAGTTGTGCCGGAGTGCTGGGAACGCTGGGTCCGAAAGCATTGCTGACGACCACGTCGTAGCTGCCCTCGTCGGTGCCGGCGAGGTTGGACAGGTTGAGTCGCGACGATTTCGATCCGCTGATCCGGCCTCCGTCGACGAGATTCTCGCCGTTGTGCCGCCATTGATACGAGAACGGCCCGGGACCCACCGCAACCACCGTGAAGTTGGTCGACCCCGCCTTGCCGGTGGTAACTGACGACGGGGGGACGACGACAATGGGTGGCCCGTTGACCTGCAGGGCGACCGCTTCACTGAGGGTGCTGCCCGCATTGTTCCAAATGGAAACCTGATAACGTCCCGGATCGAGGACATCGACATCGGTGAGACTGAGCGTGGCGGTGTCAGAACCGGAAAGACCGGGACCGTTGCTTAGAGGCGTGCCGTCCTTGAGCCAGCGGAATTGCAATCCGGCACCCCTGGCGGTGACGCTGAGGATCACGTTGGCACCGGAAAGGACGGTTTGAACTACGGGAAGAGGCTGGCCGATCACGAGCGGCGAATCGCTGTCCTGAACCGGTGCGGAGACCACCGTTCCGTTGTCTCCGACGGCGACATAATTTCCGGCGGCCACAACCGAGGCCCTGAGGGCGAAGGCGATGTTGGAGACCTCCTTCGTCCAGTTGGTGCCGTCGGTGGAATGAACCAGCGCGGCCCCATCGCCTGAGCTGTCGAGATTGCCGACCGCGATGAACCGGCCACCGGCGTAACGGACGGATTGGAGCGTACTGTTGATTCCGGGAGTCGAGGTGCGGGCGGTCCAGGCGATCCCGTTGGTGGAGGTTCGGATCGCACCGTTGTCACCGACGGCCACGAACAGGCCATTGGCGAAGGTGACCGAATTCAGGGTGGCGCCCGAGGTGCCGGAGGACACCCAGGTTTCCCCGTCCGAGGAATAGCGCAGGATGCTGCCCTGGCCGATGGCGGCGAACACGCCGTTGCCGTACGCCACTCCGCGCAGGGGCGAGGCATTCCGGGCGGGTGTCCGGTTCACCCAGTTTATGCCGTCGGTCGAACTAAGGATCGTTCCGCCATCACCGACCGCGACGAACCGGCTGCCGGCGTAGGTGACCGCATTGAGCGGAATCTGCGTTGGCGTGATGCGGTCGGTCCACTCGTTTCCATCGACGGAGGTGCTCACATAACCGCGTCCCTCGGTATTGGAACCCGACCCGACTGAGACCAGGACGCCGTTGCCAAAGACCACGCTGTTGTGGCCGTAGGACACCGTCGCCGGAATCCAGTTCTCGAGGTCAGTCGAATACAGCCGGTATTGCCCTCCCAAGATCACATAGCGTCCGTTTCCGTGCCCGATTCCAAGCAGGCTGCCGACCTTGGGCAGCGCGTAGGACCAGTTGGTTCCGTTGTCGGGCGCGGCCATTTGGAATCCGCCAACGCCATACGCGGTGGCACCGTCGGCGGTGATGATCGGAAACGGGGCGTTGACGGTGAGTGCGCTCCAATTCGTGCCGTGGTTGTCGGAGACCAGCACCGTGGAATCGTCCGCGACGGCCACCAGTTTGATGGTGCCCGCTGTCCGGTTGCCGATGCCGACAAGCCGCTGGGTGGTGCCGGAATTCAGCGTCGACCAGGTGGTGCCATCGACGGACTTGCGAATCACGCCGGAGTCGCCGACCGCGACGTAGTAGTTGAATCCGCTGCCGCTGAAATACGCGACCCGGTTGAGGTCCGATGTTGTGCCGGCATTGGCGGCGAGCCAGATTTGTCCGCTGGTTCCGGTTCGCAGAACGGTTCCGCCCGTTCCGACGGTCACGAAATTGAAATCGTCCGGACCCGCGACGCTCCGGAGATGCGCGCTGGTGCCGGACGGCACGTTGGTCCACGCATTGATGCCGGTTCCGAAGCGGAGAATGGTCCCATCGTCTCCGACGACGATCGAACCATTCCTCGACACAATGCCGTCGCGCAGCGTGCTGGACGTTGGCGAGACGACGTTGGTGTAGGTTGAAGTGGTGGTGGGGCGTTCATCGATGAGCCCGCCGACTCCAAGCCGGAGATAATGAAATTGTCCCTGCGCGTTGATGTAGGAGGTCTCGTCGTAGATCCGGCCACCGACCGGACCGTTGAGTCCCACGCCGTTTACCGTCGTCAACGGCAGGACCTGGGTTTGGATCGTCCACACCTTTCCGTCGGAGGTGGTGGTGAGTGTTGCTCCGGCCGCCACCAGCAATCCGTTTGCGTTGGCGAAGGCCCGGACTTGGGCGGTGGGATAGGAATCGCGTTTCCAGGTGAGGCCGTCTGACGAATAGAATCGGGTGTCCGAGACGAACAAGCCGTTCACAAAGCCAATGGCGTTTCCCAGGCCGTTGGCGGCGATGACGGTGGCGTCACTGGCGGTGGGATTGCTGAAGGTGACCGCCTTGGTTCCATTGGCGGCCAGGGCGATCCATTTACCGTTTCCGAAGGCCACGTCGGAGATGCCGGCTCCCGCGGTGTCGGGTTTGACCTCCGCGTTCCAGGTGGTTCCGTTGGCCGAGGTGCTGATCCGGCCGAGCGCGTTGTTTTGTCCCACCAGGACGAACTGGCGGCCCACGTATTTTAGATTGTTCCACGAGGTGCCCACGGACGCGTTGACGACCTTGGTCCAGGCGATGCCGTCAGTTGAGGTGAAGACCTCGTTGACCAGGTTGGCCGCGACAAAGACGCCGTTGCCGAACGCCACTCCAATGAAATTTTGAAATGGACTGGCGGGCGTGCTGCGGGCGGTCCACGCCAGGCCGTCCGGGGAGGTGATCACGGTGGAAGCCACGCCCACTGCGACGTAGATGCCGTTGCCAAAGGCGACTCCAGTCAGTTCCTTGGGAGTATTGGCATTGGCCGCCAGCCAATGGGTGCCGTCGCCGGAAGTCGCCACACTGCCTCCGGGTCCCACGGCGACGAACTTCCCGCCGCCGAAGGTGACGGCACGCAGGTTGGCACCGGTGGGGAAGGGACGACGCCACACCAGGCTTTGAGCGACGGTGGCACCGCCGCCGAATCCACCGGCGGTGTTGGTCGCCGCGATGCGCTGGGTGGTGGTCACGCCGCTGCCGTCCTTGCTCGTTTTTGCAGCCAGGACGGCACCGCTGATCGTGCCAGTGGTGAATCCGGTCGGGTTGGTGGCCCAAGCGATGGTGCCGCTGGTGTCCACCGTGCCGTTCAGGCTGCCGGTGATGGCACCGTTGCCGTCGACGGTGAAGGCAGCCGCGCCGGCGGCGGTTTCTGGAACCGACACACTGCCGGAGACGCTGATGTAAACGTAGCCGGTGTAGAATCCGGCGTACGAAGAGGCCGCTTCCAAACTTCCGAGAAGCAGACCGGAAACGATGAGCCAGCTCAGGATGAAGTGAAGAAAGCGGTTGCCGATGGGGGAACGTGATATGGGCATCATGCAGACGGGGGCGTGGGTAGTGCGCCGGGCGGAAAACTAAGCGCAGCCCTCCGCGGATTCAAGCGCCCGCACCCGCACGACTGGTTTCCGGGCACATCTTGAAACGGCCCCCTATGGAAGCCCGTTGGAACAACGTTGGGCATGCATTCGACCCACCACGGCTGATCCACCGC
>CAIVQB010000124.1 GCA_903907925.1 uncultured Verrucomicrobiota bacterium
CCACAGCGGTGTCGACGCTTCGCTCTGCCCCCGCACTCCACAAAAGACCGGCGCGCAGCCTTTCGAGCACGGCGGGCACCTCGCCGCCAAACGCCGATCCCACTCACCCGTTCAATTCCACGATCATCTGGACTTCGACCGCGGAATTCATCGGCAGGCCGGCCACCCCTACCGCGGCGCGGACATGACGTCCGGCATCGCCATACAACGCCACCAGCAGATCGCTCGCGCCATTGATGACCTTCGGGCTGTCGGCAAATCCCGCCGCGCAATTCACGTAGCCCGAGACGCTGATCACCTGCTGGATCGATTCGAGCGATCCGGTGGCCGCCTGCACGCAGGCCAGCAGGTTCAGCGCGCACAGACGCGCCGCCTCGTAGCCCTGCTCCAACGTCAAATCCACGCCGACCTTTCCGCGGAATTGCAGCTCGCCGTTGCGACTGGCGATGGTTCCCGGCAGGTACAGCAGTGAACCCGTCCGTCGAAACGGCAGGTAGTTGCCACCGGGCGGCGGCGGATTGGGAAGGGTGAGGCCGAGGTCGGCGAGGCGTTGAAGGCGAAGGCTCATGGTGCGGCAATAGGCCGGACCGAAGGCTGCACGACCCACTAGTTCGGAGGAAGTTCGGAATCGGACGTTTTCAGGAAGAGCAGGACGATTCCGATGCAGGCGAACATTCGAAACGCGGCGTTTTGACCATTCCAGATTTGCGACTGCCACATCGCGAACCATTCCCCGCCGACCGTCAGAAATGCCGTGAACCAGAGCAGAAGATTGAGACTCAGCGCGGCCACGGCGGGTGACTTGGCAGCGTTGAACACGGCCGCCGAAGCGCTGCGACGGTGCCAAAGAATCCCAGCGCTCCAGCCGATGGAAATCGCCCCGACCCATTCCCAGGCGATGATCCCAGAATAAAAGACATGATGAATCCACGGTTCGGTCAGCGCCCGTCCCTTCAGCCGGTTGCCCGAAAACGTCGTGTCCATCGACAGCACGTGCCGGACAAATTCGAGGTTGGAGCCATAGTCGATAATGTTGTTCGCAGCGACGATCGCGAGGAACAGGGCGACGGCAGCGACCAGTGCGATCTTCGAGAGACGTTCCAACATGGCTCGGGGTCGGTTCAGGGTTTTGGACAGAAGGCGTCGGTCCACGCGTCGGCGAGATTGAAGTTGCCCTTGATCACCTTGAGATCCTTGAGGGTGTCGAACTGCGCCTGCCAGCGTCGTACCCGCATCGCTCCGTGGATTTCGCCCTTTGCGGGATCACCGAGGACAAACTTGTACTCCACCATCATCCGGGCGGAGTACTCCATTTTGGCCGGAGTCAGCTCGGGATTCCGCTTTGCCAGCTCGGCGTTCACCGCGGACGGATCGGCGAGGTATTCACGCCAACCGCGGTAACTGGCCTCGACAAACGCCTTCACCACCGTCGGATTCTTCTGGAGAAAATCGCGCCGGGTGAAAAAGACGCGATAGGGCGCGTACCCTGATTCGCTGATCAACATCACCCGTGGCTTCGCGCCCTGAAGCTGGGCAAAGAACGGTTCACTGGTCAGGAAACACATCTGAACATATCCCGGATCCTTCACAAAACTGCCGACGCTGAAGGTGTGGGGAATCTCACGGATGGATTTGAAACCATACTTCTTCACCAGAAACGGAAACCACGCCGTGCCCGGAACCACCGCAACGGTATGCCCTTCCAGATCCGCCAGAGTCCGAATTGATGAGTCGTCGTGCACCATGATCCCCTGCGGATCGTTCTGCATCGTCGCTCCGACCGCCACAACCGGGATGCCACGGTCGCAGGCCATCAAAACATCATCCCCACTGCCCATGCCGAAGTCCGTTCGCCCCGTCCCAACCCGCTGCACGGCGAACGCGTTGGGACCGCCCGGCTGAATCTCCACCTCCAATCCCGCCGCGCTGTAATATCCCTTCAACAACGCCTGATAAAATCCTCCGTGCTCAGGCTGCGGATACCAGTCGGTGGCCAGGCGGATGTGGACGGGTTCGGCGGCATGGGTCCGAAGAGTGATGGCAACAATCGCAACCAGGATCCGCAGGCGTGACAGGCAAACATTCATCGGGAATATCCTTTGTGAATCCGGCGGGCGGCACGGCCGTGCTGCAGCAGGAGTTGCGGAAGATCGATGTCGATCAGGCGTCCCTCGGCCACGCGGACCCGGCCGTGGACCACGAGAGTGTCCACCGTCCGCGCATGGCAGAGCACCAATCCATCGACCGGATTTTCCGCCGCGCTGCTGAACAGGTCCTCGATCGGGAAAATCGCCAGATCCGCGCATTTCCCCGGCTCCAACGAACCGAGATCGGCAGCGCGACCCAGGTTGCGCGCCCCGCCGAGCGTCGCCAATTCCAGTGCCTCCATTGGAGTCATCGCACCGGCGCCATGGACCACTCGGGTGAGGAGCAGGGCCTGCCGGACTTCATTGAGCATGTGACCGGAATCGTTGGACGCCGAACCATCCACACCCAGGCTGACCGGGCTTCCCGCCTTACGAAGGTCGTTCACCCGGCAAACGCCCGAACCGAGGCGCATGTTGGAACACGGACAATGCGCCACACCCGTGCGGGTCCGGCCGAGATGGGCCACTTCTCGATCCGAAAAGTGGATCCCATGTGCCAACCAGACATCGTCCCCTTCCCATCCATGCCGGGCCATGTAGGTGAACGGCCGGCTTCCCAGTCGTTCCATCGAGTCGCGGTTTTCCGGGACTGTTTCACCGCAGTGGGTATGGAGCCGGACCTTGAGGTTACGAGCCAGGCGAGCCGACTCGCGGTAATGTTCACCGCTGCATCCAAAAACGGTGCACGGGGCAAAGGCGATCTGAGCCATCGCGCCACGGCCCGTCTGGTGAAACCGGTCATGCAGGCGCTGACAGTCGGCCAGGATCACGTCCAGATCCTGAGTCGACCATTCGGGCATGATGTCGCTGGGTTCATTGACGGAACCGCGACAGCCGACATAGCGGATGCCCATTTCCGCCGCGGCTTCAAATCCAGCATCCAACATGGCGACACTTCCATCGCGCGGAAACAGGTAGTGATGATCACTGGTCATCGTGCAACCGGTCAGCATCAACTCGGCGCAGGCCACCTGGGTCGCGATCCACAGATCGTCCGGAGTGAAGTGCCGCCAGAGCGGTACGTGTCCCGCCAGCCACGGCAACAGCGGTAGATTCGAAATCGGCCCGAATGCCCGGGCCAGATTTTGAAACATGTGGTGGTGGGTGTTGATGAACCCCGGCGTGGCAATTCCACCCCTGGCATCCACCCGTTCCGCGCCGGAAACGCGGGGCAACGGTCCGGTGCCGACCGATCGGATCACGCCGTCCTCGGCCAACAGCCAGGCATCGCGAAGGACCGTCCGCTCCGCATCCATCGTGACGAGGTGGCCGATGTTGCGGATCAGCAGGCGGGCGGTTTTGGCCATGACGAAAGAATTGGTGATTCCTGGTCGGTTGTCAGGTGTGTGAAACGGCACTCTTCCCCAAGCGCGGCATTCGAACGGTTTATCGACCTGGAATCGGTGCCTCCGTCCAGACCGGCGCCGGAAGAGTGGGATCGTGGTTAAGTTTCCGCGGAGTGAACGCATCCGTGACGACATCTCCGATCACCGCGGTCTTTTTGATCACTCCCAGATCGAGCAGAATTTTGCCCAGATCCTCCCACCGCTTCAAATCCACAGCGCCCGTGTGTTCGCCCTTCGCGGCATCGCCTTCAACGAGCTTCAATTCCCGCATTTTGACATAACTGAACCGCATGCCGCCCATTTCCATGGTGGGCGAGATTTTGAGGATATGATCGTGAATCGGCTGCGGATCCCGGAAATACTCCTGCCAGCCGCGATAGGCCCCGAGGCTGAATTTGGCCACGAGCTCGGGGTGCTGGGCGACCAGTTGTTTGTTGGCGATGATCACGCGGTAGGGATCAAACCCGGAGTCACTGATCTGAATCATGCGCGCCGGAACCCCGCCCTTGGCTGCATAGTAGGGTTCGCAGGTCGGATAGGCCTGCGTGATCCAGTCCGGGTCGCTGACGAAATTGGCGACACTTCCGGTGACCGGACGGACGCGAAGTTTGGAGAGTCCGTATTTTTTCTGGAGATAGAGCAGCCAGGGGGCGCCGACCTGCATGGCCACGTCCCGATTCTCCAGGTCGGCGAAGGATTTCACCGATGAATCGGCACGGACCATCACGCCCTGGGGATCGTGCTGGAAATACGAATTTACCGCGACGATCGGGAGACCACGCTCGACCGCGATGAACACCGCGTCGCCACGAACGATGCCCAGACCAACCGGATCGAGCGCGACGCGTTTCTCGATCTCTGAATTCGGACCACCCACCAGGATCTTCACCTCCAGACCCAGTTCCTTCCAAATGCCCTTGAGTGAAGCGGCATAGTATCCGCCGTGCTCGGGTTCGGGGTACCAGTCGTGAATGAAATTCAATGTGGCAGCCGGTGGAGAATCGGCCGCCGTTGTCGGTTCCGATTTCCGGCAACCGGCGACAGCCAGGGAGAGGACCAACCCCATCAGCGCGAACCACCGTGGGATACCGTGCCCAGGCACGCGGATATTGGGCGAAGGTCGCATCAATCGGAGGGGGTCGTCCGCAGCATCGGATATGAATTCATGCGTAGGTTGCAAAAAGCCCTCCGCCGCTTGCGCGGACGGAGGGTGCACACACACACGCAGCAACACTCAGAATTTGAATTTCAACTGACCGCTGACCCGGAACGGCTGTTCGGCGTAGATCACATCGTTGCCGGCAAATCCGGGATCGATGGAGGTCCAGTTCCGCTGGTCGGTGATGTTGAAGAAATTGATCTGCACCTCCCACTTGGGTTGCTTGTAGAAGATGAAGGCGTTGATCGTGTACTGGGCCGGGATGATCAGCGTGCCCTGCTGATTCTGCCACTGGCTGCCCTGGACCTGTGGCCCGATGCTGGCACCGAAGCCCGAATCGAACTGGTAGGTCATGTAGGCATTGAACAGAAACTTCGGCACGCTGGCGGCCCGAACTTTCCCGCGGGACGTGAAGTTATAGTTGGGACTGCCGTTCCCGGTGCCGGGCTGACCATCCTGGATGAAGGTGGTGGGATAGCCGTCCAGGTAATTGCCGGTCTGCTGGTAACCGGTGTCGGTCTGGTACGCCTCTTGAGCCGTCAGGTTGGCGCTCGCGTTAAAGTTTCGATTCGGCTGGTAGTAGGCCTCCAATTCGAGGCCGCGGGTGTCGATGCCAATCGGGGCCCCGGCCAACTGCGGTGCGAGGCGGGATTGCGTAAAGGCCGCGGCGCCGAGGAAGACCGTGTTCTTGAGCAGGCTCGCTTTGGAACCAATTTCCACCAATTCACTCTCGGTGGAGAGCGAGCGTTTCAGCCCGGACACTCCGCCCGTGCCGTCCACACCACCGAAGTTCGCACTGCCTGAAACCGCATTGACCAGGTCATAGGTCACGTACCCTGAGATCTGCGGCGTGAATTTGTAGATGCCCGAGATGTAGACCGAACTGTCGAACACCGACGTGGAGGCGTCGTAAAACCCGCCGCGTGCCTTTTCGACAAACGCAGGACTCGCAGCACTGGCGTCCATGTAGTCGCCACGCCCGCCGGCCACGATCGAAAACTTCTCGAACAACTGCATGTCCCACTGGGTGAAGAAACCCGCCTGGGTCAGAGTGGAATCCTGATTTCCGGAACTGGGGAACGGATTGCCGCCGTAACCCGGAACGCCAGGGACATTGAACCCGCCGCCATAGCTGGTGCCCGGTGTGTAACTCGGCAGAAGATACGTCGTTGGCGAGGCCGTCGCATCGTACAGGAAGAACGGTTCCGCGGAGAAGTCCTGGTAGGAAATCAGCTTCGAGTAGCGGACGTCCGCTCCGCTGATGGTTTTAACCGGAATCTGCCAACTCCCCAGTTTCGGCTCGAACTCGTAGTGGAGCTCGGTCCGGTCGTTGATCATCCAGTCCTCGGGCACGTATTCGGTGTAGCCATATCCGGAGAGCTTCTTGTTCTCCTGAGTCTCACCATAGGCCCGGTTGATGATCTTCGCCGAATCGCTGATGATATAGGTCGAGATCAACTGCGAATGAAACAGGTGACCGCCGGAGCTGTCGAAGACGCCATTGATCGTGTCGTAGGGATAGATCTTGGTCTTGTAGGTCTTGGAGAGATCCAGCAATCCAAAGCTGGAATTGGAACCAAACGCACCGGTGGACGTCAGGGGATCGCCGAACTTGTTGTTCGGCAGCACTGGGCCGGCGTTGTAGATGCGATCGTCGATGAGTTCCTGTGTGACGCGGTTGATGCCGATCACCTCGTTGATGCGCTGCGTCAGGAACTGAGCGTTCCAGTCGAAGGTCCAGGATTCGTTCGGACGCCACGTCAGGGCTACAAAAATGTCCTGGGTGTTGTCCTTGGTGTTCCGGTAGTAGGTGTCGCCTTCCCGACCGAGGTAGCTCACCCGGTAGGCGAGCTTGTCGGAAATGGGCCCGCCAAAATCCAAGGTCCACTCGGGATTGAAGAACGATTGCCCGCCGGGAACATACGTTCCGATCTTCGTATCCACCTCCCCATGAAAACCATCAAAGTAGGGAACCTTGGTGACGAAGTTGACATAGCCCCCCGGTCCCTGTCCCTGAGGACCGAATACCGTCGAACCAGGTCCCTTAACGATGTCCAGCGCCTCGACGCCGTTGAAACTTGGGAGAAGTGAATTGCGATCGTAGATGACGCGCTGACCGTTCTGATAGATTTCCGCGAGGTCGCCGCGCATCACCGGGACACCCGCAAGACCATAGCGGCTGGGTGTGTAAACGCCGGGGGCGTACTGACCGAAATCCGTGGTGCGCGAGATGTTGCGCGCCTCCATCTGGGCCTTGGTCACGAGGGTGACCGACCGGGGGGTGTCGACGATGCTGCGGTCATCGCCCAGGACTGAATTCAACGGGCGCGCCGTCGGGAGGATCGTCTCGTTGAGCGAGAGCCCTTCGACGACCGATTTCTCCATCACGGCCGGTGCGTTGGTGGCCGTCTGTGCCGCCCCGGAAAGAACGGAGAGGATGGCAAGCGTGGCAACGCCACCCACACGGAAGGGAATGCAGGGAGATGGGAGTCGATTCATCGTCGGTTGATTTGGAACGGGTTGAATTGAGGACATCACGGGGCCTGTGGGTCGCAGACGCTTCGACATCCATCATGGGCCGTGCCATCCCATTTCATCGTCCTCCAGGCCCGTCGATTTTACCCCGCTATTGGTGATCTGGAATCGGATGGGCGACCACTGCTGAAGAAGAAATAATACCAGCAAAAACAGCCCAAATGGCAGGTTTCAAACCTTGATTCAACATGAGATGGATTCCAGTTGAGTCGGCAACATGATGAGATGTTTTCAGCAACCACCCCTCAGGAACGCCGGGCTCCGTGGAAGCCCAACTGTTGCGAATTGGTCACGGTGGCTATGCCCAGCACGCGACCCGCCCGACGGTGCCGCTGTTTTCTCAGACGCACTCTCAGATTCGGGTCGCCAGCCAGCTCGCCAGGGCCCAAAGCCGGGAGTCCGCACCACGTCTCGCGAGAATCTGGAACCCGCAGCCGGGAACCCCGTCGGGACAGCAGGGAACCGTCAGCACCGGGAGCCCGCCCAAGCTGGCCGGCGCGGTCAATCGCAGCAATCGGGGCCGGGTGTTGCGGTGATCGGCGCCGAGCTCGAGTCGGGGCACCGGGGATGCCGGCACCACCAGGAACTCGTTGTTTGAAAAAAGTGGGTCGATGCAATCGCGCAAGAACCGTTCATGCCGGACCTGCAATTCCAACAACTGCGCGGGAGTCACCGCCGCGCCCATCATCAATCGCTCGACGATGGCCGGATCATACCGGTCACGGTATTCGGGAAGAAACGGGGCATGATTGCGCGCCGCCTCATGGGCTTGAATGGGCACGAAGATTCCCACCGCATCCTCCCACCCGGGTGTCGCACGTTCCGTCACCGTCGCGCCCGCCGCCGTCACGGCCCCACGAAACTGAGCCCAGGCTTTGGCCACCTCCGGACTGAGTCCGTCGAGAAAGGGCCCGTCGAGCCAGCCGAACCGCGGAGCCGCATCGAGACTTTCGGGACGCATTTCTGGATGCACCGCCTGCGCCACCCAGGCCACATCCGACAAATGACGTTGGAGCCATCCGACGGTGTCGAAGGCCTGGGCGAGTGGAAACGCCCCGTCCATCTCGCCGAATCCCAGCGACTGGCGGAAGCTCACCAGACCGCAGAGAGCCGCGGGGACCCGCAGCGATCCACCCGTATCGGTACCCAGGGCCAGACAGGCCGCACCGGCTGCCACCGAGGCCGCTGCGCCACTGCTCGATCCACCGGTCAACCGGTCGGGAAACCCCGGAATCCAGCAGTCTCCAAACCAGCGATTTTCACCGGTGATCCCGTAGGCGAATTCGTTCAAGTGTGTCTTCCCACTCACCACCGCGCCGGCATTCCGCCACCGTCGAACATAACCCGCGTCGGCGTTTGGAACCGGCCGCGTTTCGGAAAAGAACGATGAGCCGCAGGTGGTCGGAACACATGCCACATCGAAAAGGTCCTTCACCGACAGCGGCAAACCATCGAGCGGACGACGCGGCCCGCCCTGCGTCACCGGGGAAACGACATCGCCCTCCGGAGGACGCCACAGGTACATCGGGCAACCGGGAACTTCGGCCGCCGCGGCGGCGGAATCAGCCGCCAGAGCCGCGGCGGTGAGCTCGCCGGAGCCCAGCAGCGCGTGCAATTCTTTGAGCGGCAACGTGGTGATTTTTTTGCGGTTCATCAAAAACAGAGCAGGAGGGGTCGGCAGACCCGGCAAATCCCGGCGCGCAGGATTCACGCCGTGAATGGGCCAAAACGTAACCTTCGGCCCCAGATTGAGCCAGACTGGCTTGCCGATTGCTTCCAGAACCTCCGCCGATGTCGAAATCGAAGGAGACCTCATCCACCGCCGCGGACTTGGAGCGGATGCGGCGGCTTGCAGCATGGACCGCCCGCTGGCTCGGCACGCCCCGACAGTCTCCCTTCTGCGCGGACGTCGTGGAAACCGCCACTGGCCGCTTGGTACTTCGCCGGTTGAACGCCGTCGCCGACGAGCATGATCCCAGTTCCCATGCCGAGGTCCGGGTCCTTCGGGCCACCTGCAAACGTCTCAAGAAACTCACCCTCACTGGCTACACCCTGTACACCACCTGCGAACCCTGCCCGATGTGCATGAGCATGGCGCTGTGGTCGGGAGTGGATCGGGTCGTGTTCGGCGCTACCATTTCTGACGCCGCCCGGCATTGTTCCCAGATTTATATCCCGGCCCGGACCGTGGCCACCCGGTCGGACATGAAGTGCACCGTCGCCGGACCGGTGGCCCGGAAGGAGTGCGTGGCCCTGTTTGAAGATCCCCGGATGCAGGCGATGATCCGCACCTGGCGGCATTCCAAACGTCCGGCCCCAAAAACGAGCTGATCCGATCTCCCCATCCATCGCGATTTCCAGCGCTCTTCCCGATGACTCCATCCGATTTCAACGCTCTGTCTGAGATCCTGCCCCAGGATCAGATCGTCATACAGCCGGCCCAGGTCGAATCCCTCAGCCGGGATTTCTACTGGTATTCGCCGATCCTGAAACGGGACCTCGCCGGCCGCCTCGCGGAAGCCGTGGTGCAGCCCGGCTCGGTGGCCCAACTGCGTGACATCGTCCGCTTCGCGTTCCACCGCCGGATTCCGCTCACCGTTCGCGGTGCGGGAACGGGAAACTACGGTCAGTGCATTCCCACTCATGGCGGATTGGTCGTCGATCTCGCGGCGCTGGACAAGGTCCTGGAGGTCACCGCGGAGGGCGTCGCCCGTTGCGAACCCGCCGCGCGACTCGCCACGATCGAGACGGCGGCCCGCCGATCCGGCTGGGAACTGCGGTGCTATCCGAGCACCTGGGTGAAGGCCAGCGTCGCCGGCTTCTGTGCCGGAGGCAGCGGTGGCATTGGGAGCATTACCTGGGGCGGACTTCGCGAGAATGGAACGGTCCATTCCCTGACCATTCTGACCATGGAGGCGGAACCCCGGGAAATCCGACTGGCGGGCCACGACATCTTTCGGGTCCTGCACGCCTGGGGCACCAATGGAATCATCATCGAGGTCGAGCTGTGTCTCGCACCCCGGACCAACTGGGCCCAACTCGCAATCGCCCATGACAGCTATGCGAAGTCCTTCGATTTCGTGGAAGCCATCGCCCACAACGAATCGTTCCGGAAACGGCTGGTCACGAATTTCGAGTGGCCCATCCCCTCCTTCTTTGGCCCGTTGCAAAAGTGGATTCCCACCGGCAAAGCGCTCGCGTTCATCGAGGTGGCCGACGATCAACTGGAGCGCCTGTCCCACGCCGCCGTCAGTACCGGAGGCCAGCCGGTCTTCACCGCTCCCTGGACCGAAATCCGGCGCGGCGCGGCACTGAGCGACTACACCTGGAACCACACCACTCTCTGGGCACTCAAGGCGGATCCCGGTCTCACCTACCTTCAATGCGGCTTCTCGGCCACCCGGTTCCGCGAGCAGGTGCGGCAATTGAAGGCGCGCTTCGGAAACGACTTCCTGTTGCACGTCGAATTCATGAAATCCAACGGCGTGTACACCCCGGGGAGCATTCCGGTTGTCCGCTATCATTCCGACGCCCATATAAACGACGTGATCCAGGCCTGCACCGACCTCGGTGTCTCGGTCGCCAATCCACACGTCAACTTCCTCGAGGGCTCCGGTCGCTGGAGGCCCGACGACGAAAAACTGGTGGCCAAGCAATCGTACGATCCACGCGGTCTTCTCAACCCGGGCAAGATGAGGGGGTTCGCCGCCTCTCTCGAACACCTCGCGCCGCCCGCCGCGGTGGCCGCCTGACCCGCCTTTCAAGCACCGTTCCACGCCTCCAAGCCGCCTCCATCCTGTGAAAACCTGGATCCCTCCCGAACGGTTTCTCCCCTATTTCACCTGGCCCCAGGTGGATGCCCTCCCGCGCGACCGCACCCTGCTCATCCTGCCGACCGCGGCCATCGAACAGCACGGACACCACCTGCCGCTCGCCACCGACACCCTGCTCAATAACTTCCTCCTTGGTCACGCCCTCGCCCGTCTGCCGAAGGATCTGCCGGTCTACGCGCTCGCTCCCGTGTGCTACGGCAAGAGCAACGAACATGTGGGATTTCCCGGAACACTCAGCGTCGGTCGTGAAACGTTTACCCGCGTCCTTCGCGACATCGCCGCCAGTCTCCACGCCGCCGGGTTCAAGAAACTGGTGTTCTACAACAGCCACGGCGGAAACCATTCTCTGCTCGACGTCATGGCCCGGGATCTCCGCGAAGAGTTTGGCATGCGCACCTTTTGCCTGTTCGGCGGTGGACCGGCTTCCGGCTTGGCCGCGCAGGAAGCGGCCTACGGATTTCATGCCGGTGAGGTCGAAACATCGCTCCTGCTCGCCGCGACTCCGGAGTTGGTTCACCCCGATCAATACACAACAAACTATATCGCCCAGGTCGGCGCTCCGGGCGTGCTCAAGCCCGAGTTTTCCAGCGCGACCTTCGCCTGGTTGACCCGTGACATCGCGCCCAGTGGCGTCATGGGGGATCCGAATCCCAGCACCGCCGAGAAGGGCTGGAAATGGTGCGAGGAAATGAGCGCGCGCATCGCCGCCGCACTGGTCGAGATGGCGGCGTACGAGAATCTTCTCAAACTCTGACCCCATGCCGGTTCCGCTGAAGCCCCGCACCCGGACCCGCCGGTCCGCCGATCCGGGCCAAGCGCGCGCCGGAGTCCGAGTCGATTGCGGCGGCGGCGTGACCGTCGAGCGGGACGTCCGGTTCCGTCTGCGCGACGGCGTTCACCTGGTTTCCGATCACTACTATCCCCCGGGCGGACCAGACGCAAAACCCGCACCCACGCTGCTGGTCCGTCAACCCTACGGACGCGCCATTGCCACCACCGTGGTCTGCGCGCAGCCGACCTGGTTTGCCCTGCACGGGTACAATATCGTGGTCCAAGACGTCCGGGGTCGCGGCGACAGCGAGGGGCAATTCTATCCGTTTCGCGACGAGGCCCGTGATGGTGCCGCGACCATCGATTGGCTGGCTCGCCGACCGGAATGCAACGGTCGGATCGGCATGTACGGTTTCAGCTATCAAGGCCTGACCCAACTACTGGCCGCGGCAGAACAACCCGAGGCGCTCCAATGCATCGTGCCCGCCCAGACAGCCGGCGATTTGTTCAACGGTTGGTTCTATCATCACGGCGCGCTGCGCCTCGCCAGCACGCTCGGGTGGGCCACGCAGATGCTCAAAGCCGACGCCCGCCGGCTGCGTTCGAAGGGACCCGGAACTGCGCTGGAAGCCGCCTGGTTGCAGTTACCACAACTGTTCGCGCGGGCACCCTATTCCGCGATTCGCGAGCTCACCGCACCGGGTTTGCCGTCCTACTTTTCGGATTGGATCTCTCATCGCGAATCCAGCCGCTGGTGGGAACAGTTCGATATTTCCGCAAAACTCCACCGCATCGGCATTCCGGCGCTGCATCTGTTGGGATGGTTCGACACCTATCTCCACGGCAGTGCGCTCCTGTTCGAATCGCTGAGACACGGCGCGGCAACCCCGGCAGCCCGTGACCAGCAATACCTGGTGGCCGGTCCGTGGACGCATATTCCCTGGTCGCGCCATGCCGGCGAGACCGATTTCGGACCCGAGGCCTGTCTCGACACCGACCTGCTGCATCTCCGTTGGTTTGACCACTGGCTCAAGGATTCGGGATCGTTTTCCAACGAACCGCGAATCCGCCTTTTCGCCCAGGGCATCCAACGCTGGCATGCGCCGGAACGGGTTCATCTCGCCACCGTTCCAGGCGCGAAACCACCGACGGAAGGCGATGGTCCGGTTCTGCGCTACCACCTTCATTCCGACGGACGCGCCAATTCAGCGCGAGGCGACGGGCAACTCGGGGAGGCGGCACCCGACGGGAATGAGCCGCGCGACATGTTCGTGAATGAACCCGAAGTTCCGGTGGGTTCACCCGGACCGAACGGCACCACCGGACAGTTCAATCAGACCCGATCCGGCCAGTTGAACAACGTACTGATCTACACCGGACCGGTCCTCGATAAACCGGTCCATGTCTGCGGAGCCCCGCGGGTCGATCTGTTTGCCACCAGCCGGCAACCGCACGCCGATCTTTTCGTCAAACTGGTGCGACGTACTGCCGACGGACGGGCACTCAATGTCTGCCACGGCATCGCCCGCAGTTCGTGGTTGTTCCGGGAAACCGGGCATCAACCCGACCTGCCCCACCGCTGGCGCTTTGAACTGGAGCCGACCAGTTGCGTCTTCGGAACGGGTGAGCGGATTTCGGTGGAGATCTCGGGTTCAGCGTTTCCGCTCTACGACCGCAACCCGGGCGGCGGGACGCCACCGCACCTGGCGAGTCCGCGGGACTGGTGCATCAACCAGCAGCAGATCCTCCACACCCGCCAGTACCCCAGCTCGATCTGGCTTCCCCTCGCCGAATGAACGCGCCCTCCAGTCCGGCAACGCTGCCCGGGTCGCCGCCCTTCATCCAGCTCGACGCGGTGACCAAGCGGTGGCCGAACGGTTCCGTGGTGTTGGACGACGTGGATCTTTCGGTCAACAAGGGGGATTTCATCTCGTTGATCGGCCCCAGCGGCTGCGGCAAATCAACCCTGCTCCGGTTGCTGTCCGGACTCAGCCCGCTAACCTCGGGCACCATCACCCTCGATGGAATGCAGCCGGACAACGCGAGGGAAATCATGTCGTTCATCTTTCAGGACGCGACGTTGCTGCCGTGGCGGACAGTGTTGGGAAACGTGGAACTCGGCCTCGAACTGGAGCATCGCACGACGGCAACCCAGCGGCGGGAGCGGGCCAACCGGCTCATCGATCTGGTCGGGCTCGCACCGGTCGCTTCCCACTATCCGCGTCAGCTCAGCGGCGGCATGAAGATGCGAGTGTCGATCGCCCGCGCCCTCGCGATCCGCCCTAAGATTCTGCTGATGGATGAACCGTTCGGTGCACTGGACGAAATGACCCGGGACTTCCTGAACGAGGAGGTGCTGCGTCTCCGTGACAACGATCAATTCACCACCTTCTTCGTCACTCACAGCGTCGCAGAAGCCGTGTTTCTCTCCACCCGCATCATCGTACTTCAGGCCAATCCGGGTCGGATCGTCCGAGACATCCCGGTCTCGTTTCCCGGACCGCGGACCGCCGCTTTGCGCAGCGCACCGGATTTTCTCGCGCAGGTCGGTGAGGTCAGCGCCGCGCTTAGAGCGGTCAAGACCCGGACATGAAACGATTCTTCCAATCTATTCGCTGGCCGCTGGCCGTGTTCGTTCTGGTGCTTGCGGCCTGGCAGGGCGCCTGCCTGACGTTCAAGATTCCCGGCTACATCCTGCCCGCGCCCGGTGCCGTCGCCGCAGCCGTTGCGGAACGGCACCAGAATCTCCTCCAGGCGTTCCGGATCACCGCGGTTGAGGCGGCGGGCGGATTTCTTTGCAGCATCGTTGGCGGCATTTCGGTCGCCCTGGTGTTCGCCCAATCGCCGGTGATCCGCCGCTCGCTGTATCCCTACACCCTCGTGCTTCAAACGGTGCCCATCGTGGCCATCGCGCCCCTGATCCTCATGTGGTTCGGATCCGGCGTCCGTTCGGTGATGCTCGTCGCCTTCATCATCTGCCTCTTCCCCATCATCGCCAACACCACCCAGGGTCTGGTGAGCGTTCCGCGCAACCTGATGGACCTCTTCAAAATGTCCAATGCCTCTCGGGTGCAAACCCTGCTCCGACTGCAACTGCCCCACGCCGTCCCCGCCCTGTTCGTGGGGCTTCGCATCTCCTCGGGCATCTCGGTGATCGGTGCCATCACCGGCGAATTGTTTGCGAGTTCAAACGCCGTGGGCGAGGGCGGACTGGGCTATTCGATCACCTACGCCAACAGCCAGCTCCAGACCGACTACCTGTTCGCCCTGGTCCTGACCGCGAGTGTCCTGGGCTTCCTGTTCTTCTTCCTGGTCGTGTTTTTCGAGTGGTGGTTTCTGCATCACTGGCACGAATCCGCCATGAAAGCCGACGCGGAATAACGCACCGATCGCAACCCTTCCACCGTCTCCATGCTCCGCCAGAAAACATCCGACGGCTGGTTCCTCATCCGGCATCCCGATCATGCCGGACTGGCCGGGGCGTTCGCCGATGCCTGGGGCAATGCCGACTTCAGGCGACCGGAACCCCGGGCGGACGTGCTCGAAGGGATCCGCCGGCACGACGACGGTTGGGCAGCGCGGGACGCTTCGCCGACGATCACCCTCGCAGGCAAACCGAGCGCCTTCGGTGCCGATCTGGTGGGACGCTACACGGCGTTTGAGGAAATTAATCTGCCCGAGTATCTGGGCGTTCGCGGTCAGGCGATGGAACTGGTCGCGGCCGACAATCCGTATGCCGCGATCCTCATCTCGATGCATACCTGCAACCTGCTGACCGCGCACGCCGACCGGACCACCATCCAGGCGGCGGAATTGCCACTGCTCGACGCCTTCGTCGCCCGTCAGCAGCAACGCCAACTGGAACTCCGCGCGCAGGCCTCCGAATCCGGCCGTTTCCAGGATGCCGATCTTTCGGTGGAACGACTGGTCGAACATTTCCGGCTGCTGCAGGCCTGCGACAATCTTTCCCTGCTGTCGTGTGTCGATTACGCCGGTACGGCGACGTTGTTGCACCCACTTCCGTCGAACGACGGCGGGACACGCGAGGTGGCCGTACACCGCACCGGTCTCCGGACGTTCCGATTGGACCCCTGGCCGTTTTCGGGGGGTCCGTTGTCCTTCGAGATCTCCGGTCGGCCGGTCACCGGCGACCTGTTTTCCAATTCGCAGGAGCTTCAGAAACACTATGCCGCAGCGCCCATTGAAACGCTGACGGTTCATCTCCACGCCTGATTTCGCCGGCGGTCCCTCCACCGTGATCCTGCGTCTGCTTCATTTCTCACCCGGCACCGCCACAGGTCGGCACGACAGTCATCGGGCGTTGCTGGGATTCGAATGGTTCGCACGGGAGGCGGGCCGCGAGGCGGAACGGATGACCGGTATCACCCTCACGGTGGAACGGATTTGGGCGCTGCCGTCCATCACCTCCAAACCCGCCGTTCACGCGATCCTGTCGGGAGCCGACGCGCTGGTGCTGGCGTCACCCACGTACGCGCAGGGATCACCGTGGTTCGTCCGCCGCTTCCTGGAACTGGGCGCCGGGCTGCAACTCTGGGGCGGACTGGGAACCGCATTTGCCACCGCCGGCGGCCTGCATACCGGTGGGGAAATGACCGTGATCGACACCCTGCGTTCCTGGCAGGGATTGGGTCTGTGCACGTTTACCTTTGCGCAGAAATACGTCGTGCTCGGGGCGCAACAGAAGTTCACCGCGGACGGCGAATTCGACCTCATTGATGCCTGGTTTCTCCGGCAACTGGCGCGGACAACGATCGTTCAACTGCTCGCCCGGAGTTCCGTGAAAACCGGTGCGGAATGGGCGAAGCAGTTCGGGTTGGAAACCGGATACTACCATGCGTTTCCCAGCGAAGAATCGATGCGGGATTCAGTTGGATTCCTTCGGGACAAAATGAACGCACCCCTGACTTCCGGTCCAACGGCGTACGAGTGGTGGACACAGGAACTCGGGGCTTCCGCTCTGCCGCCCGATGTCACGGGATTGCCCTTTGCCGCGCTCCTGCCCGAACCGCAGGCACTCACCTGAACCTCACTTCACGGATAGGCGTACAACGGCCCATCAGCTCCGCGACCGGGCCAGTTGCGTTGATCGATGCGGAGATGCCGCACCAGCGCCATCAGGGCCTGATTGAACTGCACCTCGGCTTCCAACACTTCCCAACCGGCGGGTGCGGTCAACGGAACCACCACCGTCGGGAGCTTCAACGTGCGGCACATTTCCAACGCGCGGTCCGCGAGAATTCCCTCACCGGCGTGTTCGCTCCGGAACAGAATCACCGGTGCCGGCCGGGCGGCCAGTTGTTGGAACGGTCCGTGGGCGAAGGAAAGGTAATCCAGCAAAACCGGAGGCGACCAGAACACGCCCTCCACACATTTGCAGACGAGGTTCTGTCCGAATTGAGCCAGGGTCGGTGGAACCAGGATCCGGAATCCTGAAGCGCAGGCGGCGGCATTGTCGGTGAGGAACCGGGTCAACGCGCCGCCATCGACCGCTGCAATTGCCTCGACAGCCTGACCCGTCGAAACGGCACCGCTGGGTTCTCCGTTCATGGAATCGACCCAGAGTCGTGCCGCGAGGAACCCGCAGGCCGGCCCGACCACTCGAATCAAGATTTCGTATTCGTTTTCCAGCGGAAACCGGATGATCTCGGTTCCTTCGGTTTCCAACTGCCGAAGCCACTCGGCCCGATCCGCGCGCCCGTCCCGCGTCAAGCCGTCCACCGTGGCCGCAGTAAACAAAACCATCCGTGTGAACCGGTGACGCTGATCCAAAACCAGCCGGACATTGCGCGACAGACCCTGACTGAACAGCACAAGGGTCCGGCGCTCACCGCCCGGTGCGCAATCCATTCTACCGTTGTCGAACGCCGCCAGTGGGACGAACTCGGCCGCCGACTCCGGACGGCGATTTAACATCCAGGCCAGGAAACGACCGTGCGCCTCGGAACTGCCAATGCCGGTCACCACAAAAGATTCCCTGGGCTTCGGTGATCGGGCGGTGAATTCCGCCCGATTCGCGATCATCCCGCGCCACTGACCGGCGATGCTGTCGAGCCGGTTTGCAAGAATTCCATGCCCGAGTGGGTCTGATTCCAGCGGGGTCATGCCGTGACTCCTTCCGCCGTCACCACTCGAAATACACCGGGAAGATTCATGGCTTCATCCCCATCGCGAAGACCGTAGCCCGCCAGCCAATCGGTACCGGGATATTCGAAGCCGGAAAAATCGGGGGTGAACTCGGTATCAGGTCGGAGTCGCCGCACCAGAACCGCGGTTCGTACGGTGGAAGCACCCTGTTCTCCACACAACCGAACGGACTCCCGCAACGTGCGTCCGGAATCGCAAATGGAGTCCACGAGAAGCACCGATCGATTTCGGACCGGCTCGGGCAAATCGATTCGGAGTGCCTCGGCCGGGCAGCCGTTGACGCCTTTCTGATAGGCGTGACAACGGCAGAACGCCGGCTGGATCGATTCGGTCATGGCCTGCACCAGGTCGGAGAAAAAGAAAACACCGCCACGCAGGATGCAAACCACCATCAGGAGTTGCCCGCCCCGTCGACGCGACTCCCGGGCCCAGGCGTCGAGTTCGGGCACCATCCGGCTGATCCGTCGTCGAAGGCGTTCGCGCGAATAAACCAGAACCAGACGCCGGGTCTCAGAGGCAGCGCCGCGTCCAACTGCCTCCCGATCAATCGGCGATCGCGTGGTCATCCAGGAAGATCCATTTCTCGACTTCGAGGCCGTGTTTGTTGAGGGCGGCGGCGTACTCGGTCTTCTTCACCAGGCTGGACGGGCTGTTCATGATCATCTGGACCCGCGCGTTCGGGACGTGATGCCGCAGCAACAGAAAACAGGCGTCGTAGTCACGGCTGTCGTAGCTGATGCCGAGCTTGCGATACGCCTCGTCGGAGGAATGGGCACCGCCACGCTCGGTCAGCATGCGGTCCGTCGCATGCGCACCGAATCCCGCACCGCGGCCGTCGAAATACAACAGACAGATCGCTCCGACGCCGTAGTGAACGATATGCCGGACACTGCGCTTGAACTTGTCGCGATTGTCCATGTTTGCCAGCGGGAAGCGGTTGAACAGCGACTCGCTTTGCAGCCGGAGGATCGGCAGGTCGTAGATCTTGGGCTTGTTGTAGGTCAGCAGGACGAATTCGTGGCCGGTGACGATGTCGTAGTAGACGTGGACGCGAAACCAATAGGGAGCCGTCAGCAGCGAAACCAGCGGATCATCGGGATGTTCCTCGCGGTAGCGGGCGAAGCGGTCGCGATTGAGCTGCACGATGAATCGATGATCGCGGATCAGGTAGCAGTCCTTGACCAGCGGCATCGAGCCGGTCATGTGGCGTTCGAGATCGGATTGATGCGCCTTGAACTGGGCTTCGCTGATCAGGATCTCGCTATCGACCGGTTTGACCGGGAGAAAATAGCTGGCGGCGTAGATGAAACGGCTCGCCTCGGCCAGTGCATGTGGCTGGAACGGCACCACCGGTTCGGGCGGGAGCGCCGGTTTCAAGGCCTGGTCCGAGGGGCGCTTGAGGATATGTCCGCTGGCGGCCTTGCTGGTGAGGTAGGCGAGGTTGAACGGGGAGGGTTCAAATTCGAGCGGTTCCGCCCGGATCACCTTAAGGCCGGCGGCACTCATCGCCGAGATCTTGTCGGGATTGTTGGTCAGCAGGACAAACCCGGTCTTTCTCAGACCCAAAAGATGGCAGACATGGGCAACATCCTCGTAGTTCCGGTAATCCTTTTTCAGGCCCATCGCTGCGTACGCCTGAAAGGTCGAGATCCGATCGGAACTGGCCTGGACCAGCATGCGATCGCGGGCCTTGGCGACATAACCGACCCCCCGTCCCTCCTGCATGAGGTAGAAGAGAATTCCGTTTCCCTTCTTCGCGATGACTTCGAGCGCGCCTTCGAGTTGCTGGACACAATCGCAGTCGCATCCGCGCAGGGTCTCGCTGGTGACGCACGAGGAATGGATCCGCGTGTAGAGCGTCCGTGCCCGCAGATTGCCCTGGGCGAGGGCGATGATGTAGCCCTTGTGGATCAGGTCCTGAAAAACGTGAGCCTGAAACAGACCCATCCGGCTTTCCACCGAGCAGGTGGCGACGAACAGGGTGGTCCCGTGAATCGGCCGTTCCGAGACGATGGATTTGTCACCGAGATCGACGATCCCGTTGCCGAGTTGGGAGAGAAGGGTTTCCAGTGTCGTATCCGCCATGGGCACGGATTTGCTTCGACGCACCGGTTTGGGTCGGTTGGCGGGCGCTGCCATGGGCCGGAGGATTCATCGGATGCCTCCGCTCCGCAAGCGCGACGGTGAGAGGGGCACCCCCCCGCGGTCACGAAATCGGGGTCGTTCCGACCGACGTTCCGTTCGTCGCCAGCGGATCCGTTCGTCTTCACCGAACGGTCCAAGCCACCTTTGGCGGACGCGGAATCCAAAAAAACCGTGAGGATCGCCCAGCGACTGCGAACCGAGAGTGCCGCGACACGGACATGGATTGCCAATCGCCTGAAAAGGGTTGCCGGGCGTACGTCACCAACTTCCTCCGAAATCCGCCTCCCCCGAATCGTAGAATTGGTGTCAATAGTGAGGACCCCAACTTCAGTGGAGGGCAGTCAAACTTAGTTGACAATACGACATTTTGTCGTATTTTTGTCGTATGGGTATTAAGATTGTAGTTCAAGCCCCCGGGCTGAATATTTCGGCCAACCTCAAAGACGAGGCATTGGTTGCGATCGTTCAACTAATTCAACAACAGAGGGATGACGCCATTCCGGCCCCAATCACCTCCGCCAGCCCGAGCTCGGTCGCAATCCCTAATAGTGGGGACTCAATCTTAGGAGACGAAACCAACGAAACAATAAAGACGCTGAAAACCTGGGGTGGGGCCGAACTTCTCAATCGGATTAGTTGGGATAGCTTCCCGGAAAAAATCCTCCTGCTCGGCGCTTGGCACGAAGCCCGTGGGGGCACCACACCCTGGCGCAGTGCGGACATGGATGAAATCTTCAGACTAGCGAAAGAAAGTCCTCCTTCTAATTTTCCACGGGACATCAGGAACGCCATCAAATCCGGTTGGATACACAACGAAACGCCCCGAACCTATGTAGTCACTCGCACAGGATGGAACAAGATCGCGCAGGTACTGCGTAACTTGCCGCTATGAGTCGGTTGCAGGCAACGATTCGCTACAAGTTGCTCCCACTCCCGCGCGTTCAAAGGGAGGGGAAAAAACTTCTCACGTCGGAACAGCTTGCCGAAGGGCTCGCGCTCATCAAGCGCCTTCGCTACTACCCGGATGTGCCCGAACTTGGGATCGAACCTTGTGGGGACGGCATGGAACTGCGACTAGAGGGCGACTCGATCAATCGCCAAGGTTGGCTTCGGGCAATCTTTTGGACTCATGACGTCAGCCGCACCATCTACATAATCGATCTTTTTTGGAAGAAGACGAACCGAGTGACGAATGCAGACTTGCAGCGCATCAACCACCGCATCCGACAATTGAAGGCCCTGCTTTCGGCAGGCGGGCATCCTTGGGAATCAAACGAGTAGTTTTGCGACGTCCACTCCGAAGGCTTTAGCCAATTTTTGGAGCGTTTTCTGCTGAGGACAATGGTTTCCAGATTCGATGACTGCCACGTAGCTGCGTCGCAGACCAGATTTATTCGCCACAGCCGTTTGCGTGGTCAGCCCTGCCTTGGCACGAAGTGAGAAATATTTCTTTCTGAATTCCAGGTGCCGACGCTCCAACTTGATCTTGGCTTTTTCAAAGCCGGAATCGCTCGCCTCCAAGCTCGCCTCCCATTCTTCTATGGTAGCAGTCGGCAGTTCAAGAGGCTCGTTTGTGCCGATCTCCTCCAAGGTTCGTAGGATGTTTGCCTTCTCCTCTTCATCTGATTCCCGTTCGTAAGCGAAAAACAGCTCGACCAGCGCCGCGATCCGCGCCTTCTCATCAGTGTGAAGAATCGGCCGGCGAACGGACTTTTCGATCCGTTCCAACGCCGCACGAAGTTGCGGACGGGACTTCAGTCGCTTGGTCCCTAATTGTTGTTCAGCGATGATTTCCAAAACACCCATTTCATTGAAATCTGGAGCAATCTGGAGCAATTTCGAGCAATTTCATTTCACGAAGTAAGACATCTCTACATCGTTCTCAAAGGCCATTTTGCAGGCTCGAGGTCAGTCCTCATTTTACACTTTTTCAGCGGCCACGGAGAGTTGCTGGGAATGGAGCGCCCCTTCAGGGCTCGGGAACGGTGGAATTCGAATCCTTGGGCGTTGCCCAAGGCTGGGATGGGATCGCGCCGTTGGCGCTTTGAAGGACCCCGTCGCGCCCGACGTCATCGCCTTGCACTTCAGGGCTGAAGGCCCGCGACATACCAGCCTGGGGCAACGCCCCAGGAAAGCATTTCATACCCGTTTGAGGGCCAACGGCCCGTGCGATTTCTGGCGGGATTGATGGATCGGGCCTTCAGCCCTTGAGGCACACGTCGCACCCAATCCCGAGACGTTGCCCCGGGCTGGTATGGGCTGCGCCGTTGGCGCTTTGGCGTGGATCGCGGAAAATAGCCGCATCCCGGTAACCTCTGCGCGATTCCGTCGTAGTAACCCGGAAATGGAGTCTTGCATCACCAGGCCCTCCTTGTGCCCGGAACGGCTATCCCGTCCGGCCGGCCTTTCGTCCCCCAACACCATGAACCTCACCCTTTCCCGTTTCGAACCCACCGGTTTCCGGCGGCTTGTTTCCAACCTGACCACGGCTCTCCGGTTGTTGTGGGTCGTGCTGGCCGTCATGCCCGTGATGCTCCAGGCGCAGGTGGCCGGTTCGATCACGGTTTACCCGGCCAACGCGAGTTGTGAGATCGGCGCCTCCCTGCAATGCACGGCCTATGTCCCCATCTCACCGAACACGGTCATCTGGTCGATCAATGACATCCCCGGGGGCAACGCCACCTTCGGCACCGTCAGCGCCACCGGTTTCTACCAGGCCCCGGCCGTCGCACCGGCCGCCAACGTCGTGACCGTGAAGGCGCAGAGCACGGCCTTTCCGAAGTCGTTTGGAACCATTTCGCTCACCATCACCCGGAAGTATCCCTGGCTGTGGAGCGTTTACCCCGCGAAACTCTCGACGGGCAACTACTCGGTGAGTTTCAACGGGGCCAATTTCGCGCCCGATTCACAAGTCCTCATCAATGGCGTTGCGGTCAATTCCGTCTACGTCTCGCCGACCCAGATCAACGTCAGCGGCAATGCTCCGCAGGCGGGAACGCTGGTCTTTTCGGTCCTGCAACCGGGCAACGGTTCGGTTACCGGAAACACGGTTTCAGTGAAGGTGACGGTCCCGGTGGTCACGGTCACCGTGGCTCCGGCTTCCGCCAATGTTCCGCTGACCACCACCAAGGCGTTCAGCGCGTCGGTCGTCGGGACGGCCAATACCGCGGTCTCCTGGTCGGTGAACGGAATCGCCGGAGGTTCCGCGGCGGTCGGCACCATCTCCGCCGCCGGTGTTTACACTGCCCCGGCCGTCATGCCGGCTTCGCCCACCGTCACCATTCAGGCGACTTCCAATGCCAATCCCGCCTCGTCCGGACAGGCCACCGTCACGCTCGCGCCTGCCCCGCCGCCCGTGACCGTCACGGTTTCGCCCACCGCCGCATCGATCCAGTTGGCGGCATCGCAGTCCTTCACCGCGACGGTGACGGGCAGCGCCAACACCGCGGTCACTTGGTCGGTGAACGGCATCAACGGCGGCTCCGCTTCGCTCGGCACGGTGAACGGCTCCGGAATTTTCCGCGGTCAATTTGAAACTCGGAAGCACCCAGGCGTTTGTCGCCACGGTCACCGGCGCCGCCAACACCGCGGTCACCTGGTCGGTGAATGGAGTCGTCGGAGGTTCCGCCGCGGCGGGCACCATTTCAGCGGCCGGCCTTTACACCCCGCCCGGGTCCCTGCCTGCTAATCCGGTGCTGACGGTCAAGGCCACCTCCGTGGCGTCCCCGGCCGCTTCCGCGCAGGCCGCGGTGACATTGGCCCCGGCGCCGGCACCGCCCTTTCCGCCGACCTGGCTGACCGGTGCCCGTTTCCTGGAGCAATCCTCGTTCGGTCCGTCGCCGGCATCGCTGGCCCATATTCAACAGATCGGCATCAACGCCTTCCTCGATGAACAATTCACCCTGCCGGAATCGGTGATCCCACAGCCGGCGGATAATTCGATGGGTTCGATGCGGCAATGGGCGCTCTACAACTATTCAACGGCGCCCGACCAACTCCGTCAGCGGGTGGCCTTCGCCCTGAGCCAGATCATCGTCACTTCGGGTGCCAAACTGGTCTACGCGAACGAAATTATTCCGTGGATGCAAACCCTGAGTCGGAACGCGTTCGGAAACTACCGCACTCTCCTGCGCGAGATCTCCACCTGCCCGTCGATGGGCAAATACCTCGATCTGGCCAACTCGATGCGACCGGGCCTCGCGGGAGGTGCCAACGAGAATTATGCGCGCGAATTGATGCAGTTGTTCACCATCGGATTGTGGCAGCTCAATCCGGATGGTTCGCAAACCAAGGACGGCAACGGCCAGTCGATTCCGACCTACGATCAGGCCACCGTCCATCAGGTCGCGCTGGCATTGACCGGTTGGACCTACGCCACCGCTCCGGGCGCAACACCGCAGTCGGCGAACTGGGAATACTTCGGCGCGCCGATGGAAACCCGTCCGGGCAATCATGACTTCACGCAGAAAACATTCCTCGGCACCACGCTCCCGGCGGGTCAATCCGTAGATCAGGACCTCGACGCGCTGTTGGACACGTTGTTCAACCACCCCAACGCTGGACCGTTCCTCGCCACGCGCCTGATCCGCAGCCTGGTCACCAGCAACCCGAGTCCGGGCTACATCAGCCGCGTGGCATCGGTGTTCGCCGACAATGGCAAGGGCGTCCGCGGCGATCTCAACGCGATGATCCGGGCCATTCTTCTCGATCCCGAGGCCCGTGACGATGCCGCACCGGCCGATCAAGGCCGCCTCAAGGATGCCATCGTTCAGAGCTGCGGACTCCTCCGGGCCCTGAACGGCGGATTCTCCGCGGGCCAGGGACTGGCCTATCTTTACGACTACATGGCTCAATCGATCTTGAGCCCGCCGTCGGTGTTCAGTTGGTTCTCGCCGCTCTATCACGTGCCGCAGAGCCCGTTGTTCGGACCGGAATTCCAAACCTACAGCCCGACCGAGGCGGTGTTGCGTGGCAATCTTTTCTTCGAGATGTTCCACTATCCCGCCACCGACATGAGCATCGATCTGTCGCCGTTCCAGCCGTACGGCAACGACATGCCGGGCCTCGTGGAAGCGGTGAACCAGGTGCTGCTCTACGGCCGCATGCCGCCGGCGATGAAGACCGCGCTGATCACAGCGGCCACGCCCGGCTACGACGCCGCGACACGCATCGAAACGGTGCTCTATCTCACCTCTCTCAGCGGCCAGTACGCCGTCCAATACTGAATCCATCTCCCGACCCCAAGGAATCCATCATGAACTCCATTCGCATCTCCCGCCGCCGGATGATCCAAGGCATGGGTGCCGCCGCGCTGCTCCCCTACCTCGGCCGGATGAGCGCCCTCGCTCAGTCCGTTCCGCAGGATTACAAAGCCCTCGTCTGCGTCTTCCTCGCCGGCGGCAACGACGGTCACAACACCGTGGTGCCGTTGACCCAATCCGAATTCAACCTCTACAAGGCGGCACGAGGCTCACTGGCCCTGCCCGACAGCAACGGCCCGCTGCTTCAAGTTCAGACACCCACCGGCACTCCGTACGGACTCAACCCGGGCCTCACCGCCATTCACCCGCATTGGGCCGCCGGACGCCTAGCCGTGATGGCCAACGTGGGCATGCTGGTCCAGCCGGTGACCCGCCCGCAATTCCTCGGCAATGCGGTGCCGCTGCCCACCAACCTGTTCTCGCACTCCGACCAGGTCCAGCAGATGCAGAGCGGCATCCCGTCGTCCTCCGGCGGCACCGGCTGGGGCGCACGCGCTGCGGATGCGATCAACTCGCTGAACGGAGCTTCGGGCTTTCCAGCGGCGGTCTCCATCTCCGGTCCCGCGCTCTTCTGCGCCGGGAAGATCGTGCGGTCCGCCAGCCTGCTGCCCGGATTCAACCTCGATCCCTCCGGCCTGCAGCTCTGGCCACAATCAGCGGGAGACGCCCGGAAGACCGGTATGCAACAGGTGTTGTCGCTGAACAGTGGTGTCACGCTCGTACAGGCCGCCAACAAAGTGCGGCAGGACGCCATGAGTCTGAACGCACTGCTCACCGGAAACACCGCCACAATCACGACGGCCTTTCCCGGGACTGCCATTGGGGATCAGCTCAAGCAGATCGCCCAGATCATCAAACTGCGCGGCACCGTGGGCATGAGCCGGCAGATCTTCTTCTGCACGCTCGGGGGATTCGACACGCACGGATCGCAAAGCTGGCAGCATTGGGATCTGCTCCGCCAATTGTCGGAAGGCCTGGCGGCATTCTACAACGCCACTGTCGAGTTGGGCCTTCCCGACAAGGTCACCAGCTTCACCCTTTCCGATTTCGGCCGGACGCTGCAACCGAGCGGCACCGGCACCGATCACGGCTGGGGAAGTCACCACCTGGTGCTCGGAGGTGCCGTCCAGGGCGGGCAGTTGTATGGCAACTTCCCCACGCTGGGCCTTGGCGGACCCGATGATTCCGGATCGCGCGGCGCGCTGATTCCCTCGACCTCCATCGACCAATACGGCGCGACGCTGGCATCGTGGTTTGGGGTTCCCTCGGACCAACTGAGTGCCGTGTTCCCGAACCTGGCTGGATTCTCCACGCCGAATCTCGGTTTCCTCGGCTAAGCGGGATTCGGCGGGGTGAGGAATTTCCAACGCAAGGGGTGGCGGCCAGCCTGCGAAGCGGCACCACCCCGCCCGCTCCGGGTTGCCCGGGAGCCGGTTGGCGCAGGTGCGGTGCGCGATCTAGTCTTGCCCATGGAAAACGCTTCGCGATTGCCGGTGCTCCCTCCCGCCACACGGATTGGCCACGTTCATCTGAAGGTGTCCGACATCGAACAATCGCTCGCTTTTTGGCGGGATGTGGTTGGATTCGAGATCACTCAACGCTTCGGTCGAGAGGCAGTTTTTCTCAGTGCCGACGGCTACCATCATCATCTCGGGCTCAACACCTGGGAAAGCCGTGGCGGCACTTCGCCGGCCGCGGGCACCACGGGATTGTATCACGTCGCCGTGCTGCTCCCGTCCCGCGAGGCACTTTCCGCCGCATTGCACCGGATTCTCAAGGCCGGCATTTCACTCGAGGGCGCGGCGGATCATGGAGTCAGCCAGGCCCTATACCTGCGCGATCCGGACGGCAACGGCGTGGAGATCTACTGGGACTATCCGCCAGAACGCTGGCCGCGCACTCCGCACGGCGGATTGAACATGGACACACGACCGCTGGATCTCGACGACCTGCTGGCCCTGACTCCGGCGGCGTGAACGGGAGCGCGGCGGAACTGGCGGTTGAGCCGTTTTTCGGTACCGTCCGATTCCTGCTGGATGAAGAAGACCGTCAACATCGCCGCCTATCAGTTCGCCACACTCACCGATCTTCGAACACGTCGCAGCCGGCTGCTGGCTCAATGTCGCGAGTGGAACCTCAGTGGCACCATCCTGCTCAGCCCCGAGGGCATAAACCTGTTCGTCGCGGGTGCGGGTGAATCAATCGAACACCTGCTGGCCGAACTGCGCGGCTGGCCGGGACTGGAAACCCTCACGCCCAAGTTCAGCGAGACCGATCATGTGCCGTTCAACCGCATGTTGGTCCGGCTGAAGAAGGAGATCATCGCCTTCGGAGTGCCGGGAATTGATCCTGCCCGCCGGACCTCGCCGAAGCTCGCGCCGCGCACCTTGAAACAATGGCTCGATGAAGGGCGGCCGGTGACTCTTCTGGACACGCGCAACGACTACGAGGTCCGCTTGGGCACCTTCAAGAATGCACGGACCCTGGGTATCGATCATTTCCGCGAGTTTCCCTCCGCCTCCCACCGCCTGCCTTCAGAGCTCAAGGATCAACCGCTGGTGATGTTCTGCACCGGCGGCATCCGCTGTGAAAAAGCCGGGCCGTACCTGGAGCGGGAGGGATTCCAGCAAGTGTTCCAACTCGAAGGCGGCATTCTCAAATACTTCGAGGACTGCGGTGATGCCCACTATCAGGGCGAATGCTTCGTGTTCGATCAGCGGGTCGGTGTGGATCCGAACCTTCACGAAACCGGTTCCGGGCTGTGTTTTCGGTGCCAGTCCCCGCTGACGGCCGCCGAGCAACTGGATTCGCGTCATGTCGCGGGCGTGTCCTGTCCGTACTGTCACCGGACTCCAGAAGAACAGCGCGCCCTCTCGATCGAACGCCGCCATCAGCAGCTGGAAGCACTTCTGGATCCCCTGCCCGGGAGTCAGCCGGCCGACCAATTCAAGCCGCTCCGGATTCCCGTAAAATGCGCGGACATGACCCTGCTCGAGGCGGTGGCATCGCTGATCCGCATTTGTTCGCAGGACGAGTGGATCGCGGAATTGGTGGCCGGAAATGTGCTGCGCGACGACGACAGTCCGGCACCCGCCGACGAACGGGTCCAGGCCGGAACCCGGTATCGTCATCGAACGACACGGGTCGTCGAACCCCCGGTGAATGGACGGTTCCGAATCCTGCACGAAGACGAGGCGTTGATCGTCATCGACAAGCCGGCACCGCTGCCGATGCACGCCGGCGGACGGTATTGGCGCAACACCCTCCAGCACTTCATCGACCTCCTTTACGCGCCGCAGCGGCCGCATCCCGCCCATCGGCTCGATGCTAACACCACCGGCATCGTTCTCTTCACCCGGACCCGCCATTTTGCCGGACGACTTCAGCCCCAATTTGAACGCGGTGACGTGGCGAAGACCTATTTCGTTCGGGTTCAGGGGACTCCGCCGGACGACTTATTTTCCTGCGACCTGCCGATCGCGGCGGATCCCGGGCGGCTGGGATCGCGGGGCATTGACGTGGCGGATGGACTGCCCTCCCACACTGAGTTTCGGGTGCTGAAACGGAATGCCGACGGAACGACACTGATCGAGGCGTCACCGCGGACGGGGCGCACGAATCAGATCCGCATCCATCTGTGGCATCTCGGATTTCCGGTGGTCGGCGACCGTACCTATCTGGCGGACGAACAGCTCGGGGATTGCCAAACTCTGTCGCCGGAGGATGCACCACTTTGCTTGCACGCCGCGCGCATTGGCTTTCGTCATCCGTTGACACTCAGTCCGGTTGTCTTTGAATCGCCCGCGCCCGGTTGGTCGCTCTGAACTCACGTCGTCCACGGTGAAAGAATCCCTCTGATGCACCTCCTTCGATTCGTGGTTTTGATCCTCCTCGGATTGAGCGCCAGTCCCTGCGGACTTCGGGCCGCCGAGCTGATGGTTTTTGCGGCGGCGAGTCTGAGCGAATCGCTTCAGGAAATTGCCACCGACTATGAAAAACAAACCCGGGATCACCTCGTCTTCAACTTCGGCGGCTCCGGTTTGCTGGCGCGCCAGATTGAACAGGGCGGGCCGGCCGATCTCTTTTTTTCCGCGGACGAAGCCCGGATGGACGCCTTGGAAAAAGGCAACTGGCTCCTGCAGGGCACGCGCAAAAGCCGGTTGTCCAACACGCTGGTGATTGTGGTCGCCACGGATCATGGTGCGTCGGTCGCGACACCCGCCGATCTGGCATCGACGACGGTCCGGAGACTGGCTCTGGCCGAGACCCGTTCCGTTCCCGCCGGAATCTACGCCCGGGAATTCCTGGAACGACAGCACCTGTGGACCGCGGTGGAATCGCGGGTGGTTCCGACCGAGAACGTTCGTGCGGCGCTGGCGGCTGTTGAATCGGGCAACGCCGACGCAGGCATCGTCTACAAAACCGACGCGGCCATCACCAAGCGGGTCCGCGTGGTTTACGAAATTCCGGCCAAGGATCTGTCGCCCATCAGCTATCCGGTCGCGGTGCTGCGGGCCTCACGCCAGCCCGAGGCGGCTCAACGATTTCTGGCCTACCTGCTCAGCCCGAAGACTGCCGAAGTATTCCGGCGCCGGGGATTCCTGATTGCGCCGTAGAACCGACCCGAGCGCATCTTGACACTGCGACCGAGCAGCGCGTTCTCGAGGTTTTGGAGGTTTTTGAGGTAACTGGCCACCCAAAAGCATCGCGTTGTTACGCGTGGTCACACCTGGACGGAACGGATGATTCTGATGAACGCTTTGTTGCGGTGCTGGAAATTCCACCGGTAACTTCGCCAGAGTCGGCGGTAAAGGCATCCGTTGTTGAAGAAATTAGACGGAGGCAAAAAAAAACCGGAGGTTCATCACCGCCCCCTTGCGGAAGCGGGAGAGGATTTGCCCCGGACAGTGAAAACAAGCTAGGTAACGATGGAAACCCAAGCAAGCGCGTTTTTTGGAAGCCTTTCAAGGTCGGCATCGATTACTCGACTGGAATCCTATCGTGCGGGAGGGTCATACCGTGATGCATTGTGTAAATATCTGTGGAACATTGCGTTGTGCGAATCGTTGTACCCATCTTTTCAAGTTCTAGAGGTTGCTTTTCGCAATGCAGCCCACATCGAAATTGGAACAGTCACGTTTCCGGCAATCGGGACAACCGACTGGCTGATGAGTGACCCCCAATTCCTGAAAGATTCAGAAAAATCGATACTAACCAAGGCGCGAGAATCGGTTAGGGAGCGTCGAGGCTCCGTCACCGAGCATCTGCTGGTTGGAGACTTACCTTTTGGGTTCTGGACGAGTCTTTTAGACAGCCGATACGACGCTATGTGGCCGAAGATCATCAAGGGAGTGTTTCCGCATACACCAAGATCTGTTCGGACGCGTGGAAACAGGTCGGCGAAGATGAACGCGAGGCCGCGCAATTTTCTTTCTGTAAAATCGGTGAGCATCAGTTGGTGAGTGGATTTGAGGGGGCGATGCTGAGGTAGATTTTTCCTGTTTCCCAATCCTCGGAGAGTTCTGTGAGGAGAGC
>CAIVQB010000125.1 GCA_903907925.1 uncultured Verrucomicrobiota bacterium
CAGGCTTTCGCGTCAGCCTCCAGCCGAAAAGCACCATCTGGCCGCCGGGGAATTCAAATCGAAAAAACACCGAAACCTACTTCTCGCCAATGTTTGCAGCGGTCTTCTACGTTTCCCCAGAAATCCAACCGGACAGTACTGGATCGCCTTATTAAATCAAAACTAGATCGATCAATTGACGGCGAGGCGCTGTTATTCGGGTTTCCGATCGGAAAATCCAATTTGTCCGAAGGTCAGAAAATATTGCTGCAATTCTGTGTCGCTATACATGCGCAGGTCTCAAAGTTAGACAATTTAATTGTACTGATGGATGAGCCGGAGAACAGCCTGCATCCTGAGGCGGTATTGGACGTTGTTGATTCGATCACTAAAGAAGTGAAAAACGGTCAAGTGTGGATCGCGACGCATTCACTTTCGATTCTATCTCATTTTGACTCAGATTGCATTTGGTGGATGGAGAGTGGATGCATTTGTCACGCAGGGTCTGAACCGGAGCGTGTTCTAAACGGATTGGTGGGTGACGAACATCGGGTGGGAAGAATGAGTGATTTTCTAGGGCTTCCCGACATTTTTGCGGTCAACAATTTTGCATATCAATGTTTAATAAATCCTGAAGTTGCCGGAGAAAGCGTTGGCGACCATCAAGGTGGTCAAATCGCAAAAATACTTTGGGAGCTTGCTGGCTCTGATCGGCTCCGAGTGCTTGACTATGGTGCTGGTCAAGGGCGACTGCTGTCGTCAATTCGGGAAACACTTAAGACTTCAAAAGCAGTCTCAGAGCGATTTGACTATTTCGCATACGATCCATCGAAAGCGAATCAGGATGCTTGTGAAGCAGCAATTGGTCGAGTGTACGACTCCAAAGAGAGGCGATGCTTTTTGAGCGAGGTTGACTTGCGTGCAACGCTCGGGCAGAAAAGTGTGAATGTAGTATTGATGTGTAACGTTCTTCATGAAATACCTCCGATGCAGTGGGTAAATGTGGTTGGGGATAAAAGCATCATAAGCGATTTACTGAAACCAAATGGCTATTTGCTTGTGGTTGAAGATTTGGAAATGAGAATAGGAGAGAAAGTGCATCCCCATGGATTTGTCGTATTGGACACGGGTGCTTTAAAAGAGATGTTTGTGATCGAAAACTCGAGTTCGGAGATTCGTGTCGCCGATGCACGTGGAGATGGACGCCTTATGGCTCACCTGATTGCGGCGACATGCTTGAGACGTGTTTCGAATGAAACAGTTTCGAATGCGTTAGATAGTATAAATCGAGAAGCCGGTAAGAAGATTGACAAACTGCGAAATAGCGACCGGCCGCCATCGTATCGGGACGGGCGGATGCACGCGCTCCACATATGTCAATTCGCAAATTCCAGGCTTGCTTTAGACGCTATGACAAAACCGGGTGCCTGATTGATCGACTGACTGGACTGGAAAGTAATGTATTAAATTGAAACAAATTGTGGATTGAACAGGTCGAGACCTCACCCCGGCCCTCTTCCGTCGACTGAGTCAGGAACACCCGGCCGCCCCAAACCACCGGCGAGGAATTCCCCGGCTCGGGCAGGGACGCCTTCCAGCGCACCTGGTTGGTGGCATTCCATTTCAGGGGAAACCCGGTGTCGGGAGTGGTTTGGTCTGAATTCGGCCCGCGCCACGAGGGCCACGGCGTCGCTGTTCCATCGACTGCGGCAAGAGATACGAGGATGAACAACAACAGTGCCGGGCGGGAACGGCGGGAGCGTGTCATGGGGTTACCGTACGTCGTGCGAAGGCGGTGCCAAGCGGCGAATCGGGGGGCCACCCTCGGGAATTTGCCCGGTTGGCGCCGGGTGCGGTTCAGAGGGGCCGCTGGTCCGCGATGCAGTAGAGGAAGCGTTCGCCGCGCAGGTAGAGTTCGCCGTCCACCAGCGCGGGCGAGGCGCTGAAGGAGTCTTCGAGGCGGTTGACCGCCAGCGTGGCGTTCTCCCGGTCGTGGCGCAGAACAACGGTGACACCGTCGCGCCCCGTAACATAGATGCGGCCCGCAGCTCCGACCGGTGAACTGAAAATGAAGTCGTTGATGCCGTCGAGGCGGAGCGGTTCCCCGCGCGGGATGCCGGTGGCGGGTTCGAGACGATTCAGAATGTTCTGATTGTGCCGCAGGAAGTAGAGGGTGTCGTCGTAGAGCAGTGGCGAGGAAACATAGGGTGTCGAGCGATTGAGCCGCCACGCGACGCGATCCGTACGGGTGATGTCGCCCTTGGCCCCGGTCAGGCGGATGGCCAGCATGGCCTGCTGGTAATAGCTATTGCCGGAAATGACGATGCCCCGGCCATCTGATACCGGCGAAGAGACGACGTTGTCGGTGAGACCGGCGCATTCCCAAAGTTCGGTGCCCGTGGCCAGGTCATAGCCCCGGACACGTTTCGTCGCGCTGACAATCACCTGAGCCCTGCCTTCGTGTTCGACCACCAGCGGAGTGGACCAGGAGGTTTTTTCATCCCGGGCGACTTTCCAACGTTGCGCGCCGGTGCGTTTGTCGAAGGCGTAGAGAAACGATTCACCTTCGTGGTCCCAGCAAACGATGAGGGTGTCGTCGTACAAAACGGGTGAGCTGCCTTCGCCATGGGCATGGAGGGTCTGCATCCGGCCGAGGTTCTTCGACCACAGCACTTCGCCCTTCAGGTCGAGGCAATAGAGTCCGCGCGAACCGAGAAAGACGTACAGGCGTTCGCCATCGGTCACCGGCGAATTCGAGGCAAGGCTGCCGGTGACATGGCCCCCTTCGTGTGGCCACTCTTCGCGCAGGCTCTTTTTCCACACGACACCGCCATCCCGACGGTTGAGGGCCATGATGGTGAATTGATGGCGATGGGTGACGGGTACGCTGTCGTGAACGCCGGGGGCGTCGTCGAAGACGGGTTTCTGTGCCTCGCCGACCGGTACCGCGGAAAGAATGAAGATCGAATCGCCAAAGATCACCGGTGAGGAATGTCCTTTTCCCGGCAGGCTTATTTTCCAACGAATGCTGTTGGTTTCGCTCCAGTGAACCGGTGGATTCGCGTACGGCGCCACGCCGTTGGCCAATGGGCCGCGCCATTGGCCCCAGTTGCGGAGCAGGTTTGTGCTGGAAAGGCTGCTCGATTCGCCCGCGTGTGCCGAGAGCGTCAGTAACAGGCCGAGGATCGCGAGGGAACACTTCGGGCGGGGCATGGCTCAGGGGCTTTAAGCCGTGGAACTCCCGGTGTCAAACGGGACGGCGCATTGCGCAAGCCCGTCGCCCGTCACCCCGGAGAGGATGTTCACCGGGAGTTGCCTCGCCCCGAGCCTCGTGTACGGCGACGGTCGGACGGTTCAGGTCTGTCGGGACTCGGCGATGAACCAGGCTTCGACCTTCTGGCGGGCCCATGGGGTTTTGCGCAGGAAGGTGAGGCTGGATTTCACCGAGGGATTCATTTGGAAACAACGGATCGGGATTCGATCACCCATCACAGCCCAACCATGCCGCTCGACGAGTTGATTGAGGATGGTTTCCAGGGTGATGCCGTGCAGGGGATCGTGGGGGTGGGAAGCGGGTGAGGTCATGTGGGTGAGCGTCCTTTGTGGTTGATATGGCTTAATAGAAGTCAAGAGGGCGTGGACGATGAGCGTCGGTTTTTTGCGGGTGATTTGGGACGTCGGTCTGTGAGTTGAGAAGTAGGCAGGAGAGGGCGAGTATAAACGACGATGGATCCTGCTGATATACGTGCGTTGGTTAGCACAAGACCCGGGTGCGTCGCGGCGCTGTCTCGGTCTAGGCACGTAAGTTCATTCCCGAGGTGGGAACTGGGACCTATCCGGATTTTGTGTGCGGGGCGTGTTCACGATGATTTTTGGGGAATCGGTTTAGAGTGAAGCGGCGGCGAACCGGTCGGCATATTGGATGGCGAACTGGTTCATGGCAGCTTTCCAGAACACGGGTGGCATCTTCCAGCGAGCGGTGATGTTCCGCAAGGCCAGGTAGATCAGTTTGGCGGCGGCATCGTCACTGGGGAAGTGGCCGCGGTTCTTGATGATTTTGCGCAGTTGCATGTGGAGGCTTTCGATGGCGTTGGTGGTGTAGATCACCCGCCGCATCTCCAGGGGGGATTAAGAGCAGTCCTTAAGCTCGTCCAAAAGGCGTCCGTGCAGCCGCGTAGGGCCACCATCTACCGCCTTCAAGTCCCAACAGGCTACGGCGGACCATCCCCGTCATTCAAGAGGTTGTCGCGACAGTTGGGGATGGTGCCCCGGATCGCTCGGCCGCATCCATCGGTCTCCCCTATGTTCCTGAATCGGTCGCGTGTTCTGAACCACCCCAGGACGTGCCCACCTACTCAGAACGATCAATCCATCACCCTGAGATTGCGGAACCAGACCTTGAGGAGGAGGCCGTCATATGACGCCTGCGGAACTGGTTCATGAATGCCGGCGACGCGGCGTTGAGCTTCGGCGACACCCAGGCGGGCTCGGGATAAAGGCCTTCCGCCGACTACCACCAGAACTCTTTGAGCAGTTGAAGCGCCAGAAGGAGGAGATCCTGACCTTGCTGGATGGAGCGCGTGCTGGGTTGCCCGACGATCAGGCCGCATGGCTGCCGACCGCCCAACAAGTGATCGGCGGCGGGTTCGACGGTGGGCACAAGAGCCTGCTGGAGAGCCTTCTCATCGGTGTGAGGGGCATCAAGCATCCACTCTGCGTCGAGGTTCGCGCCCGGTTCGAGACGATGTTGGGTAAGGGTAGGTGACCAAGCACCACCACCAGTAGCCCGGGCCAACGCGCCAGGAGGTGAGGGTTGGGAACCCTACGGAAGAAACGCTGGCCAGCCCAGGGGGGGAGTCGTCGGCCGGGGGCAGATGCGCGGGATTTTTGGTAGCGAGTCCCAGATTCATCCTCGACGCCAGAAGTCGGTGCGCAGCAGGCCCCATTCGGAGTCGTGGCGGGACTGGAGCTTGAATCCGTGATCCTGGAGTAGGCGGGCCGGCGGGGTCAGGCGGCGGGCTGGGAGGTCGACGGCGACGCGGAAGAAGCTATACATGAGCGCGTGGACCGCGCGGGCGCGCAAACGGGACAGGCCGGAATTGGGCAGCAAAAAATCCGTCACCAGCCACACCACCTTCCGCTCGCCAGCACCGGCGAGGTGGTCCACCACTTGGGCCAGCGTTTCGGCGGGGAAACAGTCCAGGAAGAAACAGGTGACGATCGCGTCGTACTTTTCGCGCGGTTGCCAGGCCAGCACCTCGGCACATTCCCACCGCACGCGTTCCCGGCACGCGTGCGTCCGGCGCTGCCCGACCTCGATCATCCCGGGGCTTGCCTCGACGCATGTCAGCTTGGCGTGGGGAAATCGCGCCAAAAACGCGGCGGCAAACCGGCCGTGTCCCTCCCCCACGCTCAGCACGTTGTGGCAGCCAGCCAGCGCGTCGAGCCAGTGCGTCCGCGCGCGTTGCAGCCGCGCGCCCGCCGTCACCGCCTCCATCCAATCGTAGTGCGGCGCCAGCCGGTCGAAGTTCACGCCGTGCTCCAGATCACCCCGGCCACGACGGCGCCGGCGGTGTAGGCGGCCACGTCCCAGATGTCGCCGGTCGCCTGCGGGAACAGGCGGGGGCCGATAACTTCCGCGGCGATCGACCAGACCACGAGGTGCATCCCGATCTCCCGCCAGTCCGGCGGTATGTCCACCGTCCGCAGCCGGAGCCGGCGTTGCAGCCACAGGATCAGCGGCAGCGCCGCGGGGATCAGCAGGAGGTCGTCGAAGTGATTGCGCAGAAACGGGCCCTTCAGCGCCAGCGGCACGCACCAGCGATTCACGGCGTAGAGCCCGCACGCGATGACGCAGACGGGATCCAGGAAATAGCGGTAACGTTTCACAGCAGCGCGCACATCGTCAGGCCGAAGCCAAAGGCCAGGATAATCTTGGCCACGGGATTCATATAAACGGCGTAGGGATCTGGGATCATGGGATGAGTTGGGTTTTCGATGGGAAGGATTGACGTGAACCGATTTCGACGCGGGCCGGCCCGCGAGCAAGAAACGGCCGCTTCTCGCGGCGGTGTTCCTCCTCCTCGTTATGCATCCGGGCGGCCAGGATTTCCGCGCGGCCGAGGTAGCCGATGATTTTCCGCGGCGCGCTGCGTTCGACGACCGGCAGGCGGCCGATGTCGCGCTGCAGCATCTTGCTCATGGCCTCGCTGAGGGTGTCGTCGGCGAAGGCCGTCACGGGATTCGCCGTGCCGGCCTGCAGCACGGTGACGCCGCCGTTCGACGGCTGGGCCCGCAACAGGTCACCGCGCGTAATGATGCCCGTGAGATCGCCGTTTTCCGTGATCAGCGTTGCCTGGCGGCGCGCATACCCGGAGCCGGGCTCGGCGATTCGCTCCAGCAGTTCCGCCGTCGTGGTGGCGGCCGGAATCACGGGCGGCGCGGGATCCATGACCTCCCCGACGCGCATGAGTTCGAAGACATCAACGGCATACTCACGGGTGATGTGCTGTCCGCGCCGGGCGAGTTTCTCGGTGAGGATGGAGCGCTTGAGCAGCAGCACCGTCACGCACAGCGCGGCCACGCTGCCGACCAGCAGCGCGGGCAGCGCGTTCAAGTCGTGGGTCAGCTCCAGCAGGAAGATCATGCCGGTCAGCGGCGCGCGCATCGTGCCGCCCATCATTGCCGCCATGCCGACCATCGCCCAGAGCCCGGGCTGGGCCGCCCCCGTCAGCACGCCGAGCAGAGCGCCCACCCCGCCGCCGATCATCAGCAGCGGCGCCAGCACGCCGCCCGAGGTGCCGGAGCCGAGCGCGATCGCCCAGACGATGCCCTTCGCTAGAATCAGTCCCACCAAGGCCGCACCCAGGATTTCCCCGCGCAGCAACCCGTGGATCGTCTCATAGCCGACGCCGAGCACGCGTGGGTCCAGCAGCCCGCCAAGCCCGACGAACAAGCCGCCCAGCGCCGGCGACCACATCCAGTGGATCGGCAGCTTGGCGAATGTGTCCTCGCATCCGTAAACCAACGCGGTGAGTACGCCTGACACGAAACCCGTGCAAATGCCGACGAGAAGCGCCAGGAGCAGCGCTGGAGTGCCCAGCATCGCGTGCGCCGCCACCGGGAAGATCGGGGCGTAGCCGAGCAGCGGGATACGGACCACGGAGGCGATCACTGACGCGGTGGCCACCGGAATGAAGCTGCGCGGCTTCCATTCAAACAGCAGGAGCTCAACGGCCAACAGCACGGCCGCGATGGGCGTGGCGAACACCGCACACATGCCCGCGGCCGCGCCGGCGACCAGCAGCGTTTTGCGCTCCGCCGACGTGAGGTGAAACAGTTGGGCGAAGATCGATCCGATTGCGCCGCCGGTCATGATGATTGGGCCCTCCGCGCCAAACGGGCCGCCCGTGCCGATCGAGATGGCGGACGACACCGGTTTCAGAATGGCCACCTTCGGCTCAATCAGGCTCCGCCCCAGCAGGATCGCCTCGAGCGCCTCGGGAATGCCGTGGCCGCGGATTTTCTCCGAGCCGTAGCGCGCCATCAGCCCGATGATGCCGCCGCCGAGCACCGGTACCAGCACGCTCCACCAGCCGAAATGGTGCCCGGTCAGGACGGCGGGCGCGGAGGACCAGCGCAAGAAAAACGCGGCGTTCGTGAAGACGGCGATCAGCCACAACAGCGCCTTGGCGACCAGCGCCGCCATTGCCCCTATCGGGATCGCGAGGGCGCAGAGAAACAACACCCGGCGGTCGGTGGTGAAATCGGCCAGGTTGCCCCGGCGGTGGTGGTCCGAGGGAGTGCTAGCGTGAGTCTTTGTAAGCGCGGGATTCATCAACGAAAAATAAAGATTTCATCGTAGTGCGATATATATCAATGTTTATTTCCTCGTCACCTTCACGCCATGCCCCGCCGCCGCATTCCCAAGTCGCAGTACGAATCGCTCGCCGCCCTGCGGTACGCGCTGCGGCGTTTCATGAATTTCAGCCAGGACGCCGCCCGGCAGTCCGGGCTGACGCCCCAGCAGCACCAGGCGCTGCTCGCCATCACAGGCTTCCCTGGACGCGACTTCGTCTCGATCACGGAACTGGCCGAGCACCTGCAATTGCGCCACCACAGCACGATCGGCTTGGTCGACCGGCTGGCGCGGGGCGGGCTCCTACGGCGCACGCCCTCGGCCGTGGATCGGCGCCGCGTCGAGCTGCGGCTCACGCCCCGTGGCGAGCGGGTAATCGAGCGGCTGTCGGCCACGCATCTGCAGGAACTGCGTCAGCTCGGCCCGGAGCTGCACCGCCTCATCGGAACCATCATCGCCGTGTAATCGGCACTGGTGCCATGCCCACGCTTTCCAAAATACCGCATCCATTTCTCACCATGGCTAAGATCTACAACGACATCACCGAAACGATCGGCCGCACTCCCCCCCCGTGCGCACCAACCGCACCGCCGCCCTGCACGGTGCGCAGGCGGAAATCCTTCTGAAACTGGAATTCTTCAAACCGCTTTCGAGCGTCAAGGACCGGATCGGCCTCGCAACCTCGATGCCGAACAGGGTGTGACGCCGCCGGACTACAGGCCGGTGATCCATACCGCCATCCAGGTATTGGCCGGGGAGTTTACCGGTGCCCACCTGTCACTGCGGGAGTCAATCGCCATAAGCCTGCGGGGAAGCCGGCATCCTCTTTGCGTCAAGGCACTCCGGTTCCTGGAAGCCATCCAGCCGATCCACCGAGCGTAAGCCGCCACCGAGCCGCACTTTGCCAAGGGCATCAAGAATGCCCAGGCCACCCGGAACTTCTTACCGATGGTGGGCGGTGCCAGTGGGACGATCGAGGAAGGTTCGGGTGTGCCCCGGGCGTTGAGGATTGTGTACGAAAGTGTGGTCTGCCAGGTCATGATTTGCGGCGATGTAGGCGGCGAATAATCTCGGAGGCCGCTTCGTCGTAGTGCCTTCGCCGTTCCGGCCCTGATGCACGCCCAACCATCCAAACACCGGATGTCCGGAGCCGGTTGGATTGCGGCAGGAAGCGTGGTGCTCCTGGTGGTCGTTGCCGCGTGGCACTTCCTAAGGCCGGCCAAACGAGATCTTCGCGCGCTGTACGTCGACCGCCTCATCCACCGCGCCGCCAAAGCGGACACCAATGCCGTAGCTCAACTCCGCCGCTTTGGGTCGGACGATCTGCCGGCGTTGTGCCGAATCATCACGACGCCGAAGCCGTTGGCATGGGAGCTCCGTCTCAACGCCTGGCTTGGGAATGTCCCCGTCCAACTCCGCGGCCTGTTTCCGGACACCGCACTGCCAGAGGCGAAAGCGACCCAGGCGCGACTCGTCGTGACCGCGATGGAAGACTGGGGGCCGCACTTCGCCACGGTGGTGAGGGCCGAGGCCTCTGCTCCGACGACCGATTCCCGGGCGAATTATGGCGGGGTGATGTACAAGGCGTCGCGCCGAACGATCGAGGATCCGGCCCGGCATTCGGATCCGGAAACCATTGCGGCATTCGTCGCCGGTTTAACCAACGGTCACCCCTGGAACCGCGTCCACTGTGTCTTCGCGCTGGCGGCGATCGGACCGACGGCCAGCAACGCGGCCCCGGCGCTGCGGCTCCGCTTGAAGGACGGCAGCCGCACCCTCGCCCAGCACGCTGCGGAGGCGTTGTGGCGGATCACGGGGGACCGTCGCGAGGCGCTCGAAACGCTCTTGGCAAGCGTGGGTTCCAGAGACAACGAAGTGCAAAAGGCCATCCGCCTTGACCTTGGCCACATCGCTCCGCGGGTGGTGGCGGGATGTCCTTCGTGCGCGGCATTGATTGCGGACAATCTCGCGGTGCATCGCCCGACGATCGCCGTCCCGCCGTACGGGGGCCCCGGCGGCCCGATGGCCTGGGCGTATTTAAGTCTGCTCGAATCGGATGCGGACCTCGATGTCGCAGCGGCCGCAAAAGCCGCCCGGGCAAGAATGCGAGCAGAGGCTCTCCGACAAGGAGTACCGGTGCCGGAATGAGGTCCCGGGTTTGACGGGAGTTCATGGTCGCCGAGGGATCCCGTCCGGTGAAAAAAGCACACCGAGGACCCCTTCGCGCCAGTGCCTTCACCAGCGGGTACGGCGGGCAGTGGGGATCGGGGCATCGGCGCGCCCGATGCGGGTTGCCGACAGCAGCCAGTGGTGGTGGGCGCTCCGGCACTCAGGATGCGCCTATGTGACGTGTCACCAGTGAAGCGGGCGGCGTGGCCCCGGTGATTCCTGCGAGATCCCTCACCGGCAGGAGATCGATCACGGGATTGCCCTACTTACGGAGCAGGAAGAGTCCGGCGATCGCGAGACCGACCCCCAGAAGCCGCTGCCACGACACCGGCTCATTGAAGAAAACGATGCCGGCGATGGCCATGATGGCAGCGCCGCCCGCCAGAATGACCGGCACCGATGACAGCGGACCGCCTCGTTGGAAGAGCAGGAAGAAAGCAACGGTGCCCGCACCAACGCAGACCCCGGTCAGCGCGGAGTAGTAGAACCCCTCACTGCTGAACTTCTGGTTCCAGCGGTGGGTGAAGTAGAGGAACCCGAGATAAACGAGGATGGTCAACGCCGCCACACCCTCGACGACGAAGCCGCCGATGCCGTCCCCGATGTGGTCGGAGGCCAGTCGGGTGAAAATCTGATGCGCGCCGTAGAGAACAGCCGCGACAACCCCATACCAGAACCAAGGTGCCATGCCGGAAGGTATAGCGGAATCGTGGTGGGATGGAAGCGAACGACTCAAGCTCAGCGACCTGGCGCACTGGATGCCACGATTGCAACCGGAGCACGATGGCCGGGTTCGCTGCAGCGCATGGTGTCATGTAACCGCGATTGATTTAATGAAGGTTCTATCCAATGCACCAAGCGCCTAACATTAAAGGGTGTAGTTGCTGGCTCCACTCCGCTCCGCAGCAATACACCCTTTAATGTTAGGCAATGGTGTCACGCTCAATCCCCTGACCCTCCACCGCAGTCACCGTCCGAAGATGAAGCATCGCTCGGGCTGTCGTGGTGCAAGGGCGAATCGGAACTGCCGTCGTTGCCACCGCCGGGCCCGAGATCAGGTCCAGCACCGTCGCCACCGCCGGCACCGCCACCGAGGTAGCCGATAATGAGGGCGCGAAAAAAGAGCCCGATGAAAACGACCACCCCCAATACCGCCATAGCAGAAATCGCGATGTCTCCTGCGCTCATAGATTTGACGTCACCTAGACCCTATGGCTGATGAGGTTTGAAATGAGAGTGGGTGACCGTTTCGCGGAACAGACCCAATTCCGACGGCAGCGCCCACGTGGGGCATCGATGGCAACCGGAACGCGATGGCCGGGTTCGCTGCAGCGCTCGGTTAGGGGGCGCGGTCAAACTCATAAACCAAATCATCTAGTCCGCGCAAACTCGTAAGCACTCGGTTCGTCCTGACCATCCGCCGATCGCAAAACCCCGTGAACCGACTTGCCAGCAAGTGGTGAGGACAGACGCAACACCAACTCCTCGCGTTGCGTCGGTAACCACTGCACAGCAAAATGAATCTCTCGATCGCTGGCTTGGTGAATTTCCATCCGGCGACGTGAACCTGCGGCAAAGTCGCGAGGCTTGTTGGGGTCGAGCAAATACATCCAGCCACGAACGCCATCCGACGTGCGGACAAGCTCAATGCCAATGCCGGGCTTGTCGCCGTTATCCACGGATGCGCGCCAAGTGCCGGCCGCGATAGTGCCAACGGACGAGCAACCCACGAGGAAACACAGGGCAAAGATTGTGAGTTTAGAATGCACGAGAGAGCAATGCCGCCTAGACGCTACGGGTGAGCCACCGGCAGCCGACGGCGGTGGACTGGAAGCTGCGGGTTCATGGCGGGAGACTTAAGGCGATGGTAACCTCTGGATGCACTATGCGATCCTTGCACTTGGGGGTTCAAGCGACAGTCCACTCGCGGCTACTATGCGCTCAAGGCCATTTATTGAAGCCTTGAGATTC
>CAIVQB010000126.1 GCA_903907925.1 uncultured Verrucomicrobiota bacterium
CAGGCTTTCGCGTCAGCCTCCAGCCGAAAAGCACCATCTGGCCGCCGGGGAATTCAAATCGAAAAAACACCGAAACCTACTTCTCGCCAATGTTTGCAGCGGTCTTCTACGTTTCCCCAGAAATCCAACCGGACAGTACTGCCCCAGCCTATGAAATCACTCGCCACCCTCTCCCTCGGCCTCGCCGCTGCTGCCATGACCGCCCTCGCCGCCTCCGCCCCCACCGTCCAGTCGATTCCGCTCAAGGACATCGATGGCAAGTCGACCTCGCTAAAAGCCTACAAGGGCAAGGTGGTCCTCGTCGTCAATGTCGCCTCGAAGTGCGGATTGACCCCGCAGTATGACGCGTTGGAAGCGGTTCACACCAAGTACAGTGCCAAGGGATTCACGGTGGTCGGATTCCCCTGCAATGACTTCGGCAGTCAGGAACCCGGCACCGCCGACGAGATCAAGACCTTCTGTTCCACCAAGTACAACGTCACCTTCCCGCTGATGGAAAAGCTGCACGTGAAGGGAGCCGAACAGCATCCGTTGTACACCGCCCTGACCGGACCCGGATCCGCCTTCCCCGGCGACATCGAATGGAACTTCGGCAAGTTCCTGGTCGGCCGTGACGGCACCGTCCTGAAGCGCTTCAAGCCCCAGACCAAGCCCGACGCCCCCGAAGTGGTCGAAGCGATTGAGGCCGCGCTCAAGGCCAAATAATCGGTCGATTCCCTCCACAGGGCCATCGGTCCACTCGCATACCAACCTCGGGCACCGCCCGAGGTTTTTTATGCACTTCCGCGACCAAAACCCTGAAGGGCGTGGTTCCACCCGCGCCCCAATCCATCGCGAACCGGGCGTAAGAATCAAACCGTGTTGCAACCTACGAGTTGCGGCCGGCTCGCGCGCAACAAGGACGTAGTTGAGGCTCGGATGGAACCAAGCCCTCCATGCAATGCAACTTGTGCAGCGACGGTGAATTGTACCGGATGAGTCCTTCCACCCGTCTGGCCGCCCCTGAAAACAACCCAGGCGTTCACGCCTGGGTTACGGGTTCATCGGTGAATTCAAGTCCCGGCAGGGACGGCAGAATCTTCCGTCCCTGATGGGACTTGCGCCGTTTTTTCCACCCCACCTCGGCCTGAAGTCCGGGGCTATTCTCCTATCGATCGGCACCGTATCAAGAATGACTACGAAGTTTTTCGTTGATTCTACGAATATCCTCGTACATAAAACGCTTGTGCCCCGACCAACGCTGCCCGACCCCACACCCGCCGAACTGGAAATCCTCCGGGTTCTCTGGAAGAAGGGACCGTCCACCGTTCGACACGTGGTCGAGGAGTTCGGTGACGGAACCGGATACACCACGGTGCTCAAACTCCTGCAGATCATGAAGGAAAAGGGTCTCGTAACACGGAACGACAGTGAACGAACCCACGTCTTTACCCCCGCCCTTCCCCAGCACGAAACACAACGGCGACTGGTGATGGGTCTTCTGGAGCGGGCCTTTGAGGGATCGGCCCAGGCATTGGTGATGCAGGCCCTCGCCGGACGGCCTCCGTCGCGCACCGAAACCACCGAGCTTCGCCGACTCCTGGATTCCCTGGAAAAGAAACGCCCATGAACCCACTCCCCGCATTCACCCGTTCCCACCTGGCGATGAGTCTGGGCTGGACGCTGATTCATTTCCTCTGGCAGGGCACCGCCATCGCAGGGTTGACCGGTGCGGTGCTGTTGGCGCTGCGCTCGGCATCGCCACGGCTCAGGTACGCCGTCGCCTGTCTCGCGCTGGCAGCCCTCGCATTCGCGCCAGTGATCACCTTCCTTGAGGCACCCATTTCGTGGACGATCGCGTCGCACCAGAACTGGTCTGAATCGGTCTCTCCCGTCACCCCAACGCTTCCATCGACGGCTGCGGACACTCACACGACCGACCGACCCCAACTTCGCTCGGTGATCCCGTGGGTCACCGTCGCGTGGCTTGTCGGCGTCGGCATCCTGGCGATCCGTCTTGCCGGCGGTTGGGTCCAAACCCAGCGCCTCCGCTTTGTCGGTGTCCACCCAGTCGAGGAACCATGGCCATCTCGGCTTCGTCACCTTCAGGAACGCCTGGGCCTCCGACGCCTCATCCCATTGCTCGAATCCACCCGGGTTCATTCGCCCATCGTCATCGGCTGGATCAAGCCGGTGATCCTCTTCCCACCGGGAATTATCTGCGGGCTGCCCCCGGCCCAGGTGGAAGCGCTGCTGGCGCATGAACTCGCCCACATCGTCCGACACGACGTGCTCGTCAACCTCTTGCAGCGCGTGGTGGAGACCGTGTTGTTCTATCATCCCGCCGTGTGGTGGCTGTCCGGCGTGATCCGCAATGAGCGCGAAGTGTGCTGTGACGAGTTGGCGGCGGAGGTCCTGTCCGACCGCACCGAACTTGCGCACGCTCTCGTCTCGCTCGCCGAACAGCAACTCACCGTCCCTGGACTCGCCGTCGCCGCGGATGGGGGACAGTTGGGTCAGCGTGTCCGCCGATTGCTTGGAAATTCGGCCGGTTCAGCCGCTTCGTCCTGGCCTTGGCGAACGCTGTATTTGAGTTTCGTCGTCGCGCTCATCGCGACTGGGGTCTGGCTCTGGCCGCAGGTGACAGCGCCCACGCTGTATCAATCCACCGCGAGGATTCAGCTCCCGCGGGACGTGGATCCGTTGAATCCCTCGACACCCAGCAGCTACTATCCGTACTGGCTCCAGACCCAGTTGGAACTCTTTCGCGGCAATGCGCTTTTGACCCACGTCGTGGCCAGTCTCGAACTCACCAAGAAATGGGCCAGTCCGGGCGGCAATGTGATCAGCCAAAGTGAGGCCCTGCAACACCTGCGACGCCACGTCAAGGTTCGGCAAATCGCCAACACCTGGATCGCTGAAGTCTGTTTTGCGGATTCGAATCCACAGATTGCCGAGGAAGTCGCCAATAGGATCGCAGATGCCTTTCTCGAAATACGCCTTAGCTGGATTAACCGGCGGGCATTCGATCAATTGAACTTCTTCAGTAGAGAAGCACGGTCCGCGGAGGTCGAGATGGCGAACAAGATGAGGGATCTCGAAACCTTTGAGAAAGAAAGGCAGGCGGGAAAGACCTTCGAACCGGGAGCTCGAGAAACGTTGCAGTTGAAATATGATCTGGCCAAGAGCGCACTGGAGTCCGTCCTTTCGAAGGCACGGAAGGCCGACCTGAGTTCGAAGATCGGTGACCGGGATGCCCCGGGTGGGCCGCTCATCCTGGATCGTGCCATTCGCGCAGATCGACCCACGCGATGGGTCTATCCGTCCGAGTAGTTCAGCTTCCAACCGCGCCCCGATCCATCGTGAACCGGACGTGAAGGTCACGCCTTGTTGCAGCTTGGAAGCGGCGGCCAACTCGCGCGCAACAAGGACGTAGATGGGGCTCGCGTGGAAGCGAGGTGCCGGCGGTCCGATTCGACCAGCACCCTCACAACCGGGCGTTGTCGATCAATCGGGTCTTCCCAAGGAACACGGCGAGGGCCATGTGGGTTCCCCGTTTCACCTGAACCGCGGGTTCCAGGGTTTCGCCATCGAAGAATTCCACGTAGTCCACTCGCGCGGCTGGCGCGGTCGCGATCAATCGACGGACCGCCTTTTCCAACTCCGCCACCGACACGGTCTTCTTCGCCACCGCCACTCGCGCGGCGTTCAATGCCCGCCACAACACGGTCGCTTGTTCGCGCTCGGTGGGACTGAGGTAGGCGTTGCGGGAACTCAATGCCAGTCCGTCCGACGCCCGACCTGTTGGTGCCACGACGATCTGGATCGGGAAATTCAGGTCGACGGTCATCCGGCGAATCACCACAGCCTGTTGCCAATCCTTGGCCCCGAACACGGCGACATCGGGCAGGACGCAATGAAAGAGCTTCGCCACGATGGTGGTCACTCCGCGGAAATGCGTCGGTCGGGAGGCGCCTTCCATCCGGCGGGTCAGCGACTCTTCGGCCACGTAGGTCGAATAGGCACCGGCATCGCGCCCGGGATACATCACCGCGTCCGACGGCAGGAAGATTCCGTCCACTCCATCGGCCCGGCACAATGCGTAGTCCCGTTTCAGATCCCGCGGATAGCGCGACAAATCTTCGGTCGGGGCGAACTGTGTGGGATTGACGTAGATGCTGACGATGACGATGCCGTCGGGTCCGACCCGCCGCCGGGCGTCCCGCACCAGGCTCATGTGGCCGTCGTGGAGGAAGCCCATGGTGGGGACAAATCCAATCCGGCGCCCTTCGCGGTGCCACGACTGGGCCGCCCGCTGCATCGCTGCCGGGGTCTTGTACGTCTTCACGAGGGAGACAATGGAGCGCCCCGGCCACCCGCCAAGGCCTTTGTTTTCGATCGGATTTCCCGCAGTCAGAACCGGCTACAGACAACATTTTGAAGTCGCGGGGGCACCGCGGAGCACCACCTCTCCCGCCCTCCGGGCACCCTCCCCCCCATTCTGAATGGCGGGGAGGGACGACGTAGAGCGGCGTCCCACAGGCAAAAGCCGCTTCAACGCAAACGTTCCACCCGGGCACATCCTGACAGCTTGCCAAGCTCCGCTTCCCGACTAGGCTGGCCGTCGATATGGATTCGCAGTTGCAACAGTATCTCCCGGTTCTCCTGTTTCTCCTGGTGGCGACCGGTTTCGCGGTCAGCACCCTGGCCATCTCGGTGATCGCCGGGAAACTGGGCCGACGAACCCGCACCAAGGACATGCCCTATGAATGCGGCATGGCCCCCGAAGGCGAAGGTTCTTCGCGTTTGTCGGTGAAGTTCTACCTCGTCGCGCTGCTGTTCGTGCTCTTCGACATCGAAGTGGTCTTCATGTATCCGTGGGCGGCGGTCTACAAGGAACTGCTGCACGAAAACGCGGCCCTCATTCTCGGCGGCATGGTTAGCTTCCTGGGCATCCTCTTCGCCGGTTACGTTTACGCCCTGAAAAAGGGCGCGTTCAACTGGACCGAATGACGCGAACCGGGAAACCGGTACGATACTCTCGCGGCCCGGTTTCCTGTTTTCAGCGGACGGGAACGTCTGGCCCGCGACTGCGTTCGGTGGTTGAATCGGGGATCCAATGGACTCGGACTCGCAACGGCGCTCCTTTGATTTTCTGGTGTTGGGCAGCGGCATTGCCGGTCTGACCTTCGCCCTCAAGGTCGCCGACCGCGGTGGTGTGGCGATCATCACCAAGAAGAACCGCGCGGATTCCAACACCAACTGGGCGCAGGGCGGCATCGCCAGTGTGACCAGCAAGGAGGATTCCTTCGAACTCCACGTCCGCGACACGCTGGAGGCGGGCGCGGGTCTTTGCCGGGAATCGGTGGTGCGGACCATCGTTCAGGAAGGACCCGCACGAATCGCCGAATTGATCGAACTCGGCACGCGGTTCACCGAACGGGACATTCCCGATTCAGCCGGCGCCCGCGAACTCGATCTCACCCGCGAAGGCGGCCATTCCAAGCGGCGGATTCTCCATGCCCGCGATGCCACCGGTGCGGAGATCGAACGCGCGCTGCTGTCGGCGATTGCCGCGCATCCGAACATCGAGGTTTTTGAGAACCACCACGCCATCGATCTGATCACCAGCGCGAAGCTGGGATTGCCGGGCCCGAACCGGATGGCCGGGGTGTACGTATTGAACCAACCGGACAACCGGGTCGAAGTGTTCGCGGCCCCAGTGGCGGTACTGGCGACGGGCGGAAGCGGGAAGGTTTATCTCTACACCACCAATCCCGACATCGCGACGGGTGACGGGGTGGCCATGGCGTTCCGAGCGGGTGCGGCGATCGCCAACATGGAGTTCGTCCAGTTTCATCCGACCTGCCTGTTCCATCCGAAGGCCAAGACCTACCTCATCTCCGAGGCCGTCCGCGGTGAAGGCGCATTCCTGCTCGGAGCGGATCACCGACGTTTCATGCCCGACTACGATCCACGGGCCGAAATGGCGCCGCGGGACATCGTGGCGCGAGCCATCGATTCGGAGATGAAGCGGACTGGTGCCGACTGCGTGTTTCTCGACATCACCACAAGCCAGCGGCCTTTGTTCGCGAGCATTTCCCGAACATCTACGCCAAGTGCCTCGAACACGGGATCGACATGACCCGTGAGCCGATTCCGGTGGTGCCGGCCGCGCACTATCAATGCGGCGGCGTGGTGACCAACGTCGACGGCGAGACCGGCATCGACGGCCTTTACGCTATCGGTGAAGTCGCCTGCATCGGACTTCATGGTGCGAACCGGCTCGCCAGCAATTCGCTGCTCGAAGCCCTGGTCTGCGCTCATCGGGCCTCGGTGAAGGCTCTGGCCTTCGTTCCCACCGGACCTGCGCCGCACCTGCCGCCGTGGCAGCCGGGTGGTGCGACTGACGCCGATGAGTTGGTGGTCGTCTCCCACAATTGGGATGAAATCCGCCGCACGCTCTGGGATTACGTGGGCATCGTTCGGACCGACAAACGTCTGCGTCGCGCCGAGAAACGGCTGGCGAGCCTGCAGGAGGAGATCCGCGAATTCTATTGGGACTTCAAGGTGACGCCGGACCTTCTGGAATTGCGGAATCTGGCGACCGTCGCGGAACTGATCGTCGCCTGCGCCCTGCAACGACCGGAAAGCCGCGGCCTCCACTACAATCTGGACCATCCGAACGCTGACCCGGCCTGGCAACAACGCGACACTCAGATCCAGCGACAGACCGCCTATTGAAACGGGTTGTTTTTGCCGGATCGATTTCCGCGGCGCTTTGAACCTCCCGATCCATCAGCGGCGATTTTGAAGGGATTCGCCGGACCCGAAGGACGGCGTCCGCGCCTGGGCAGGCTGAGAATGCCCCAGCCCAGCCACAGCAGCACCACCGGCACTTGCAACAGAACGACGACCGCCAATCCCGGCAGCCGGATCCAAGCCGTGGCATAGAGCAATAGTCCCTGACAGAACACCACCGATCCGGTCATCCCGGCCGCCAGGGAAAGCCGCCAGGCACCGCCGAGGGTAGACTCCCGACGCAACATCCAAGCGAGGGTCCAAGCCGGCACCGAAAGCGTGGTGGCGAGAATCCAGCCGATCGCCAGGACCGTGACTCCCGTTGCGATCCCCGCAAGCGCCAGGATAGCGGTATTCCAAGCGAACCACGCCGCCGTCGCTCCGGTTCGGTCCAACGGCACGGTGGCGTCTGGAGGATAGGGCAGTTGTTGATGCCCGAACAACCCTTCCAGCCGGATGCCGCCGGAACGGAGTTCAAGTTGAAGATCGCCGGTGCGGGCGGCTTCACCTGTTCCGGCGGGATCGACGGAAAGGCTGAATTGCGGACGTTCCGCCAGCAACCGGGGCTCGGTGTCCGGCCAGCGCAGTTGGCCCGCGCGAATCTCAGCACCCGTCGTCGGCAGTTGCGGCAGGGCGCTGACCACGGCGGGAAACCACGTGTGTCTCAAACTCCAAACCACCACCGCCGCCGTAACCACAGCAAAGAGCAACTGCAACGCGAGCGTCCGGGTCACCGAAGCGGTCGCGAACGCCGAAACACCCCGGCCGGTGAACGGCTGCCAGGCACCCCAGCGAAAGATCGATCTCCATCCCGATGGCCTATCGGAACGGGGATCAGTCGAACTGTTGTCAGCCACCACGGATTGGAACTCTAAATGAAAACGGCCAGCGGAGGGAAGAATCCCACCGCTGGCCATGGAAAACAGTTCGCGATCAGCCTTCGGTCGCCGCGACCGCCGGGGCACCGGCCTGACCGGGCTGCGGAACGACCACCACGGGCACCGGATAGCGGAGCTTCATGACATCATCGACGAGCACCTCGACGTAGTAAACGCCGCCGGCGGGGAATTCGAGCTGACCGAACACGCTGACGTTGGTGACGTTCTGGACCGGATCCGGCAGGGCCAGCTTCGCCTGGCTCTTGCGCAGGACAGTGGAACCATCGGGTCCGATGATCCGGACCTGTTCGGTGAACTGGCCAACGCCGGCCGTCCAGCGGTTGATGATGCACAGTTTCGGGGCGACGATGGGAACGCCGGGAACCCGGATCATGCCGATCACGCCGAGGAGGATGAGGTTGCCACTGGCTTCCTGGCGGACGTCGTCACAGATCAGGGAGCACTGAAGGTCAGGTAGAATTCGATTCGGAGTCATGAGCGACGTGAAGGTTCCAGCCGGAAGGGCGCAGGTCAAAACTTTCCCGGAAGCATTCCGCGCGGGCTCCAGCGAGCCACACGGGCCCCCAATTTCCACTTCTAGACGTGCTCTTACTCGCGGGAACTGATCCAGGGCCGGTCCCAATCCGGATACAGCCGGGGATCAAACTGGCCGAGTTGGATGAGGTCGCGGATGTCGCGAATGATCGTCCGGCGGGAGACGCCGAATTCCCGGGCGAGGCTGGAGACGTTTGGACGGACGGTAATCCCTCGAAGGCGTTCCTGCACCCGCTGAACCCGTTTGAGACGATCAATGTAGCGGCTGGAGGGTTCGCGCGCATTGCGGGCGCTGGCGGCCTCGACAGACTGCAACAGATGAATGGCGGCGGCCAATCCACACTCGGTGCGGGCGCGCTCCACGACGACGGCAAGGGCATCAAGGTCCACCGGCTTTTCGACAATGAAATCCGCCGACAAACCGCCCTGCATCACCTGCAGTTGTTCCCGGAGACCCAACGTTCCCGAAACGATGATCACCGGCACCTGGGGCGCCGCTTGCTTCAGCCGGTGAACATGGTCGGCGCCGCGGTCCTCGCCGACCAGCACATGATCGAGGATCACCACGTCCGGCGATTGCCGGCGCAATACCGACACCGCCTCGCCCACGGTGGGCACGGAAATCAGCCGATACTGAGGCAGAGCATCCACGTAGAGCTGCACCTGAACCGGATCATCTTCGACAACGAGAATGCACCCTTGCAAAACCGACGCGGGAAACTCCGCAGGAACCGAGGGCAAATTGAAATCCACCGATTGAGAATCGTGCAATTGTTGCACGGGCGGCGGCGAGTGATGAGCGTTCACGAAGGGTCGGGGTCAGCGGCTGGTGGAAGAAACAGTTCGAAGGTCGTACCCACGCCGGGTTCGGATGATACCTTCAACCCCATGCCTTCCTCCGCGGCAAGGGTTTGAACTATGTACAGTCCAAGCCCGGATCCCTTACGGTTTTCCCGATGTTTGGTGGTGAAAAAGGGTTGAAAGAGCCGCGCCAGATGCTCCGAAGCGATGCCCGGTCCGGTGTCAATAATCCGAAGCCGGATCCAGGGCGGAGCGGTCTTGGGGGTCAGAACCGCCGATCCGAACGCCATCGTCGCGGCGAAATCCACCTGGATCAACAAACGTCCCTGTTTTTCCATGGCCTCGCAGGCGTTGATGAGCAGGTTCAACAGGATCCGACGGAACGAAGCGTTGTGAACCGCGGCCATCGGGGCCGATTCCGGAACGGCGACTGAAACCCGGAGTCCGGGAAGAAACTCATCGCGCAGGAGTTGCAGGATGCCGGAGATCTCGGCGGCCACATCGGTCTGGCGCGGCACCTCCTCCCGACGTTGTCCGAAGCCCAAAAAGGATTCGACCATCCCCCGAACCTGTTGAATTGAGCTTTCGATGACCTGAACCCGGCTTTGAACCTCCGGATGTCCCGGCACTGCACGCGAGATCAGCTTGTTCGACATCCGGATGTTCGACAGGTGATTGTTGAGGTCGTGCAGCAGGCTGGCGGTGAGCAGGCCGAGCGCGTTCAGCCGTTGAGTCTCGGCCAATTCCTCGCGCGCCTGCACGAGTTCCTCCGCCTGCCGTGTCACGAGGCTCCGCAGCGCCTGAATCTCCCCGCCGAGACGTTGGGTCGCCACCCTTGCGCGAAAGGCCAGCGCCGAGGTGACCGTGATTCCCGCCAGGAGGATCCCCAGACTGATGCGTTCGGACGGGGGTTGCGATGCGGGTGAAACAGAAGCGCACGCGGGAAGCGCGGCACACATGAGGAAGAGGACCCAACACCAGTCGGGAACCGATTTCCGGGAAGATCGGTACCAAAGCCGTTTCAGTACTGCAGCATCGACCCGATCCCCCAATGCCGCCGGCCCTCCTTGAAGCCCAAGCATGCCGAAATCTCTACCCGACCTGTTTCCGTCTGCCCAGCCCGATTGTTGTCGGTCCAACGAGCGGCCGCCCGCTCCGCATCGAACCCACCCTTGCGGGCGAGCCTCCACCCGTTACCTTCCCGGCCGTCCGCTCAACGCAACCACACTCTTTCATTCCATTATGGCCTTCGAACTCGCCCCCCTTCCGTACGCTCAGGATGCCCTTGAACCGCACATCGACGCGGCCACCATGGGCATTCACCACGGTAAACATCACGCCGCCTACGTCACCAACCTGAACAAGGCCATCGCCGGCACCGCGCTGGAATCGAAATCCCTTGAGGCCATCCTCACCGATCTCGCCGCGGCTCCCGACGCGATCCGCGGACCGGTCCGCAACAACGGCGGCGGTCATTGGAACCACACCTTCTTCTGGAACATTCTCGCCCCGCACGCCGGTGGTGCCCCGACGGGCGACCTCGCCGCGGCGATCACCGCCAGCTTCGGCAGCTTCGATGCCTTCAAGGAGAAGTTTGAAGCCGCCGGTGTTGGTCGTTTCGGTTCCGGTTGGGCCTGGCTCGTTGTGAACGGCGGGAAATTGGAGATCGTCTCCACCGCCAATCAGGACAATCCGCTCATGGGCAAAGCCATCTCTGGTGTCGAAGGAAAAGCGATCCTCGGCGTCGATGTCTGGGAACACGCCTATTATCTCAAATACCAGAACCTGCGCGCCGCCTATCTCAAGGCCGTCTGGAACGTGGTCAACTGGAACGCCGTTGCCACCCACTTCGCCGCCGCCAAGTAACGGCGTCGCCGCTGTTCGTTCTCTGACGCCGCCCACATCCGGGCGGCGTTTTTGTTTTCCCTTGTCAATTCCCGGTCACGGCCCTTGATGTTTCACACCGTGGCTGACGTGTTCGTTCGACGCGAAACCCAACTCCCCTGCCCGCCGGCACCCGCGCCGGCTCGGCGGCACTCTAGTCGGGCAATGGGCATTTTCCGAGCCCTTCCGGTCTGCCTTCTGTTGATCAGCATGTGGGTAATGCCCGTCGTCGGCCGCGCGGCACCCGATCTTTGGGCCGAACTGCAATCCCGCGGCGTGCTCCGCTGGGGCAACGACGCCGAGGGCGGTGCCCCCTACATCTATCATGATCCCGCCCACCCGGAGATCCTGACCGGATTCGAAGTCGATCTCGCCGCCGCACTCGCTGCTCAACTCCACCTGCAGTCCCAATTCGTCCAGAACAACTGGGACATGCTGATTCCCGCCCTCCGCCAGGGCGGATCGATCGATATCATCCTCGCCGGCCTCGAACGCAGTCCGGAGAATCTCGCCAAGGTGGCGATGAGCCGGCCTTATTTTTTCTTCGCCCAACAATTGGTGGTGCGCACCGGCACCCCGGTGGTTCACGAACTCGACGGCCTTCAGGGAAAACGCATCGGCGTGTTGTCGGGAACCGCTTCCCAACATCTCGCCGAGGCCCAGGGCGGGCTCCAAGTGAAGGTCTATCAGGACAACGTGAACTACTTCCGGGATCTTGAAGTCGGCCGACTCGACGCAGTCCTGACCGACACCCCCATCGCCCACGCCTATCTCGCCGGGAATACCAAGCTCATGCCCGCAGGACCGCCGTTTGCACGCGGCACTTATGCGATCGCGGTACGCCATCAGGACGCAGCCCTCCTCGAAGTCCTCAACACCGCACTCGGCTCGTTGATCGCCGACGGGACCCTGGAACGGATCTACACCCGCTACGGCCTGTGGAACGGTGATCAAACCGCGCTCGTCGATTGGAAGGAAACCGGGCAGGTCGGGGAACAACACCGGTCAACGCTTCGCGAATGGACCACCTACCTGCCACTGCTGCTGAACGGCGCCATCACCACCGTCTGGGTCACCTGCTGTGGGATGGCCCTCGCCGTGGCGTGGGGATTGGTCCTGGCGCTGACCCGGCTGGAAGCACCCGCTCCGTTTCGATGGGCAGCGATCGCCTACATCGAAGTCTTCCGCGGCACCCCGTTGCTGCTGCAGATCTATTTCCTCTATTTCGGACTCGCCCAGCAATTCGGTCTGCGATTGCCCGCGGGCGCCGCGGCGGTGATTTCTCTCGGACTGAACTACGCGGCGAATGAAGCGGAGAATTATCGGGCCGGACTGCAGGCCGTCCCCCGCGGTCAGAGTGAAGCCGCAGCCGCGCTGGGCATGAGTCGCTGGCTCGCGCTGCGCCGGGTGCTCCTGCCCCAGGCCTTTCGCATCAGCCTGCCCAGCATCACCAACGACTTCATCGCCATGTTCAAGGACTCGTCGATCGTCTCGGTGATCGCGCTGGTGGAACTCACCAAGCAATACCAGATCCGCGCCATCGACACCGGTGACTATGTGGGATTGGGGCTGATGACGGCGGGCATCTATTTCGCCATGAGTTATACCGCATCGCTCGGAGCGCGGTGGCTGGAAAGGAGGCTGCATCATGATCCACGTTGAAGGCCTCACCAAGCGGTTCGGGTCGGTGAATGTTCTCGACGGCATCGACCATCTTCAGGCGTCGGCCGAGGCGGTGGTGTTGATCGGCCCCAGCGGCTGCGGCAAAAGCACCTTTCTCCGCTGCCTCAACCAGCTCGAACGGCCGGACGCCGGACGGATCACCATCGACGGGCTGACCCTCGAGGCCGGCGCGACGGTCGACCGCGAGCGCCAGCGCCAGTTGCGGCTCCGGTCGGGCATGGTCTTCCAGCAGTTCCATCTTTTCCCGCACCGGACCGCATTGGAAAACATCATGGAAGGCCCGCTCCACGTGTTGAAGGAATCTCGAACCGCGGCGGAATCGCGGGCGCGGGCTCTGCTGCAGAAGGTTGGTCTCTCGGACCGGGCCGACCACCTCCCGTCTCAGCTCTCCGGCGGTCAGCAACAACGGGTGGCGATCGCCCGCGCACTCGCGATGCGGCCCCGGGTGATGCTGTTCGATGAACCCACCAGCGCACTCGATCCCGAGCTGCGCGGGGAGGTCCTGTCCGTGCTCCGCGAACTCCGCCAGGAAGGCATGACCATGCTGGTGATCACTCACGAAATGGAATTCGCCCGTGAGATCGCCGATCGCGTCCTGTTCTTCAACGGCGGACGCGTTCTCGAATCCGGCCCGCCCGAGCAGGTGTTGCTGGATCCTGTCCAGGAACGAACCCGGGAATTCCTTCGCAAGGTTCGGACGGCTTGAGAGCCCGCTCGGGCTCAGTTGCTTTGAATCCGGACAGTTGCAGAGGCCGTCCCAGAACGGTGGACCGCGATTGCCAATCGTTCGACGATTCGGGCAGGCTGACGGCAATGTTCCTCCGCGGCTGGCTCCTGATCTGCATGCTGCTGGGTGCGTCCGGACGGCCCGCTTGGGGACAATCCCCGCCACCCGCCGCCGGATACGCGCTCGCGTTCAATGGCAGCAACACCACGGTCCGACTGCCCCGGACCCGTTTCAACGGGCTTCAGGACGTCACGGTGGAGGGCTGGATCCGTTTCGACCAGTTCACCAGCTACTCCCGGTTTTTCGACGTCGGATCAGCGTTCAATTCCGTCAACGTCACCCATTTCCACACCTCGCCGAACCTCATGGCCGAGGTATGGAAGGATCGAACCAATCGTGCCGCGCTCCATGTCACCGGCCTGCTCCAGACCAACGAATGGTTTCACCTCGCTCTCGTCTCCGGAAGCCAGGGGATGCATCTCTTCTTCAACGGACGCGAGATCGCCAGCAATCCCTCGCCGCTGGGATTCGGTGTCCTGAACACCAACGGGCAGGCTCTTCTCGGGAGAAGCACCTGGGACGATGCGAACGTGTTTCTGGCGGGCGCGGTCACCGAACTCCGCGTGTGGAATTCCGCCCGAACTGCGGACCAAATCGCTGGGAACTACCTTCACCGCATCGAAAGCCCCGCCCCCGGGTTGCTCGCCCGTTGGTCGCTCGATGACACTTCGAAAGGGCTTGTCCCGGCTGACCGGGCGCAGATCGACGGAGGTCACACCTTCATCCCCTTCGCAGCGCCCGAACCGGCGGCGTTGAGTCATCCGGCGATCGTCTCCGGCCTCGTGCTCGACGCCGACGGACACCCGATCAACCTCGCCCAAATCCGGCTGCGCGATGCCAGTGGTCGCGTTCTCGCCGCCGGTCGAACCGGAACGCTCGGCCGATCCGCGCTCATCCTGCGCGACGAATCGGAGGATCCCGATCCCAACAACCATCACCGCCCGACGCCTCAACGGGAAACCAACGCCCTGCCGCAGTTCGGCAGCGAGATTGCAGGCAATGGACGGTTCCTGCTTGCGATTCGCCAGACCAATCAACCGCTCACGCTCGACGTGTTGGATCCACGGGGACGAACGACGTTCGAAGACCTGCGGTTCGTCGCCGACGAACGACGGCAGTTGACGATTCGCATCGCCACCGCCCAGGCGAGCAAACAGACCACCAACATCTTTGCCACCGCGCTGGTGGCCGATCTGCACGACCCGGAGCCCTGGGTCCGGGAGATGACCGCCATCGACCTCGCCACCATCGGCCAGATCCCGCACGTCGCCTCGGCGCTGGCGAGCGTGTTTGCATTTGATCCGAATCCACGCGTGCGGGAAACGGCGGGCGCCCAGTTGGACCTGCTGGCCCACCAATCGCCGGTCGCCGCCGCAGCGCTGCTGGAAGATTCCAAGGTGTTCCGGAATCCGGTTTATCTGAGGAGATTTCAACGGTCGTTGCGCAATCAGCCGGTTCCCGAGGGGCTCGCGGCGATCTACAGCCGTCGTTCGCTGGCCGTTTCATTGCTGTTCGCCGGCATCCTCGGATCGTTCTCGATGCTGCATTTGTTCCTCTTCCTCTGCGACCGCCGGAAGCATGCGGACGGATACACCGCTCTGTTCACCGGATTCGGCGTCCTGCAAGTGCTCATCTCTGAATGGAATCGCGATGACTCCACGGTGTTTGGATGGGTGAGCCTTCCACTGCTTTCGATCACCTACATGATCGGCCTGCGGCTCGTGTACAACCTCTTCTCCGAACGGGTGGCACGGCGCTACTACGTGCTGTGGGCGGTCTGCATCGTGTTCGTCTTCGGTATGTGGCGGGGAACCCAAGGCGGCGGCTGGATCATGCTGGCGGCGTTCAGTTTCTTCAGCCTGGTGTTCGTGATCCTCGTGGCGAGCGAGATGCTCCGCATTGCGCATCGCGCCTACCGGGCCCGCCGTCCGGGATCGGTGCTCATCGGTTGCGGCCTTTTGGTGTTTTACGTCTGCCAGTTCGTCGGTCCGTTTTCTGCAGCGCTGTTCGATGAACTGTGGGGCGTGTGGCTGTTTCCTGCCGGCATGACGGCCTTCGTCGTCGCCGCGTCGCTACACCTGGCGCGAGAATTTGTCGGAACGAATCGCGCGCTGCGACAGGCCCACGAAAACATCAGCGCCAGCCAGAAGCGCCTCGCCAACGACATTCAGGAAGCCGCCGACTATGTCCGATCCCTCCTCCCGGCGCCGCTGACCACCGGACCGGTCCGCACGGAATGGGTGTTCCAGCCGTCCTCGGAATTGGGTGGCGACGCCTTCGGATACCACTGGCTGGATGCGGACCGCCTGGTGATGTACCTGCTCGACGTCTGCGGTCACGGCGTCGGCAGCGCGCTGTTGTCGGTCAGCGTGATGAACGCGCTGCGGACGCGGACCCTGGCCGGCGTGGATTTCGGTGATCCAGCGGCGGTGTTGTCCGGACTGAACCAGTCCTTTCCGATGGATGCCAATCGCGACCAATATTTTACCCTGTGGTATGGCGTCTACGACTGCCGGTCACGCTCGCTTCGATACGCCAGCGGGGGGCATCCGCCGGCGTTCCTGTTGGCACCGGGCGTGCCGGCTCTTTCGCTACGGACCCACGGACCCCCGATCGGATTCCTGCCCGACGCCACTTTCAAGACGGCTCAAATCACCGTCGCACCGTCCGCGGTCCTGCATGTCATCAGCGACGGCGTCTATGAACTGCTGCGGCGCGACGGACGGGTGGCAACGCTCACCGATCTTGAGCGTGAACTCCAAACGCACCGTTGGAGTCGCGCTTCCGATCTGCTCGTCCGCGCCACCGATCGCAGCCGCTTTGGCCCCTTGGACGACGACCTGTCGGCGCTGACGATCACCCTGGATTGAGGGGTTCAGCTGGGGCGACCAGGCCGGCCGCTTGTCCATTGCCCGCACCGGTTCCCTCCGATTAGAATGCGCTCTTCCGTCACACACACGACGATCGTCCGTATCAATCCATAGCTCCTGATCCCATGCCCAACCCCTGGACCGGCAAAGGTAATCCCTACACCCGCAAGGAAGTCCGCGACCGCCTGATGAGCACCATCAAGAAGGGCGACGCCATAATCGCGGGCGGCGCGGGCACGGGCATCAGCGCCAAGTTCATCGAGAAGGGCGGCGCCGACCTCATCATTATCTACAATTCCGGCCGGTTCCGCATGATGGGCCACGGCTCGACCGCCGGCATGATGGCGTATGGCGATGCCAATGCGATCGCGATGGAGATCGGCGAATACGAGGTGCTGCCCGTGGTCGAGGAATGCCCGGTGATCTGCGGCGTGCATGCCACCGATCCCCGCCGCCGCATGTGGCACTGGCTCGGCAAGGTAAAGGAGATGGGCTTCAGCGGTGTGAACAATTTCCCCACTCACACCATCATCGACGGCCATTTCCGCGGCGTGCTGGAAGAGACCGGCATGAGCGTGAAGAAGGAATACGAAATGGTCGCGCTCGCGCGGCGCATGGATCTGTTCTCGGTGGTCTCTGTCGGTTCGCCGGAGGAAGCCATCGAGATGGCGAAGGCCGGCGCGGACTCGATCATCGCGCACGTCGGCACCACGGTCGGCGGCAGCATCGGCGTGAAGAGCGCGGTGAAGAGCTGGGATTTCACGATCAAACGGACGCAGGAGATCATCGATGCCGCGTCGAGCGTGCGGAAGGACATCTTCTTCCTCTGCCACGGCGGCCCGATCAACACCCCCGCCGACGCCGACCGCGTGATGAAGGCCACCGACGCCGTCGGTTTCGTCGGCGCCACCAGCCTCGAACGCATGGGCATCGAAGCCTCCCTCACCAACCTGACCCGCGAGTTCAAGGCCCTGAAGGCCCCTGGCGCAAAAGCCTTCACCAAGCGGAATAAGTAGACGAAACGTGGTGCCGCATGGTCCACACACATGCCTTGAAGCCATGTTCCGCGGGGTGTTTCAGGGCGGGTTTCGTCCCCAAATGCCATCGGTGGCAACCTGTCTTAGCTTGCCGTTAGGATAGATAATCTAGCCTGAGAAGCTAGATTATCTACCTTTATAGGCTGGACAATCTATCCCATACCGGTACACCTTCCCGCCATAGATGTGGTTTGATCGCGACATTGGGGCGCGGATCCGCCGTGTGGCCCAGCAATTTCCTGCGCTCGTGCTGACCGGCGCCCGGCAGACGGGCAAGACGGCGCTGCTGCGAAACCTGTTCCCGGCGGCCACGTTCGTCTCGCTCGACCTCCCCTCGATGGCACACCAGGCCGACACCGCGGGCGACGAATTCATCCGTGACCAGCCGGAGCCACTGATCGTGGACGAGATCCAGTACGCGCCGGGTTTGTTCCGGCATCTGAAACGACTGATTGACACCGATCGCCACCGAATGGGGCGATTCCTGATGACCGGCTCGCAGAAATTCCAGCTCATGCAGTCCGTCTCGGAGAGCCTGGCCGGCCGTTGTGCCGTTCTGGAATTGGACACGCTCTCGGTGGCAGAGGTCCGCGCCGCACTGGGTGAAAACACACCGCCGCCGGCCGAAATGCTGTGGCGGGGTGGCTACCCGGAATTGCATCGATCACCCAGCCTGGATCCCCGCGATTTTTTCACCGGCTACGTGGCGACCTATCTGGAGCGGGATGTCCGGCAATTGATGAGGGTGGCCAGTCTGCGGGACTTCGAGCGGTTCATCCGTGCCTGCGCACTGCGCGGGGGGCAGTTGCTCAATCTCGCCGAACTGGCCCGTGACGTCGCCATTGCCGGCTCGACGGCGCGGGACTGGCTTTCGGTATTGGAGGCGTCCGGCCAGGTGGTACTGCTGGAACCGTGGTTCAACAACGCGGGCAAACGGATGATCAAGACGCCCAAGCTCTACTTTCGCGACACCGGCCTGATGTGCTTTCTTCTCGGCCTTGATTCTGCCGCCGCGTTGGAGCGATCGCCGTTCCTGGGTCACGTCTGGGAGACGTTCATTCTCGGCCAGATGTTGCGCGCAAAACAAGCCACCGGAACCGCGGCGAACGTCTTCTTCTGGCGCGACGCGCAAGGAACCGAAGTGGACTTCGTGATCGAACACGAAGGCCGTTTGCGGCTGGTCGAGGCCAAGTGGGCGGCCCAAATTGAGGACACTCGGGTCGCGACACCGCTATTGAAGGTTCGGAATCAACTCGGCAAGAAAGCGGCGGACGAACATTGGATCCTCTGTCGCACCGCCCGTTCGCACCGGTGGCCTCGGGAACCAGGCGTCCGGATCTTGAACGGCTACGAATTCACTGGTTGGTTTCCCACCTGAATCCCATTTCAACCATGAGCACCCCACACCGCTTTATCACCACCGCCGAGGCCCTGAAGGAGGACTTCAAGGGGCGCACCAATTACTGGCTCTGCCACAGCGAGGTCTGTGATGCGAAGGATCTCCAGATCTGCCGCGCGGTCCTGCCGGCGGGCGAGGGCCACAATTTCCACACCCATCCCGAGCTGGAGGAGGCGATCTACGTTCTCGAAGGCCAGGTGGAGCAATGGGTCGAGCGGGAGAAACGAATGTTGAATCCGGGTGAGGTGGCCTTCATCCCCAAGGGTGTGGTGCACGCCACCTTCAATCCGACCGCCCACGACGCAGTGATCCTGGCGATTCTTTCCCCGGCTATTTACAAAGGACCGTTCGCCGTCGATGTCAGCGCCGAGGAACCGTGGGCGTCGCTGCGGAAGGGCATTTGACGCTGCCAGCGGCCCGGGACTAGTTTGTTTCCGAGATGCAACCGCCCGTCGATCCCATGCAGCAGCCGATCATCCGGCGGGTCGGCAGGCCAGCCTCGCCCGGAAAGGCGTTGTGGCAATTGCAGGAGATGCGGCGCTTCGTGGAGAAACACACCTATGGAAAGCCCGTCATCACCGAAGGAGATGTTTTCCCAGTTCGAAAAACTGTTGGCCGACCTCGTCCGGGCGGGAATTGATTTCGCGGTCGTTGGCGGCGTGGCAATGGGTCTCAACGGCTATCAACTTTACACTGCGGAAACCGGCCTATTGGTCCACACCGACCGGGAAAACACCCGACGGATGCTGGCCCATCTCACGACATGGGGAGAGGGCTCGGCGAGGGAACTTCAGGCGACGGAATTTGTTCCTCAGGAAGGTTCGATTCGTGTCATGGAGGATTTCGCGCTCGATATCTTCACTCAGATGCGCGGCCATTCTCTGGACGAATTCCGTCCGAAATTGCGCTACGTGGCGTCAGGCGATGTCCGAATCGCCTACCTTCATCCCGATCAGCTCATCGAACTCAAAAAGGACTCATGGCGCGACAAGGACCGCCTCGATGTGCTGGCTCTCCGGGAGATCCTGCGCCGTGAAGCCGCGGGAGAAACCGCCCCGAATTCATGACGGATCTTCCCCAACGCCGCTTCGTGACTGCCGCCGAGGCGGTCGCCGAGTCCACCACCTACACGCTCAACACCTGGCTTTCGCGGCCGGACCTCCTGCCCTGCGAGGAACTGTTGCTCGTCCGGGCCACCATGGATCCCGGCAAATGCCACCCGTTTCATCATCACCCGACCCGCGAGGAGATCATCTACATCCTCTCCGGGCAGGCCGAGCAATGGTGCGGAAACCAGCGACGGATCCTGCATGCCGGGGAGATGGTGCTCATTCCGAAGGGTGAGATCCATGGCACCTACAATCCGTTCCAGGAGCCGGTGATTTTCCTCGCCATCCTGTCTCCGGCGAACGCCGCCGAACCGTCCACGGTCGATGTTTCGGAGACCGAACCCTGGGCGTCACTCCGACAGGGATTGCCCACCTGCCGCTGAGCATCGGGCGTCGGTGACACCCTGTCCGGGAACGGGTTGAACGGACCGCACACCCGCTTGAATTGGCGCGTGTTTCGCGGTCGAGACGCCGTTTCGACGCGGTGCAGGGCGCACTTCGTTAGAGACATCTTGCCCGGAATGCTCTAGCCTCCGACCAACCACGAACGTCTCGGGTTGACCCGACGTGGCTTACCCGTCCCTACACGAATGAAAGCAAGCGCAGCATCCAAACGTTCCGGCATCCTCGCCGCGGGCAATTGGATCATCGACCAGGTCAAGCTCATCGACACCTACCCGGCGCCGGAGCAATTGGCCAACATCAAGTCCCAGCATCAGGGTACGGGAGGGTCTCCCTACAACGTCCTGCTCGACCTCGCCAAGTTGGGGGTGGAATTCCCGCTGAGCGGCGCCGGACTGGTCGGCAAGGATTCCCTCGGGGAACAGATCCTCGCCGATTGCGCCAAGCACAAGATCGACACCCGATGGATCAAGACGACCGGCGAGACCACGACGAGCTACACCGACGTCATGACCGTGCAGGCCACTGGCAAGCGCACCTTCTTTCATTCGCGCGGCGCCAACGCCCTCTGGGACGCCAAGGAAATTGATTTCGCCAAGACCAAGGCCCGGATCTTCCACCTCGGCTACCTTCTGCTGCTCGACAAGCTCGACGTGGTGAACAAGGAAGGCATCACCGCCGCCGCCAAACTGCTCGCCGCCGCCCAGGCCGTTGGCATCAAGACCAGCATCGACGTGGTCAGCGAGGCCAGCGACCGGTTCAAGGCTGTCGTGGTCCCCGCCCTCAAACACTGCGATTACGCCATCATCAACGAATACGAAGCCGGTCAGGTCACCGGGTTCCGCATCCGCAAGGAAGGCATCCTCGACACGGTTTCCCTCCGTCACGCTTCCGGCGCCATCCTGCAGCACGGCGTGAAGGAACTGGTGGTCATCCATTTCCCCGAGGGCTGCTTTGCCCGGACCCGCGACGGCAAGGATCACTGGCAACCCTCGCTCAAGGTCCCGGACAAGCACATCGCCGGAACCGCCGGTGCCGGTGACGCGTTCTGCGCCGGTGTCCTTCTCGGTCTTCACGAAGGCTGGGAACTCCAGAAGTGCCTGCTCACCGGCGTCATGGCCGCCGCGGCTTCCCTCAGCGACCCGACGTGCACCGGTGGCATGAAGCCCCTGGCCCAGGTCGAGGCGCTCAAAAAGAAGTACGGTGTTCGCCCGCCCCTCGAACCGGACAGCGATTACTGAGCGCCCGTTCGGTCCTCTTCATTTTGCGAAAACCCCGGCATTCCCGCCGGGGTTTTTCTTTCAAAAACGCTCTCAGCCGAATCAATTCAAAAGAAATACAGATGACACTGATTTCACGGATTCACACGAATTTCTGATAAGCCGATCGGATCCGGTTCATTCGGTGCATTCTTTCTCAATTCGTGTGAATCCGTGAAATCAGTGTCCCGCCTTCGAGCTAGCAGAGGAGGCAGCCACAAGTTCGGGCCATTCGACAACCTCGTGATTCACTCCTCCCCGTGGAAATAATCGTATTGGTCTGAACCCAGAATCGGTCCCTCCGGGACGACGATCGCCCACTTCTTACTGTCGGGATAGTGGCAGGCTTCGCCCACCGGATTGTCGGCGATGATGTAAACGACCAGATCGCCAGCACTGTCGTTGATCAATTGGTGCGGTTCGAGGGGCTTGAAGAGGAACGCATCGCCGGGCTCAATCCGGGTGGTCCCCTCGGAGTGCCGGATTGAACCGGTCCCGGAAATCACGTGGAAGAACTCCCATTGCGCGGTATGCAGATGATACGGACACCGACTTTTCCCCGCGGGAATTCGACAGATCTGAACATCGAATGGATGCCGCTCCATCGCGTCACTCGACCCGGGTTTTCGGCCCAGCGCGATCGAGACATCGCGGTTTGCCCGGCCGTATTTTCCCTTCGGCGACGATGCCACCGATTCGGGAATCTCATTGGTGTTGACCTTGATCATGTCGATTCCTCCAGAAGCCTGAGCCAGTTTACCGCCACCGGACGGTCTTTACGAAGTGCAGCAAATCCGCCAGTTCCTGCCGGTTCAATTGCTCGTCCAATCCCGCCGGCATCACGCTGATGGTTCCCGGCCGGGTCTCGACCACGTCGCCCTTCCGAACGTGCTGCTCCGCTGCCGGACCAACCACCATCACATATTCCTCGGCCGATTCGCGACGGACGATGCCGTTCACCTGTTCGCCGTCCTTGAGGATCAGCGTGGTGGGTTCGTAACTGCGAACGAAACTCGCGCTCGGAAAAACGATGCTCTCCAGAAGATCCCGTTCGGTCCGCGCCTCGCCGATCTTGGTCAGCTCGGGTCCGATGTCGCCGCCGAGGTAGCCGATCCGGTGACAGGCGGAACAGGACGCCTTGGTGCCATTGAAGACTGCCTGACCCCGGCGGACATCCGCGGTGAGGCCGTTGAGCTCACCCAACAGGCCCTCCAATCGCGCAGCCTGCTTGGCAGTGTCGGCATTCAGGGTCGCGAGGAATTCGCCGACCGCCTTCAAGGTCGTCTCCGGGAACTTGGCGAAGTGCGGCTGGATCTGAGTTGGATGCAGGGCGTGGGCGCTCTTGGAGTCCCGCAGTGCCGCCAAAGCCAGTGCGCCCAATGCCTCGTCCCCGCCGCCATCGAACGCACCCAGTAGCCGGCTCAATTCCAGCGGCCCGGCGGTCTTTAGGACAGCCACCAACCGCTCCCGCTGCGCCGACTCGAGTCGGGCTCGTCCCAGAACCGAGGCGGCGGCAGACCGTGTGGCCGGAGCCTTGGTCGGATCCAGCAATCCAACGAGAAACTCCACTTCCGAAGCCCCCAGTGCTCGCCCGGCAGGAAGCGCCGAGAAGGCTTGGAGGCGGACATCATCCGGAAGCCCGGATTGCCCCGCCAGCACCGCCAGCGCCGCGGATACCGCCACATCGCCGTTGATCGATTGCGCCGCCTGAATCGCCGCCGCGAGCAACACTGGAGGTTTTCCACTCGTACCGGAATTGCCACTCACCATGGACACGCCCTTGTTCAGGGTCAGTCGAACCGCGTTCGTCCACGCGACGGGCACCTCTTTGAGTCCGGCATTCGCCATCACCTGGAACGCGGCGATGCGCGTGGCCGGAGCAAATCCCGGCTCGACGGTGGTTTCGGCCAACAAAGTCCGGCCGGCCGCCGAACCGGTCAGCACCGGGAACTGCGCTTGAACGGTCTCCAATTCGGCCGCAGCCGCGCCGGGTCGCCGCAGTTGTTCGCGGAACCATCCGGCCAGGTCGCCACCCCATTCCTTGTGCCGGCCCACGATCCATTGCGCCGCCGACTTCAACGAGGAATCTGCAGCGGTTAGGTACGGCACTACTTCGGCGGGCTTGAGATCCGATCCATCCATTTGATCGAGTGCGATCAGCGCGGCCCGATGGGTCCGGTCGTTGCCGTTCGCGAGCCCGAGGCGGGTCATCGATGGATCAGCGATTTCAATCAGGGCGTAAATCAAACTGTGGGTGAACACGGCGTCGGTCGTCTGGCCGGCCGCGGCCAATATCTGCGGAATCGACTCCTTTTTCCGCGCCACGCCGGCCGCCGTTGCCACCCGCCGGGCACCATGAAGCGCCTCGGAGTTTGCCGAAATCCTCTTCATTTCGGCCACCAGCTCCGGTTTCAACCAGTTGGCCGGATCGGTCTGGGCCGCCCAGATTTCGTTGTCATAAACTCCCTGAAGATCGGGCAGCACGCGAACCGGCGGCGCGGTGAGCTTCGCGTAGTCGAGATTGGCCCGCGCGATCTTCGGCACGCCGTCGCGACGCACCCGATAAATCCCGCCCAACACATCCGGCTTGGCCAACTGCGAACTCGGACAGCAAAGGCGATACCAGCCGCCGGTATCCACCACCAACAGACTGCCATCGGCATCCGGCAGGACATCGGTCGGATGAAAATCGACATCGTCACACACCAGAAAATCGCTGTCCGTACTCGCAAAAGTCGCGCCTTCCTTCCGCAGGACATGCCGGGTGACCTTGTGCAGGTTGAAGGTGGTGGCGAAGAAATTGTCCTGATAGCCGGGCCCGAACGCCTCGCCTTCGTAGTGGGTCAATCCGCATTCCGCTGCCGGACCCGCTTCATAAAACGGATGAAACAGGTCCGGTCCGGTTCGCTTCACGCGGCCATCGTCGAGGACGTCGTTGACCTTGCCAAACACCCCGCCGTAGACCGCGTGCCCGATGCCATCGCGGAATCCCGGCTGGGTGAAATCAATGAACGTGCTGCTGAACAGGGTCTCCCCGTCGCGGGTGAAGGCGATCTCCACCGGATTGTCCATGCCGCCCGACATAACCACGTCGAGGCCCGATCCATCCGGTTTCATGCGGAAGATATGGGCGGCCTTGTCCTTGAGAATCCGACCGTTGCCCAGCGGGTGGGTCTGCTCGGCAAAGGCGCCCTTGGTCCAGTAAATGAAGCCTTCCGGCCCCAGATAGGGTCCGTGAATGTCGTTGGCGCAACCGGTGAGCGTTCCGCCTTTGAACCATTCCTCGCGACGATCGGCCTTGCCGTCGCCATCGGTGTCGGTGAACCGCCAGATGCTCGGCGGTCCCGCGACATACACCGCGCCGTCATGCCAGAGACAGCCTTGGGGAAACATCACCTTGTCGACAAAGACCGACGCCTTTTTGAAGACGCCATCGGCGTCGGCGGATTCCAAACGCATCACCCGCGCCTGGGGATCCTTGAGTTGTTCGTCGGGCTTGGCGTTGGAACCGGAGGAATCGGTGACGTAAAGCCGGCCGTGGTCATCGAAGCTGGCGCTGACCGGATGCGGCACCAACTCGGACGTGGCGACACATTCCACGATAAAGCCGTCGGGGACGGTGAAGCGTTTGCCGTTGATCTTGAACTCAGCCGCCGAGGCGACGGCGGCGGACATCAGCAAGGAAGACAACAACGCCCGGGAAACGGTCATGCAGATAGAGCCGCAAAATCCAGCGCCCGGGGCAAAGAAAAAATCCAGGGAAAGCGGATGGAAGAGAGCCTCCGAGACATCGGCCGAGAACCCCTCACCCCGGCCCTCTCCCCGAGGAGAGGGGGAAGCAAAACCCGTCCAGGGCAGTGGGGGACTCGGAACCAGCGGTTAAAACATTCAATCGGGCGGAGCGAACGTCTCTTTCTCCCTGGGGAGAAGCGGGGGATGAGGGCGGGTCCGAAAAAAACAGCCGGTCCAACCGACCATCGACGATTCGCTTCCACGCGAGCCCCATCTACGTCTTTGCTGCGCGCGAGACGGCAGCAGCTCGCGACTTGCAACGCGGCTTGATCGGCACGCGCGGTTCGCGATGGATGGAGTTCCCCTGGCGGTGCCCGAGGCTGGTATGTCGCCGGGCCTTTGGACCTTCGGGCGTGAGATCAATTCTCAATTTTCCAATTCGAAATTCTCAATCCCAGGATCCCAGATGCAAGACCCCAGACCTCGCTTCTGGTCCCGCCCCTTACTGCCCGTTATTGCTGTCCGGCACGCACCACAGCAGGCCGGGTTTGTTGAAGTTTTGTTCCCGCTGGAAATCCTCGAATCGGATGAAATGAACCTGGCCGCTGAACCCGGTGATGACGGCGCCCTTTTTGTGGCGGCGGCCGATGCCTTCCTGATCGTTGGGATACTGGCTGGCATCGTGGCCCTGGTTTGCGTCCCAAACGCTGCCGAATTGTTTGATGTCCGGTTCCCAATGCACGTAGGCCATGGGATTGAACATGCCGAGTTTGTACTTGGGCTTGTCGAGCTGACCGAAATGGCAGACCGCCCCGTTCATGATGTAGCTGGAAACACGCTGACCGCGTTTGACAAATGACACGGCGTTCGTTCGATCCAGAGGACAATAATAAACTCTCCGATCGCCCAGATACTTGAAGTACAGCCCCTGTTGAACGAAGGGCAGTTCATTGGTTTTGAAAGGATCCGGCGCATGACTGCCCGTCGGCTGGTAGAGCCATCCGGGACCGTAGATATTATCCCAATTGGGCCACGGCATGCCGTCGTTGTTGTCACCGACATACAATTGGAGCGCCAGGCCCAACTGCCGGTTGTTGCTCACGCACTGGGTCCGGTAGGCCTTTTCCTTGGCCGCGGCCAGGTGCGGCAGGAGCATGCCGGCCAGAATCGCAATGATGGCAATGACCACCAGCAGTTCGATCAGGGTGAAGGCGCGACAGCGGACCGGTGGACGATCAACAGGTGCGGGTGCGAAGGACGTTTGCATGCAGCGCAGATCGGGGTTTCCCGCAGCCTCCACCCGGCTGCCGAAGGATGCAAGTACCGGGTCCCCACGTCGCCGGGTTGTCACCGAACGCCCGGGCTTTCGTGACCGGCCCCCCATCCTCACTGAAAAATCACTCGCCTGACCTGCGTTTGCTGGGATAACTGCCGCCCACCAAACTCTTTCGATGCGCCCGCCCGTCCTGATCCTCCTGCTGCCGCCGCTGTTCGCACTGGCGTTCACCGCCTGTCACAAGTCGCCCGGACCCACCGCCGCTGCCGGTGCCTTCGCCGTCCGCGTCGTCGCCCTGCCCGCCCGGGAGGAGCCGGTCATCGACACCGTTTCCCTGGTCGGATCCGTTACCCCGAACGAAATGATCGAGGTCAAATCGGAGACCGACGGCATGGTGAAAGAGATCGGTTTCGACGAGGGCCAGCGGGTGGAAAAAGGTCAATTGCTGGTGCTGCTGGAAGAAACCAAGCTGGCGGCTTCACTGGCCGAAGCGGATGCCAATCTTCGTCTGGCGAAAACCTCCTTCGACCGGATCGCCGATCTTCACCGGAACAAGCTGATTTCCCAACAAGAGTACGATCAGGCGGCGGCGACCTTTTCCGCCAACGAAGCCGGGGTGAATCTCAAGCGCCGCCTGTTGAGCGACGCCCGGATGACCGCCCCATTCGGCGGTATCGCCGGGTCGCGCCAGATCAGTCCCGGCCAGGTGATCTCCCGCAACACGCTTCTCACCACGCTGGTGGATCTCGACGTGGTGAAGGTCGAGGTCAGCGTGCCCGAGCGTTATCTCAGCCAGGTCCACGTCGGCCTCGGCGTCGGGTTCAAGGTGGCCGCGTTCCCCGGCGAAACGTTTCAGGGCGAGGTTTATTTCATCTCGCCGCAACTCGACACCGGCACCCGGACGGCGTTGGTGAAGGCCCGCATTGCCAATCCGGGCGGCCGTTTGAAGGGCGGCATGTTTGCCAATCTCGATCTCACCCTGCAGTTGCGAAAATCCGCCCTGGTGATTCCGGAACCCGCGGTGATCAACAACGGGGACGTCACGATGGTCTTCGTCGTCACCACGAATCACACGGCGGAGTTGATGCCGGTCAAGGTCGGGTTGCGGCTGGCCGGACGCGCCGAGATTCTTTCCGGCCTCAAACCCGGCGACATCGTGGTGGTGGAAGGCGTCCAGAAACTGCGTCCAGGCGCGCCGGTCGAACTCTCCGGACCCGAATCGTCCGCACCCTATCTTCGCTGAAAGACCGGCCGCATGTTCCTCTCCCGAATTTCCATCCAACGCCCGATCCTCGCCACGATGATGAATCTGGCGCTGGTCCTGTTCGGGATCATCGGCCTCTCACGCCTGCCCGTCCGCGAACTGCCGGACATCGATCCCCCGATCGTCAGCGTCGTCACCGTCTATCCGGGCGCCAACGCGCAGGTCGTGGAAACCGAGGTCAGCGAACGGTTGGAGGAAGCCGTCAACAACATCTCCGGCATCAAGACCCTCCGCTCCGAAAGCCGTGAAGGCGTGAGCAGCATCTCGATCGAATTCGATCTCACCCGCGACATCGACATCGCCGCGCAGGATGTCCGCGACCGGGTCTCACGGGTCCGGGGTGCGCTGCCGATCGACATTCGCGAGCCGATCGTGTCGAAGCAGGATTCCGATGCCCAACCGGTGATCTGGGTGGCGATGAACAGCGCCCGCTATTCCCCGCTGGAACTGACCACGCTGGCCGAGCGGCAGATCAAGCCGCGGTTCCAGGGCATTCCCGGCGTCTCGTCGATCACCATCGGCGGCGAGAAGCGATTCGCGATGCGGCTCTGGCTGGATTCGGAACGCATGGCGGCGCGGCGGGTGACGGTTCTGGACGTTCAACGCGCCTTGCAGCAGCAGAACGTGGAGATGCCCAGCGGACGCGTCGAAAATCTCGACCGGGAGATGACCATCCTCACCCGCGGTGAGTTGAAGACGGCGGAGGAATTCAACGCGCTGGTGGTGCGAACCGAAGGCAACACACTGGTACGACTCCGCGACATCGGCCGGGCCGAAGCCGGCGTGGAGGACTACCGCACCATCGCCCGCTCGGCCGGCAAGCCCTGCGTCTTCCTCGGCATCGTCAAGCAGGCCAAGGCCAACACGGTGAGCGTCGCCCAGTTGGTCCGCGCGGAAACCGAGGCCCTGAGACCATCGCTTCCCGAAGGCTGCGACATCAACGTGGCCTATGACGCCAGCGTCTATGTGGAAAAGGCGATCAGCGAGGTCTGGGAAACACTGGCCGTCGCCTTCGGCCTGGTGGTGTTGATCATCTTCGTCTTCCTGAGAAACTTCCGTTCCACGCTCATCCCGGCCATCGCCATCCCGGTGTCACTCGTCGGCACCTTCGCCATCCTGCACGCCTTCGGCTATTCGGTGAACATCCTCACCATGCTCGCCCTGGTCCTCAGCATCGGCGTGGTGGTGGATGACGCGATCGTCGTCCTCGAAGCCATTTACCGACACGTCGAGGAGGGCATGCCGCCGATGCAGGCGGCTCTGCGGGCGATGGACGAGATCAGCTTCGCGGTCATCGCCATCACGCTGTCGCTGATCGCGGTGTTCGCCCCGCTCGCCTTCCTCAAGGGCACGACCGGACGGTTGTTCATTGAATTCGCGATGGCGGTGGCCGGCTCGGTCGCCATTTCAGCGTTCGTCGCGCTCACTCTGTCTCCGGCACTCGCCGCGCGATGGCTGCGTCCGGTGCACGGAAAGGAAACCCGCGGCGTCTTCCGGATCTTCGAACGGGTGCTCGACGGTTTCACCGCGCGCTATCTGACACTGCTCCGCTGGTCCCTACGCCACCGGTCGGTCATCGTCCTCATCACCCTCGGCACCCTGGTGCTGATGGCCGTTTCCTATCGGGCACTGGAACAGGATTTTCTCCCGCAGGAAGACAAGGGCCGGATGTTCGCCATGGTGCTGACTCCGAACGGTTCGACCTCGGAGTTCACCGATCGCCAGTTGAAGAAGGCCGAGGCGATCATCGGTTCGATCCCCGAGGTGAAGAGTTTCGGGGCAATCGTTGCGCCCGGATTCAACGGCCCGGGTCAGGCGAGCTTCGGAATCGTGTTTGTCAGCTTCAAGGATCAGTCGGAACGCAAGCGCTCCACGCAGGAGATCGTCAATGGACCCGGCGGCATCGCCCAACGGTTCTTCGCCGAGGTCGAGGGCGGCATCGCCATCGCCAATCTGCCCAAGGCGATCGAGACCAGCTTCAATAGTTCGCCCTTTGAACTGGTGTTGCAGAATCAGGATCTCGACACGTTGAACACCACCGCTACTACGATGGCCAACCGGCTCCGCGGCCTGACCAACACCGTCGGCAAGCCGCTGCTCACCAATGTCCGCGTGAGTTACGAGGTCAACAAACCGGAACTCCGCATCGGCATCGACCGCAGCCGGGCGGCGGCGCTCGGCGTCACCATCGAGGATATTTCGCGGACGCTCCAGATCCTGTTCGGCGGACTCGACCTCAGCCGCATCAAGGTGGAGGGCAAGGAATACCTGGTGATGGCCCAGTTGGAACGAGCTTCCCGCCTGACACCGGGCGATCTCGATCGGGTGTTCGTCCGCAACACCCGCGGCGAATTGATCCAGCTCTCCAGTCTGGTGACCCGGTCGGAGGGTGCCGCTCCGAATTCGATCAACCACTACGCCCGTCTGCGCAGCGCCAGCATTACCGCCTCACCCGGCGCGGTGCCGATCGGCACGGTGGTGAAGCAGGTGGAACCCCTCCTCGCCCAGGAATTACCACCGGGCTTCCTGCATGCCTGGGAAGGCGACGCGCGGAATTTGTCCGACGCCTCGAACGAGTTCTGGTGGGTGCTCATCCTCGCCGGTGCCATCGTTTACATGACCCTCGCCGCCCAGTTCGAGAGCCTCATCCATCCCATGACCGTCATGCTCGCCCTGCCCCTCGCGGCGGTCGGTGCATTTGGTGCATTGTGGCTGCTGGATTTCGGCGGAAAATCGGGGCTCTACCCGCCGATTCCCGCGATGAACATCAATCTGTTCAGCCAGATCGGATTGGTGTTGCTGATCGGTCTGGTGACCAAGAATTCAATTCTCCTCGTCGACTTTGCCAACCAGCAGGTGGCCAAGGGTGCCACTGCGTTGGCGGCCATGGAAGAATCCGGACGGGTCCGTCTTCGCCCAATCTTGATGACGGCGTTCTCCACCATCGCCGGCATTCTTCCGATCGCGATTGGATTCGGAGCGGGCGCAGAAAGCCGGCGCCCGATGGGCATAGCCGTCGTGGGCGGGATGCTGACCAGCACCTTCCTCACCCTGGTGGTGATCCCGGTCGTCTACACCCTGTTCAGCGACCTGGCCCAACGGTTGCACCGCGCGCCGTCGACGCCCTCGGGAGCGACCGGGTTGGAGGCCGCGGGCGGTCACGTGGTGCCGGCGAAGTGATTTCTGACCCGGTTTCCGGCGTGAATCGGAGAACGAAAAACACTATATCCGACCCAACGACCGTCCCCGCACGCGGCAGCGTCCGGAAGGCGATCGACTAAGCCGCGACGAAGTTTCCGTGGCGCACCGCCCAGCCGGAATTCCGACGGAATTCGGTGGCGGTGGCCAGTTCGGTGGCGAAGACATCCACCCGGGCGGGCGGAAGGTTCAGCCAAACGACCGATCGACCACACCAGTGCATCCGGTGGGCGTTTTCCGTGCCGCTGCGAACCGAATAGGTGTATTGGATGAACAGGCCCCGTTCACCGAGAACACTGCCCACCGCTGCCAGAATCTGGCGCACATCGGCGGCCGGAAGGGAACGAAGCGGCAGGCTGGAAACGATGTGCGACACCGGTCCATCGCCCGAACTCGAAAGTTCCGTGGCCAGGGCTCGAAGCTCACAGGCGTCGCGATGCTGAACGCTGACATCTGGAAAACGGCGGCGAAGATGGGCGGCGAGCCGTTCACTGCGCTCCACCGGGATCAACCGGCTGGCAGGAACACCCGCCTCCAGAAGCGCATGGGTGATGGCTCCCGTGCCGGCTCCCAATTCGATCACATAGCCACCCGGCTGGCGCCCGACGAGCGCTGCAATGCGGGCGGCGAGCACGGGTGAGCTGGGACACGCCGCACCGACCTGACGGGGGTTGGCGACCAGCTCGCGTCCGAAGACGTGCAGGGTTGAGATCCAGCGTTTCAGCATGGTGCCATGCGGATAAGGTAAAAGTGACTGGAAATCGGTGGGACGGGAAGGATCAAAGCCGTAAAAACGCCGGAAGTTTTCTACCGGGGCGGGAAGTCGAATTCGACTTTGCCCTTGTCTCCCAGAACAAGATGCGCCGGAAACGGGCGCCCCGATTTGCTGACAAATTGCTCCAACAGATCCGTCCGGCCCGCGGCCAGCAATTTAGTCGCCTGTTCGCGATCCACCGGCTGGCTCAGGATGATCTTGCCGATCTTGAAGGTGCATCGGCGCGCCTCCACCTGGCTGCGCTCGCAGAGATAGCTCTCCGGACCTTCGAACACCTTCCCCTTACACTTGGGACAGATCCCAATCGGCGTCTGGCCGGTGAAATCCACCTTCTCCGCCGGCGCGGCCGCCGCCCTCGAGCCCGGACCTTTTTTTGCCCGCGGCGCAAACTCGAATCCCACCTTCCCCGCGTCGAGCCTCAGGAAGGCCTCGAATTTCCGACCAGTCTTCTTCGATACAAAGCCCTTCAACAGGTCGGTCTTGCCCTCGGTCAACAACTTCGCCACCTGGGTCCGGTCGATCGCCTGCTGGAGGATGATGGCCCCGGTCTTGAAATCGCAGGTCCGCTCGGCGCTGACCGATTTCTCACAGACGTAGTTCATCCCGTTCTCAAAGACCCGCGACTTGCATTTCGGGCAGATGCCGACCGGTTCCTTGCCGGTGAAATCGACCACCGTCGCGGCGCCATCCTCCTTGCGGTCCTCGCCAAAATCAAATTTCGCCTCGAAGGCATCGTTCAGCTTGATCACCGCCGCAAACGGGAAGCCCTGCTTGCTGCGGAATCCCTGGAGCGGCCCGACCTGGCGATCACGGATCAAGGTCTCGATCTCGGCCGGTTCAAACTGCCGGCCCGCGGTGATCTTCCACAGTGAGAAATCGCACTTCTGGCACTGGAACTTTTTGTAGTTCTCGTGGATCGGACCCCCGCATTTCGGACACGGCACCGTCAGCACCCCGAAGTCGCCGGGAATGGTATCGTGCTCGAACTGCTTGGCCTTGCCGACGATCTCCTGGGTCAGCGCCCGGATCTCGTCCATGAACTGCTCGCGCTTCAACTGGCCGCGCTCCATCTGCTTGAGCTGGTACTCCCAGTTGCCGGTCATCTCCGGCTTGGTCAGCGTCTCCACACCCAGCCCATTCAACAGGGTGATGAGTGAAAACGCCTTTGCCGTGGGCACCAGCTCGCGCTGCTGCCGCAGCAGGTATTGCTCATTGATCAGGCCTTCAATGATGGCGGCACGGGTGGCCGGCGTTCCCAGGCCCCGCTCGCTCATCGCCTCGCGCAATTCCTCGTCGTCCACCAGCTTCCCCGCGCCTTCCATCGCGGACAACAGGGTGGCTTCAGTATAGCGGGCGGGCGGCTTGGTGACGTTGTGCTTCACCTCGACCTCGGCGGTCCGGACGGTCTCACCCTGATCCACCGGCGCCAGCGTCGGCGTGTCATCGGTGTCCGCTTCCTTGCCATACACTTCGAGCCATCCGGTGCGGACCAGCACCTTGCCGACGCTCTTGAAGGGCTCGTTCTCCACCCGGGTGATCCGGACAGTTTCCAGGAATTCAGCCGCCGGGAAGAATACGGCCAGGAACCGCTTGGTCACCAGGTCGTACAGCTTGTGTTCCGGTTCGCTGAGACCGCGCGGCACCACACCGGTCGGAATGATGGCAAAGTGATCGCTGACCTTGGCGTTGTTGAAAATCCGCTTGTTGGGACGCACCCAGCCCCCAGTGAGAATCCGCGCGGCGAGCGGCGCGTAAGCCGTGTCGGACAGGGACTCCAGGGTCTCCCGGACGGTCGGCACATAATCCTCCGGCAGAGCCCGAGAATCGGTTCGCGGATAGGTCAGTGCCTTGTGCTTTTCGTACAAGGCCTGGGCCAGTCCGAGCGTGTTTTTCGCGCTGAAACCAAACCGGCTGTTCGCCTCGCGTTGGAGCGTGGTGAGGTCGTACAGCAGCGGGGACAGCGAAGTGGTCGGCTTGCTCTCCTCGGTGACGATGCCCGGCTTGCCGAGGCAACGGTCACGGAGACTCTCCGCACGGGCTTTGTCGCGCAGCCGCTCGGGCTTGAGGTCGGGATCCTTGTCGTCGCCGCGACTAAACTTCTCGTCGAACCAGCGCCCGGCATACGTCCCCTTGGCCGCCTCAAAGCTGGCATGAATCTCCCAATAATCCTTGGAAACGAACCGGCGGATCTTCGCCTCCCGCTCCACCACGATCGCCAGCGTCGGGGTCTGGACCCGGCCCACCGTGGTGAGGTGGAATCCGCCCGTCTTGGAATTAAAGGCGGTCATCGACCGCGTGCCGTTGATTCCCACCAGCCAGTCGGCTTCCGAACGGCAGACCGAGGCATCGGCCAGCGGCCGCATCTGTTCATCGGTCCGGAGATGCTGGAAGCCCTCACGGATGGCCCCGGCGGTCATCGACTGCAACCAGAGGCGTTCCACCGGTTGACGCGCCCCGGTGTGGGTCACGATGTTCCGGAAGATCAATTCGCCCTCCCGGCCGGCGTCGCAGGCGTTGATCAACCGGTCGACATCCTTTCGCTTGATCAATTTCGCCAGTGTTTTCAGGCGATTCGCCGATTTTTCGATCGGTTTCAGCCCGAACCGCGGCGGCATGTGGGGCAATTTGTCGAAGGACCATTTGCCGCGGGTGATCTCAAATTCCTCGGGAACGGTCAGTTCCAGGAGGTGTCCCACCGCCGAGGAAACGATCTGCCCGTCGCTCTCGAAATACTCACCGCCATCCTTCCGTTCGAACCCGCCCAGGGCTTTGGCAATGTCGGCGGCCACCGACGGTTTTTCTGCGATGATGAGGGATTTTCCCATGGACGAATGGGCGGACGTGTAGCTCCGCAACTCCGGTCACGGCAAGTGTTAGTTTTCGGACGGGAGCAGATTTCGTCTCCGTTTCGCCGCCGTTTGACCGCCTCAAACCGGACTGGTTCCGCCTGGATCGGCGTAGAAAACCGGCATCGAATTCTCACCGCGAATGACTCCGGGACGCCCCGGGGAGGACACGAAGTCACGGATCGAGACAGGATGGACTGAACCCGACTGTTTCATCGGGAATCCGTGTGAATCTGTGAAATCAGTGTCTTCATTCCTCGCTCCGGGACCGCGTGAACGCGGACCTCCCGGCCCAACGAACCGCGCTTCAACCGGGCTTGCGACCGACGAACCGCAGCTTGCCCCAGGTGGTGGCGCAGCGTTCCACCTCGAACGGGCGTCGGATCCGTTCCAAGAGCAATTCCGGCTGACCCAGCCATTGTTCGTAGGTGACCCGTTCGAGTTCGGTCATCGTCGCCAGTGCATCGAGTTTGTCCCACGACTTGCGTGCCGGCGGGAAAAACGCGGCCCAGTGGACAAATCGGAGGAAGGGCGTGAGCCAGGGTTCGATCACCATGAATCGTCCGCCGGGCACCAGCACCCGGACCACTTCGGCGAGCACCCGGTCGAGATCCTCCGGCAATTGCGGCAGATGATGCATGCCCCCCTGGACGATCAGGATGTCCCGCGAGGCATCGGGAAACGGCAGCGCCCGACAATCTGCCACCGTGCACGCCGCCGGACCGGAGTACCGGTGCAACAATGCGGGCGAATAGTCCACGCCTTCCAATCGGGTGAACCCGAGGCGGGTGAGGGCGTGAAGGCCATTGCCGCGGCCGCAAAAGATCTCGACCACCCGGGCGTCACGAGGCCAGGCCGCCTGGCCCATCTCGTTCAGCCGGGAGATGAACTTTCGGATCTCCTGCTCCGGCGTTTCGAAGCGTTGATAGGCGGCCTCCCAGGCGCTTTGGACGGCGTCGGGTGAGGCGGGGGGTTCGGGAGTTGCGGGAGTGGAGTTCATCGTCGGGCGAGACCCAGCATGCTGACAAAAACACCGCCCAATGCGGTTTGAAATCCCAGGGCAAACAGGGTCGCTCCGGGAATGACCAGGCGCATGGTGCTGGGATAGTCCAGCCGCCCGTACCCGCTGGTATGCCAGCGCAGGACCGCCAATGCCAGCAACACCGTTCCAGCGATCAAAGCGACGGCGGCCACCATCAAACCGCGCTCCAGCGTCGCGATCTTCACATAGCGTTCCATGCGGTAGTCCGGAGGCAGCACGCCCTCGGAAACGGCGAAGGTCTTGATGATCACCGAAAACATCACCGACTGGAATCCGCAAAGGATGAAGAGGCTGGCGAACAACAGCGTGTGAACGTCGAAGGTCATTCGGCCCAGCGTCACCCCGGGTAGCGCCACGGCGTATCCGATCAGTCCGATGACCAACGCCACCAGGCCCGGCTGCAACAACAGCCAGCGTGGACTGCACAACAGAAAGAAACGGAGCGTACGCCAGCCATCCCGGAACGTCTTGAGATGCGGGGCGTGGGCGCGTCGGCCGTCCGGATGCAGGGTGATCGGCACTTCGACAATGCGCGCGCCGGTCAGACTGCCCTTGATCAGCATTTCTGTGGCGAATTCCATGCCGGTGCAACGCTGCCCCAGCTCGTGCTGCCAGTCGCGGCGGAATCCGCAGTAAATATCGCGCACCGGCGAATGAAACATCCACCGGGCCAGCAGGGTGAACATGGGATTGCCCCACCAGCGATGCAGGAACGGCATCGCCCCGGGCATCACCCGACCGCCGCCCCAGGGCAGACGGCAGCCTTGAACCAAATCCGCCCCCTCGCGCAACCGTGCCACGAACGGAGCCAGATCGGTCAGGTCATAACTGTCGTCCGCATCCGCCATGATGACATAGCGCCCGCGGGCCGCCGCGATGCCTCCGATCAGAGCCGCGCCATAGCCGCGCGCTTCCACGGCAACCACCCGCGCCCCGGCCGACGTCGCCAATGCCTGCGATCCATCCACGCTGCCGTTGTCCGCCACGATGACTTCACCCGCGATACCGTGCTCGCGCAGGCAACCGACCGCTTTGGCCACGCAACCCGAGACCGTGTCCGCTTCGTTCAAACACGGCAGAACCACGGACACCTCGATCCCGGGGTCCTCCGTCGTTGGACGGGCTGGAATCGCATCGTTCATCGAACACTTTCCGTGATGGGAATGGCCGTCGCCGCGCGATGCGGACGGTGGCGATCCCGCAATTCAACCGCCACATGGGCCCACCACACATCAGGCACCTGGAAGGCGGGATGAACGGCGTACGGTGTCTCGCGGGCTTCCGCCGGCAGCGGTGCCTGCGGCCAGCCGAGGACCCGTCCCACTTCACCGGCATACAATCGGATCGTCGAATGAGTCTGGGTGTCGACGTAGCGATTCCGCCAGGCGACAGCCAGGGGATCCACGGCGATTCCGGCGAATTGCACGATCACACCGAGTACGACGATCCCGCCGAGGACCGCCCGCAGCGTGGGCGTCAGCGGCGGCAACTGGGGTAGGGCCAGCGCCAGGAACGGAATCATGAACACCAGATAACGGGAACCGAAGCACAGGCCGCCATTCCAAAATGAATACCGGCTGAGAAAAGCAGCCGAGGCCAGCAGCAACACCAGGCTCAACACCACGCCGACCGGATCCCTCCGCACCCAGCCCCGCAGGCTCAGGAACGCGATCAACAGAACGAAGAGGTTGAACGGAATGAACCCGTTTTGCGTGTCGACAAAAACACGGACAAAATTCGGAAGAATCCTGGACACTTCAAACAACGGCACGGGATCCACGCCGAAATAGATCTCGACCAGGGGATTTCCGAAGCGCCCGAAATTGTAGAGCCCCTGAAGCGCAACGAACGGCAGTGCCCCCGCCGCGACGCGCAGGAAATCCCGCCATCCGCCGCGGCGCACCTCCCAGGCAAAGGCCAGGCCCACCAGCGGAATCAGCATCTGCGCCTGTTTGCGCGCCAGCAACGCCACCCCCAGCCAGGCACCTGCCAGCAGCGGATGGAAGGTTGCCTCCGATCGGCGCCGCCAATGACAGAAGGCCGCGAAGACCCCGAGCGCCATCCAGGGATCGCTGAACGGCATCTTGGCATAGGCCCACAGCAGCGACGAAAGACCGACGCCGATCATCCCGAGCCGCATCAGGGACGACGGCACGCCTTGCCGACGCCAGGCCTGAACCAGATAGGCGAGGATACCCAACGAAGCCGGCACGTTGATGAAGCTAGCGGCAAATTCCTCCATCATCTTGAGCGGAAAACCGGGAAGAAAACCGGCGACGGCGCGGATGATCAGCGTGGAAGGCACCCAGAGCGCCGGCAACAACGGGCCGTATTGGGAATAGTGCAGGCCGCCAACACCTGCCGGCGTATAGTGATCAAAACCGGCTCCGGAGATCGAAACTCGTCCCTCGAGAAACGCCCGTGTCTGACTGAACATGATGCCCTGGTCGACCACTCCCAGCCGGCCGGAGACCGACAGGAGATAGATCAGCGCGACCGCAAGGAACCCCTTCCACGGAAACGGAGCCGTCGTCGAAACTTCGACACCCGCGGGCTCGGTTGGCGGTTTCGACATGCGCTCGCGAACCCTAGGGGCTCTCCGCCGGAGTGACCAGACCAGAAGTCACCGTCACCTTCACCGCACCGGCCGCGCGATGAACATCCAACTCACACGTTGAACTTGAACAACAGCACGTCGCCGTCTTTCACGACGTACTCCTTGCCTTCCATCCGGTACAATCCCTTTTCCCGGGCACCGGCCACCGAACCGCACCGCACCAGATCCTCGTAGGCGACCGTCTCCGCCTTGATGAACCCACGTTCAAAATCACTATGAATCACTCCCGCGGCTTGTGGCGCGGTGTCACCGGCATGAATCGTCCAGGCGCGCACCTCTTTTTCACCGGCGGTGAAATAGGTGCGAAGTCCGAGCAGATGATACGTTCCACGGATCAGGCTTCCGACGCCGGATTCGCTGACGCCCAATTCCTTCAGGAATTCCGCGGCCTCCTCGGGCGAGAGATCCACCAGATCGCTTTCGATCTGCGCCGAAATCACCACCGCCTCGCAGGCAAAATGGTTCTGCGCATACTCCCGGACCTGGCGGACGAACACGTTGGACTCCGCGGTGGCGAGATCGGATTCCTTCACATTGCAGGCGAAGATCGTCGGCTTGTCGGTCATCAACCAGAACAAGCGCGACACCGCCTTGTCCTCTGGTGACAACTCCAGCGTAAGGGCCGGCTTGCCCGCGTCGAGATGCGGTTCCAGTTTCTTCAGGACGGTTTCCTCGATCAGCGCCTGCTTGTCGCCGCGCTTGGCGTCCTTGGCGACGCTCTGAAGCCGCTTCTTGACCGATTCCATGTCGGCCAGGACCAGTTCGGTGGTGATGGTCTCGATGTCGCGGATCGGATCCACCGTCCCGGCGACGTGATGGATGTCGGCGTCTTCGAAGCAGCGGACCACCTGCACGATGGCGTCCACTTCGCGGATGTGGGTGAGGAACTTGTTGCCGAGGCCTTCACCGGCGCTGGCGCCCTTGACCAAGCCCGCGATGTCGACGAATTCGATCGCCGCCGGGATCACGACGTTGGTCTTTGCGATCTTCTGCAGGACGTACATCCGTTCGTCCGGGACCGTCACGATCCCAACGTTGGGATCGATGGTGCAGAAGGGGTAATTGGCGGCCTGCGCCTTGCGGGTGCGGGTGACGGCGTTGAAGAGGGTGGACTTGCCCACGTTGGGCAAGCCGACGATTCCGGCTTTGAGCATAATGCGGCGCGGAGCATGGCGGCGTGGATCCGGATGACAAGGGTCAAGGTCGCCCGACGCCTCCCGCTGTTCCACTCACGGCCGATGGCATTTCCATTGATAAATCCTTGCGAATTCGACGTCTTACCCCCGGTACAGAACCTGTAAATCCGCGTCCTTTGATTCCGAAACCCCATCTCCAGCCCCGTTCGCCGTGGGCGCTCGCATTCGTCACGATCTCCCTCCTGGCCACTGTCGGAGCCCAAGCGGCACCGGCGATTCCCACCGCGGACACCTTCAGTTGGGCGGCCTTTCTCGGGCCGTTCCACATGGTGGTCCTTCACTATCCCATCGGCTTCCTCACCCTGACCGCCCTGCTCGAGGTCTGGGCGAGCTGGCAGCGGAGCGATTGGGCTCGAAAGGCCGTCCGTTTCGTGCTGCCGATCACCGCCGCTTCGGCCGTCCTGGCCGCCATGCTGGGGTGGATGCGTGCCGGCGCGGGTGAGTTCGATCCCAGTCTGCTCAACTGGCATCGGGCGACCGGGCTTGGCATCGCCGCCTGTACGGTGGCGGCCGCCGGACTTCAATTCTCGCGCCCCTCGCGAGCCCGGGCCGATCTGGTCCGGCTGTTGTATCGCGGGTCGTTGGGACTCGGATTCCTGCTCCTGATTGCGGCAGGACATTTCGGTGGCAGCCTCACTCACGGATCCGGTTTCCTGACCCGCAACGCCCCACCCGCCCTTCGCCGCGCCCTCGGTGAAACCGGGCCAGCCGCCACGTCGATCGCAACGACCACCGGTTCCGGCAATCAAAGCCTCTATCTCTCGCTGGTGAAACCGGCATTGGAGAAACGCTGCTACGCGTGCCACGGACCCGACAAACAAAAGGGCAAGCTCCGGCTCGATCGGCGGGAGAACGCGCTCGCCGGGGGCGAGAGCGGTGAACCCGCCATCCAGCCGGGTGACATCCGCAAGAGCCGCATCCTGTATCATCTGCTGGTTCCGCGCGAACACGACGACGCCATGCCTCCCGACGGCAAGGAGCCGATGACCGCCGAACAGATCGTCGGGATCGGCCGCTGGATCCAGCAGGGCGCGCCGTTCGAGTGAACGCATTGACAGCGGTCCGCGGGGTTCCGCTGGAATTGTAACCCATTTGTGACTCGCCTAAGACTGGACCCGCGGGGAGCCTCCCCGGTCCCGACATGCCGAAACCCACGTCAGCCAACTCGCCGGGAGCCTCGCACCTTTTCAACCGCGAACTAAGCTGGCTCGAATTCAACCAGCGCGTCCTCGACGAGGCGCTCGATCCCGAGACGCCGCTGTTGGAACGGGTTAAATTCTTTTGCATCGCCTCCTCCAACCTCGACGAGTTTTTCGAGGTGCGGGTCGCGACGCTCAAACAGGAAATCGAGGAAGGTTCCGGCAGACGCGGTCCGGATGGACGCACGCCAGCGGAAACACTCCGCGATGTCACCCGCCGGGTCCGTCGGTTTATCCACGACGCCTACGCCTGCTGGCGGCAGACGCTCGTCCCCGCCCTGGCGCGCGCAGGGATCCGCTTCCATGACATGGACCGGCTGAACGCGGAGGATCGCTCCTTTCTCGGCCACTACTTCAACGCCGAAGTTCTTCCGGTGCTGACCCCGCTGGCCGTCGATCCGTCCCATCCGTTCCCACAACTGCTCAACAAATCGCTCAACCTCATTGTCCGGCTCACCGCGACCCACACCGGTGAAGTGCGACGCCGCGTGGCCGTGGTCCAGGTGCCGCGCGTCCTGCCACGATTGGTCCGGCTGAATCGAAAGGGGAAGACGACCCAGGACTATGTCTTCCTGGCCGACCTGATCGGGGCGCATCTTTCTCAACTCTTTCCCGGAACCCAAATCGAGGGCTGGTGGGCGTTTCGCGTCACGCGCAACAGCGAGTTGTATCTCGACGAGGAGGAAGTGCCCAACCTGCTCAAGGCTGTGGAGCTCGAGGTCCACAATCGCCGCAAGGGCGATGGCGTCCGCCTCGAGGTGGCGTCCGATTGTCCGCCGGAAATCCGCGGCGAACTGCTCGAAAAAACCCACCTCACCGAGGACGATCTGTACGTCATCGACGGGCCGCTGAATCCGACGCGCCTGATGGCCATTGTCGACGAGGGCTCCTCACCGGAGCTCCGGGATCCGCGGTTCGTCGCCCCAACGGCCGCCAGCCTTCTCGGCGTCACCGACCTGTTCGAGGCCATCCGGAAGCGGGATCACCTCCTGCATCATCCGTATGAAAGCTTCAATTCGGTGGTCGAATTCCTCGAACAGGCCGCGGCCGATCCGAAGGTCCTTGCCATCAAACAGACACTCTACCGCACCGGCGGCGATCAACGGATCATCGGAGCCCTGATGGAGGCGGTGAAAAACGGCAAACAGGTCACGGCCGTCGTTGAACTCAAGGCGCGCTTCGACGAGGCGAACAACATCCGCTGGGCACGGGCGTTGGAAGAGGCCGGCGTCCACGTGGTCTATGGCCTCGTCGGATACAAGATCCATTGCAAGATGGCCCTGGTGGTGCGCGCCGATGAGGATGGCATCCGGCGGTATCTCCACATCGGAACCGGCAATTACAATCCGACCACCGCGCGGTTCTACACCGATCTCAGCCTGCTCACCTGCCGTCCGCAATTCGGTGAGGATGCGACCAATCTGTTCAATCTCCTCACCGGCATCTGCCAGTTCCAGGGCACGCAAAAGTTCGTGGTCGCCCATTTCCAGATGCACGACCGGGTGCTCGAACTCATCCATCGCGAAGCCACCCACGCGCGGGCCGGACTACCGGCGCGCATCATTGCCAAGATGAATGCGCTGGTGGACGAGCAGATCATCGAGGCGCTTTACCGTGCCTCCGAAGCGGGCGTGCGCATCGACCTCATCATCCGCGGCGTCTGCTGCCTGCGACCGGGCGTGCCGGGACTCAGCGAGAACATTTCCGTCCGCAGCATCGTCGACCGGTTCCTGGAACACGCCCGGGTGTGGTCGTTCGAAAACGCCGGCCAGCCGGAGGTGTTCATTGGCAGCGCGGACTGGATGCCGCGGAATCTGTTCCGCCGGATCGAAGTGGCGGTGCCGATCGAAGATGGCATCCTCCGCGACCGCATCCTGAAGGACATCCTCGCCGTCCAACTTAACGACACCGTCAAGGCCCGCGTCCTTCAACCGGACGGCACGTCAACGCGACCGGGGCCGGCCAAGGGAGCCAGCGCCCACCGCAGCCAGACCGAATTCATAGCCCAGGTCGAAGCCGCGGCGAATCCGGTCAGCCACGGTGGACGACGACGCGACATCGCGACACTCCGCGTTCGGAAACAACCCTAGCGGACTGGTAGGGCGCGGCTCCTGCCACGCCGGGAAGATCGGCTCCGTGATGTGGATTGAATCTGGAAGGCAGGAAAGCAGGAGACGAAGTGAGTGAGTCGGGGAGGACCGCGTGGTTCACACCGTCACGCGTTGGTCGCGGTAAACGCCGGCGACGACGGTGCCGGTTCCCTCGGATTCACGGCTGAATTCCACTGAGCCCACACAGGTCACGCCCGGTTCAAACCGCACCCGGCCGCGAACCTTCAACCCGTCACATCCGATCAACGACGGCGCGCCACCGGGAAACAACGCTTCAAAGTCCGGCAGGAATTTATAGTGCACGGAATCGAGATCCACCACCGGAGGCCGGCCGTCACGCGACTCCACCAACACCAACCGGTGATCCCCGGTCACCCGGTAGGCATCCGATCGCAGCGCGAGCAGATCGACCGTCGCCTTCACCGGCGCAAACCGTGAACGCGGGACCACCACCGCCGCCGAGCGATCGAATTCACCAATCGCCGCGCCCATCGCGGACTCCAATTGCAGAACCTTCGGTGAGGCCGGATCCCGCGGATCGACCGTCTTCACGTTGGTGATCAACGGCAGCGAAAGCGTACCGCCCTGACACCGAAGCAGGTCCCGAATCGCGTCCAGCCGGATCCAGAGGTTGTTGGTGTTGAAAAACCGGTGCCGTGAAATGTCCTGAAACGACGCCTCGTCGGCCGCCGGGCATTGGGCCGATTCGCGCAACAGCAACCGCCCGTCGGCGAGCGAGCGCGCCAGGTGACCGCCCTTGCGATCCGCCGCCGTCCGTTCAGCCACTTCCATCACGAACGGCAGATCCTGATCCGCAAAATACCGCAGCAGGTCGAGGTCGACGGTCGCGCCCAGATTGTCGGAATTGGACACAAAGGCGTACCGGATGCCTCGCTCCAGGAATCGATCCAGCAATCCACAGGCGAGCAACGAAGGATAAAAATCACCGTGCCCCGGCGGGCACCATTCCATCTCCGGATCCGCCGGCCACACCGCGGGTTCCAGCGTTGCCGGATCCAGTTTGGGCACCGTGCTCTGGATGAAATCCATTTCCGCGGGATCACCCAATCCGGAAAACCGGGAGAGAGCGTCCAACGTCTGTCGTCGTGTCGCCGTGCTGTTCATCAGGCAGAACGCGGGAACCTCTCCACCGGTCCGCTGCCGCAGGTGAAGAATCTGGCGGACGATGAAATCGAGGAAGGTCGCACCGGAGCGAACCGGCACCAGCGACTTCGGGCCATCCAGCCCCATGCCCGTTCCCAGTCCGCCGTTCAGTTTGAAAACCACCAACTGCCGGAGCAGTGCGTCATCGCCCGGGACGTCGGGTTCAGTGGGATTGCGGGATTGGAAGTCTGCCAACCGCGGCAGGGAAGCGACCGGTTCGATCGAAGCTTCGGGAAGAAAACCACGGGCACCACGCCGGACGCGATCGACGGCTCCCAGGAAACCCAAAATCGCGGCCTCACTCTGCCCCGCCGCCCGCATGCAGGCGGCAATTCGCGCGTCACCCGCCGACGGAATGACCGGCGAAGTCGTGGCGGAAAGTTCGGGTGAATCGTGAGCAGGCACTCGCCGAATCCTTAGCGGAACCGGTGCCCGGTGTCAGCCCGGATCCCCAACTTGGAATCCGTCGGGAATCCGCCAATCCACACGCCCGGCAGGATACCGGCGCTCCCGGATCACACGTCGCAGATGCTCACGCCCTGCTTGAGCGAGGCGATGACGTCCGGACGTTTGGGTTTGAATTCCTGGGCCACGTGGCCCTTGAACCCGGTGGCGACGATGGCCTGCATGATCGCCGGATAGTAGAGCTCCTGCGATTCATCGATTTCGTTCCGTCCCGGGACACCGCCGGTGTGGTAATGCGCAAACCACTTGTGCTGCTTGCGAATGGTGGCGATCACGTCGCCCTCCATGATTTGCATGTGGTAGATGTCATAGAGGAGCTTGAACCGTTCGCTGCCGACCGCCTCGCAGAGCGCCACGCCCCACTTCGACAAATCGCATTGGTAGTCCGCGTGGTCCACCTTGGAGTTCAGCAACTCCATCACCAGCGTGACCTTGTTCTTCTCGGCGATCGGCAACAGGCGCTGAATCCCGATGGCACAATTCTTGATCCCCTGCTCATCGGGCAGACCGGCGCGGTTGCCGGATAAACAGATTATGTTCTCGCATCCGAGGTTCATGACCTTCGGCGCCGCATCTTCGAACCAGGCGAGAATGGCGTCGTGATTCTCCAGACGATTCAACCCCTTGGTGATGCCTCCGGGAATCCCGCTGACCATGGCGCAGGTGAGTCCGTGCTTCTGGACGGTCGGGATGTCCTTCACCTCCAGGAGCTCGATGGAATGGAGGCCGAATTGTTTCCCGGCGACTGCGAGATCCTCGAGTTTCACCGTTGGATAGCACCATTTGCAGACCGAATGATTGACGCGGCCCTTGGTGCCAATGGCGGCCTCGGCCGCACCGAGACGTTGTCCAAGGGAAGCAGCCGCGGTCGCGGCAACGGCGGAGGCGGCGGAGGTCAAAGCAGAACGACGGGAGAGTTTCATGGGAAGGCGGGTACGCCCCAAGAACAGCCGTCACCCGCCCGCCCCGCAAGCCGATTTTGAACAGAGGACGGTTCGACGGCCCGACACGCCCTTCAACTACGGCCGGACGAACCGATAGAAGCCGGCCGGGCGGCTGATCGCATCCGGATCATCCAGGTGAACTCCGGCGGGCCCCATTTGAACGGAGCGCCATTCGGTCCATTCCCCCAATTGATCTGCGCGCTGCAAACGGCCGACGGTTCCTGGCGGACCACGCAGGTCAACTCCGATGGGCGACATTCGACCGGCCCGAGAAAGCTTCAAATCGACGCCGCCGGCAGAGTCGTCCACTGGATTGAACAGCACCAATGAACGGTCGCTGTCGTCCTGAAACAAAATCTGACCGTGGTATTTCCAAAGGGATGTTCCATAAACCGACGTATTGCGGGCCACGATCTGTGGATGCCGCGGATCGCTGACGTCCACCGCCGTCAATCCGCCCGAGCGTTCGGCGACATAGGCGTGGTGTCCGAGGATCACCACGTTGGTCGCAAAGCCGTAACTCGGCACGGAGCCGACCAAAACAGGATGCGCCGCATCGGAAACATCGACCCCCAACAGTCCGCGCGCCCCGGCCGCCACCCACAGAACCGGATCGGCAAAATCCAGTCCGCCACAAGCGATGCCGTGCAATGCGGTCCCCACAAGAGGCAACTGCGCACCCTTAACCAAATCGTAGATGCGAAGACCTGGTTCTTCCGGACTTAAGTGGCCCGGCAAATCATAGCGTGTGATAAAGAGCCGCCTTCCAACCGCCAGCGCCCGACCCATCGGTACCGTCGGTACGACTTGGATCAACTTACCCGGCACAGAGACATCCAAGACAACCGCCTGCTGGTCGTAATAAGTCGTCGCGACAATCCAATTACCGACGGCAGCGAACCAGTAGAAATACTCACCAAACTCCGGAAAGGCCCGCCACAGGATTGGACTTCCATCAGGAGCGTTGGTGTAGGAGGAGATGTAGCCTGAAGGACCCACTCGATAGTGAACTTCGGCGACGGACACCTCGTGGAGCGCGGCCACTTCCAACTCCGGTGGAAGATTGGTGACACCTCCCAGCGACCCCGCACGAAGAAGTCCCGCCGGATGATCCACCTTCACCACGGTCACCCCTTCGGCATTGGCCGCATACAGGAAGGGCTCTGCAACTTCGATGGCGGGTCCAGTCTGAAGTCCTTCGCGAAACGTGTAGGCACCGATTCGGCGAACGGGTCCCTTCTCCGGATTGGACAGAATTTCCAGGCAATGCTGACGACGACTGTTATCGTATTCGTAAGCGACCCCCTGCTGGCCCGCCAGATAAACAGCGGCATCCGTAACCTGGATGGCGTTGAGCGACTCGATCATCGGGAGGTAATTGGAAACGACGGAACCCAGGGGAGCGTCGGGCCCCACCCGAATCTGAAGAGAATTACCACCCAGGGAATTCGCACCAATCACAGATGTTTCGCCATGAACCGCCATCCGTTGGACATACCGAATCCCAACGTTGATCGCACCCATCTCGGCCGGGTGCCCCGGAACAGAAAAATCGAACTCGACGATCTGTCCCGTGTTGTCAAACAGATAGCCCGTCGATCCCCGTCCTTCGGCGTATTGCCCGAGTCCACTGAGTTGGGCTGCGAAAGATGAAACGGTCTCGTTTCCCGGTTGAGCCGGATTTCGCCAGTCGAAAACTCCCCAACCACCGCTCCCGCCGGAATACAGGTAGCCGGACCGATATACGAGCGACGCGGCCAGGCCCAGATTGCCCAAATGCCCGACCAAATGGGGCTTGGACGGATCCGTTACGTCCAATCGTTCTATTGTCCCCGACGAGTCACGGACAAACACCGTTCCATCCTCGGCAGGAATTACCTGGAGGATTTGATTCCCGTTGAAATACTGCCCCAGAAACAGTGGCTTTGCGGGATCGCTTACGTCCAGGAGTTGCAGGCCCGCCCATCCGTCCGCCACGTAAAGACGATTCCCCTCCAAGGCCACGCCCAAGCCCTCGCCCAGCAGTCGCAACTCAGAAAGCAGAACGGGCTGGGTGGGATCAGTGAGGTCCATCGTTCGCAATCCACCGGTTTCATCGATCAAGCACAACAACGAGCCGGTTCGAGCCATGCCGGTCACGCGGCTGGGAACTGAAACACGGTTGGGAGCCTGCAAGCCTCGGATCCCCTTCAATTCCATGTCCTGATAGAGCTCCAGTGTGAATCCACCGGCACTTCCGATTCCCGCGCGGAAGAGCAGTTGATCGAACGAAGCGAACTGCGCCGGCGATTCGGTCGAAGAATACGGGAAGGCCCGCCCGGAGATTCGCATGGGGTGAAACACGTCGGACACATCCAGAACCTCGCCATAGGTCCCGCCGAATTGACTCAATCCCACGACCACCAGATCGCTCCCGAGGAAGTTCATCCAGTACGCGGACTTCGTCTGTTGAATTCCCAGTGTGGATCGCAGCACCGGGTGTTCGGGGGACGACAGGTCGAAGAGTTCCAATCCGGCAGCGCTGTCGCTCACGTAGGCGATTCCTTCGTGAATGAGCACCCGCACCGCCGCCCCCCCGGTCGCGGTGGCGGCAACTTTCACTGGATGATCCAGATCCGCAAAATCCACCGTCTCGAGTCCATTGGTCCCATTTGCCACCAGTGCAAAGCCGGGCCCGAGGGCCAGGTCCGAACATGCAGTGGCGTCGTAGAATCCGCGCAACACCGGGTGATCGGGATCGCGCACGTCGAACACCTGGATCCCACGATTCGTAACCCCCGCATAGGCGACTCCGCCAGCCAGTTGAATCCAAGTGTTCGTCAGTCCCGTTCCCGCCACGCCCGAGCGTCGAACCGGATTCCGCGGATCGGTGAGGTCGATGACGTGAAGATCCCCAGGCCCGGCCGCGACCACCGCGAGGTTTCCCTCGCAGGCAACGGCGGTCGGGACAGGACGGCTGTAACCCGGCCAACGGGCCCATATCATCGGACTCAAATCCGGCGACGGCGCGGGTTCGGCGATCAAGCCAAGGACTGTCGAAAATCCCAGCAACAACATCCGAAACGTCCGCCCCATCGCACCACCCGCGTTGCGAGTGAGGGGGGCGTCGTCGTTGCAATGTTGGATCGGCATTTCAACCTCCTATGAGTCCAACCCACCACGGCACATTGAAGCTGTGGTGGTGGACGTTGGAGCTAAGCAGATCCAATGCCGGAACCCGCGCGGTCGCCTACTTCGTCATCGCGGGGCGCGGGCGGGGTTTATGGAGGGCGAAGATGTCGGTCTGGTGACGGTGACCGGATTTCTGGGTGCCGGCACCGGTGGAACCGTAGACCGGGCTGTTCAGTCGATCGGAGGCGCGGCCGGTTTTGATTTCCTCGGTCAGGTCGGCGACGGACTGCAGGACACGGGTGGGTTGATAGACGTAGTCGCCGATGCCCTCGAGCTGGGTGGAACCGCTGAGAACAAGGAACGATTGCATGCCGGCTTCCATCGCGCCGCGGATGTCCGTCTCCATGGTGTCACCGATCATCACCACCTGTTCCGGTTCACTCAGGGAAATCTCGGCGAGTTTGCGGCGAGCCCGGTGAAACATGTAGCCATTGGGCTTGCCGAGAAAATAGGCGTGCCGCCCGGTGCTGGCTTCGAGGAACGCGGCGGTTGATCCCGCTCCCGGGCGCGTTTTCTCGCTGGAAACCGGGCACCAATTATCGGGGTTGGTGGCCAGCAACCGCGCGCCGCGCTCGATGCACTCGTGAGCCTTGACCAGCTTCTCCATGGTGGTCATGCCTTCGCCGACCACGACATATCGGGGCCGGATGCCGTCGTTGGCGATCTTGCGCTCGTGCAGCGCCGTCAGAAGCCCGCCTTCGCCGATCACGAACACCGTACAGTCCGGATCGGTCTCGCTGAGAAAATCCGCGGTGTTGAGCGCGGACGTGTAAAAATGGCGCGCGGAGAGCCCGTGGATTCCCAGATGCTTGAGCCGCACCGCGAGGTCTTCCGGCGTGGGAGCCGAATTGTTGGTGAGAAACAGGAAGGGCGTGCCCGTACTGATCAATGCCTGAACGAATTCAACGGCGCCCGGGATCAGTTGGTTCTCGCGATAGATCACGCCATCCATGTCGATGAGATAACCGGTTTTCATAATCGTCCGTTGAACGTCAAAAAGGAGCCCTCGCGACGACTCCAGGCGGAATGTTCAGCCTGCCTAGAAAGCGCCAACCGGTGGGCAAATCGCAGGCGAGCCGCCGCACCCAGAAAAACCAAAAGCCCTCACCCCGGAATCGGAGTGAGGGCTTTGAATCAGGAAGAGTTTCAGCGGTGATGAAAACCACCCCGGAACACCGGGCCGCCATGGTAGTAACCCCCACCGCGGTAGCCGCCGCCAAAGCCGAGGCTCACCGAGATGCCCGGACGCGGATAGCCCCAGCCGTAGCTGCCGTAATAACCGTAGTAGCCGTAAGGCGCGCCGTAATAGTAACTGCCGACCACCGGCGGGGCATAAACCACGGTCGGGGACGATTCAACATACGTCACGGCCGGAGGCGATTGAACGTAGGTCACCGTCGGTTGAGCCGTGGCTCCGCCGGGATACGCCGTCTGGCCGGGAGCCGGCGAACTCGCCGACGTGGTGATGGCGGTGGGAGCGGGAGCCGAAGCGATTTCGGCCGTCGATCCGCCGACCGGCTTTGCCGTGAGCATCGCACTCAACACGCGATCGGTGATGCCTTCACCGCGGAGGTACACGATATCTTCGGCGGTCAGACTGTAAGCGGAGGTCGATTGCTTGACGAAGGCGACGATCGTGTCGTCGTTGACCTTGGCATGCGCGAGCTTGAGGACCTCGGACGCCGCGAAACTGATGCGGGCCGGTTGCGGAGCAGCCGCGACCGACGCGGGCGCGGGGGCGGGAGTGGCTGCAGGGGCCGTGGTGTCAGCGGCGGTCAACACCGCCAGGGAGAACAGCCCGCCCATTCCCATTGAAGCCAACCGAACCGTCATCACCGAAAATTGAGTTTTCATCGTATCTGCCTTTCGTTTGAACCCCGGCGATCAACTTCGCAACTGCGTGCCGCCGGTCAAGTGGCGAGTGGACGCCATCCGGATCCGGAACATTCATGAGCGGTTCGAGCGGTTGGGAGGCACACACCCACGTCCCCAGCATCCCCAATCCCGGATTCGATCGCACCCCAACATTCTCATTCACAATGCGTTGCATCATAATAAAGCCCGAACAACGACCTCGTGTTAGACACCTCCAAACGGTCGAATTCAGGGTCTGTGGAAACAGCCGCCAGGTTTTCCAACCGTTGCCCTTCAGAACCATTGTTCCCCTTCAACTCTCCAACATTTCATCTCTTCAACCGCCCCCCGCGAACCTGCGATGGACGGCGTTACGCGGAGTGCTGACCGCTCAAGCAGGCATTGGAGTTGGTGGGCGAGGAGGGATTCGAACCCCCGACCAACTGCGTGTAAAGCAGCTGCGCTAACCACTGCGCCACTCGCCCCTGCACCGGAAGTGCGGGCGGACTTTAGAGCGCGCCTGAAAATTGGGAAGAGTCCTGTTGTCGACCGGTTTTCGTCCCATCCCAGGCAAGCCGCCAACCTGCAGCACGGGGTGTTGTGTCCGGCCGCCGAACCAGTAGCCTCCCGCCATGTTCCACCGCGCTCTGCCCTTCCTCGCCGCTGTGACCGTTGCGGCGGCCTTCTCGATTCCCGCAGTCGCCCAAGCGCCACGGGTGCTGCCCGCCGGACAACTCCCGAACGATCACCGCTTGGAGCCGGTGAAGGATCTCGACGGCTATTTTCCATTTACACCGCCGACATCGGTCGAGGCGTGGACCCGGCGCGCGGCACTGGTCCGGCGTCAGATCCAGGTCTCCCAGGGATTGTGGCCGATGCCGACCAAGACGCCGTTGAATGCGGTGATCCATGGCCGGATCGATCAGGGCGACTACACGGTCGAGAAAGTCTATTTCGAAAGCGCTCCCGGATTCTTCGTGACCGGCAATCTCTATCGACCCGCCCATCCCAAGGGCCTTGTTCCGGCGGTGTTGTTCGCCCACGGACATTGGGTGGATGCCCGGCTTGCGGAAGCGACACCCGCCGAATTGCGCGGCGAAATCGCCGACGGCGCGGAACGGTTCGAGGGCGGCGGACGCAGCCGATTCCAATCGATGTGCGTCCAACTGGCCCGCATGGGCTGCGTGGTCTGGCAATGGGACATGCTCGGCGATTCCGATTCGCAACAGTTCTCCCGCGAGTTCATCCACGGCTTCGCCAAACAGCGGCCCGAGATGAACACGACGGAGAACTGGGGCCTGTTCAGTCCGCAGGCCGAGGCGCATCTCCAGAGCGCGATGGGCCTGCAAACCTGGAATGCGGAACGTTCGCTCGATTTCGTCCTCACCCTGCCCGAGGTCGATCCCGCCCGGATCGCCATGACCGGTGCCAGCGGCGGCGGCACCCAGACGATGCTGCTGTCGGCGATTGATCCGCGGATCGCGCTCTCCTTCCCCGCCGTGATGGTGAGCACCGCCATGCAGGGGGGTTGCACCTGCGAGAATTCCAGCCTGCTTCGCGTGGGAACCGGCAATGTCGAATTCGCCGCACTCTTCGCCCCGAAGCCGCTCGGCATGACCTGCGCCAATGACTGGACCAAGGAAATGGCGTCCAAGGGATTCCCCGAGTTGAAACAGCTCTACACGCTGCTCGGCGCGCCGGACAACGTCATGCTCAAGCGCGGCGAACATTTCCCCCACAACTACAACGCCGTCTCCCGTTCCGCGTTTTACACCTGGCTCAATCACCATTTCAAACTCGGCCAGACCGAACCGGTCATCGAACAGGACTACCCGTTTCTCAAACGCGAGCAGTTGACGGTCTGGGATACGGCCCATCCCGCCCCGAAATCCGCTGATCCCGACTTCGAGCGCGGACTGCTCAAGGCCTGGAATCAGGACAGCGAAAAGCAACTGGCCACACTCGCGTCCAATGCACCCGAGGACTACCGCAAGGTGCTGCGCGGCGGATGGGACATCGTCCTTGACGGAACACTTGAGACCGCGGGCGACGCATCTTGGGAGTTGAAGAAGAAAACCGACAAAGGCACGTGGATCGAAATGGCCGGATTGATTCACAACACCAGTTATCACGAGGAACTGCCGGCCGTGTTCTGCTATCCGAAGCAATGGAACGGTCACACGGTGATCTGGCTCACCGGCGAGGGAAAGTCGGGCCTGTACGCCGCGGATGGATCGCTTCAGTCCGGCGTGCAAAAACTGGTCGACTCGGGAGCCACCGTGGTCGGCATGGACCTTTTGTTCCAAGGCGAATTCCTCGCGGACGGTGCACCGCTCAAAACCACACCGCGGGTGAAGAATCCCCGCGAGGCCGCGGCGTTCACCTTCGGCTACAATTCGGCCGTGTTCGTTCACCGCATGCAAGATGTCCTCACCGCGATCCGATTGGTGCGGACCCACGAACGCCCCTCAAAGAAGCTGAGCTTGGTTGCCCTCGACGGCACCGGTCCGATCGCCGCCGCGGCCCGCGCCCAATCCGGCGATGCGATTGATCGCGCCGCGATTCACATCGGAGAGTTCCGCTTCGGCAAGGTGCTGGATCTGCAATCGCCCGACTTCCTTCCCGGCGGCGCGAAGTACGGCGATGTTCCGGCATTGCTGGCCCTCGGTGCGGGAGCCCTCAAGGAATTGCCCACCGCCAACGACAGCGCCACCGCCGCAGCCTGGCTGACAGCCCCTTGAGAGCGTAGGAGCCTGATTTTTCGAGCCGTTTCGAGCCGGATTATTTCCGGCTCGTCTTTCGAACGGCCTTCACCCGCCGCGGTCCCCGGCCTTTGAACGTCAGTTCCGCAATGCCGGACTTGTCGAGTTCACCCAGCCCCAGCTTCACCATCTTGCGGTATTGGGCCAACGCGGCTTTGGCGAGGGGCAGGTCCAATTTCGCCCGCTGCCCGAGCGCGTAGGCGATACCGCTGTCCTTGGCGGCGTGCGCGGCGCTGAAGAAGCAGGAGTGCTCTCGCTGCACCATGTCGTCGCCGTCGGTCGCCAGCACCCGGCTGTTCGCACCGGTTTGCGAAAATACCTCCATCAACACCTTCAAATCCAATCCCAAGGCGGAACCCAGACCCAATCCTTCGGCGAGGCCGGCGGTGTTGATGTTCATCACCATGTTGACCAGGGCCTTCACCTGCGCGGCCTGACCGGACCGGCCAATGTAGCGCAGCAGCTTGCCGCCATCGGACAGTGCGGACAAAACGGGTTTGGCGGCTTCGAAAGCTTTGGGATCGCCACCCACCATCAAATAGAGGGTTCCGGCGCGCGCCTGATTGATGCTCGAAGCCATGCACGCTTCCAGCGATGCCGCGCCAACGCGGCGCGCCCGCTTTTCCATCTCCACATGGATCGCCGGCGATACCGTCGCGCAGTTGATGAAGGTCCTCCCGCGCGCGCCGGCCAGCAGACTGTCCCCCTTGACCTTGAAAATCGCCTCCATCGCCCGGTCATCAGTCACAACGGTGATCACCACGTCCGCCAGCGCGGTCACGTCCGCTAGCTTCAACGGATGCGCGCAGCCGAGTTCCTTCGCCACCGCTTCGGCAACGGCAGGGCGGGCGTCGTAAACCGCCGTGAGATTGTAGCCGGCTTCCTGAAGTCGTCGGGCCATGTTGGCACCCATCCGGCCGATGCCCACCACTGCAATGCGTTCGCTCATGTTCAAAAAGGGTTGAAAGTTGAGGGCTAGAAATAGCCAACCCACTGCCAAGGTGCACGCCACGAATGAGAGCCGAAGGCGGTTTTTGAACCCCGCCGCGACCGGGGCGATTCCAACCGTGAATTGCGCCACAACGTCGGACAGGTGTGCCATCCAGTGGCGCATTGGCGCAGATTCGGCAGGATGCACTGCCCGCGGAATCGCACCGGAAATGCAAGAAACAGGCACAAATGCGCGTGTTTGATCGGATTTTAACACTGTCCGCCCGGTCGGCATCGCTCATGCAGGAAGCCAATGACAATTTTTTGACGATTATGGCAAAGGTACTTGGCATCGATCTCGGCACGACCAACTCGTGCATGTCCGTCATGGAAGGCGGAGAACCCCTCGTTTTGGAAAACTCGGAGGGCAAGCGAACGACCCCATCGGTGGTCGCCTTCGCCAAGAACGGCGAACGTCTGGTCGGCGAAGCCGCCAAACGGCAGGCCGTCACCAATTCGCGCAACACCATTTACTCGGTGAAGCGGTTCATGGGACGCAAATTCGACGAAGTGCAGGAGGAGTTGAAGCGCGTCCCGTACAAGGTGGTCCGCGCCTCCAACGGTGACGCCCACATTGAGGTCGAGGTCGAGGGCAAGCCCAGGGCGTTCAGCCCCCAGGAAATATCGGCCATGATCCTGGCCAAGCTCAAGACCGATGCCGAAACCCGTCTCGGCGAAACGGTCACCCAGGCCGTCATCACTGTTCCCGCCTATTTCAACGATTCCCAACGGCAGGCCACCAAGGACGCCGGCAAGATCGCCGGCCTTGAGGTTCTCCGCATCATCAACGAGCCGACGGCAGCCTCGCTGGCCTACGGTTTGGACAAGAAGAAGGACGAGAAAATCGCGGTGTACGACCTCGGCGGCGGCACGTTCGACATCAGCGTCCTCGAAATCGGTGATGGCGTGTTCGAAGTGAAGGCCACCAACGGCGACACCCACCTCGGCGGCGATGACTGGGACAACGCCATCATCGACTGGATCCTCGACGAATTCAAAAAGGACCAGGGCATTGATCTTCGCAAGCAGCCCGACGCCCTCCAACGCATCAAGGAAGAGGCCGAGAAGGCCAAGATCGCGCTGTCGAGCTCCCAGAGCTACGACATCAACCTGCCCTTCGTCACCGCCGACGCCAGCGGACCGAAGCACATCCAGAAGACGCTTTCGCGGGCCAAGATGGAGCAGCTTTGCGATTCCCTCTTCGAACGCACAATCACCCCGGTCCGCGCCTGTCTCAAGGACGCCGACCTCACCGCCGACAAGATCGACGAACTGGTCCTCGTCGGTGGCATGACCCGCATGCCGCGCGTCGTCGAGACGGCCAAGACGCTGGTCAGCAAGCCGCCGCATCAGGGAGTGAATCCCGACGAAGTGGTCGCCATCGGCGCAGCCATTCAGGGCGGCGTCCTCAAGGGCGACGTGAAGGACGTGTTGCTGCTCGACGTGACACCGCTCTCGCTGGGAATTGAAACCCTCGGCGGCGTGGCCACCAAGCTGATCGAACGCAACACCACCATCCCGACCCGCAAGTCGGAAATCTTCTCCACCGCCAGCGACAGCCAGCCCGGCGTTGAGATCCACGTGCTGCAGGGCGAACGGCAGTTTGCCCGCGACAATAAATCGCTCGGCAAGTTCCAGCTCTCCGATATCCCACCCGCGCCGCGCGGCATGCCGCAGATCGAAGTCACCTTCGACATCGACGCCAATGGCATTCTCAACGTCAGCGCCAAGGATCTCGGCACCGGCAAGGAACAGAAGATCGTCATCACCGCCTCCAGCGGCCTCTCCAAGGATGAGGTCGAGAAGATGCGGAAGGACGCCGAGGCCCACGCCGATGAGGACAAGGCCCGCCGCGAGGAGGTCGAAACCCGCAACGAAGCGGACAACACCGTTTATCGCACGGAAAAATTCCTGAAGGAAAACGGCGACAAGGTCGGCGCCGAGAAGGCGAAGATCGAAGCCGCCGTGGCCGCCACCAAGGACGCCCTCAAGGGTTCCGATGTCGCCGCCATCCGCGCCGCGCTCGATCAGGTCAACGCGACGATGCAGGTCGCCAGCGCCGAACTTTACAAGAACGCGCAGGCCAAGGGCGAATCCGCCAAGGCCGGGCCCGCGCCCGGGGGCGAAACCGCCGACGCAGGCCCGAAGGCCGGCGACAAAAAGGGCGACGGACCGATCATCGACGCGGAAGTCGTCGACGAGAAGAAGGGTTAAGCCGCGTGGACGACCCGATGGATTTCATTTCAAGACGGACTCCGGTTGACGGGCGAACTGCCCGTCGCCCGGTGGCCGTTTTTTCACACACTTTGCCCAGCCGCGGGTGCGGGGGGCTTTGATTAAGCATCAAACCAGCAGCAAACACAGAGACACATACCATATGGCACTCAATGTGAAACCTCTCGGCGACCGCGTTCTCGTGGAGCTCGCCGAAGAGAAGGAAACCAAAAAGGGCGGCATCATCATTCCTGATTCCGCAAAGGAAAAGCCCACCGAAGGCATCATCCGGGCCCTCGGAACCGGCAAGACCTCCGACGAAGGCAAGAAAATCGCCTTCGAAGTCAAGGTCGGCGACCGCGTGCTCGTCTCCAAGTACGGCGGCACCGAGATCAAGGTCGACGGCAATGAATACAAGATCTTCAACGCTGACGATCTGATCGCTGTCGTTGGCTGATACCGCACACACTCCAACCTCCAATCTCACTCTAGAATCTATGGCTGCAAAACAACTCGTATTTGATGAGAGCGCGCGTCAGCGCCTGCTCAAGGGCGTCGAAATGCTGTCGAAGGCCGTCAAGGCCACGCTCGGTCCCAAGGGCCGCAACGTCGTCATCGACAAGAAATTCGGTTCCCCCACGGTCACCAAGGACGGCGTCACCGTCGCCAAGGAAATCGAACTGGCCGACCCCTATGAAAACATGGGCGCCCAGATGGTCCGCGAAGTCGCCAGCAAGACCAGCGACATCGCCGGCGACGGCACCACCACCGCGACCGTGCTCGCCGAGGCGAGTTATCGCGAAGGCCTGAAGCACGTCACCGCCGGTGCCAACCCGGTCAGCCTCCAGCGCGGCATCCAGAAGGCCGTTGAAGCCGCGACCGATCACCTCGCCAAGATCGCCAAGAAGGTCAAGGACAAGGAAGAGATCAAGCAGGTCGCCACCGTGTCCGCCAACTGGGACACCACCATCGGCGAGATCATCGCCGACGCGATGGACAAGGTCGGCAAGGACGGCACCATCACGGTCGAAGAGGCCCAGTCGATCGAAACCACCCTCGACGTCGTCGAAGGCATGCAGTTCGACAAGGGCTATCTCTCCCCCTACTTCGTGACCAACGCGGAGTCGATGGAAGCCAAGCTCGATGACGGCTACATCCTGATCTACGAAAAGAAGATCAGCTCCCTCAAGGACCTCCTCCCGGTCCTCGAGAAGGTCGCCAAGACCGGCAAGCCCCTCCTGATCATCGCCGAGGAAGTCGAAGGCGAAGCCCTCGCGACCCTCGTCGTCAACAAGCTCCGCGGCACCATCAACGTCGCCGCCGTCAAGGCGCCCGGCTTCGGTGACCGCCGCAAGGCCATGCTCGAAGACATCGCCATCCTCACCGGTGGCAAATGCATCACCGAGGACCTCGGCATCAAGCTCGAGAATCTCGACCTGTCCGACCTCGGCCGCGCCAAGAACATCGTCGTCGAAAAGGAAAACACGACGATCGTCGAAGGCAACGGCAAGAGCTCCGAGATCCAGGGCCGCGTGAACCAGATCCGCCGCCAGATCGAGGAAACCACCAGCGATTACGATCGCGAAAAACTCCAGGAACGCCTCGCAAAGCTGGCCGGCGGTGTTGCCGTCATCCATGTCGGTGCCGCCACCGAGACGGAAATGAAGGAGAAGAAGGCCCGTGTTGAGGACGCGCTGCACGCGACCCGTGCCGCCGTGGAAGAAGGCATCGTCGCCGGTGGCGGCGTGGCCCTCCTCCGCACCCTCCCCGCGATCGAAGCCCTCAAGCTCCCGATCCATGACGAGCAGACCGGTGTGGACATCGTCCGCCGCGCCGTCGAGGCCCCGCTCCGCGAACTGGCTTACAACGCCGGTGTCGAGGGCAGCCTCATCGTCCAGGAGGTCAAGCGCCGCAAGGGCAACGAAGGCTACAACGTCGCCACCGGCGAATACGAAGACCTCGTGAAGGCCGGTGTCGTTGATCCGAAGAAGGTGACCCGTTCCGCCCTGCAGAACGCCGCCTCCATCGCCGGATTGATGCTCACCACCGAGTGCCTCATCACCGAGATCCCGGAGAAGAAGGAAAAACCCGCCGGTGATCCCCACCACGGCGGCGGCGGAATGGACTACTGAGTCCACTGCCTTCCCTCGAAGGTTTCAAATCAACAAAGCGCGGCCGTTTCGACGGCTGCGCCTTTTTTGTTTTGAGGAGGTTGAAGAGTTGAAGAGGAATGGCAGCGCTCCTCCCGGAGGCCACTCTCATTCTTACTCATAATCTTAATCTTACTCTCAATCTCCATCCCTTCTTCCATCAGTTTTGAGCCTCAATATGACTTTGTGTGGGTAGTTGGTAGCGGGTCTGGGAGGTTGAACTTCAGATGAGAGGCTACGAGGTAGATCATGGCGGTGAAGTACTCGACGGTACGAAAGCCACGGG
>CAIVQB010000127.1 GCA_903907925.1 uncultured Verrucomicrobiota bacterium
CATCCAAACCGTCAAACGCAAGGCCCGTGGCTTTCGTACCGTCGAGTACTTCACCGCCATGATCTACCTCGTAGCCTCTCATCTGAAGTTCAACCTCCCAGACCCGCTACCAACTACCCACACAAAGTCATATTGAGGCTTATAGGTGATCATCGTCACGCTCACCTTGGGCGACGCACGAACACTCTCGGAGGTGACACTCATTGAAAACAGGCAGGCATGAACCACCGGCGGGTTTGGATCTCGAATGGCACCCCTTTTTGATAGCAAGTAGTTTCAGCACGAAATCCACACACCGGAGGACACGACAACTCTCATTCGATGGAATCGTGTAAAATTCATCGAAAAGTTCCTAATGATTCGGAACAATACGGATAATATCACGCTTCTTAGAGATCTGATACCCATTGATTCCCATTCCTACGAGCATAGCGTTCAGGGCTTCATAGGTGGGATAGTCCTCAAATCCGGTGAACAGGCGGGCATCATCAATCAAGATGACATTCCTACCAAGCCCACGTCGAAGGATGGCGGTCAATTCTTGAAGGATGGGCGTGTTCAAAAACTCTTTCGCGGTTTTCACTCGCACGTTGCCCACTTGAAATTCACCTGAATAATGACCGTCGAGCCAGAATAGAGTGTTCGCGTCAAGCCGGTCAACGAGATCAAAAAGGACCCCGCCACTATTGCCGCGAATAATCTCAATCCTATTATCATTCGCAAACCGCGCCGCGGCCTTCTTAGCCAGTTCGTCTGATAGTTCAATCGAATAGATCCGATTGAAATCATTTTTCAAACTTTCGACCGTGTCTCCAAACAAGGTGCCCGTCTCGACAAAGATTTTGCAGTCGAACCTCCGCGCGTAGTCCCTGAGAACCGCTCGCTTTTCGACGTAGGTCGGCACAACGAAAACACGTTCATAAGTCTGCAACGCCGAATTCCGGAATCGCCATATTGGGCGCCAGACAACTCGTTTTAAAAACTCTAAGAGGCTATTCTTACTCATATGTACTCAAGATACTCGACGCAACCGCTCCAGCCTCACTCCGGCTCAAACGGCGACGAACGGTACCTTTATCGATGGTTCGATGGCCAGCATCCCGGCGGCGAGACCTCGGAGAGGACAACCACTGTGGACAGCTATGCTAGTAACCGTAGAGTCAAATGAAAGGATGAAAGAATTTGAGAGCAAATCGCGCACCAGCACGTTTTGATGGAGACTATGCCAAATCGTCGACAGCACGTTGAAACACGCGGTCGGCATCGTTGGTCTTGATCAATAGACAAGGCATCAGTCGACAATTACACCGAACGGAAACCGCAACGCATCAGAAAAACCACCGTTGCAACCTCGGCGCAACCTGAATCCAATCCCCGGATGTCGACCGTTCTTGAGACCCGTCCCTGGCCCAGCGGCCCGGTGCCTTCCTGCGATTTCGGAAACGACTGGCCGACAATCAGCATCGTCACTCCGAGTTACAACCAGGCGGCCTACCTCGAAGAGACACTGTTGACGGTCCTCGAACAGGGCTATCCCAAGCTCGAATACATCGTGATGGAGGACGGAAGCACCGACGGGAGCCCCGCCATCATTGAGCGTCACCGGCATCGTCTGTCCCAATACGTGGCGGGACCCAACCGCGGATTCGGCGCGGTGCTGCAGGACGGACTCAGCCGTTGCACCGGCGACGTGATGGCCTGGTTGAATTCCGACGACCTGTACCTGCCCCACACCCTGGCCACGGTGGGCCGCATCTTTCGAGATTGTCCGGACGTGGACTGGATCACCGGCGCGAGCCTGATCTGCGATGCCGCGGGACGCATGATCACCGTGAACCAACCCCCGGGGTTTAACCGCGCGCTGTTCTTTTCCGGGCGCTACCTCGGGGGACATCCGGCGTGGAACGGCCGATGGATCCCGCAGGAGAGCGTTTTTTGGAGGCGTTCACTCTGGGAAAAAGCCGGCGGCAGGTTTCTCCAGGAACGGCTCCAGTACGGCGATTTTGAATTGTGGTCGCGCTTCTGGAAACATGCCGACCTTCACACCGTCTGGCTGCCGCTCGGGGTCTACCGCGTTCATCCCGCCACCTACACCTCCAAACGCGGTGTCGACTCCCTGCCGGGATGCACCCGATTGCTGGAATCCGCGGGGGAGAACCGGTTGTCCGTTCCCCGGGTGCGATGGTTGGACCGATGGACCCGGCTGGGTGGACCCTTTCTGCGCCGGGCGGGTCACCGGGCCGCCATTGTTAAGTTCGACCCGGCTTCAAGCCGCTGGCACCGATCGGAAGACTGGGTCTCGTAGCGTTCGCTAGAGCCAGAAGCTTCAGCCGGAACGATTCAGAAAAAGGCACAGAAGGACACGGATTTCACTGATTTTCACGGATTCATGAAGAGCGAGTCGGATCCGGTTCATTCAGTCCGTCCTGTCTCAATTCGTGTCCATTCGTGCAATCAATGTCCCGTCTTCGAGAGCGCAACCGAAGCCGCAAGAGGTGCGACTTCTCCTCGCGAAAATGGCTCCGTCTCAGCTCTTCACACGCAGAAACAGCGCATCGACCTGGAGCAATTCTCCAGTTGAACGGTCGGTGAATCCGGATTCCAGAAAGTGGAGAACGAACCCGCGCTCCCGCATTCGTTGCACCATCGGACCGAAGACGATTTCGCCCTCGTAGAGTGGTTCAAACAGGCTGAGTTCGAGTTGAATTCCCTGGATGCGATCCAGCACCGGAGCGGCCCCTTCAAGAATCTGGTTTTCAAAACCCTGCGCATCGACCTTGAGAAAGGCCCGATCGCCCGGTTTCCAACGCCGGTCCCAAACGGTCGCGAGGGTTTCGACGGCCACCTCCACGTCGCCAACCGGCGTCACCGAGGGTTCCGCCTGAAGATGACGGTCCAGCAACGGTAGGAACGAACTGCTTTCCGAATTGCTGGTCTCGTGAAGGACTGCGCGGCCCGGAACTGCTCCGAGGGCGATGTTATGCGCTTCCCAATCCTTCGATTCACGAGCGTTTCGTTGCAGATGAACGAACGGACCCGGGAGTGGTTCGAAGGAAACAATCCGGCCGGAATAGCCCGCATGCCGGATCGTCCAGCCGAACTGACCGATGTTCGCGCCGACATCAAACATCAGATTGATCCCGCGTTCATTCCAAATCCGGCATTTCCGGGCCAGGGGATCCGGATTATCGGCGGTATTGACCAGAGTCATGCCGCCCAGGCCGGCCAGTCGCTTGAGCACGCCTCGATAAATCCGGGATGGGGTCATGGGGATGGAGCGGGGTTCGAGCCGTGACGCAACCGGCGGAGTCCGGCCAACAACCACGGCACATAGAGCGAAAGCGCGTACCGAATCACGTTGATCAACGACACTCCCCGGTACCGCGGCCAGCCGCGAACGGCCTCCCAAAATGCGGCGCGCGCGGCAGCCGGGTTCTTCTGCTCCTGATGGGCGTTGATCAGCCAGAACTGATGCATGTTCAACTTGTGCTGCAACACCGGGTGATGTTCCGGCCCGTACACGCGCATCAGCGTCCGGTACGCTTTGATCTCATCCAGCGTCCGGTCGACAAACGGCCGGCCCAGCCAATAGCTCGTGCCATGAATCCGGTAAACGCCCGCCGGCCAGTTTCGCAGAAAGGCCATCGGCCCCTTGCTGACCAGCATGCTGAAAAAGGCCCAATCCCCCATTCCCATCTCGAAGAACCAGTCGGGAAACGCAGCCACCGTTCCGCGCCGGTACATCATGGTCATCAAATGCGGGAACCCGTTCTGCAACATCTGCGAAAGCCCGACACGGACGGTCTCGGGCGGATAGGTCATCGAATGCTCCTTGATTCCCGTCCCGGTGATCAGCATTCGAATGTCGTGAAAACAGCCCACATATTCCGGGTGGGCCTCCAGGAACTCCACCTGCCGCTGAAGTTTGTCGGTCGCATCCCAGTAGTCATCACCCTCGAGATAGGCGATGTAGTCGCCGCGACAGGCGGTGAGGGTGGCCGCGAAGTTGGGTTTGCCGACGCCGCCCAGATTCTTTTCGTGCAGCAGCAGGCGGCTCTTGTCCGGATACTGCCGTTGCAATTCGATGACCTTCTCCCGGGTTCCGTCCGTGGACACGTCGTCACCGATGACCACTTCAAAGGGAAAGGTGGTCTTCTGGGACACCACACTCTCCACCGCCTCGGTGATGTAGCGGACGTGATTGTAAGTGATCATGGCCACGCTGACCCGGGGCGTGGCGGGGGGGCACGGAGCGGGATTCATCGGGCTCAGGAAGAGGCCGCCGCGACCAACCGGGCCCGCACGGCCGGCGCCTGGTCCAGTGCGCTGCGAATCAATCCGCAGATCCGCGCCACATCGACCTCGGAAACCGCGGTGCCGGTCGGCAGCACGATCACTTGACCGGCGACCCGCTCGGTCTCCGGCAACAGCAGATGAGCGTGGGGAAACAGCGAACAATACGGCTCCATTCGGTGCACTCCCGGCCAGAAGTATTTTCGGGCCAGGACATTTTCGGCATGGAGCACCCGCACCAGTTCGTCGCGATGGAGTCCCACCACCGATTCGTCCACTTCAATGACGATGTACTGATAGTTGTTCTGCTCCGCCTCGTCGTAGGCGATCAGCGATATCCCCGGCACCCCGGCCAGGGAGGTCTTGTAGGCCGCATGATTCCGCCGGTTCACCGCCACTACTTCGTTGATCCCCTCCAGGCAGGTCAATCCCATCGCCGCGCAGGCTTCGTTCATCTTCCCGTTCGTCCCGATGTGGATGACCTTGTCGAAACCGGCGAACCCGAAATTGGTCATCAACCGGATGCGCTGCGCGAGGGCATCGTCGTTGGTGGTGATGGCACCGCCCTCGAAGGAATTGAGGAACTTGGTCGCGTGAAAACTGAACACCTCGGCCAGTCCAAATCCACCCACGCTCCGGCCGCCCAGGGAACAACCGAAGGCATGCGCGGCGTCGAACATCAGTTTCAATCCCCGGCGGGTGGCAATCTCCTGCAGCGCCGCCACCGCGCAGGGCCGGCCCCAGACATGGGTGCCCAGGATCGCGGTGGTCCGCGGCGTGATGTGCCGTTCGATGAGCGTCGGATCTAGATTGTGGGTGGCGGGATCCATGTCCGCAAACACCGGCGTAATCTCCTGCCATTGCAGGGCATGGGCCGTGGCCACGAAGGTGTACGCCGGCACGATGACTTCGCCGCTCAGATCCGCCGCGCGGATGGCAATCTCCAGACCGATGGTGGCGTTGCACACGCAGATCGCGTGTTTCACCCCCAGCGATTCCGAGATCCTCCGCTCAAATTCCTGAACAAACGGCCCGTTGTTCGACAGCCAGCGGCGGTCGAGCATTTCGTTGAAACGCGCGAACAGACGCTCGCGGTCGCCGAGGTTGGGGCGGCCGACATGCAACGATTGGGCAAAGGCCGGGGTGCCGCCGAGGACGGCCAGTTCTGGAACGGGTGATTTCGCCATGCAAGGGGTGGGTGGCAACGCCTGCGTGTGGAAAATAGGGGAGACCGGCGCGGGGGTCGAGCACGGTCGGACCCGGTCATACCCGGTCATCGAGCAACGTTTCCACCATGTCCGGGCCGAAGGTCGGAATCCCGGTGGCCCGCGACACCGCCCGCCGCTCGGAATGGCTGTCGTCGATCAGGATCGCTCCCGGCCCGTGAATGAACTCCGCCTTGGGCCGTCCGTCACGAATGTGGACGATCTCGTCGAACAATCCTTCGATCCGGAACCGTCGCAGCGCCGCCGTCAGATCGCCGGCATGGCGGGTGATCAACACCAGACGCACCCCACGGTTCAGCGATTGAAACAGCAGCTTGACCAGCTCGGGATTTATTCGGCCGCGCACGATCAAGGTGTCATCGAAATCCACGTAGATCGTCTCGTATCGAACCGACGACCGAAACCGGTTCACCAGGGCGCGATCAATCTCCACCTCAAAGGTCGTTGGCACGATCTCGACCGGCAGCCGGTCGGATTCGTAGAGGCTGAGCAACGGCAGGTTGACGCCCCGGGCCCGACTCAGGGCCGAGGTGCCGCCGATCCGCGGAGCCACCTCCAGCAGCTTCAATTCCCCGTCGCGCGCCGTCTTGACTTGATAAAACCAGGCCCCGTGCAACGGGAGTTCTGCCGAAATCCGGCGCGCATATTCTTCAAACCGTGGATCGTCGACCACCATCGAATTCATCGCGATCCCGCTTCGGATCCGCTGACGCCGGCGGCCACTGGCGTACAAGAGGCCACGATCGCGATCGGAAAAACAATCCACCGTGAACTCCGCGCCCGGGAGGTTTTCCAGAATAATGCGCGAAGGATCCTCGGCCAGAAGCGCGCGCAATTGTTCCGCGGTGTCCGCACGGGCCACGTTGAACGAGCCCTGACCCCGGTCTGGTTTCACGAACACTGGAAACTCGACCACCGCCTCCACGGATTCGAACTGTTGCGGAACCGGCACCACATTCCGAAGCCGTCGAAGCGTCTGCAACTTGGACCGGGTGAGCCGGCAGGTTTCGAGCGGTGACGTCACCACCCGGGCGTGAAGCCGGGCGCTACATTCCACGGCCGCAACGATCACGTCATCATGCGCCGGGAAAATATGGGTGATGCCGAGGCGATCGAGAATTGGATTGAGCGCGTCCACCCAGCCCGCGTCATGCACCGAAGGCACCTCGACATGACGCGCAAAAACAAAGGGCGCATGATTGGAACCCGGGACGCCTCCGGAAAAGAGTTCCACCTCCTTGCACCAAGCCAGTGCCTGGCGGAGTTCGAGCCCGATCTCCGTTCCACCGGGCAGGATCAACACCTTCCAGGGAGGACCGGCGGGAACAGGTTGTGAGGCGGGCGTCATCCGATGGGACGCGAAGGTTGCGAAAACCACCCCTTCCCTCAAGCTCCGAGAACTTCGGGTTGGGGCAATTCCGCGGCGGCTGCGTGAAACGCCGCGAGGGAATGATTCCTTTGAGCGCGTCTGAAAATGAGGAAGGGTCCTGCGATCAGGGATTTTGTCTTCTGCCAAGGCGACGAAGTCCGAGCATCCCCGGAGTGGGCTGTGAGGACTGAGTCAACGAAGGCAGAAGACAAAAGCACTGCCGCCCGGAGGGTTGTCGAGGAAAAGGCCGGCTGGCTTCGTTGTGGACATCCAGACCGACATATTTGACACTGAATTCGTGGGTGGCGGATTCGTGAGGACTTCAGGTTGGCGGTTTGGCGGAGTGATCGGTCCCGCCACAACGTCGTGGTTCTGGAGGGTGCCAGCCACATTTTCAATGGAACGCATGCCGGCAAAAGTGGCCCATGTCAGCGGCTTGGATTCGATTCGGTTTGTCTGTGCTCTTTGGGTTTTCTTCCAACACGGCGGCGCACCTGTGTTCCCCAATCCCTTTGCGGACGGATCTTACGCCCATCTCGCTTTCCGCGGCTTCTTTGCCAACATCTGGCCAGGTCCGCCGGCCGTCATCATATTCTTCGTCATCTCGGGTTTCTGCATCCACTTTCCGTTCGCCGCTTCCGACAAACGGCCTCGCTTAAAGGAGTTTTATACAAGACGCTTTATTCGCCTTCTCGTCCCGGTTTTAGTCGCGGTGCCACTGAGTGGACTTCTTGGAGTTCAAATGGCATTGTTTCAGGAGTCCGTTCTCTGGAGCGTACTTGCGGAGTTGATTTATTATATCTTTTACCCGGTACTCCGGGCGGCGCATCTTCGGTTTGGATCATGGCACGGTATTGTCCTCGTTTCATTTGCGGCCGCGACAGTCGTTGCCGCCACGAATCCCTCTGCGGGTAACTACGCTTCATATGGTTCGCGCTTGAACTGGCTCCTGGGTTTACCGTGCTGGCTCCTTGGGTGTACGCTCGCAGAATCGACTCGTACAGGCACTCCAAGAGTTGTTTCGAGCAGGACCATTTGGGCCTGGCGGACTGCCATCCTCGGTGCCGCCTGTGTTTGCAGCATTTTGCGCTATCACACTCCGCTTGGTTATCCTTGGACTCTCAATTTCTTTGCTGGGGCGGTTGTTTTCTGGCTCAAACGGGAAATAGCCCATCGGGCGCATATCGCGCCGTCCCGCTATCTTGAATGGGCCGGTTTATGGAGCTATTCTATTTATCTCCTGCATCGTTTCGGATTCGAATTGTTTGTCAGACTCTTTCCCTCGCTGCACGACTCCTTTTTTGGCTGGGCTTTCATGGATTTTTTCGCTCTCTCCACGTGTTATGTTTTTTACCTTCTTGTCGAACGTCCGAGTCACTCAATCGCCCGGCAAGTCGCACAGAAACTTCGGCCAACCACAGAACCGTCTCTTGCAACCGATGCAGCTTGATGGAGATCGCGACCCACCTCTTTTCTCAACTGCGAATTCCGACAGCGCACTGTCCGCCATGTCCTGTCCCCGGGGCCACTGAGCCATTCGTCCGATCGCCTCGAACCCTGGAGGGTGGGGTTCCACCCACGTCCCAATCCGCCGCGAACCGGACGTCGAACAACCTCGCGCCGCAACCCACGAACAGCAGCGATGTCACGCGCAGCAAAGACGAAAATGGGGCTCGCGTGAGGGCGAGCCCTCAAACCGTGGCGATCCACCCGTGGTTTTGTTCGACGCCCGCCCTTATCCGGGCCTCGACGATCGCATCCAAAATCCGCGGTCCTCGGTTTGGGGCTTGCTGCGTTTGGACTTGGGTCGGAACCCGTCGTCGGTTCCCGCTGCGTTGCGTGATGCGGGTTTGCAATGCGGGCGCGGGTTTGTTTCCCTCCCGCGGACGTCCCGTGACGTCACCGCCTCGATGCTGTTCAATTCCGCCGCGTACGCCGTCTTTTTTGCCGTCGTCACCGGACTCTATTTTTCCCTCCCGCACCGGTCCCGCTGGGCGTTGCTCCTGTTCGCGAGCTGCGGCTTCTACATGTGGTTCCGGCCGGTCTACATCCTCATTCTCGGTTTCACCATCGTCATCGACTATTTCGCCGGCCTGTGGATTGAAGGCTCCCAAGGTCTTCGCCGACGGTGGGCTCTCGGGCTGAGCCTGGCGGCGAATATCGGAATCCTCGCGGTGTTCAAGTACTGGAATTTCGGGCAGGCCAACCTCGACGCCGGCGCCCGGTTGCTCGGTTGGACCTACACTCCGGTCCTGCTGCGAATGGCCCTGCCGATTGGTCTTTCATTCCACACCTTTCAGGCGATGAGCTACACGATCGAGGTGTACCGCGGCCGGCAACGCGCGGAGCGGCACTTCGGCATCTACTCATTGTACGTGATGTTCTTCCCGCAGTTGGTGGCCGGCCCGATCGAACGCCCGCAGAACCTGCTGGGACAGTTCCGCGTCGAACACGCCTTCGACTACGACCGGGTGACCAGCGGACTGCGTTTGATGGCCTGGGGATTGTTTAAAAAAATCTGCGTCGCCGATCGCCTTTCGATCCTGGTCAACCGGGTCTACGAACAACCGGAGCACTTCGAAGGACCCTGGCTCGCCGTGGCCACCGGGTTTTTCGCGATCCAGATCTACTGCGATTTCAGCGGCTATTCGGACATGGCCCTCGGCGCGGCCCGGATCCTGGGATTCCGGCTGATGCGGAATTTCGATCATCCCTACTCGTCCCGTTCGGTCGGTGAATTCTGGCGTCGGTGGCACATCAGTCTGTCGACGTGGTTCAAGGACTACGTGTATGTCCCGCTGGGCGGCAGTCGGGTGGGGCTTCCCCGCCAGTTCGTCAATCTGATGATCGTCTTCCTGTTGAGCGGCCTGTGGCATGGGGCCAACTGGACTTATCTCGTCTGGGGAGCGATTCATGGCACCGCCCTGATCGGTTCGGTCGCCACCGCCTCCCTGCGTGATCGGATTCGGCGGGCGGTCGCTCCATTCACCGGCATGGCCTTGATCCACGTCTGGCAACGCCTCTGCGTGATCGGAATCGTCTGCGTGGGCTGGGTCTTTTTCCGGGCGACCTCGGTGCACCAGGCCACCGTCATCCTCCGCGGAATGGCGTCCGGATGGAGCCATCTCCGTCATCCGGCGTCGCTGTATCAATCGCTCTGGGATGCGGGTTACGGACGCATCGATCTGATGCTCGCGATCGGGTTGATCGCCGGGGTTTTCGGAATGGAACACTTCGAACGCCACCGCCCGGTGAATGCCTGGATCTGTTCGCTGCCGGCGTGGAATCGCCGGTTGATCTACTACGGATTCGTCGCGGCGATCTTCTGGCTGGCACCAGGCTCGGGGGATCAATTCATTTACTTCCAGTTCTGACCCATGCGCCGGCTTTACTTCAACCTGCTCCTGCTGGCGCTTCCGATCGGGATATTCCTGGCCTGGTTCGAAATCGCGCGCGGGAATCGCGAAACGAACCTCTTCGTGGTCAAACGAAACCTTCTCGCGGCCGCGGCAGCCCGGGTGGAAATCGTTTGTCTCGGTCCGTCGCATGCGCACGAAGGAATCGCGCCATTACTGGTTCATTCCAACGCCTTCAATCTCTCGGCAGTCAGCCAGAGCCTTTATTACGACTGCGCCCTGGTGGAGAAATACGCCCCGACCCTGCCCCGATTGCGGCTGGTGGTCCTGCCCATCTCCTATCTCTCGATGGACTACGAGCTGGATCGGTCCACCGAGGAATGGCGTGCCTACTACTACCGGCATTTTCATGGAATCGCCCACCGCGACTGGCGGCAGGAATCGGTGCTCCGCAACTGGAGTTCCTGGTTTCTCTATGGACGCGATTTTGGAATCAGTTCCGTGCGGGGCACTCTGCCGCCGGTGATCCGATCCGGCTACGACGACGCCGGCGGCGTGGTCGACACCCGTCCTCCGGATCAACGCACCGCCCATCCCAAGCCGGATCACGTCCGAACCTCGGCACCCACGGCGATCGACCGGCATCACGCCTGCATGTATCCCGAGTTTCTGCCCGTCAACGAGGCGCGTCTCCGCGAGCTCCTGGTGTTCCTGCGATCGCGCGGCATTGGGGCGGTGTTCGTGACCCTGCCGACGTCGGACGGCTACCGGGCCTTGGAACGGGAGGAGACCCGGTCGCGCACCGCGGCCGCTCTCGCCCGGTTGAAGCATGACTTTGGCGTCGAGTGGCGCGATTTTTCGGCGGATCCGCGGTTTGTGGAAGACGATTTCTGGGATGCGGATCATCTCAATTTCACCGGCGCGGCGAAGTTCAGCCGAATCCTCGGTGTGGAGGTGGTGCAGCCCGCGCTCAACCGGAGCCCGGCGCGCTAGCCGGAAGGACGACAGCATCCGCGGTCAAAAAGCCAATTGAACCCCCGGCCACTCCGGGACACGGTTGGCGGTCCGCCCGACACCCCATCCGTGACGCCGACTCCCCGCCTTACAAACCGCCCGTTCTTCTGGTGGCTGATTCCTGTGATTCTGGCGGGCATCTTTCACTCAATCATCCTGCCGTTTGAAAGCGAACTGGCGCTGCAGAACGACGCCAATTTTTATCTGGGTGGCGCCGCGTCACTGGCCGCCGGTAGCGGCTATCATGTCGAACCCTACCTGGATCTTCCCTCGGTATCCCAATACCCGCCCCTTCAATCCGCCTGGCTGGCGGTGTTTTGGAAGCTGGGCGGCGGTTTCCCCGGCAACATTCCGTGGCTGATTGGAGCGATGGAGGTGGTCAGCCTCGCCATGCTCACCCTGCTCGCGCTCTGCCTCAAGCGGGAGGGGATTCCCTTTGGCATTGGTGCCGCGTTCATTCTGGTCGTGGGAACGTCTTTCGTTCTTCTCAACATGACCTTTCTGCTGTTCTCCGACCTGACGTTTGCGCTGCTGGGCATTGCCCTGATCGCATGGATCGGACCGGATCCTGAACCCCGCCTCCGTAATTCGCGCTGGTGGTGCGGCATCGGCATTCTGGTGGCGCTCCTGATGCTCTGTCGCTCGGCGGGACTGGCACCGTTGGTGGGTATTGGAATCGTGTGGATCTATCGGCGGTTTCGTTTCCGCGACCTGCCCTGGCGGACGGGCATCGCGTTTCTGGCGCCGGTGGCGGCGGCGTTGCTGATCAAACGGTGGGCCACCGGAGCATCGGGCAGTTACGGCGATTATTTTTCGGCCCGGATCATCGAGCTCGGCGGCTGGCCCGACTACCTTCGATTCGTCATCGGAAACATCGCCGACCAGCTCGGCGGAAGGTTTTGGGTCGACGACTGGTTCAATGTGCCGTCGAGGCTTCCGCTCGCCAAGCGCGTCGTCGAAAGCCCACTCGCTCCCTTCGTCAATCTGGCCGTCCAACTGCTGGGTTGCTCCATCACCTTCCTAATTTTCTACGCCGCCTGGGTTCAACGCAAAAGCGGGGTCCTCCGCGCGACGGTGCTCGTGGCAGCCATCTATTTTGCCTTGATCTGCATCTGGCCCTTTCGCCTGGGAACCCGGGCCATCCTTCCCTGGACCCCGATCGCCATGATCCTCGTTTGGCGGGGAATCCAGTCCCTGCCGGCACCGTCCGCCGCCCGGTGGCTTCTAACCCCATCACTGTTGGTTTTTCTCAGTCTTAACGTTGCGGGAAACGTCGTCATGAGCTTGGGGGAGGCGAAGTTCATTCGCACCATCTACCGGGGGCAGGCGGCGGAGATTCGCGAGATCGCCCGATGGCTGGGAGCCACGCTCCGGCCGGGTGAACTGGTTTGCGCCGGCCGCGATGTTCCGGTGAACCATCTCCGTCACCACCTGGGCCAGCGCCTTCTCGCCTGCCCGACTCCCTACATGAAGGTCGGCGCTTTCTACGACATTCCACCGGCGCTCCAGGGGAATCGGACCGCGACCTATTGGGTGACCGTTGCCGGATCCGATCCGAGCTACGGCAACGCCGAGCTCAGAATCGAAAAGGAATTCGGCCATTTTGTGGTCGTCCGCGTGGTCCCACACTAGACCGCCACTCCAACTCCCACTCCCACCATGTCCCCAACGGTCCATTCCAACGATGACATCGAGCCGTGCCTGACGGTGGTAATGCCGGTGTACAATGAGGAATCCACTGTGGATCAGATCATCGAATGGGTGCTGGCCCAGCGTCCGGTTGCCGAACTGGTGATCGTGGACGACGCCTCGTCGGACGGAACGTGGAAGGTCCTGGAGCGGTGGCCGGCTCGCGACGCCCGCGTGCGGATCCAACGTCACCCGGTCAACCTCGGAAAGGGAGCCGCATTGCGCCACGGATTCGAACAGGCGACGTCGCCGCTGGTCATAGTGCAGGATGCCGACCTGGAGTACGACCCGCGCGAATACCACCTGTTGCTCTATCCGATCCTCTCCGGTCGGGCCGATGTGGTCTTCGGTTCGCGATTCATGGGGGGAACCCGGCGCGTCCTGTACTACTGGCATTCGGTCGGCAACCGCCTGTTGACCACGTTGTCCAATATGACGACCAACCTCTGGCTCACCGACATGGAGACCTGCTACAAGGTCTTCCGGCGGGAAATCATCCAGGGAATCAAACTCCAGGAGGATCGATTCGGATTCGAACCCGAGGTGGTCGCGAAGGTCGCCCGCCTGGGTGCCCGGGTGTATGAGGTTCCCATCTCGTACAGCGGCCGGACTTATTCCGACGGCAAAAAAATCAATTGGAAGGATGGTGTCAGCGCGTTCCGATGCATTTTCAAGTACGGGGTTCTGGACCGCCTGTGATCGCCCCGTCCGTCAACAGCCACGCTTCCACTGTCGATTTTGAGTTCCAAACCCTGAGATGGGCCCGCAACTACCGACGAGCCCTGTTCCAGGAATTTGCGCCCGCGATCCGCGGCCGGGTCCTGGAAATCGGGGCGGGAATCGGACAGATGAGCCAGGGGTTTTCGGAGGCACCCAACGTAACCCGCTTTCTGGCGTTGGAACCGGACCCGCGATTTCACGCGGCCTTTCGCGCCGCCCATCCGCGACTCGATTTATTCCCAGGCTCGGTGGAATCCCTGCAGGAACGATCCGGGTGGGACACCCTCCTGGCAATCAACGTGCTCGAACACATTGAAGATGATGGGGCCGCGCTGACGGCGTGGGCGGGCCTCCTACGCGAGCGGCGGGGCCGTCTGGCGCTGTTCGTTCCGGCACGACCAGAACTGTATTCCCCGATCGATCGGATCTTCGGACACTTCCGTCGCTATACGAAACAGGACCTCGCGAACCGGCTGGCGGCGGCAGGCTTCACCGTGGAGCGGTTGCACTATTTCAACCTCGCGGGCTATTTCGCCTGGGCGGTGAACTTCCGCCTTCTCCGCCGGCACAATTTCGGTCAGGGCCAGGTCCTTCTGTTTGACCGGTTGATCCTTCCCATCCTCCACACCCTGGAACGGCGGATCGTGCGTCCGCCGTTGGGGCAAAGCCTGATCGCCATCGCCCGCGCCAATCCCCTGTCGTCGAACGCCGCGATCGGCTGAACGACCGGGGGATACCGCGTCCCGCCTTCACTTCGGTAACGGCGACGGCACCGGTGCGTTTCGGATCTCATCCATTAGCGACAGGACGGCGGCCCACACCGCGTCCACCGTCACCTCGCCCACCCGAACCGACCAATCGCGGCCATCGCCCGTGGGCTGAACGATGCGACGCTGTTTGCAATACGGCCCGATGCGGAGCGGGCTGCCGGAGTATTCGGGCGGAACATCCGCGGGCCATCCCACCACCTCGACCACCGGCACTCCGACGGCGGCCGCCACATGCATCGGGCCGGAATCGTTGCCGACAAAGAGATCCGACTGCGACAGGACCGCGGCCGTTTCTTGAAGCCGCAGCTTTCCCACCAGATTCAATACCCCGCCCCCGAGCGCCTCCGAGAATCGCGCCGCTGGTCGCTCCAGATCGTCTGCGCCGATCACCACCAATTGGGCGCCGATGCCGCGAAGCAGACGGCCGATTTCGATGAAACGATCCAGTGGCCAGACTTTCGGTCCCTGGGATGCGCCGATTCCCAGCACCACCCGCGGGCTCGTTCCGAGCCGCGGCCCCAGCCAGCGTTGTGCCGTCGCGTTTGCAGCCGCGTCCCAGGTCAGTTCCAGGTGACGCTCCTGAACCGGCAGACCCAACTGCCCCATCCACTCCATCAGCAGATCCGCCTCGTGACCGGTGGCCGGCTCGACATCCACCCGGGTCAGCAGCCGACGGGTCGCGATGGTTTCAGGATCGGCCGCCAAGCGGCGTCCCCACCGGATTCCGGCCCCGGAAAAGAACGCGAAGTAACGGACGTCGTAGTAGGCGATGTTGGATTGTGGAACGAGCATCGCCTCCACCTCGCGGCTCCACAACTCGCGCCGACAAAAGGCGGCGAGATCCATCAACCTCCGGACAACGGCGAAACGCGGATAAGGGGTCAACGCAAAGCCCACGACATCGTCCACATGAGGACAGGCGCGGAACAAGTCCTCCCATTCCCGGCGAATCACGAGGGTGATCCGAACCCCCGGCAGCGCGCGGCGCAACTCCCGCAGAAAGCCGGTGGTGACCACCAGATCTCCGAGACCATCATAGCGAACCACTACCAGACTACGGACCGTCCGCAGGTCGTGAACACCGGGTCGAGCCCCTCCCCGACCGTGCCACCTGAGCCAGAGCGAGCCGAAGAACACGGCCGAAACGGGTGACCCAGTCCAGTCTACCAGATCGCGCCACCAGCGGCGGAGCCGATTCATTCCACAACCTCCGGGCTCTCAGGGTTCACTGGAAAGATGCCCTCCGCGGGCGGCGGCGAGCAATGCCTGGAAGGCTCCGTTGCGCGCCTCCAACTCATCCCACGTTCCCGTTTCCACAATGCGCCCCTCCGAGAGAACCACGATCAAATCGGCGTTCCGAATCGTGCTCAACCGGTGGGCGATCACCACCGAGGTTCGACCGCGACGCGCCTCGTCGAGGGCCGCCTGGACTTGTCGCTCACTGACATTGTCGAGCGCGGAAGTGGCCTCATCCAAGATCAGGAACAGGGGTTCGCGAATCATCGCCCGGGCGATGGCCAGGCGCTGTTTTTGTCCGCCGGACAACATCGTTCCCCGTTCCCCCACCACGGTTTGCAAACCGAGCGGGAGCCCGGAAACCACTTCCTCCAGATGCGCGACCTTGAGTGCGCGTTGCAGTTGTTTTGGCGTGGTGTTCGGGCTTCCGAACGTGATGTTATGCTCCACGGTTTCGTTGAACAGAAAGGCCTCCTGCTCGACCATGCCGAGACGGCTGTGCCAGGAAGCGGGCGAGAACTCCCAAAAATCAACGCCATCGACCCGAATGGCTCCCGACGTGGGTTCCCGCAAGCGAAGCAGCAGACTCGCCAGCGTACTTTTGCCGGAGCCTGAACCGCCGACCAGGGCAACGGTTTTTCCGGAGGGAATCTCCAAGTGGATGTTTTCGAGGGCCACTGTCCCGTTGGGATACCGATAGCCGACGCCATCGAGTCGGATGCCCGACCGGATTCCTTCGAAAGTCCGGTGTCCAAACGGACGTTTTGGATACACCGGAAGATCCAGCCAGACAAAGATTTCACGCATCCCTCCTGACGAGTAGCTGAGCTGGCCCATGATGGCGTAGAGCTGGTTCAGCAGCGGCAGCGTCCGGATCAGAATGAAGCCAACCGCCCCCAGCAACGGGCCGGAGAGGCGGTTGTGGGGAATCAGGATCGCGTAGGCACCCCAGACCAGGAACATCGCGCCCACCACCGCCAGGATTTCTGAAATGGGCGCCATCAACGCATTCATCACCGCGGCGCGGCGTTCCACCTCCGCGAGGTGTTCATTGCGGCGTTCAAACTCCCGCTCCGTCTCGGCCTCGGCATGATTGGTCCGCACCACCCGCATGCCACTGAACACGCCCCCGAGGTAGCCAAAGAGATCGTGCTGGGCCTTGGACCGCTCGTCACCCCGCCGTTTCAACCGCATTTGACCCAGCGCACTCAAACCGGAGACGACCAGCACCAGCACGACCAGTCCCAGGGTCAGCTCCCAGGAAATGACGACGATCGCGATCACATAAAAGGCGGCGATCATCCCCTTTTGGATCAGCAACAACGTAAACTCGATCGTCGACTGGGTCCGAATCGTCTCGATCGAAAACACGTTGCCGAGTTCACCAAACTTACGTTCCTCAAACACTTGGATCGAGGTCTGCTGTAACCGCTGAAAGATCGCCAGACGCAGATTCGCCGAGATGATGCGAACCATGCGCGCCATCAAGTTCTGACTCATCAGCAACGCCAGATTCTTGCAGACGATCAGGAAAACAATGATGGCACAAAAAACGGCGATGTAGAGGGAGGCCGAATGACCCGGAAGCTTGGCGGGCAGCCATCGGAGCACCTTGTCGTTTTTCAGCACCTCCAGCAGGTGGCCGGCGTCCGCCTTCAGCATCGAGATGAGTGGCACCATCGCGCCAATGCCGACACCCTCGAACAGCGCCGACAACGTGGCCGTCGCGATGACCGCCACGACCAGCCAGCGACCTGGCCGGAGGATCGGACGCAACCGGTGAAGATTGAAGGCAATCTCCCGAAGAATACTGAGCCAGGCTTTCATTCCCGCTGGTGAACGTTCATTGCGAACTCAACCGCCCGTGACCAGCCACCATCCACCGATCGCGAATGCAGTCGCGGAACAGACACCCATCAGACCGCGATAAGCCCCCGCCATACCCCCGCCCCACCGGAGGGTCAGCACCCCGAGCACCGACGAAAACCCGGCCATCGCAGCCACCGTCCCCGCGGCGAAGGCCACCAGGTACGCCACCGAATCCCATCGGCTCGGAAAGGCGAGCGCCGGAAGTACTCCCAGAAAATGCGAACTGCCGGCCAGTCCATGAAGGGCGCCGATCCCGAAGGCCGCGTGGGTGTGGCGATGGCGGCCGGCTTCGTGGGATGCCTCCGCGGGCTTCGCCGTTTGGGGAAAATGGAAATGAAGGTGGGCATGGCGCGAGCCGTCATGCTCATGAGTGTGGGCATGCACCCGCGCCCGCAAGGCCTGCCATGCACTCCAAATCCCGAGACCGATCAGCAGGACACCCACCAGGCGTTCACTCACCGACGAAATCGGATTGAGCGGCAGGAGCTCCCGAAGCAGGAGAGCCAGCACGGCCACCAGAGCCAGCCCCGCCGAATGGCCAAGCCCCCAGCGAACCCCCGCACGCCACGGGCGCCGGGGCTCATGAACCGCCAGCGGCGCAATCGCCGCCAGGTGGTCTGGTCCAGTCAGCACATGGAGAAACCCGGCTGCCAATCCTGAAATCACCGCCAACATCAATACCGTCAGGGTGCGGGCAACCCGTCCCTAGGAGCAAGCGCGCCGTTCCCGGGCTTGCCACCCCGCCGGGCACCGGCAGGCTTCCGCCATGCAACTGTCGCCCCGCGATCTCGCCCAGCACATTGATCACACCCTGCTCAAACCCGAGGCCACCGAGGATCAGATCCGGACGCTCTGCGCCGAAGCCCGTGAACACGCCTTCTGGTCAGTCTGCGTCCACGGTGTTTACGTCGCGCTGGCCAGCAGTCTTCTGGAGGATTCCGGGGTGAAGGTGGCCGCGGTGGTCGGCTTTCCACTCGGGGCCGGCGGCGGCGACAGCAAGCGGTTCGAAACGGAATGCGCGATCGACCTCGGTGCGCAGGAAATTGACGTGGTGATCCACATCGGTGGACTCCGTGACCGCAAAGACGCCGCCGTGCTCCGGGAATTGCGCGACGTCGTGGAAGCCGCGGACGGAGTTCCGGTGAAGGTGATCCTGGAGACCTGCCTGCTCAACTCAGAGGAAAAGATCCGCGCCTGCTCGTTGGTCGTCGAATCCGGCGCACGGTTCGTCAAGACCTCCACCGGATTCAGCACCGGCGGTGCCACTCTCGACGACGTCCGGTTGATGCGGGCCGCCGTGGGACCCCGCTTCGGAGTCAAGGCCAGCGGAGGCATCCGCGACACCGCCACCGCCCTGGCGATGATCGAAGCCGGCGCGACCCGCCTCGGCACCAGCGCCGGAGTGGCGATCGTCCGCGGTCACGCCGCCGATCCGGCAGGGTACTGAGCCGAACCCCGATGACACGACAGGCAGGACACTGATTGCACGAATTCGCATGGATTCCTGAAGAGCGGATCGAATCCGGTCCATTCCGTTCCATACCATTCGATCGGTTTGAATCCGTGTGAATCCGTGAAATCGGTGTCCAATTCCCCACCGGCCTACCGCGATTCGTTGTGTGCGGGGTTGATGTAGTGGGATTCAACGAGCACCGCGGCACGAGTAAGCCAGGCGGAATCGGAAACCAGCGGTGTCCAGACAGCGCCGGCGTTTTCGGCGGCGGTGGCCAGCATCGCCTCCTCCCAGGCGGCGCGATGGATGCCCGGTGGCAGGGGTTGGACTGAACCTTGGATTAGGAGACCGGATCGGTTCCGGCGTTGCGCGGCCCCGGCCACCTTGCGGCCGTCCCGCACCAGATCGTGTTGTTCCCAGCCTCCGGCAAAACACCGACCTGCCGCCTGAAGATCCCGAACCGGGGCCAGGGCACTGTCGATTCGGAGTCGTCCAAACGCATCGCGAATCCATTGGTGAATCCGGCAATAACTCTCCGTCGCCCGTAACGCGTACCACGCATGTCCTGGCGGAATCACCACCGAGTAGGTCCAGTCCGCGCCATGAGGCACGAGACCGCCACCGGTCGGGCGCCGGATCAACGGCCGGAGCGCCGTCGCCGCGGCCACCTCCTCGTAACGCTGGGAACACCCGAAGGTCGACGCGGGCTCAGTCCACCCATAAAACCGCAGCACCGGCCGCCCCAAAGAGGCCGCGTGTTCGAGGAGCGCGTGGTCCAGCGCCATGTTGAAGGCCGGATGTCCGATTTCAAACGGAAGCACCCGCCAGACATCATCCATGGCGTGAATGTCCGTCGGAGCGGGCCGGTTCGCCAATGCCTTTCCGCCCGTTTTTCCAAGGGTCGTTGTTGCCAGCCGCGGTCCTCCATGGCAACCAATCGCCGTCCTATGCGAATTCGAAGAATCCACGCACTGTTTTGCCTGCTGGCCCTCCTCGTCTCGACTGGTTGCGATTCGTCGCAAACGGCGATCGAGGCGCGCTGGCGCTTCATCGGGCTTCAGGCCCTTTCCCAGCAGACCAACGCCCCGGCGGCGGCCGCCGCGGTCCGGCTTCCGGAATTTGCCAGGCTTCGTGGCCCTCTCGCCGATCGGATTGCCGCCGCGCTCTGGGAATCCACCGCCGGAAACACCAACCTGCCCGCCGCCCAGCGCGTGGCGATCCAGCCGCTCATCACCGACGTGCTCGATCATCTCAGCCTCGGTCAGATTGTCCGCACCACCGCAGGCCGCCGCGAATGGGTGATCGTTGTTCCCGGCGACGCCGCCCGCGCCCACGCATGGGAAACTGCATGGCCCGCCTTCTTCAAAGCCGCCCGGGGAACAACCGACGGTGCCGGCTCGGCCACGGTGCTGTTCCAAACCGGATGGATCATTGCGGTCTCGGATGCCAACGCCACTCCTCCGCAATCAGTGATGACCGCCCTCGCGCAAATCCCCGTGGAACCGCAGGCGGTCCTGCATCTTGAGACCTCACTGGCTCATCAACCCCGGATCCAGTTGACCGCGGCCGCCCGTCAGGGAGCAATTCGGGCCGAGGCTCATTGGGTTCAGGATCAGAAATTCCCCGACCCACTCCCGGCTTGGGAGCGACCCAGCATCATTCGGGATCCCCTGATCCACTTCACCGCAGCGCGCGGCATTGCCGCCTGGGCGGCTCAATTCGACTGGCTCAAGACCGTCGCAGGCACCGACGTACCCGATCAGATTTTTGTCTGGGGCAAACCGGCGGCCACCACCAACAGTCCGGCCCTTCAAACCTACGTGGCCGCCCGCGTTGCCCAACCCGAGACCTGGATCGACCGCAGTTTTCAGCAGGTGCAACCGCTCTATCCGGCGGAACCCGCCGCACCCATCTGGTCGGGCCAGTTGATGTTGGAAACAAACCATCACAGCGCGTTGATCGCCGGCTTCCCACCCGTTCGGCTGGCTCCGATCCACGAAGGAAACCGGAGTTACGTTCTTCTGGGGATGATGCCGCAGGGGCCTTCAAAACTTCCGTTCCCACCCGAACTCGCCGCACAGGTCGAGCGACCCGGAATCCTCTATTACCAATGGGAAATCGTCGCGGAGGCGTTCTCCAACTTCAACGCCGCAGTGCAGGCCGGGGACATCCTCCGGCGGCGGTTGCCGTCGACCCAGCGTCCTGGGATTGCCTGGGCCATCGCGGCCAGCGCGGCCATGGGTGAGACCGTCACCGAAGCGCAGGTGTCGGGTCCGCGCGAATTCACGGTGAAACGCAAGTCACCCGCCGGCTTGAGCGCGGCGGAGATGATCTACTTCGCACGCTGGATCGACGGACCCGCGTTGTCCCGTCCCCAGGCCGCCGCGAAACCTTCCCGCTGATTCCCATGCTGAAACTCGGCGTCAACATCGACCACGTCGCCACCCTCCGTCAGGCCCGGTACCGCGGCGCTCCGACGGATCGCCAGGTCGAACCGGATCCGGTGGCCGCGGCCCTAGCGTGTGAACAAGCCGGTTGCCACGGGATCACCGCCCATCTTCGCGAGGACCGGCGTCACATCATCGACAACGACGTCCGGCGGCTGCGGGATTCCATCCGCACCCGATTGAATCTCGAAATGGCGAATACGCCGGAGATCGTCGCCTTCGCGCTGGAGATCAAGCCCGCCATCGTCTGCCTGGTTCCAGAACACCGAATGGAAGTCACCACCGAGGGAGGACTCGACGTGGCGGGCCAGGAAGCGGCGCTGACCGAATTGCGCCGGCGGATGAACGATGCCGGAATTGAGGTCAGCCTGTTCATCGATCCGGATCCTGCCCAGATCGACGCCTCGGCCCGGGTCGGGGCGCAGTTCATTGAGTTGCACACCGGCCGGTTCGCCGATCACTACCACCGGAAGGACGCGCGCAACGAAGAGTTGCAACGGTTGATCCGGTCAGCCCGCCAGGCGCATGCGGCGGGACTGCTGGTAAACGCCGGCCATGGATTGACCGTGGAAAATGTCGCCCTGATCCACCTCGTCCCGCATCTCGTGGAACTGAACATCGGCCACAGCCTTGTCAGTCGCGCGATCTTCATCGGACTCGACGCGGCCATCCGGGAGATGCTGGGAGTCCTGCAGAACTATCCCGGCTAGGCCGGAGCGGCACCCGCCGTCCGGACCTGCCGGGTCACGCCGGTGATGCGCGGCACGCGGACCGACTCAAATTCCTCAATCTTTCGACGCAGCTTGGCGAGGGCGAGATTTTGAAGCTGGCGGATTCGCTCCCGCGTCACGCCAAATCGGTGCCCGATTTCGTCCAGAGTTTTCTCGCCGCCCCCTTCCAGACCGAATCGTTCCTGAAGGATGGACAACTCCCGCGGAGGGAGCCCCGGCAGGAAACGGCGGACCATCTCGTGCACGGTTCGCTGCTGCAGTTCCTCAAACGGATCCAGCGTGTCGGTGGCTGGCACCACGTCGGCCAGCGGACTGGAATCGTCGTCGCCCAACGGCGCGTCCAGCGAAGCGGTCTTCATTGAGGACCGCATCCACAGCCGCACCTTCTTCACCGGAACCTCCAACTCTTCCGCCAAGTCCTCGTCGGTGGCCTCGCGGCCGAACACTTCACGAAGCTCATGCGCCGCCCGTCGCATGCGGTTGACCTTGTCGACGAGGTGAACTGGAAGCCGGATCGTCTTGGACTGATTGGCCAGTGCCCGCTTGATCGATTGTTTGATCCACCAGGAACCGTAGGTGGATAGTTTCCCGCCCTTCGCCGGATCAAAGCGTTCGACTCCCTTCATCAGACCGATGTTACCTTCATTGATCAGGTCGAGCAGCGGGAGTCCGTAGCCCTCGTAGTCCCGCGCGATTTTGATCACCAGCCGCAGATTCGCCCGGATCATGTGTTCCCGTGCGGCGGCATCCCCCTGGCGGATTCGCGCCGCCAACGCGTTCTCTTCATCGATCGTCAACAGTGGAACTTCAACCGCGTCGCGAAGGTACAGCGTCAGTGCCGATCTGGATTCATAGGGCGTGGAAACCGTCTCCACGTTCCCCGCGGCTCGTGGCACGCGAACTTCCAAAACGGTGGACGGACCGGACGAGGATGAGGTCTGGGAATGGGTGCCCGTGCGGAACGAGGCGACCTTCGGCACCCGGGGGATCCGACGCTGCCGGGGTCGCGCCGGTGAAGCAACCCGACTCGGCCCTCCCGCCATTTCAAAGGAAACTTTCATGAGTGAAACTCCAATCTGATTGATTCAAGCGACGTGCGCGCACTCAATCGTTCATGTATTGTCTATGTATTGACCATTTAGTCAACTATTTGTTCATGTTTTACTCATCAGCGACAAGATTCTGTTGAGTTTTGTCTAAGTATATGTCGGGGTTTCACCTGATCCTGCAATGACTGAACTTCGACACACTCTTCAAACCGTTTCCAACCGAACGGGTCTGAGCCCGCACGTCATCCGGGTGTGGGAACGGCGGTATGGGACGGTCAGCCCGGGCCGTTCGGAGGGGAATCAGCGCCGTTATTCGGATGGGGATCTCCGTCGATTGACGCTGCTGAGCCAGGCGACGCGACAGGGTCACCGCATTGGTACGGTGGCTGAGTTGGCCACGGATCAGCTTGAAGCGCTGGTCGACCATCTGCCCGGCGTCGAAACCTCTTCAAGCGATGGCGGTTCCGCAGCTCCTGCGGTTTCGGGCCTTCCGGTCGACGCCGCCACCACCACCGCGGCCCGCCTCCTGAGGTCCACACTTGAAGCGGTGGCGGCGATGGACGGGGTCCGATTGGAAGAACTTTTGGAGCGGGGATCGGTCGAACTCGGACAGACCGGCCTGCTCCTCAAAGTCGTGGTGCCGCTGGTGGAGCAAATCGGCGAAGGCTGGCGCACGGGAGACCTGCAAATCGCCCACGAACATGTTGCATCGGCCGTGCTCCGCACCTATCTCGGCGCCGTCAGCCGTCCGATGGCATTGCATCCGACCGCACCGGTGCTGGTGGCGACGACTCCCACCGGGCAATTGCACGAGCTCGGCGCGATCCTCGCAGGCGCGTTGGCCGCGACGCAGGGATGGCGCGTGGTCTATGCCGGCCCGTCCCTGCCTGCGGCCGAGATCGCCGCCACCGCGCGTCAACATGCCGCGGGAGTGGTGGCCCTGAGCCTGGTGCATCCGTCCGATGACCGCGAGATGGCCGGGGAACTGGGCCGCCTTCGCCGGCTTCTACCGCCAGCGGTTGCGGTGATTGCCGGAGGCCGCGCCGCCGCGGCGTATCGGGATTCGCTGGAGGCCATTGGCGCCATTCCCGTCGAGAACCTCGACGCCTTCCTTTCGTTGCTTCACCGCCTTCGCCGCGAACCCCAGTAACGATCCGTCGCCACCGCGCCCCTACATCCGAGCGCGTTCCTGGGTCCCGTGGGGTTGGGGATCCGCATGCCAGGCGCGAATTTCATCCAGTCCACCCGAAACCAGCGTATCGGCGTCGCGGAATGCCAGTGAAGTGACGCCCTTGCGATGCCCGTGCAACGACGCCAGCCGCAGTCGCGATTTCAAATCCCAGACCTGCACCACGCCGTCCAGACTTCCGGCAAACAGTCGTGTCGCGTCCGGACTGAACGCCACCGAAAGCGTTCCGCTGGTCTGCGATTCCAGCGTCGCCAGCTCGGATGCCGAGGCCACACTCCACAGCTTGATGCTTCCATCGGTGCAACCCGAAGCCAGCTCGGTGGAGTCCGCCGAAAACGCCAACCCCGGCACCTGAGTGGAGTGCCGGCCGAGCAGTCGGCTGCCGCCGCGGAGCACGTCGTTCAACTGGACCCGGCCCCCACTGTCGGACGAGGCCAGCCATCGGTTATCCGGCGAAAACACCGGGATTTCCGCCGCCCCGCTGAACTCGCGCACCAGTCGGCCGGCTTCCACGTCCCAGACCTGGAGATGATTGGTCCCCTCCGTTCCGGACATGAACCACGCCCCCAGGCCGATCGCGAGCAATCGTCCGTCGGGCGAAAATCGGACTGTGGCGACCGGATTGGTCCGACCGGCATCGAAGGTCCGGCGTTTTCCGGTGTTGAGATCCTGAAGTGTCAGCAGGCCGTTCCGCGAATAATAGGCCAGACGATGAGTCGCCGGGTGGTAGGTTTTTGCCCGCAGACTGGCCAGATTGGTGTCGGCGATCCGGGCCATCGGATTGGGATCGCCGAGTCGATGCAGGCTCCATTCCATTTGCGGCGTGGACGACCACCAGTGAAGGCCGTCCGGCAGCAGCTCCGCCCACAGACTTCCCGCTGGAACCTCCGCGGGCGGAACGGAACGGGTGACCGCGGACGGCACGTTCCAAAAGCGAACTTCGCCGACGGCGCAAACGGACACCAGCGTGTTCCCGTTGGGCGAATACGCCAGGCCGCCGGAAACGGAATCGCGGCTCCGCAACAACCCGATCTGATGCCCGGTGGCCACGTCCCAGATCCGCACCGTCCGATCCCGCGAACTGGTCGCCACCCGCCGTCCGTCGGGCGAAAACGTCGTCGCCAGGACGGCATCCGAATGCCCCTGCAAGACGACCGTTGCCGTTCCCTGTCGGAGATCCCACAAGCGCGCCGTTTTATCCACGCCACCGGAAACGAGAAAGCGTCCATCCGGCGAGAATTCAAGGCCGGTCACCAGTTGGACCCAGCCCGGTTCAAAATCGTGTCCACGCAGACGGATCACTGGCGACCCCGCCGCCACGCCGCGAACGCTCAACGTCCCGTCGTCATTGGCGTAGGCGAAGCGCGAGCCGTCGGGACTGAACACCGGCACGTTGAGGCGCTGCGATGAGGGCAACGAAACCCGCGATGTCCGTCCCGATCCGTCCAGACCGACCTCGACGATCTCGGTCTCCAGCCGGGTCGCCGCCCGCCGCATCACCGCCAGCACCAGATGCGAACCGTCCGCGGAAAAGGCGAGATTCGCTACCGCCCCGGCGACGGTGAATCGGGACAGTTCCCCCCAGCCAGCCCGTTCGATGACGTGGAGAACAGTGTTGGTGGTTTGAAGGTCGAAATGGACCACGGCGAGGCGTTCTGTGTCGCGCGACACCGCGATCCGCGCCATTTGGTTCGTCGCCCCACCACCGCCCAGCTTCCGAACCGGCACCGATCCCGCGGGCAGGCCATGAAGTTGGACGGTTCCGTCCGAAAGCGCGGTGACCAACTGCCGCCCATTCCCGACAAAGGCAGCATCCAGCACCGGAAGTGGCGAGATGGGTAAAACCGACTCTTCATCGCCCCGGCTCAACGCCGAGAGAAACCGCCATTCCCATCCGCGAAGATCCCCTTCGGATTCCGATCCCAGCCGGGCTCCGGCGGCCAGCGGATCCTGGCGTTCCAGCAACTCCCGGGTCCGACGGGTGTCGCCCGCCTCGGCCGCCTGCGCCGCCTCCTGGAGATTGGCCGCGTACAACTGACGGCGAACCCGGAGTTCATTGGCCTCGGCGCGAACACGCTGTTGATCCGCACCGTGCCGTGCCTGATTGATATGGTAGGCGGCGATCGGCGATCCGATGGCAATCACCAGCAGCAGCGTGAGCGTGGCCCGCGCAAATCCGGCGAGCAGCGGATGCCGGCGGGCGTAACGCCACGAACGTTCCACCTGGGTGATGCGACGCGCGTGAATTGGTTCATCGCGCAGGAAACGTCCCAATTCGTCCGCAACCTCCCGGGCGTTGCGATACCGCCGGACGGGACGTTTCTCCAGGCATTTGAGGCAGATGGTTTCCAGATCGCGCGGAACCCCGGGCCGCAGCGCCCGCGGCCGAACGGGTTCAAGTTTCATCACCGCTTCCACGGTGTCGGCGAATGTCTCACCGCGAAACGGCGGCCGGTCGGTGAGGAGGTAATACAACGTGGCACCGATCCCGAACACATCGGTCCTGACGCCGATCGATCCAAATCGCGCCGAGGCCTGCTCGGGCGCCATGAAGTTCGGCGACCCCGCACCCGACGCGGCATCCATCCCGGCAGGCGCGTCGGGCCCCACCCGACGGGCCAGGCCGAAATCCGTGATTTGGGGTTCGTCGCGGTGATCAATGATCACGTTGGCCGGCTTGAGATCGCAGTGCGTCACCCCCCGCGAATGCGCGTAGTCGATGGCGGCGGCGATCTTCTCGGCGTAGATCGCGGCCTTTCGGGCGGAAATGGTGTGGGTCCGGACGAACGACGAGAGATTCTCGCCCTCGATGAATTCCATCGAAAAGAACAACTGCCCCTCGACCTCGCCGACCTCGTAGATGCCGACGATGTTCGGATGATCGAGACTCGCTGCGGCACGGGCTTCCGCGAGCAGGAGGTCACGGCTCGCACCCGCCGAGCCCACGCCCTCCTTCAACATCTTGATGGCGCACAACCGTTCGAGACCCGGCTGGCGCGCCTTGTGAATCACCCCCGCCCCGCCCCGACCCACCTCCTCCAACAATTCGTAATTCCCGAACCGCAACGGCGGGGTCCCGGGCGATCCAGTGAGGTCATCAACATTCACGCGCCCTTACTCTGCCCCGCTCTGGCGCAGTCTCCAGCGAAATTCGCGCCGACCATGCCGGAAGGGATTCATCCGAAAGGAGGTCAAAGGGCCAACGGCCCGCCCGATACCAGCCTTGGGCATCGCCCAAGGATTTGAACGCGGCCCATCTGATTCGGAGTCCCGCGTTCACGCGGTCCGGGAGCCCCACGACACCGCCACCGGTTCAACCCGACTCTTGACAACGAGGCCGACATTTTACATATGTAAAACATCATGTTTTCCAAGGGATTTATCTCCGCATGTCTGATGGCCGTCGGCGTACTCGGCATCGAGAGGGTTCAAGCTCAGGAGCAAGCTACGGCGTCGGCCGGGATCGAGGGTGGCGTCGTCAAGGGAGTCACCGTGACCGCTGGAGGTTCAGGATATCGCAGTGTTCCGTCAGTTCTATTGACCGGCGGAGGCGGGACCGGTGCCGCCGCGACGGCAGTGCTCAAGGGCGGCCGGGTCGCCTTGATCAACATCATCGAACCCGGAAATGGGTACACCGACGCTCCCACGGTGAACATCGCGGCACCCCCGAAGGCGGGGACGGTTGCCGTCGGGTCGGGTCCTTCCCTCTTGTTGACAGGTCCGCCCGGAGGAACCAACCGGGTCGAATGGAGTTCCAGTCCGACGGGGCCTTGGTTGAAGTGGACCAACTTCGTCGTTGGGGCATTAGGCCAGACGGTGGTGGATCTTTCGGCAGCGGGTTCAACGAAGTTTTTTCGGACCGTTGTGGATTCAACTCCCGAGGGCTTCGTGTATGTCCCACCCGGAACATTCTTGATGGGCAGCCCGATCTGGGAGGACGGGCGCGATGACGACGAAACCCAGCATGAGGTCACCCTGACCCGGGGCTTCTGGATCTCGGACCATGAGACGACCCAGGCAGAATACGAATCGGTCATGGGGAACAACCCGAGCAATTTCAAGGGAAGCCAACTTCCCGTGGAGATGGTGAGCTGGCGCAATGCCGTCGCGTATTGCGAGCAGTTGACCGCCCAGGAACGGGCGGCGGGACGGATCACTTCTGACGAAGCCTATCGGTTGCCCACCGAATCGGAGTGGGAATACGCCTGTCGGGCGGGGAGCACGGGAGCCTATTGCGGCGATTTGGAGGCAATCGCATGGTTTTTCCCGTTCTCCTCCTTTACGACGGCCGACGTGAAGTCCTTGAAACCGAATAACTGGGGCCTCTACGACATGAGTGGCAACGTGGCCGAGTGGTGCGAGGATTGGTACGGAGCCTATCCTAGTGGACCGGTGACCGACCCGACCGGTCCCTCCAGCGGCCAGTACCGGGTGTTTCGCGGCGGAAGCTGGAACGATGGGGAGTCGAATCTGCGTTCGGCAGATCGGGACGGTGGGCTCCCAGACAAGCACGACAGCTATTCATTGGGCCTGCGCCCTGTCTTCAGTTCGGCTCCGTAAAGGAACCCATCGGGCCATTTCGGATTGGAGAGGGATGGTGGGCTCCCAGACCGCGTGAACGCGGGACTCCGTGGCAAGGCGGCGGAACCAGTACCTTGGGTGATGCCCAAGGCTGCTATGGAGCGGGCCTTTGGCCCTTCGAATGGGCGGTTCACTGACCCGTTCTCTCATTTTCCCGTTTTCAATCCCTCCCGCTTTCGAATCCAACCTCACTCCTACCCCGACCCGAAGTCCGAAATAGTGGCCTAAACTCAAGGCAATTTGTCCGGTGAATTCCCTGTGAACGGTGCGTGTACAAGTTTGGACAGATTCACCTCGCCGAGACCCTCCAAAGCCTCATTCTTAATGGCCGATCGGCCTCACTTTTCGCGGAATTCGCCTCAAAATCACCGACTTGTGACTTTTCACAAAAAACCGCTTGAAACCACAACCTATGGGGGTAGCGTAAATGCCCACCCCAACAGGATGGGTGCCGAGAATGGCCTAAACTGCCTTTTTTGGCCTGTTTTTTGCAGTATTCCATTAAATTTCGCGGTTTCCTGGAGGATTCTCATAGGTAGCCGCAATTCATCGTCAGTCGTTGCCAAAATCGAACCCAAACCCGCCAGCCCACCCAGCCATGATTGACGCCCAAGACTCCGTCGTCACCCCTGCGGGGAAATCCTCCCGCAGCGGCACGAAATCCAGCACTGCCTCCGGGGCGAAATCCCGCATGAAAACCCCCGCCAAGCCGACGGTCTCCAAGGCCACCGCCGCCGCCAGTCGTTCCGCCGGGCCTTCCCGCAAATCGGGCGCGTCCGCACGCACCGCCCTGAAGCTGAACCGGGTGTTCAGCGATGCCGCGGTGAAGCCGTTCGACCAGATCGAGTGGGAACGCCGCACCGCCGAGATCACCGATGACGGCGGCAAGGTGGTGTTCAAGCAGGAAGGGGTCGAGGTTCCCAAGACGTGGTCCGTGCTGGCGACGAAGGTGGTTTGCTCGAAGTATTTCTACGGGGACCCGCAAAAGGCCGGTGAGCGCGAACATTCGGTGAAGCAGTTGGTTCACCGTGTCACCCGCACGATCGCCGACTGGGGGATTGCGGATGGTTATTTTTCCAAGGCTGACGGCGAGGTGTTTTATGAGGAGCTGACTTGGTTGTGCGTCAATCAGTATGGCGCGTTCAACTCGCCGGTGTGGTTCAACGTCGGATTGTTCCATCAGTACGGCGTCGGCAAGCACAGCGATCGCGGCAACTGGTTCTGGGATCCGACGGCCCGCGAAGCCCGCCGCGCCAACACCCAGTACGAATATCCCCAAGGGAGCGCCTGCTTCATCCAGTCGGTTCAGGACAACATGGAGAGCATCATGGAACTGGCCTACAGCGAGGCCATGCTCTTCAAGTACGGCTCCGGCACCGGCACCGACCTCACCCCGATCCGGTCGAGCAAGGAAAAGCTGTCCGGCGGCGGCCGTCCCTCGGGCCCGATGAGCTTCCTCAAGGTCTATGACCAGGTCGCCAATGTGGTGAAGTCCGGCGGCAAGACCCGTCGCGCCGCCAAGATGAACACCATCCGCGACTGGCACGGCGACGTGGAGGAATTCATCACCGCCAAGGCGAAGGAAGAGCGCAAGGCCTGGGCTCTGATCGAACAGGGCTACGACGGCTCGTTCAACGGCGAGGCCTACGGTTCGGTGATGTATCAAAACGAGAACCTCTCGGTCCGGGTCAGCGACGAATTCATGTCGGCGGCCATCAACGGTCGCGAATGGTGGACCCGCGCCTCAACCTCCGGCAAACCGCTGGAAAAGAAGGACGCCAGCGCGCTGCTCGACCGCATCGCCGAGGGCACCTGGATCTGCGGCGATCCCGGATTGCAATACGACGGCGCCATCCAGAAATGGCATACCTGCAAGGGCACCGAGCCGATCCACAGCACCAACCCGTGCTCGGAATACGTGTTCCTGAACAACACCGCCTGCAATCTGGCCTCGTTGAACCTGATGAAGTTCAAGAAGGCCGACGACACCTTCGACGTCGAGCGCTTCAAGGCCGCGGTGCGCATCTACATCACCGCCCAGGAAATCCTGGTCGACAACGCCAGCTATCCCACCCGGCAGATCGCCGAGAATTCCCACATCTTCCGCACGCTGGGTCTGGGTTACGCCAATCTGGGTTCGCTCATCATGAGCTACGGCCTGGCCTATGATTCCGACGAGGGTCGCGCCCTGGCCGGAGCCATCACCGCCATCATGACCGGCCATGCCTACGAGCAATCGGCCGAGATCTCCCGCGTCACCGGGCCGTTCGCCGGATACCGCGATTCCCGCTGCTCCGGCGTCAGTGCCCCGGTGGCCCCGGACAACATCGCCTCCACCCTCGGCGTCATCCAACAGCATCGCGAGGCCGTCGAATCCATCCAGCCGAGCCGCGATTTCGCCTATCTCAAGGATGAAGCGCGCCGCGTCTGGGACTCCGCCCTCGTCAAGGGACGTGCCTCCGGCTATCGCAACGCGCAGGTCACGGTGCTCGCGCCGACCGGCACGATCGCCTTCCTGATGGATTGCGACACCACCGGCGTCGAACCCGACATCGCGCTGGTGAAGTACAAACTCCTCGCCGGCGGCGGCATGTTGAAGATGGTCAATCGCACCGTGCCCGAGGCCTTGCGCCGGCTCGGATATACGGCCGGTGAAATCACCGCCATCGAGAAACACATCGAGATCCATGACACCATCGAGGACGTCGCCGGTGAGAATGGCGCAGTGATTGCCAGCGGCCTCAAGCCGACCCATCTCGCGGTGTTTGATTGCGCGTTCAAGCCCCACAAGGGCCGGCGCAGCATTCATTACAAGGCCCACCTCAGCATGATGGGCGCGGCGCAGCCGTTCATCTCCGGCGCGATTTCCAAGACGGTCAACATGCCCAACGAGGCGACCACTGCCGAGATCCGCAGCGCCTATATCGACGCCTGGAAGATGGGGCTCAAGTGCGTCGCGATCTACCGCGATGGATCGAAGCGTTCCCAGCCGCTCAACACCAAGAAGACCACCGAGGGAAGCGACAAGCCCGAGGCGACCAGCAGTGAACAGATCCGCACGCTCGAATCGACCCTCACCGGTCTGCAGGCCGAGATCCGTCTGCTCAAGGAACAGGCCAGCCAGCCGTTGCGCCGGCGTCTGCCCGACACCCGCCACGCGGTGAACCACAAGTTCGAGATCGCCGGGCACGAAGGCTACCTCACCGTCGGCCTCTTCGACGACGGCCAGCCGGGCGAGTTGTTCGTCACCATGGCCAAGGAAGGCAGCACCATCGGCGGCCTCATGGACAGCATCGGTGCGCTCACCTCAATGTCGCTTCAGTACGGCGTTCCGCTGGATGCCCTGGTCAAGAAGTTCGCCCACCAGCGTTTCGAGCCGAGCGGTTTCACCCGGAATCCCGACATCCGCAACGCCGCCTCCATCATCGACTACGTATTCCGCTGGATGGCCTGCCAGTTCATTCCCGGATACCGCCAGGGTTCCGCCCCCGGCGGTGCTCAGGCGGAGTTGCCGATGCCCGGCCTGACCGAGGCGTTGAAGAAGAGCATCAATCGTCCGGTGCCGGAGCTCCCGGTCGTCGATGAACCCTCCGCCACCATCGTGCTCAAGGCGACGGCTTCGGGCGGCTCCATCGCCGCCTCCGTTCTCACCAGCACCTTTCAAAACCAGGGTGATGCCCCGAGCTGCCCCCGCTGCGGCCACATCGCGGTCCGCAATGGTGCCTGCTACAAATGTCTCAACTGCGGCGAGAGTCTCGGGTGCTCCTGAGAGTCACGCTTTGGATTGATGCCAACGCTCAGAGCTCAGACGCGCTCTCAAGGCCGGACCGAAAGGTTCGGTCTTTTTTGTGCCCCCACCCAAACCGGGCAGACGAACGGTCCGCAAATCGAGTTGTCCCGCGACGCCCGGTCGCGCATCTTCGTCCCGTCATGAGCAAGTTTACCGGCCCGGTCTACGTCGTCCGCGACAACATCGACACCGACCAGATCATTTCCGCCAAGTACCTGAACCTCGTCCCCACGATTCGGGACGAATACGAAAAGCTCGGGAGCTTTGCCCTCGAAGGCCTGCCCGATCGCGAATACCCGGTGCGCTACGTCCAGGCCGGTGCCATGGACTCCGAGTTTCCCATCGTCATCGGCGGGAAAAACTTCGGCTGCGGCAGCTCCCGCGAACATGCACCCATCGCACTCGGTGCGGCCAATTGCCAGACAGTGGTCGCTGAAAGCTTCGCTCGTATTTTCTTCCGCAATTGCGTCGCGACCGGCGAGGTCTACCCGGTGGAATGCGAAGGCCGGCTCTGCGAGATTTTCAAAACCGGGGATGTCGGCACGGTGGACATCGATGCCAACACATTGACCCATCACGGAACCGGAGTCGTCTACGCCTTGAAGCCGTTGGGTGAAGTGCGTCCGGTGGTCGATGCCGGCGGCATCTTCCAATATGCACGACAGACCGGGATGATTCCGCAGGCCAGTTGACGGATTCGGGCGAGGCCGGTCGCATCCGGGTGCCGCACAAAAATTTCACACAGATTCTCCAACGGCCGCTGAACATCGGTGCGGAACTTGCAGTCTCAGTCGGCTCGATGCGCGATCGATTCTGCGTTCTCCTTCTGGCCGGAGCCCTGCTCTTCGGTGTTGGATGCCGCCCCGCCCGCGCACCCGTCGCGGTCGCGGCGGCTGAAGAAATCAAGGAGACGGCATTGGATCGGGCGGCCACCGCGTTTTTCGCCGGCCCCATCCCGACCTTCGATGTCCGGATCGCCTCCAACGCCCTCAACTCACTCCGGCAGGAACCCCGCAAGCCGGTTCTGGCCACCGTTGTCGTCGGTTCGGAGGTGTTCGAATCGGTTTCGATCCATGTGAAGGGCTCCGCGGGCAGCAGCCGTTCGGTCGACGACAATCCGGCCCTGACCCTCAACTTCGGCAAATTCAAGGAGGGCCAGAACGCCTTCGGTCTTCATAAACTTCATCTCAACAATTCCGTTCAAGACCCCAGCCGGATGGATGAGCTGGTCGCCAGCACGTTGTACCGCAAGGCCGGCATTCCCACGGCACGCGCCACCCAGGCCCTGGTGATCCTGAACGGTCGCGACCTCGGCCTCTACGTCCTCAAGGAGGGCTACGACAAGGCCTTCGTCCGGCGCAATTTTCCCACCGATCCCGAGGCGCAGGGGAATCTGTATGACGGCGGTTTTGTCCGCGACATCGACCAGGACTTGGTGCGTGACGTTGGTCGCGGCACCAACGACTACGCGGACCTCCAGAAGCTGCGCGACGCGGTGAACGAACCGCCCGCCACCCGTCTGGCCCGGTTGGGTGCCATCCTCGACCTCGATCATTTCCTCACCTACTGCGCCCTTCAATCCATCATGGACGACTGGGATGGGTACCCGCGGAACCGCAACAACTACCGGCTGTATCACGATCCGGTGAGCGGGCGATTCCACTTCATTCCGCACGGGATGGATCAATTGTTCGCCAACGTCGCCCAACCCCTCGACCCCGGTTGGAGCGGCATCGTGGCCCAGCGTTACTTTGAACTGCCCGGCGGCCGCGAGCACCTCCTGGATCGAATCGGCTCCCTCTCCAGCAACCTGTTCACCGCCCGCGTCCTGACCAACATTCTGGATCCGGCAACCGTCCGCCTGACCAATGCCCTGGCGATGCGGCCCGATCCGGAGCGTCAGGAGTTGATGCAGCACATCAACGGGCTTCGCTGGCGGCTCCTGGAGCGTGCGGCGCAGATTCCCCAGCAATTGGAGCTGCGACCGCGGCCGATCACCTTTGATGACCGGGGAGAGATGCGGGTCGGCGGATGGCTGCCACGTCCCGACACCGGAAACGGCGTCGCCGAGATCATCACCTATCCCGAAGGCAACCGCGTCTTTCATCTCGTGGCACGATCCCCGGGAACGGTCGCGGGATTCCGGGCACCGATGCGGTTGCCCGCCGGCGACTATCAACTGTCGGCCCGCATCAAGACCGCAAACCTCGAACCGCTCGTTGATGAACGGGGTGTCGGGGCCGGCCTTCGAATCGGCGGTTCCCGACGCACCAATTCGATTTCCGGAACTCACGATTGGACCACCATCCATCACGAGTTGCATCTCAGCGAAGCCCGAGACTTGGAATGGGTCGCCGAAATTCGTGCGAATGGAGGTGAAGCCTGGATCGAGGCGAATTCCCTCCGGCTGACCCGCTTGCAACGGTAGCCCGTCCCGGCTGATTCCGGTCCGCGCACGGGCTCCGGAGCCCTCGAAACCGCCCTCAACTCCGGTGGCATTCCCTCCCATCCCCGCACTGGTCAACGCCGCCGTCCGATGGTAGGCTGCCGCCTTCAAACACAGCAGATCGGTATCATCTCCATGGCCATCAAGGTTTTAAAACGAAAGGCAGTGGTTTCGGATCCGGTGGAGCCGGCCGTAACGCCGCCGCCGCGGAGCACCGAGACCTCCTTTCTGACCAAGCCGAAGATCTCTCCGAAATCGCGGAAACGCGACATGCCGGAAGGGCTTTGGACCAAGTGTCGCAAGTGCGCCGAGCTCATTTTCGACAAGGAGTTGGACGACAACCTCAAGGTCTGTCCCAAGTGCGGCTATCACTTCCCAATCGGCGCCCGCGAACGGATTCATTCCCTGGTGGAGACCTGTTCGTTCGAGGAGATGGACGCGATGATGGAGGCGGTGGACGTCCTCAAGTTCACCGGTGCGGCGAGTTACGAGGCCAAGCTGTCGGCCAACCGGAAGAAGTCGCCGATGCTGCGCGACGCCGTCGTGACCGGGATCGGTCGGATCGGCCCTCATCGGGTCGCGCTCGGCGTGATGGATTTTTCGTTCCTCGGCGGTTCGATGGGATCGGTGGTCGGGGAAAAACTGACCCGCCTGGTGGAGGCTGCGACCGATCGCGGGATTCCCGTGGTCATCATCTCCGCGAGCGGCGGCGCGCGCATGTACGAGGGCATGTTCAGCCTGATGCAGATGGCCAAGACCTGTGGGGCACTGGCCTACCACGCCCGTCAGCGGTTGCCCTACATTTCCATCCTGACCGACCCGACCTACGCCGGAGTCATCGCCAGCTTCGCCACCATTGGCGATTTGATCCTCGCCGAGCCCGAAGCCGAAATCGGATTCGCCGGCGCGAGGGTGATCAAGGACACGACCCAGGCCGAGTTGCCCGAAGGATTTCAGACCAGTGAGTTCCTCGAAAAACACGGCCTGATCGACTCAATCGTGTCGCGAAGCCATATGCGGGATCGTTTGATCTACTACCTCGATCACCTCACAGCGGGTCGCAAGCTGGCGTAGTTGCGGTGGTTTGGATTCCGCCTCGGACACCGCCCAGTTCCTACTTGGAATTGCCGCTCGACGGCCGCCAATCGAGCCACTTGAGCTGAACCGTTTTGCGACGGACGAAATCGTTGATCTGCGGAACGCCCGCCACGTCGATGACGCCCTCCGGCAATGCAGCATCGCCTGCGTTCCACCAGAGTGCGTCGACCTTGGTCTTCCCATCGGTCAGACACAGCTTCAGGTGTTGCCGGTTCTTTCCCAGGCGCACCGGTGTCCCGGTGATCCGCACGCCGGTAACACAAACCTGCACCGGTGGATTCTGCTGCCCGAACGGTTCCAGACGATTCAGTTCCGTGATGGCCGCAAGGGTCAGGTCCGCCAGAACGATCGACGCGTCGAGACGGAGTTCGGGGATCAACATCTCCTCGGACAGGGCCGATCGGGCGAGCGCGTTCATCCGTTCACGAAAGGCGTTGAGCTGCGCGGGTTCCATCGTGATTCCCGCGGCCATGGCGTGACCGCCGTGGCGCATGAGCAATGCGGAGCACTCGCGCAGCGCGGCAGCCAGGTCGAAACCAGGAATGCTCCGACCCGATCCCCGCCAGTGTTCATTATCCCCGCCGAGAATGAGGGTCGGCCGGTGGAATTCCCTCAGCACCCGTGAAGCGACGATGCCCACGACGCCGATATGCCACTGCGGCTGTCCTTCGACGATGACGTAGTCCCGCGTCGGATCGAATCGGGCGCGGACCTGTTCCACGGCTGCATCCGCCATCTGACGTTCGAGGGTCTGGCGTTCACGATTGGTGACATCCAACGCCCGCGCCAACGGCTCGGCGGCGGCCAGATCACGGGCCAGCAACAACTCCAAGGCCGCCTCGGCGGTTTCGAGACGTCCGGCGGCATTGAGGCGTGGTCCCAATTGGAATCCCACTTCGGACACTCCCACCGGCGATTCCACTCCCGCCACCGCCTTCAAGGCCACCAGTCCGGGGCGTTTCGTTTCGCCCAAACGCTGCAGTCCGGCCGTCACGAGAATCCGGTTCTCACCCATCAACGGAACCAGATCCGCGACAGTTCCCAGCGCCACCAGATCCAGGACGGTCCGGAGATCGAAGACATCAAAGCCCGCCAGGCCGCGGTCCCGTCCGATCTTCACCACGGCGTGAAGCAACTTGAAGGCAAGCCCCGCCGAACACAGCTCCCGGAACGACGGCTCCCCGGGCAGACCGAGTTGCGGGTTCACCAATGCCAGCACCGCCGGAGACGGCGAACTGACCTGATGATGATCGAGGACCAGCACATCGACGCCCCGACTCTTGAGCCAGGCCACCGGCTCGACTGCGCTGGATCCGCAATCGACCGCCAACAAAAGCGACACCGGGAACTGCTCCACACAGTTCTCAACGCCGACCTGAGTCAACCCGTAGCCTTCCTCCATCCGGTGCGGAAGGTACGTGTTCACGGCCCAGCCCAAATGTTGAAGACCAAGTTTGAGAATCGCGGTCGCCGTGACGCCGTCGACGTCGTAGTCCCCGAACACCGTCAATTGTCGTCCCGCCTCCCGTTCGACAAAAAGACGTTCCACGGCGGCAGCCATGTTGGGGATCAACAACGGATCCGCGAGCGACTTGAGGCGCGGATCGAGGAAGGCCTGGGCGGATCCCGGCGAGTCCAATCCCCGATTCACCAGGCATTGCGCTGCCAGCGGCGAAAGCCCCAACTCCCGGATCAATGGCGCCGTCCGGTCGGGTGCCGGCGACGCCACGCTCCAGCGATGCCTCAGACTCAAAGGTTCCCTTTCGATTGGACGGTTCCGGCGGTGACCAGCCGGCGGGAGCGGCTGAGGATCAGCGAGGCGACGACCGAGGTCAGAAGAATTCCCACGACCACACCGAGCGAGATGTTCATCAGCGAATCACCGAGCCACGGTTTGAGCCAGGGTTCGGCGAGCATCTTGCCGCCGATGAAGATGAGCACCGCGGAGAGGCCGTATTTGAGCAGGCTGAAATAGCCCATGGCATTGGCCAGGACGAAATAAAGCGAACGCAGACCAAGGATCGCAAAGACGTTCGAGGTGAAGACCAGGAAGGCATCCTCGGTCACTCCAAAAATCGCCGGGATCGAATCGAGGGCGAACACCAGGTCGGTCGTCTCCACCACCACCAGAACCAGTGCCAGCGGGGTCAGCAGGCGGCGGCCCGCAATCCGCGTGGTGAACGCCTCCCCATCAAACGCGGCCGACATGGGAAAGAATCGCCGGACGACCCTCACCGCGGGGTTTTGTTCCGGCTCGATCGACTCCTCCCCTTCGCCCGCCATCATCATCTTCGTTCCCGTGTACATCAGGAAGGCCCCCATCAGGTACAATACCGCATGGACCTCGCGGATGACCACTGCCCCGGCACCGATCATGAGTCCGCGCAGGGTGAGGGCACCGAGGATGCCCCAGAACAAAACCCGGTGCTGCCATTCCATCGGCACCGCAAAGAACCGGAAAATGCAGGCCATCACGAAAACGTTGTCCATCGACAGCGAGAGTTCGACGAGATAGCCGGTGACGAAGGTGGTGGTGTGGGCGGGCCGCCAGCCCGGAATGGCCCTCGGCGCGATCCAAAAGGCAAATGCCGCCGCCGATGCCGCCCAAACCGTGGTCCACACGAGCGCCTCGATGAAGCCGACGCGACGGCCGTGCCGATGGAACAGGCCGAGGTCCAGCGCCAGCGCCAGAAGCACGAACGCTGTGAACCCCGCCCAATGGGCCGATGTGATCTCCGCCACCACCAGCGAAACCATACGTGGAACGCTGGTCGATTCCAGATCGGCATCGGCAAAAAACGCGACACCCACTGAGACGGAATGATTCAGAAGGAGCCGCGGAGGGACACGGATTCACGGATTTGGACAGAATGAACGGAATGAACAGAATCCAATCAGCCCTGCTGAAATCGGGACCCTACCTTCTCAATCCGTGTGAATCGGTGCAATCCGTGTCGTACAGCATCGATTCGGTCGAGAACCTATTCGTCGTTCATTCGGTGGCCGGATCGTCGCTTCGTCCGTCCGGTCCGTTTCGCCCACGTTCGGCCACTTCGTCCTGATGCACGATAATCTCGCTGGCGGCAACCGGATCGATGCTCCATCGGCGCGCCAGAAGAACCACCCGGTCGGTGTTGTGATATTCCGGGGAGTGTTCGCCGAAGCGGACGGGTTCCACCTCCTCACCGTAGGCGCGACATCTCAAACCCAGCAGACGTTCCTCCAGAGTGGACCTTCCCTCATTCCAGAGGGTCGTGCCCGCCCATGCGTAGGCGCGGGTCACGCGACCGTTGTCGAGACGCGCCCAAGTATGAAAGTTGAGGACCCGGTCGGCGCTGTAGAAATGGATTTCACCCAATGCCTCGCTTGCCTTCCGGAGAAAATGGAAGGCCTGATCCACATCTTGAAACGCCTCCGGCAGCCCGGCTCCAACCACCAGAGTCCATCCATCGAGCGCCGGCGAAACGAAGAGCGACCGCTCGCGGGACCGCGCCAGCGCATCGGCCCATCCGGAATAAACCCCAACCCGGTCGCCCAAAACTTCGCGGATCCGCGAAGGCGTTGCACCACGCACGGCCATCCAGCGGGTGGGAACGGAGAACGGAAGCGGGCGTCGGAAGGAACGGCTGATTCCACTGAAGGAATCGCGGAACGGAGCGCCGGAACGCCACGGACGCCGGTCGCTCCGGTAGAGGAACAGGAAGGCGATCATCACGCCGAGCACGGTGGACAGCGAGGCCAGGAGCATGACCACGAACAGTTCCATTCCCCTCCCCTAATCCGGAACCGGCTCCGGCGCAACCGGATTCCCAGAATTTGACCAGATTTAAGCCGGATCCACGCAGTGTAAGAGGACATCCATGAACGGGGATTGAGACAGGATGGACAGAATGAACTGAATCAGAGCGGCTCTTCAGGAATCCGTGGCAATGCGTGCGACCTCGAGGACGGGACATTGATTGAACGGAGTCACACCGATTGATACGAGATGGTCCGGATCCCGTTCATCCTGTCCAAATCCGCGAATCCGTGTCCCTCCCCGGCTTCTTCCGAATCGTTGACTAAGGCAAACGGAAACCACGCGCCGTTTCGAGCAGGCGATACCAAGCATCCCGTTCGATTTGCACCGATTCCGCACGGACCAACTCGCGGATCCGTTCGGGCCGGGTGGTGCCGATCACCGGAATCATCCGCGCCGGATGCCGGAGCAACCATGCCAGGGCCATCACCGGCCGTGAAACTCCGTGGTCAGCGGCCATGGCATCCAGAATCGGACGGAGCCGACAACGTGGATCGCCATCAGCAGCGCCGCCGGCGATCGGAGGCAGGCTGCCGAGCCGGCCCTTGTCCAGCGGACTCCAGGCCATGGCCGTGAGATCGGTGGAAAGGCATTGATCCAGCGTGCCATCATCCAGCGACGCCAACTGGTGAAGACTCGCCTCGAACTGATGCACCGCCAGCGGAAACGGGACCGCCCGCTGCAACGCTGTCACCTGCGACGGACGGAAATTGCTGACACCAAATTCCCGCACCTTGCCGGCATCGCGCAATTGCAGGAATGCCCCGGCCACTTCCGCCGGGTCCATCAACACATCCGGTCGATGCAGCATCAACACGTCGAGGTGTTCGATGCCCATCCGGCGCAGCGATCCCTCGACCGAGGCAACGATGTGGCGGGCGCTGAAATCGTAGCGATACGGTGAATCCGGACGGGGATCGCCGGCCTTGCGAATGCCACATTTGCTGGCAACCACCAACCGATCCCGCAGTCCCGGCATTTCCGCCAGAGCCCGTCCGAAGATCCGCTCCGATTCGCCGCCGCCGTAGATGTCGGCGAGATCGAACAACGTGAATCCCGCGTCCGCCGCCGCTTGAACCGCGCGGATCCCGGTCGTGGCGACGTCGGCCGGCGGAAGCTCGCCCTCGGAACCCGCGAGACGCCAGCAACCGTAGGCCAGACGCGAACCGGTCAACGGCGTGCGGCCGATTCGGATGGAATTCATGACAACGAAAACGGGGTCGCGGTGGAAATCAGTTCGCTCGAAACGAGGGTCAGAGGTCGCGGTCGGTAACGGCTCCGTCGCTGGCGGAACTCACCGTGGCGGCATATTTGGCGAGGACGCCGCGGGTGTAGTTCGGGCGGGGTTGCTTCCATTTCCGCAGCCGGGCTTCCAATTCGCGGGCGGGAATGGCGAGCGTGATGGCCCGCTTCTCGGCATCGATGACGATCGGATCTCCGGTCTTCACCACCGCAATTGGACCGCCGTCAAAGGCTTCCGGCGTGACGTGTCCGATCACAAATCCGTGGGAACCGCCGCTGAACCGCCCGTCGGTGATGAGGGCAACGTCCTTGCCCAATCCCTTGCCCATGATGGCGCTGGTCGGTGACAACATCTCGCGCATGCCCGGTCCGCCCTTCGGTCCTTCGCCGCGGATGATGATGACGTGCCCCTTCTTGACCCGGCCGCCGAGGATTCCCTTGAGGGCACGCTCCTCGTCTTCGAACACGATGGCGCGCCCGCTGAATTGAAGCCCCTCCTTGCCGGAGATTTTTCCGACCGCACCGCCGGGGCAGAGGTTTCCTCGAAACATGACCAGATGGCTGCTGGATTTGATCGGCGCATCAAAGCCACGGACCACTTCCTGACCCGCCGGATAGGACGGGGCGTTGCGGAGGTTTTCCTTGAGCGTTTTGCCGGTGACGGTGATGGCGTCCCCGTGGAGGAGGTCTTCATCGAGAAGCATTTTCATCAGCGGTACCGTGCCACCGATCTCGACCAACCGGGCCATGACGTATTTGCCCGACGGCTTTAGATCAGCGAGGACCGGCACCCGTTTGCCCACGCGGGTCCAATCGTCGAGCGTGAGTTTAACCCCGGCCGAATGCGCCATGGCGATCAAATGCATCACGGCATTGGTCGATCCCCCAAGAGCGATCACCAGGGTCATGGCGTTCTCGAACGCCTGCCGGGTCATAATGTCCCGGGGCAGGATCCCCCGCCGGATCAGATTCAGCACGGCGGCACCCGCCTGTTCGCAGTCGATGGTTTTCTCCTTCGACACCGCAGCCTGGGCCGACGAATTCGGGAGACTCATTCCCAGGGCTTCGATGGCGCTGGCCATGGTATTCGCGGTGTACATGCCGCCGCAGGATCCCGCGCCGGGAATGGCCACTTCGGCGATCGCCTCCACCTCCGCCGCCGAACAACTGCCGGCGGCATTCTTGCCGACCGCCTCGAAAATGTTGACCAGGTCGACGTCACGGCCCTCGTACTCACCCGGGAGAATGGTGCCGCCGTAAACGAAGATGGACGGACGATTGAGGCGTCCCATCGCCATGATGCAGCCGGGCATGTTCTTGTCGCAGCCGCCCACCGCCACGAAGCCGTCGAAACCCTGACAGCCCACCACCGTTTCGATCGAATCGGCAATGACCTCGCGGGAGACCAGAGAGTACTTCATGCCCTCGGTTCCCATCGAGATGCCGTCGGAAATGGTGATCGTGTTGAACACCACCGCCTTGCCGCCGGCTTCGTTGATGCCCTGAGCCACGCTCACGGCCAGTTGGTCGATGTGCATGTTGCACGGGGTCACCATGCTCCACGTGGAGGCCACCCCGACCTGCGACTTCCGGAAGTCCTCCTTCTTGAACCCGGTGGCATAGAGCATGCCCCGGCTGGGTGCCCGCTCGATGCCGTCGACAACCACTGACGAAAAGGCACGCTCGATGGATTTGGACTTCTGGATCTTGCTCATGATGGCGCCGGCAAGTGTGCCCAAGTGCGAACCGCGGCAAAGACGAAAGTGCGACGACAACCGGACACACCGCCGCCCGGACTACCGTTTCACCCTCCCGACACTTGCAATCTGACGCTCCTTTGCGTTAGCGTTTCTCATCAGATCGGACTTTAACAAAGTTTTGGTATATCTCAGGTAATTCCCTAGTTCCGCCAAGGTTGTGTTGGCCGGACGTCATTGATAGATATTCCCCTGTCGGGCACACCCGGAGTTAGTGGTCGGGGTGTCCGGAACTGATCGGTCAAAGTCTACCCGCTCGTAACATGAAGAAATCTTTTATCGGTCACCGCCTGCCCATCACGGCGACTGGAATTGTGGCCGCCGCACTCGGTGCGAGCCTGCTGCCGTCATCGGTTTCCGCCGCCCTGTCGGTGTACGAACCGTTCAGCTACACCGCCGCCGCCAACCTCAACACGCAGAACGGCGGCACTGGCTTCAGCGGCGCTTGGAGCGGAGCCACCACGGCCACGATCAATGCCTCGGGCTTGAGCTACAGCACCGTCCCGGCTCTCGGGCTCGCCGCCAGCACGGCCGCCGGAACCGCCGTGGCGAACAGCCGCAGCGTGAGTGCGACCCTCGGCGGCAACGGCACGACCACCTATTTCAGCTTCCTCATGCGGCCGGACAACGTGAATACGGCGCGCAACGCTGAATTCGGCCTGATCGGCTCGGCCAACCTCTGGGTCGGCAAATCGTTCAGCGGCACTGACAACACCCACTTCGTTCTGGAATCCGGCACCGCCGGCAGTGGTACCGGTCTGCAGGCCACCACCACGACCGCCACGTCCGGAACCACGGTGCTGCTGGTCTTGCGCGCCGACTTCGCCGCCGGCAACGACACCTTCAAGCTGTACGTCAATCCGACCTCGGTCCTCGAACCCGGCAGTGCGGCAGCGACGCTCACCGGCATTGATGTCGGCACCAGCCTCACCAGCCTCCAGATCAACGGAAACCTCGGGTTCACCTTCGACGAACTGAAGATCGGTTCCAGCTACGCCGACGTCGTTCCCGAGCCCAGCACCTACGCTGCTGCGTTCGCCGTCGCCGGCATCGTCAGCATCGCCTGGCTCCGCCGCCGCTCCGACACCAAGCGCGCCTGAAGGTCCGCTCGGATTCGTCTTCTTCTTTCAAAAGGCACCGGTTTTCCGGTGCCTTTTTTGTTGTTGCACTTCCTGTTCAAGGCGACGCCGAAAACTTCCGAGAAGGCGTTGAACTCCCGTTGCAGGCGATGGAATGGAAGGTGTTTATGCAAAAAACCACTTCAGACCGCAATGAGTCCCGCCGATGCCTTGTCAGGTAAGTTACTCAGAAGGCGTCCGCTCTCCGGTGATTTCCCGGTTTCGTGGTGAGGAATGGTGGGCCACGAATCAGGGGTCTCGCTTCAGCGGAACGCCCCCAACCCTGTCCCGCCCACTGACATGTCCCACCCACAACCCACACTCCGCCGACCGATCACGTCGGCAGGAATCGTGGCAGCCGTCCTCGGTGCGAGTCTGCTGTCATACCCGGTGTCCGCCGCGCTGACGGTCTACGAACCGTTCAGCTACACCGCCGCCGCCAACCTCAACACGCAGAATGGCGGCACCGGCTTCAGCGGTGCCTGGTCTGGAGCCACCACGGCCACCATCAACGCCTCGGGCTTGAGCTACAGCACCGTCCCGGCTCTCGGACTCGCCGCCACCACCGCCGCCGGAACCGCCGTGGTCAACAGCCGCAGCGTGAGTGCCACTCTCGGCGGCAACGGTACTACAACCTATTTCAGCTTCCTGATGCGGCCCGACAACGTGAATACGGCGCGCAACGCAGAATTCGGCTTGATCGGCAGCGCCAATCTCTGGGTCGGCAAATCGTTCAGCGGCACTGACAACACCCACTTCGTTCTGGAATCCGGCACCGCCGGCAGTGGTACCGGTCTGCAAGCCACCACCACGACCGCCACGTCCGGAACCACCGTGCTGCTCGTCCTGCGCGCCGACTTCGCTTCCGGCAACGACACCTTCAAGTTGTACGTCAATCCGACCTCGGTCATCGAACCGGGTAGTGCGGCGGCGACGCTCACTGGCATCGACGTTGGCACCAGCCTCACCAGTCTCCAGCTCAACGGAAACCTCGGGTTCACCTTCGACGAACTCAAGATCGGTACCACCTACGCTGACGTCGTTCCCGAGCCGGGCACCTGGGGGTCGGTGTTTGCACTCGCCGGGATCGGCTTCATCGCCTGGCTCCGCAGTCGACCACGGACGGTCGCCAAGAAACTCCCCCCCGCGGTTCCGCTTCCGGGACACTGATTTCCGGACGTTGGACATTGCCGCCGGGTCGGTCATGGTTGGGCAACCGCCATGAACCGGAATCTCCTGTCCCTGCGAATCTGGGTCTGCGTCGTGACGATGCTGGTCTGGACTGCGATCAGTTCCGCTCGGGCGGACGATCCTCCGGCTCTTCAACGCGAATTCCGCGGCATGTGGGTCGCCACCGTCGGTAACATCGACTGGCCCACACGGTCGGGTCTCACCGTCGCCCAGCAGCAGCAGGAACTGCGATCTCTCCTCGATGGAGCGCGCGGTCTGCATCTCAATGTGGTCATCCTCCAGGTCCGGACCGCCTGCGACGCGCTCTATGCCTCCCGCCTTGAGCCCTGGAGCGAATATCTCACCGGTCGAATGGGCCAGGCCCCGGCAGAAGGATGGGATCCGCTCAAGTTCGCCTGCACCGAGGCCCATGCCCGCGGTCTCGAACTCCACGCCTGGGTCAATCCCTTCCGCGCCCGCTATCATCAGGCGATATCGCCGATCTCCCAGGACCACGTCAGCGTCCGCCATCCCGACTGGGTGGTCTCCTACGTCCGCCACCTGTGGCTCGATCCGGGCAATCCCAACGCCCGCGACTGGTCGTTGAAGGTGATCGCCGACATCGTGCAGCGGTACGACATTGATGGGCTGCACATCGACGACTACTTCTATCCCTATCCCGAAAAAGTGGGCGGCGTGATGGTGCCGTTCCCGGATGATCTGAGTTACCTGTTCTACCGGCGTCAGGGCGGAACGCTGGAGCGCGACGACTGGCGTCGGGACAACGTCAGCGGATTCGTTCAACGCCTGAATTCAGTGGTTCACTCCGCCAAGCCTTGGGTGAAATTCGGGATCAGCCCGTTCGGAATCTGGCGTCCGGGATTTCCCGCGGGCATCAAGGGATTCGACGCCTTCGCCTCCCTCCACGCCGACGCGCGACTATGGCTGCAAAACGGCTGGTGCGACTATTGCACTCCCCAGCTTTACTGGTCGATGGATCGTCGGGAACAGGGATTCCAACCCCTGCTGCATTGGTGGATCGAACAAAACACCACCGGACGCTGGATTGTCCCCGGCCTGGCCAGCGCCAGCATCGGAAAGGACCGGCAGGCCGACGATATCGCCCAGCAAATCCGCGCCACACGCCAGGCGACCGGAGCCGCCGGTGTCGTCTTTTGGAATGCCAGCAGCCTGCGCGACAATTTCGGCGGGGTCGCCACGGGTCTGACCCGGGAGTTGTTCGCGCGTCCGGCGCTCCTGCCAGCGGCACCCTGGCTCAGCCGGAAGGCACCGGACCGGCCATTGCTGGAAGGACGGTTCCAACCGCGCCAGGGCGTCTTGCGCATTTCATGGAAGCCCACGGGAATCGAACCCAGCGGGGTGCTGGTGCTCCAATCGCGGACCGGGAGCCAATGGACCTCGGAGACTTTGGGGGCCATCGCCGGGTACCGCGACCTCGTCCGGCGGCGCGACGCCGCGTTTCCCGACGAGATCCGCCTCAGCGCCGTCGGCCGCACCGGAGCCATGGGAGAAACAGCGGTTTGGACCCGACCCGATGGCATCCGATGAAGGTGGGAACCCGAATTCCCTGCCGGACGATTTTCCTGATTCCGCCGTCATTCGCGGCTTGAGGCTTGCCGTGTTGCGTCGTCGGGGCTAAAGGGACACGCGTTCCGCATCAATTCCACTCTGACGCAACCCTTATGGCCAACGCCTACCACGCTTCGATCGAAGGTGCCCAACACGGTGCCAAATCCCTCGCCCAGTTTCTGGACTACGCCAAGGCCGCCGGTGCCCAGGGTGCCCAGCCCAGCAATTACATGCTGCAAGGGCCCAAAGGCCTGAAATCGGCCAAGGAGATCCGCGAGACCTTCGCTTCACGGGCCATGTTGCTCGATGGCATCAGCGCGCACTGTCCGTTCTGGGTTCATACCAGCGCCTGGACCGGCACGCGTTCCGGCAATCCCTTCATCCCCGCCGACATTGCCAAGCTGCCGGCGGACAAGATTGAGAAGTGGCACGAGACCTATCTCCTGAAGCTGATGGATCTCTCCGCCGAACTCGGCATCAAGATCATGCCGATGTTCTGGGGTGTCGCTTATGGTTGGGAACTGGCTTCCGGATATCCTTGGGGATTCTGGAGCGGCGGCGGCTTCGATCTTTTGGAGGAGGGCAAGGAACGCTTCGTCAAGAAGACCGCCAAGCTCCGCCGGCACGCGAACGAGTTGGGAATCAAACTGGCCCACGAGATCCATCCGGGAACCGCCGCGATGTGCGCCGACGATTTCCTCGCTCTGGTGAAAATCTGCGACAACGATCCCTGCCTCGCGGTCAATGCCGACCCCAGTCACTGCTGGGAGGGCGAGTCCTGGGAAAGCCGCTTCCTCAAGGTCGGACCGTACATCTACGCGGCTCACGTGAAGAATTTCGTCGTGCGCCCCGGCTTCCCGCTTCGCGCCATGGAACCGAGCTGGCCCAAGCGCGCCATGCAGTTCACCGACCTCGGCTCCGGCGACCTCAACATGCAGCGCTACGTCGAACTGCTGCTCGCGGTCGGCTACAAGGATCGCTACACCAAGCTGCAGGGAACGGCTTCCGCACCGCTGGTGGTTGAGGCTGAGTCCGCCCACAAGGAGCTCGATTACTGCTCAGCCGACGGCGTGCGTTATGTGGCCGACAATCTCTGTTTTCCGCAAGCGGCGGGTAGTTTCGAAGAAGGCATGGGTGCCTGACCGCGCCGGCCGTTTTGGAACGCTTTCACGAAACGGGCGCCGGTTCTCGGCGCCCGTTTTCGTTGGAAGAACGTTCAAGCGCCGCTCTCCGCCCCGCCATGGCGTCGACCGCACCCACCACCGTCACTCTCGCCGATGGCCTCGTTCTGGACGCCCGACGCTGCGTCTACCTGCCCAGTTCCCAAACCCTGGCGGTCGCCGATCTCCATCTGGGATACGTCTGGTCCCGTCGCACCCGGGGCGCACTGCTCCCCATCGCCACACCCGATGACACGATCGATCGGCTGACCAGGCTTCGCGACGCCTACCAACCGCGTCGACTCGTCGTGTTGGGAGACATCGTCCACGAAGCGCTGGATCTTCCCGTTCTGCAGCAACTGTTGAAGGAACTGTGCGAGATTTGGGCGACCGGGACGGAGCTGATTTTCTGTCTCGGAAATCACGATCGACACCTCGAACAACGGCTGCGCGACTGGAAGCTGCCCGCATCCTGCCGACCGCATCTCGACACCGACGGATACCGCCTGATCCACGGCGACGGACCGATTCCCTCCCTCGCCGGAGATTCGTTCGCCTTGGGTGCCAAGGAAGAACTTCCCTGCATCATCGGACACGAACATCCGGCTCTGACGCTCGGGGACGGCGTGGCGTCGCGGGTCAAATGCCCGGCGTTTCTGGTGACCGACGGACTGATTGTGCTGCCCGCCTTCTCATTCTGGGCGGCGGGCAGTGAATTCGGCCGGCAACCGTTTCTCGGTCCACTGGCTCGCCGCGCTCTATTCCACACCGCCTACGCCTGCGCCGGCCCGCGCCTACTTCGAATGCCGTTGCGCGGGAAGTCTTCCAGCGACCGGTAGAAATAAGCAGTGGCTTCCGTTCAATTGGAATCAGAGCCGCATTGCGTTCCCCCTCCGCTTGAGGTTTCGATTCCGCCCGGATGAAAGCCGTCATTCTCGCCGCTGGAAAAGGAACCCGCATGAAGGACCTCACCCAGGAGGTTCCCAAACCCATGCTGCGGGTTCACGGACGTCCCATCCTCGAACACATCATCGCCGGACTCACCGCCGCCGGAATCCACGAGGTCTGCGTGATCACCGGATGGCGTGCCGATGTCATCGAGAGCCATTTCGGCGATGGAAGCCGGTTCGGTTGCCGGATCGCCTACGCCCGACAGACGGTTCAAGACGGCACCGGCAAGGCCGCCGAACCCGCGCGCAGTTTTCTCGGCGACTCCGATTTTCTCCTGACCTATGGCGACATCCTCGTGCGTCCCGAGACATACCGCGAGATGCGCGACCGCTGGGTGACCGACACCTTCTCCGCGCTGTTGACGGTCACCGAGGGGCAGGACGTCACCCAGGGCGGGCTGAATTTCTTCGACGATCGATTCTGCCTCACCCGGTTGATCGAAAAACCATCGCCGGACCAACTCGAAAACCTGCGCGCCACCGGCTGGCTGAAGCCCGGACAACCGGTGTGGTACAACGCCGGCATCTATCTGTTCCGTCCCGATCTCTTCGACTTCACCACGCGATTGCGGAAATCACCCCGCGGCGAATACGAACTGACCGACGCGATCACCGCGATGCTCGATGCCGGCCGGGTGATCGCGGGGTTGAAGATCGCCGGTCGCTGGGTCGATGTCCGCGACCCGGCAATTCTCGCCAGTCTTCAGGGCTGACCCCTCCCACTTCCCCTGCCCATGTCCGACCCACTGCCGCAGGATGACGGCATGGATACGGCAACCCAGAACCACCGCGGGACGCCGCTTCAACCGGGCAACCGGTTCACGTCCCTGCATCGGGAGCGCGAAATGGATCTGGAGGACCTGGATCCCGCGCTGGAACCGCTCCCGCGGACAGAATTCCTGGCGGACACCACCGGTTCAGTCCTCAACCGGAACGACAGCCCCGATCTGGGATTCGATTTCGGACTCAATCCGTACCGGGGCTGCGAACACGGTTGCATCTATTGCTACGCGCGGCCGTTCCACGAATTCCTCGGCTGGAGCAGCGGACTCGATTTCGAGACCCGGATCCTGGTGAAACACGAGGCTCCGGAACGTCTGCGGGCGGAATTCGCCTCATCACGTTGGAAGCCACAGGTCGTCGCCCTGAGCGGCGTCACCGATTGCTATCAGCCGGTGGAACGCCGTTTGAAACTGACCCGCCGGTGCCTGGAGGTGTTCGCCGAGTTCCGCAACCCGGTCGGCATCATCACCAAGAACGCCCTGGTGGCCCGCGATGTCGACATCCTGAGCCGGTTGGCGGCCTTTCAAGCGGTGTCGGTCGCGGTTTCCTTAACCACGCTCGATTCCGGACTACGCGCCATCCTGGAACCCCGGACCTCACCCCCGGCCGCGAGGTTGGCGGCCATTCGACGCCTGTCCGCAGCGGGCATTCCCACCGGAGTGATGATCGCTCCGGTGATTCCCGGCATCAACGATCACGAAATCCCCGCCCTCGTTTCGGCCGCGGCGGCGGCGGGAGCGACCTTCGCCAGCAAGGTTGTGCTCCGTCTTCCACATTCGGTCGGGCCGCTGTTCGAAGATTGGCTGGACCGGCACTTTCCTGATCGCAAGGAAAAGGTCCTCAATCAGATTCGTTCCCTGCGCGGGGGTGAACTGAACGATAACCGGTTCGGTTCCCGCATGCGGGGTGAAGGACCGCTGGCCGAACAGATTTCAAAACTGTTCGGCGTGGCCTGCCGTCGGTCCGGGCTCAACAGCCGGCATCCGGAATTATCAACGGCCGGGTTTCGAAGAATGCAGCCCGGTCAGGGTGAATTGTTCGGTTGATGACGGAATGGACCGAGGTGACAGGATGAACGGAATGGACGAAATAATATTTCCCGTCCGAGCCGCGGGTCGGCCAATTTGGGCTTCCGGTCAGAACATCAGGTTGACGCCGAGGACGCCGCCGTAGTTCGAGCCGAGATTGAATCGCGCTTCCCGGCCCGGAACGATGACCGAGACGCTGGTCGAGTACTGCCAGTCGGCACCGGCATACAGACCGACATGCTGGGTCAGGCGGTATTGAAGCCGGAGCTGGCTGTAAACACCGGGCGACCAATGCGCACCGTTGCTGTGGGATTTCAAAACGGTCGCGGCCGGCAGCGACTGATCCACGTAGGCCAGCGATTCCGTCAGGTCCCAGCTCGAAGAACTGTAGACCGTGGCGTAGCCGGCGCTGAAACCCAGGCTGAGCCGGCCGGTCAGGGGCATTTCAAACCAGGGTCCAATCCGCAGGGTGTGAAAATCCGTCTCCAACCGGCTGTCGACCGTGGCGGTGGCTGCAGAACTGATCGTCGAATGCGTGGACGGAGTCAGGCTCAGCAGCGGTCCCGGCCCTTGCAGTGTTCCCAAATAAGGCGCGATCGGCGCGACAACGCCATTCAGCGGGTAACCATCAATGGTCTCAACAGCGGTACCGGTGGCGACGGCATGTTCCGAACTGGAGAAGGTGCTCATGCTGTAGCCCGCCTCAAATCCAAACTTCACCTCGCGACGCCAGAGATTGAAGCGCATGAATTCGAATCCGGAGACGATTTCGCCCCCGAAGCGGGGATCATCCCGAAGCGAACTGGACGAGCCGACCCGGGGCGTGCCGTCGATCCGCTGGAACACCACATCGTTCCCTTGAAGCTGCGACCCCGAGTTGTAGCCCCAGTTCCATGTCGTCGCGGCGCTGCCGCCGACGTCCGGCTTCACGTAGCCGTTGTCGTAGATTCCCACGCCGGCCAGCGGTGCCACCTGCGTGTCGCGAATCTGCGCCCTCACACCGGCCGACACCCGGCCACCCAATCGGATGAACCACCCGCTCTGATCGGGGTCATCAAGGACATCCGCCGCCTGCAGGAGCGCGGTGGCGGAAGAAAGGCCGAGAACACAGGCGGCGGTGCGGGAAGTGAGAATACGGGAGGGCTTCATGCGAGGTGGAGCAGTTCGATTGCGGTGCGGAGACGATCAGCGACGGAAATCAACGCGTCTCCAGTACCCGATAAAAACGGGCACCGGCCTTCGGAGCGGACAGCGTCTTGGGCGGGCCGTTGTCCAGCCATTGGATGCTGGACCCAGTGCCAGGGATGGAAGGAAGCGCGGTGAAAATCGCCGCTGCATTGGTTCCCGAAAAGTCGGCGACCTGATTGGCGTACTGAACGAAATACCGTCGATCCGATCGGGTGGCGAATTCCACCAGGAATCCCTGGGGCACAAACCGGTTGGTAATGACGTCGAGCAGCGTCCCCGCCGGCGGTGCCGCGAGGGTGATGGCCGCGCCATACGGCGTCAGCACCGGCACCGGCAGGGTGACCCGGTCAGGAACGTAGTACTCGGCCGTCAGTGATCGGGTTTCGCCCGGGGCCAACGCGCCGGCGGTGATGAAGCTCGCACCCGCAGCCAGGTATCCCTGCGCGTTCTGATTGACGATGGTGTTGGTTTTGGAATCCACACCCAGCGGGGCGATGGTGACGAACACGCCGTCGAGGATGGAGTTTCCGGGATTCACCAATTCGACAGTCTGCTCGAAGAGGCCGGTCTGGGGATTCAACTGCAACGGCGACGCCGGCCCGGTGAACACCGGAGGCACGGCGGCGAGGATGGCAATCGTCGAGTTGGTGATGAGCAGCGCGGAATTGGTCGAATTGGTGGAGACCAACGCCGGACCAAAGAACAGCGATTGGGGCACTCCGGTCAGGCCCACTTTTCCAAAAAACCGGTTGGTCGCGCCCGGCACCACGGTAGCGCTGATGTTGCCAATTTGATTCTCACCCGGAATCGGTGCGGCGGGTGGTGCATAGACGGCGGTGACACCGAGGGCTCCGGCGGCCAGTTGGGAGGCATCACTCGACCACGTGATCCCGTCCGTCGAGTCGGGGGAGAACACCACATTGGTGTAGACCGTCGGGTCGAAGGTCATGCTGAACGAAAGTTGAGTCTCCGTTCCATGACCGGTGTAGAGGATCGGGAAAATGGCATCCACCGACGAGATCCGCGGCGGCCCGATTCGGATCGCCGGATCGGGGAGCGCCAGAACGGTCAGGACCCCAAACGCGCTGGAAGAACCATAGGCATTGGTGATCGTGGCCGTATAAACACCGGCGTTGGTGAAGTCGACCGAGGCCAGCGTGAAGGTATTGTTGGTGGCGTTGGTGAGGGTGGTGGCACCGAACAGCCATTGGAGGGTGACCGGCGGCGTGCCGTCGGGAACAGCGGTAAAGCTCGCCGATTGGCCGACAAACACCGACAGGTTGACCGGGGTGCTCGAGAAGATCGCCGGAACATTGACCGCGAGGATCGCCGCCGCGGAGTCGGTGAATCCGGACCCGTTGGTCACCCGCACCTTGTAACTCCCGGCATCCGCAGCACCCGCCACGATGAAGGTGTAGGTGCTGTTGGTCGCGGCATCGACGTTGGTCCCGTTCTTGAGCCATTGATAGCTCAACGGGGCGGCACCGGTGGCCGCGACCGTGAAGACCACCGCGTTGGTGCCCGCCACGACCGTCTGGCTGGCCGGTTGGGTGGAAATAATCGGCACGCCCTGTGCCAGCGCGCGGCCGGCATTCCAGCCCGGGAGCAGGGACAGAACGAGAACGAGGCAGTGAAGCCCGCGTGGGAGAGTCGAGAACGGCAGTTTCGAGAAACGCATCAGAGAAAAGGATTCCACAGCCCGGGTCCCCCGGACCGGGCCACGGAACTTCCGACGAAGGCACCCCGTCGGGCAAGTGAAACTTTTGAAACCCCGCGCCTAGGACGGAACCACCACCGCGCACCGCAGGAAACGATTCGGAAGCCGCCAAAGAGGACACGGATTTCACGAATTAACACGGATTTTTGAAGAACGGAGCAGACCGAATCCGTTCCGCGACTCAGGAATCCGCGTCAATCAGTGAAATCTGAGTCTTGTCTTCCCGTTCGTCCCCGCGCGGGAAGGCCTGCTTCAAATCACCGTCCCGTTGGGAATCACGCCGCCTTTGGGGATGATCAGGACGCCGTCGCGGATGTAGTACAGCGGATGGTCGACGTTCTCCGGCTTGCCGGCCGGGCTGAGAACACAGGCCTCGCCGATGCGGGCATTCTTGTCGACGATGGCATTCTCAATGCGCGTTCCCGGGCCAACCCCAATGGGAATCCCGCGGTTTTCCGGCTGATTGAGCCGGGCGGTGGTGTCGTAGTAATCCGCCCCCATGATGACCACGCGATTGAGCACGGCCCCCTCCTCCAAGATGCCCCGGATGCCGACCACGCTGTGCTGGATACGAGCCTTGTTGATGATGCAACCGTCGGAAATGACCGAATGTTCGATGGCGGCGGCATTGATCTTCGAGGGCGGCAGAAATCGGGGACGGGTGAAGACGGGTGGATCAAAGAAATTGAACTTCGGCTTCACCGCGGCCTGGTCGAGGCTGGCTTCAAAGAAACTCCGAATCGTTCCGATATCTTCCCAGTAGCCTTGGAACACATAGCTAAACACCCGGTGGGTTTCGATTGCACCCGGGATGATGTGCTTGCCGAAATCGGTCAGGTTGTTGTCGAGCAGTTCAAAGAGGATGTCCCGGTTGAACACGTAGATGCCCATCGAGGCGAGGTAGAACTGTTCGTCACCCTTCACTCCCAGACCGGCATAGCTGGCGCGATCCAGTTTCAATGAGTCCAGCAACGCCGGATCCTTCGGCTTCTCGACAAACCGGGTCACCCGCCGTTCGGGATTGATGTGCATGATGCCCAATGCCGTCGCCTCCCGGGCGGGCACCGGCATGGTGGCGATGGTCAGATCGGCCGAGCTCTCTTCGTGGGCTTCGATGATCCGGCGGAAATCCATCCGGTACAACTGGTCGCCGGAAAGGATCAGTGCGTAGTCGAAGTTGGTGTTCTTGAAGTGCTGGAGATTCTTGCGAACGGCATCCGCGGTGCCCTGATACCAAGAGCTGCTGGAAAAGCTTTGTTCGGCCGCCAGGATTTCCACGAATCCCCCGTTGAAATGATCGAATTTGTAGCTCTGGGAGACGTGCCGGTGGAGCGAGGCGGAGTTGAACTGGGTGAGCAGATAGATCCGCTGCAGATCCGAGTTGAGGCAGTTGGAAATGGGGATGTCGACAAGCCGGTACTTGCCGGCGAGCGGCACGGCCGGCTTCGCCCGTTCCTCGGTGAGGGGGAACAAGCGGGTTCCCTGTCCGCCACCCATGATGATGGCGAGCGTGTTGTGGCTGTAGGAGACGTGACGCGATGCGGGCATGGGAAAACGTTGTTTTGCGGTTCGGACGTCCGGCGACAGATACCCCCTCCCGTCACGCCGTTCAAGCAACGAGACGCAGAATGCACCCCGCGCCGGTTGGACTTTCCAGCGTTCCCCCGACAGAATGACCGCGAAGGACCCAGCCCGCCATGCCCGCCACCCGGATCGAACTTGAGGCCCGCGAACGGCAGTTTCTCGCGCCCTACGCGCAATTCAGCGCGGACACCCGCGGCCGGATCCATGCCGAAACGCCTCCGGAATGGCGCACCGCGTTCCAGCGCGACCGCGATCGCGTGATCCATTCGCGTGCCTTCCGCCGACTGGAATACAAAACCCAGGTCTTCCTCAACGGCACCGGCGATCACCTGCGCACCCGGTTGACCCACACCATCGAAGTGGCCGCGATCTCCCGGAACATCGCCCGCGCCCTTCGCCTCAATGAGGATCTCGCCGAAACCATCGCCCTCGCCCACGACCTCGGGCATTCACCCTTCGGCCACACCGGCGAGGCGAGCCTGAACCGCCTGATGCGGGGACACGGCGGCTTCGATCACAATTGCCAGAGCCTCCGGATCGTCGAGGAACTGGAACAAAAATATCCACGCTTCACCGGATTGAACCTCTCGTGGGAAGTCCGCGAAGGTTTGGCGAAACATCAAACCGCCTTCGACGTGCCCCCGGGTGGCCCGGCTTTCGTCCACCGCCAACCCTCGCTCGAAGCCCAGATTGCCAATCTCGCCGACGAGGTGACCTACTACAGTCACGATCTCGACGACGGCCTGGACAGCGGGTTGCTCGATGAAAAACGCCTCCTGCGCGAGGTCGAGGTCTGGACCGCCGCCGCCCGAAAGGTCAAACGCGTTTTCGGCGCCCTTCCCGACGAAAGCCGGCGCTATTACACGATCCGCGAAATCATCGACCAACAGGTGACGGATGTGGTGACCACCACCGAGGCGGCGATTCAATCCGCGGGCGTTGCATCCGCCGACGCCGTCCGGAGCTGTTCCCGACCGCTGGTCCGTTACAGCACGCTTCGGCGCAAGGCCAACCTGGAACTCCGGAAGTTTCTGTACCGGAATCTTTACTACAATCCCGCCGTGGCCGGCCCCAACAATCGCGCCGCGCGCATGCTCGGCGAGGTGTTTCACTACCTGCTGGCCCATCCGAAAGAGGTTCCCGCAGCGGTCCGCCGACGCGCCCGGCGCGACGGCTGGCAACGGGCGGTCTGCGATCACATCGCCAGCATGACCGACCGCTTCTGCATCCAGGAGCACCAGCGAATCTTCGGCCTCGATCTCGGTGCTTAGCCGAAACGATGCAGTCAAATCCGTCTTTGCGAGGGGTTTTGAAGCGTCAGTGTTCGCAGTTGGGCTCCACCTCTCGCGCCCTGCGGATACCCTCCCCTCCATTCGGAATGGAGGGGAGGGCTGGGGAGAGGCGGTGCCCCACGGTCATTGAAAAGTGCATCGCATCCGGCCTCGCATGGACTTCACTCCACCGCGCGAATCGGCAAAGGACCCATCGCTCGAAGCAGTTTCAACTTCATCGTTTCGGTTTTTCCGAAACGGCCTGGGCGGGTCCAACGCCGGCTACATCCCGAGCCGCACCAATTCCCGCTCCAGCGCGACCTGAAATTCCTGCAGATCGGGTGCCGGCGGACGATAGCCCTTGGTGTCCGCCACCAAGCCCGGACGTCCATATTGATCGACATACCACGACCCACCCTGGCCATCGCTGAACTTGACGCGTCCGCTCACCACGGTGCCCGGACGGGTCACCGCGTCGACCGTCACTTCGACACCACCGGCAGGTGCCGGCTCGGGCTGGGCCGCGGCTGAATCCACGATCAACCCCGGGGCGGCCGGCGCTGCGGGCGCAGCTCCCGCGACTGCGGGTGCCGGTTCAGGTTTGACCACCGGTTCCTGATCCTTCGGCAGAACCTTGAGGTCATCGACCAGAAAACGGGCCTCCATGTAGGTCATCTTGAGGCCGAAGTCCTTCTCGATGCGTTTTTGAAAATCGGAAAGTTTCATCCCGTCAGCCAGCCATTGGCGGGCCTGATCCTTCTGGGAATCGGTCAACGTCATGGGGACAACGTAAGAGCCGTGCCGTCCGGGTTCAAGTGGCCAGCCAATAATCTCCAGCCAGAGGTCCGGCCGGCAGTTCGTTTGAAAACCCTCATTCGCGCGCATTCGCCTTGGAGTCCGCCGCCCGGCGCTTTTATTCTCCGCCCCGATGTTCTCTCACGTCGTCATTTTCTGGACCAATCCCGCCAACCCCAACTCCGCCGACGAACTGCTGGCCGGATGCGAAAAGTACCTCCAGCCCATTCCCGGGGTGCTGCACTATCACGCGGGAAAAATGGTCCCTAGCCACCGCTCGGTCGTGGATCAATCCTACCAGATTGCTCTGAACCTCGTGTTCACCGACAAGAAATCGCAGGACGACTACCAGATCCACCCGCTCCACTTGGAATTCGTGGAGAAAGTTTTCAAGCGGGTCTGCACCAAGGTCGTGGTGTACGACTTCGCCTGAGGATTCCGTCTCAACCCATCATTCCGCGTCGAACGGCATCACAATCGCCGCGGGCGTGACTCCGGGGATGTCTCCGACTCCGAACGCGCCGCCTGCGGGGCCGTTCCCATTCCAAGCCCGGTCCCGGCTTCGGAACTTCGGCGGGCCGCCGCCCGGAAGGCCACCTGCTCCCGCAAGGGCAGCATTTGAAGGGCGGTGGGCGAGATGCGGATCCTGCCCTCGGTCACCAGATCGAAGGCCAGGTTGATGGAATTGGTTCCGAGGTAGAGAAACCCCGTGCCGGTCCGGCTCGGGGCGTGTTGAAGGCCGACCCAGTTGGTCTGAAGCGTGGCGCAGGCGAAATGACAGCGCTGACCGGCAAGCCGTGTGGTCAGGTTGGTCATCATCATCGCCGACCAGATCCGCAGCGCCTTGGGGTTTGTTCGATTCTCGTCCGGACGAATCCAACCGACCATGCCGAGCGAAAAGGTCGATCCGCCATCGTCCCGAAAGAGAACGGTCGACGGTGCCAGGACTCGCACGACACTCCCATCCATCGCCGGAAGGAGGGCCGGCTCCGTGTAGCCACAATCCCGCCACGCCTGATACCAATCCAGCAACGAACGTCCGCGCTCGCGTTCACTCCAAACCCAAACCGCAGCGGCGAGCCACAGCCCCACCACGACCGTCTTCATCACCCGATTAAGGAATAAAAACATGTCAGGAGGGGTCGGGACGATCGGGACTTTGAGCGCCGGGTTCCGTCGGAGAAACTGCAGGCGGGGATCCCAATGGATGCGTCCCGGAAAACGGCGTTGAAAACAGGCGGATCCTGGAGTTGCGCTGCAGAGCCGGGGCGGGCGGCGCGGCGGGCACCGGAAGAATCGCGGGTTCCGGCCGCGGCGCGCGAATATGCGATAGCAAGGCCAGGTTCACCTCGGCTTCCCGATGCAATCCGGGGTCGATGTCGTGGCGAAGTTTCAGAATATCATGGGCGCGAACGCAGTTGGCGACGTTGTTGAAACGAAACACCTCGCGACTGAAAACACCCTCCAACCAGGAACCAGGACGGGCGTTGTTCATGCCGAGCACGAATGCTGCCGGGAGCCGCGGATGCCGGACGCCCTCGACAAAACACAGCACCACCACCACGCGCCGCCATCCCCGATGTTCCAGGCGGCGGATCCAGCGGATCAGGCCTGAGTTATCCTGGGAAACCGAACCATCGGTCAGTGTTCCGGTCATCGGCCCCGCCACTGCTTCGCCCAACACTGGCGCCCAAGTGGCGGCGGCGGCGAACCCCAGTACAATCGCCAGGGCAAAGTTTCCCGCGTTGCCAATATCGTTGGAAAGATTCGCGTGCGCCTCGTAGGCCGCCCGTGACAACAAGCCGACAAACAACCCCGTAAAGATCAACCGGAACAGGATGAGCATGGCGTCGTTGGTTCAGCGGCCCCGGTCCGGATCGAGAATGGCCTGGTTGGTGACGATCCCGCGCAACGCCAGATCCAGGCGGTGCCGGTTGATGGCGAACGTCCGGGCGGTTTCCTCGGAGACGACGCCCGCCGCCAGCAATTCCTGGAGGTACTGATCGAACGAGTGCATCCCGACGTGGTTGGAGGCCTCGATGATGCCGGTCAAACGGTGAAGATCGTTTTCCAGGATGGCCTGGGCCGTCCCCGCATCGCGCTTGAGGATTTCGACACACGGCGTCCGAGTGCCCTCCACGTTGGGGATCAATCTCTGACAAACGATGCTGTTGAGATTGCGCGCCAGCAGCGCACTGATGTTCGGCTGTTCATCCGCCGGATAGAATTCCCGGATCCTCCCAATCGCCTGGGACACCGAATCGGCATGGACCGTGGTCATCACCAGGTGACCCGTCTCCGCCGCCTGCATCGCCGCCCAAATGCTGTCGCGATCCCGGATCTCTCCCACGAAGATGACATTCGGATCCTGCCGCATCGCATTGCGAATCCCGTCCGCAAAACTGGCGGTATCGAGCCCGACCTCGCGCTGTTCAAAATGGGAGACGGCATCCGTGAACAGGTACTCGATGGGATCCTCGATGGTGATGATCCGCAGTGCCTGGGTTTCATTGAGATGCTGGATCAACGCCCGGATCGTGGTGCTCTTGCCCTGCCCCGTCGGTCCGGTCACCAGGATCAGACCGCGGGGTTCACTCACCAAGTCGGCCAGGGAGTCCGGCAACTGGAGATCCTCCAACCGCATCTGGTGCTGCGGAACCAATCGGAAGGAAAACGACTGGCACCCCCGCTGTTTGCTGAAGTTGGCGCGATAGCGGTGGGCTCCGTGTTGGAAGCTGGCGTCCACTTCCGTCGAGGTGGTGATCCGCGCCACCAACGCCGGCGAAAACGAATCGAGAAACCAGGAAGTCAGGGTCAAGTCGTCCGGAGCCCCGAACAATTCGTCCGGAACCGGACTGAGCCGCCCCTCAATCCGCACCTGAAATGGTCGACCGCCCCGGGCATGCAAATCCGAGGCTCCCCGGGATTCACACCAGGCCAATAGATCCGACATCCGGGAATGGGGCGGCACGGTTTCCATGGTGGCTGCGGGAACTTTGTTTACGCTTGTGAAGTTTTCAAGCCCTCAGTTCAAAATGTCGCTCCCGTTTCCCCGTGGTTCTGGCTCCCTCCCCCCCATTCGGAATGGAGGGGAGGGTCGGGGAGAGGCGGCGTCCACAGGCACGACTGGTTGACCACCCGCAGAAAAAGAGCGCTCGCCAAACCGCGCCAACGGACGACAGTTCTCCCACCCAAAGCTGTTTCAACCGAGGAGTTCAGGCTAATCAATGCCCGTGCCGAGAGAATCGACCTCCAACCGCCAGGTCCGGGTCCATCAGATCCTGACCGCACTCCGCGCCACCTACCCGGACGCCCATTGCGAGTTGGTGTTCCAATCGCCGCTGGAATTACTCATCGCCACCATGCTCTCGGCGCAATGCACCGACAAACAGGTGAACATCGTCACCGCCGCGCTCTTCAAGAAATACCGGACGGCCGCCGACTATGCCGCCGCCCCGCCGGGAGTTCTGGAGGAGGACATTCGACGGATCGGATTGTATCGCAACAAGGCCCGGAACATCCGGTCCGCATGCCAGGCGCTGGTTGCCCGTCACGCCGGCGAAGTCCCGAAAACCCTGACCGAGCTCACCGCCCTCGACGGCGTCGGCCGGAAAACTGCCAATGTGGTCCTGGGAAATGCCTTCGGGCTGGAGGAAGGCATCGTTGTCGACACCCACGTCGCCCGGCTGTCCGAACGGCTCCGACTGACCACGGAAACCGATCCGGTGAAGATCGAGTCCGCCCTGACAAAACTAATCCCGCGCAAGGATTGGACCCTGTTCAGTCACTGGCTGATCTGGCACGGCCGCCGCCGCTGCATCGCCCGGCGGCCCGACTGCACGAACTGTGAAATCCGGAACCTTTGTCCGTCGGGCAACCTAGGGACGCTTAACCGAATCCTTGCACCAGGCGTTTAGGTTTAGATGGATTTCAGTCGTTGAAGACGGGATTGTTTTCCATGGGTTTGTTTTCCACTGCATTGCAGTTGGGTATTGGGGTACACAGCGAGTGCCGCTAAAACCGATGGTATTGTGCAATTCCTCGACCGGGATCCGGCAGCGTCGCGGGAACCAGGTGCGGGGCCATACATCCGTCACCCACTGCGCGGTCCGTTCGAGCCCTCAGCGGCTTGAGGAATTAATGCGCTGTTCGAGCTTGCGCTGCAGGCGTTCCACTTCTTTTCGAAGTTGGACGGTGACGCGATGGCGGTTCAGGTACACGTGGGCGACGCTTAGGCCCAACGTCTTGGCGACATCGAGGGCGGGCCAGCTCTTGTTCACATAGAGATCAAAGGCTTGGAATTGACGTGAATCCAACCGTTCACGCACGGTCTGCATCGCCTGAGCCAGGAGGTTCTTTTCGTAGGCCAAATCCCATTCCGCACCAAAGTCCGGCACGTGCGGATCAGGGACCCGATGCATAATAGCCGTCCCGGTCGATTCGTCACCACGGGGCGACGCAGCCGGATCAGGCTGGTGGCCCTGGCCGACACGCATCCGCCGTCGAAACTGGTTTTGGATGCGCCAACGCGTCAGGTTGAGGAGCCAGGTCTTGAACCGGCAGGTTTCTGGATCGTAGACGAAATGGGGCAGGCCCCGGGCCACGCCAATGGCCGTTTCCTGCACGACATCTTCGGCCTCATCCATGGTTAGGCCTGCCCGGAGCGAAAATTTCCGGATGAGACCGCCGTACAGCCGGTAAAACTCCTTCCAACTATCCGCGTCGTCCGCGGTTTGGAGGCGGCCCAACAAACTTGGCCTCGTTTCGAGCGAGGAACGGTCTTGCGGTGACTGGCGCTGCGTCATGCTAAGGAGTTCAACACGCCGTGATGGAGGATATTTCAAGAATCTTTCTCTGAAAGAAACTCAGAAATCGCGTGTTTACGTCTTGGACGGTCATGAAGACACCCATGCAAGCCCTTCAAAAAAGCCTGTTTCTGTTCCTGGTCAGTTCCTCTTTTTGCTCCGCCTTGCAGGCGGGCACGCCCCCAACGGTTGTGGATGGGACATTTAAAGTTTCAGCACCGAATTATTACCTTTGGCCGTTGGCGTTGGAGGCCGACGGCAAGATCATCATCGGGATGAGCGGCAATGATCAAAGGGTGGCCCGCTTGAACGCCGATGGGAGTTGGGATACCGGCTTTCAGCCACCGGCGCTGGACAACCATTTTGAGATCCGCAATGTGGCGATGCAGCCTGACGGAAGGCTGCTCTTGGCCGAGGGAGCGTACTATTACGAAAACGGTGGAGAGCAGGCTCACGCTAAGCTGGTTCGGCTTAATTCGAACGGCATCCAGGATGTGTCCTTCCAGCCGGTTTTGACTTCGACCGATCTGCCAGGGAGTACCCTGGGAGTCTTGGCACTTCCGGACGGCCGCTCGTTCATCAATGGCGGGTTCCAAGGTGTCAACGGAATAGGTGAACCTGGCGTAGCCATCCTCAAAGCCAACGGCCAGATTGACCCGTCCTTTGAACCGGCTGGTTTCCATGGCAAAATCAGAACCGTGGCGCTGCAAGGCAACGGCAGCTTGTTAGTCGGTGGCGCTTTTGATTCGGTGCAAGGGAGTTCGCAAACGAATCTGGTGCGCTTGCGGCCGGATGGTCAGGTTGACCCGGAATTCCTGGCTGTTCTGCCTCAGACGAACCGGTTGGCCGCGGTTGATTTTTTCTTGGTCCAGTCCGATGGCCGGATTCTCGTGGCTGGGTGGGTTCAAGGTTCCGATTTTCAAACCATCCTGCGACTGACCTCGGATGGTCGACTAGATACCTCTTTCGGGGCAGCGCCCGAAGTGCAAATCGGAAATAACCTAAATCTAGGTGAACCCGATCCGCAGCACGATTGGGAGATCGCGTCAGTCCTGCTCCAGAATGACGGAAAAATCTTGGTCGGAGGATATTATTCAGTCTTTTCAGGGGGAATCCAGACGGCGGGATCCTATCGAATTCTGCGCTTGAATCCGGACGGCAGTCTGGACCGGAACCTCAACGCGGCCCTGGAATTGGCTCAAGGCGCCACCGAATCTCCCCTCCTCACCCAGACGGACGGCTTGCTGATTGGGACAGTCACTTTTCCTGAAGGTAGTGCGTCTCCGTCATCCGGCTTGGGTCGATTCTTCAGTGACGGTGCCATTCCTGGAGTCGGTTTCAGCAGAGGTGACTACTCGGTGAATGAGTCCGCCGGCGAGGCCACGATTGATGTGACACGAACGGGTGATCCATCTCAACCGCTGTCTGTCAACTATCGGACAGCAGACGGGAGCGCGGTGGCCGGCACGAATTATATCGCCCGAAGTGGCACGTTGCATTTTGGTTCGTTTGAACAGACCCAAACGCTTCATCTGCCGCTGCTTGATGACGCTTTAGTAAAGGGCAATCAGACGGTCCACTTGTCCTTGAGCAGTCCCAGCCCAGGGGTTGTTCTCTCGGGCTTCGCACAAGCCATCCTGACAATTCAGGACCATGAAATCCCGACGACCCTATTGGATCCCGACTTTGTTCCGCCCGCTTTTGGCAGTGGTGGAAACTACGAAACGATCCTGCCGCTGTCCGATGGAACGATTCTAGCCGGAGGCGTCTTTAGCTCCAGCACGGGCAATTCCTTTTCCGGTGCCTTCTTGCGACCCGACGGTTCAGCGGCAAGTACGTTTCGTCCTGCTTTGGGCTTACCTGGCAATCTCGAGATCAGAGCGCTGGCGTTGCAACCGGATGGGAGCCGGCTTGTGGCCGGTTTTACGGACAGCGACAACGGAATGAGTCGGACGATGTTCCGCTTCCGGATGCAGCCGGATGGAACGCTCGACGGCAATGGCACCTCAAAACTGAGCAGCACCAATCAATGGGGGGGCGTTTCGGTCAGCGCGATGCTCTTTCAGCCGGATGGCAAGCTGGTGGTTGGCGGCACTTTCGGTTTTGCCAACCAGCAGAAGCAAGCAGGCTTGGCACGATTCAACCCTGATGGAAGCACGGACGAGAGTTTTGACGGCGGCGGCGGACTGCTGATTCACACAGCGACAGCCGATGAACGCCCTGGCACGGCCAATTGGCTGGCCCTGCAGCCGGATGGCAAGATGCTGGTGGCAGGGTTCTTTACCAGCCTCCACGGCTTCTCGATCAACAACCTGGCACGGTTAAATCCAGACGGAAGCGTCGATCCGAGCTTTGTCCCTTCCTACCTGGCTGATGGCCGCGTTGCTGGCCCGGTCGCGCTACAGGCCGACGGCAAGGTGATCTCGGCCGCGGGCGGTTCCCTCGTTCGTCTCAACTCCGACGGCATACTTGACCCTTCCTTCCAGTTTAATTCGGAAGGCGTCACAGAATTCGCGGCTTTGGCCGTTGCTCCGGACGGGAGGATTCTAGCCAGCGCCGGGTTTTACGACACCGCCCAGGGAAACACGACCAATCGTCTCCTCATCGTCCGAGCGGACGGCTCGATCGAGTTGGGGCAAGAGATGGTCTTTCAAGACGGGGGAGTGACCACGATCTCGTTTGATCGGAACGGCCGGATCCTGGTGGGCGGAACATTTTCGGCAGTGAACGGGGCGCCGCGTGCTGGTATCGCACGATTGTTGGCCGATGGTGTCGGAAAGCCTGCTGTTCAGTTTGCGGTTTCGGACGTTTTGGTGGGTGAAGATGGAGGCACTGCGACCGTCACCGTTCTTCGGACAGGAAATGCGACCGGCCCGCTCAGCGTCGATTTTACTACGGCGAGCGGTTCGGCCAAAGCGGGCGTGGCTTTTACCCCCCAAAGCGGTACGCTGCAGTTTGGGCCATTGGAAACGCGCAAGACCATCACCATTCCAATTCATGACGACCTCGCCGTAGAGTCCAATGTGCAGTTTCGTGTCATCCTGACCAATGCTGCAAACGGGGTTGTGCTTGGGGGCGGGCCGAGCGCGGAGGTGATCACCATCTATGACGCGGAGCGGCCGGGAGCCGTTGACTTTAGCTTTAACCCGACAATCGGTGGGAGGGTGCGCGCCGTGGCCCCTCAACCAGACGGCAAAGTGCTGGTTAGCTTGTTCGGGAACATCACCAACTCATTGACAGGCCAATTGACGAGTCTGTTTCGTTTGCAGTCGGATGGACAGGTCGATTCCTCTTTCCAGGCCGTCCTTCGGTTTCGACTCGGGGGTGGGGCGGAATTGGATTACCCTTCCTCCATTGTCGATGCATTGGCACTGCAGCCGAACGGCAAGATCCTGGTCGGCGGAATTCTGAGTGCAACCAATGCGGCCTCCGGACAATCGAACCTTCCCCGGATTGTCAGGCTCAATCCGAACGGGACGCCCGATCCCGACTTTCATATTCCGGCAATACCTGACGGCGAGGTCCAGGCCGTCGCCATTCAAAGCGATGGAAAAATCGTGATCGGCGGAACCTTTTCCATGGTCGATGATGTGATCCGCATTGGCTTGGCACGCCTTACCGCTGATGGACAAGTCGACACGAGTTTCGATGGTGGCACCAGTTTTGGCGGCGTTCCGCAACTTCCTTTCGTTTGGATCCCGGCATTGGTGGATACCATTCTCGTCCAGGCGGACGGAAAGATCCTGATCGGAGGCAGCTTTACGAATTATCAAGGAGTGATTCGAAACGGCCTGGTCCGAATCAATGCGGACGCATCGATCGACGCCACGTTGAATCCTGGTGACGGCCCGGCCATCTCTTCGACGAGTCCTGCGCTCGTTACTTCTATCCTCGATTTACCGGACGGACGGAAGTTGGTGGGCGGGAATTTCGAGAGCTGGAATGGCCAAGCTCGCCCTGGACTGGCGCGACTGAACGGGGATGGAACGCTTGATGCCAGTTTCCCGCATGACTTATTCCTTGGTACTTTGGGCAATTACAATCAGGGCATTCAGCTCGCACTCCAGTCGGACGGGAGGGTTCTGATTGCAAACAATGACGATTTCTACGCGACCAAGAGCCCGATCAATCGCGCCAATATTGCCCGACTCAACCTCGATGGGACTCTCGATCCAAGCTTCGATCCCGGTTCTGGTTCGGGTTGTTGCGGAAGATCGATTGCCGCGCTGGCCGTTCTTCCCAACGGACAAATCCTGGTCGCGGGTGACTTTGCCTCGTTTGACGAGGTGCCACGGCTTGGGTTAGTCCACTTGCACGGCGATCCACCGCTCCACATCGCCGCCATTGCCGCGGGAAGCAACGACGACGACGCGCAACTGACACTGAGCGCTTTGCCAAAGCGGAGTTATGTCTTGGAAGCGTCGGCGAATTTGACGACGTGGCTTCCGGTACGAACGAACATCGCCACGGGCTACTCTTTAAAGTTCTCGGACTCTGAGGCCATGGGATGGCCGCTCCGCTTTTATCGCGCTCGTCAGTCAGTCCCGTAGTTGAGAAAGAGGGCTCCTGATGAGTTTGTGTGGGTGATTCGAGGAATGGGGAGTCCACCCGCCCGTCGGCGCGAGCTTTCTGCTCTCAGCACGCCGGCGGGCTCGACTAGTCGGCGGCTTGTGTCTGAGTGACGTGGAATC